>NZ_CP040517.1:2407543-3145891 GCF_005849285.1 Luteithermobacter gelatinilyticus | reverse complement strand
TTTTTGGGTTCCGGGTCTTGCTGATACAGAATGCTTTATATGAATAATGGGGATAAGTGGGTCATTTTCAACCAATCCCGGATTCTATACCGGCAATTCATTTTTCCTTCATGAATAATCCCGTTGAGGATAAGTGAAAAGATCTTTTGTGGGAATCACGAATATTTTTGTCCGTTGCTGTCAAGCCACAAGTTATCCCCATTATCCCCATGATTTAATGGCCAGCTTTTCCGGACTTATCCCATCTTTTTTCCGAATACTGGCCCAAAACTAAGAAAAACCTCCCCCTATCCCTGCTTTTGTTAATATCTATGTGGATAAGGTTTTATCCCCTTTATCCACAGGATCAAACCACAACTACTCCCTTTATTTATAAATAAATTAATAGTAGGAATTTCTTTGGATTTCTTTTCAGGACAGAGTATTTCCTTCAAGCCACATTTCAGGCCCAACCACGAAACCGAGACTTTTATGACCAAAACAAAACGTTTTATTCAGGCCGTTACTGGACAGAAAACCGACCGTCCCCCGTTCTGGTTCATGCGTCAAGCCGGACGCTACCTTCCCGAATATATGGCCACCCGGGGCGAGGCCGGATCTTTTCTTGACCTGTGTTACACCCCCGACTTTGCCGTAGAGGTCACGCTGCAACCCTTAAGACGCTATCAGATGGATGCTGCCATCCTGTTTTCGGATATTCTGGTGGTTCCCCATGCGCTGGGCCAGAAGGTCGACTTTATCAAAGGTCGAGGACCGGTTCTGGATCCCGTGGATACATCGGAAAAACTGTCCCGACTGTCTATGAACCGGTTTCATGACCATTTGGCGCCGGTTTATGAGACCGTCAGCCGCCTGAGCCGGGAGATTCCGCCAAAAACGGCGCTGATCGGTTTTGCCGGCGCCCCCTGGACCGTGGCCACCTATATGGTGGGCGGGCAGGGGTCGGCAGACCAGGCGGCCGCGCGGCTCTGGGCCTATCGTGACGAGGCCGCATTCCGGGCGCTGATGGATCTTCTTGTAACGGCCACCGCGGACTATCTGATCCGGCAGGTGAAGGCCGGGGCCGAGGTTTTGCAGATTTTTGATACCTGGGCCGGTAATCTGCCCCCCGAAGAATTCCGCAAATGGTGTATCGAGCCCACCAAGCGTCTCATCGACAAAATCAGGGCGGTTTATCCGCAGGTTCCGGTGATCGGTTTTCCACGGGGGGCGGGGCCGCGATATCCGGATTATGTACGCAAGACCGGGGTCTCAGCCGTAAGCCTGGATACCAGCCTGCCGCTGGATTGGGCGCGTGAGCAAGTGCAAAGCCTGTGTCCGGTTCAGGGCAATCTTGACCCGTTACTGCTGGTCAGCGGCGGGCCGGCGCTGGATCAGGCGGTTAAGGATATTCTGGATGCGTTTCGCCACGGACCGCATATTTTTAATCTCGGACACGGCATTGTCCCGCAAACGCCGCCGGAACATGTGGCCCGCGTCGCAGAGATCATCAGGAATTACGGGTGAGGCAGCCAATGGCACAGAAGACAAAAACGGCAGTGGTGTTATTTAATCTTGGCGGACCGGATAGTCTGGAGGCGATAAAACCGTTTCTGTTTAACCTGTTTTATGATCCGGCCATCATCATGCTGCCCAATCCGTTGCGCTGGCTGGTGGCGAAACTGATTTCCTCGCGCCGGGCTCCCATCGCCCGTGACATTTACCGTCAGATCGGGAACCGTTCGCCGCTGTTGGCGCAGACCCGTGATCAGGCCGCGGCGCTGGAAAAGCGGCTCAATGAGAGGGGTGAGGGCAGGTATAAATGTTTTATCGCCATGCGTTACTGGCATCCCCTGTCGGCCCAGACTGTTACAGAAGTGAAACAATATGCCCCGGATGAGGTGGTCCTGTTGCCGCTTTATCCGCAATATTCGGTAACCACTACCGGTTCATCCCTTTTGGAGTGGACCCGAGAGGCCCAAAAGGCGGGGTTGGAGGTGCCGGTGCGTATCATTCGTGACTATCCCACGGAGGAAAAATTTATTGCCGCCCATGCGGATCTGATCCGGAACGCTTTGACAGGACTGGAAAGCCTGCACAGCTATAGGGTGCTGTTTTCCGCGCACGGCCTGCCGAAAAAGGTGATTGAAGCCGGGGATCCCTATCAGCAGCAGGTGGAGCAGACCTGTGCAGCGATTGTGGCGCAGCTTGGCGAAAAATATGCGGATCTTGATTTTGTCACCTGTTATCAGAGCCGGGTAGGTCCACTGGAATGGATCGGGCCGAACACGGAAGATGAAATTGAGCGGGCCGGGCGGGACGGCAAAAATCTGATTGTGGTGCCGGTGGCGTTTGTCTCGGAACATTCGGAAACCCTGGTGGAGCTGGACATCGAATATCGGGAGCTGGCGGAAAAGTGTGGGGTTGGGAAGTATATCCGTATTCCCGCGCTTTATTGTCACGAACGTTTTATTGACGGTCTGGCGGGGTTGGTGAACGGGAAAAAGAATACCCCATCAAAAAGCTAAGAAGAAAGAAAGGGGCAGGATCATGATGGCGTTTTTACAGGATCATTATCAGTGGTTGCGCGCGTTGCACATCATTTCCGTGATTGCCTGGATGGCGGGGATGTTTTATTTGCCGCGGCTGTATGTTTATCACACCCAGGTGGCCGTGGGATCGGAAAGTTCCGAACTGTTCAAGGTGATGGAACGTAAATTGCTGCGGCTGATCATCAATCCGGCCATGATTGCGGCCTGGATTTTTGGCCTGGCGCTGGCTTTTGGCACCAATGCCTGGAGCGAAGGCTGGTTTCACGCCAAATTCGCCCTGATCCTCCTGATGAGCACTTTTCACGGTTTTTTAAGCCGCTGGCGGCGGCAGTTTGCGAAAGATGAGAATGTGCACAGCGAAAAGTTCTATCGTATCGCCAATGAGGTACCGACAGTATTGATGGTTCTGATCGTGTTTCTGGTGGTTTTACGCCCTTTTTAGGGCAAGATGTGGCTTTTGCCCTTGACTTGCCAGACCGCTTGCCCTAGAAAACGCCTTCACGAACCGGGTTTTTTGCGCTATCCTTAGGGGCAGACAAGGCGGCGAAATCCGGATTTCATCCATATATTATCTCTCCATAATTTTCTTTCTCGAAGGCTTGAAAAGCTGTTTGTGTATACATCATTCTGTATTTGATTTGACTCAACCCATCTGGATACCATCATGAATCTGTTAGAGCTTAAGAAAAAACCCCCGGCCGATATTTTGACCATGGCCGAAGATCTCGGCGTTGAAAATGCCAGCAACATGCGCAAACAGGATATGATGTTTGCCATTCTCAAGGCCATGGCGGAACAGGGAGAAACCATTTCCGGCGGCGGGGTGATCGAGGTGTTGCAAGACGGGTTTGGTTTTCTGCGTTCGCCCGAGGCCAATTATCTGCCGGGGCCGGATGACATTTATGTCTCGCCAAGCCAGATCCGCCGGTTCGGCCTGCGCACTGGTGATACGGTGGAAGGGCAGATCCGCGCGCCCAAGGAGGGGGAACGCTATTTTGCCCTTCTAAAAGTGGACAAGATCAATTTTGAAGATCCCGAAGCCAGCCGCCACAAGGTCCATTTCGACAGCTTGACCCCCCTTTATCCCGATGAAAAATTCAAAATGGATATGGAAGACCCGACCGCCAAGGATCTGTCCTCGCGGGTGATCGACCTGGTGGCGCCCATTGGCAAGGGACAACGCAGTCTGATTGTGGCGCCGCCGCGGACGGGGAAAACGGTGTTGCTGCAGAATATTGCTCACGCCATCACCGCCAATCACCCGGAAGTGTATCTGATTGTGCTTCTGATTGATGAGCGCCCGGAGGAAGTGACCGATATGCAGCGTTCGGTCAAAGGCGAAGTCATCAGTTCCACATTTGATGAGCCGGCGAGCCGACATGTGCAAGTGGCCGAAATGGTGATCGAAAAGGCCAAACGCCTGGTGGAGCATAAAAAGGATGTGGTCATTCTCTTGGACAGTATTACCCGTCTGGCCCGGGCGTACAATACGGTGGTGCCGTCGTCCGGCAAGGTGTTGACCGGCGGCGTGGATGCCAACGCCCTGCAACGTCCGAAACGGTTCTTCGGGGCCGCCCGGAATATTGAGGAAGGCGGCTCATTGAGTATTATTGCCACCTCGCTGATTGAGACCGGCAGCCGTATGGATGAAGTGATCTTCGAAGAATTCAAGGGCACCGGCAACTCGGAAATCGTGCTTGACCGCAAGGTCAGCGACAAACGCATCTTCCCGGCGATTGACGTCACCAAGTCCGGCACCCGTAAGGAAGAGCTGCTGATGGACAAGGGCACCCTGTCGAAAATGTGGGTGCTGCGGCGTATTCTCATGCCCATGGGATCCGTGGACGCCATTGAATTCCTGCTCAGCAAACTGAAAGAGACCAAAAACAACGACGAGTTTTTCGACAGTATGAACAACTGATCCTGAATAAATTCATTCATAAATAAATTATCCTTCAAGGATAGGGGCTTGCAAGGCGCATCCGCGACGATGCACGCCATAGTCTGTGGCGCAGATGGATCGCCACACCCCTCTCAAAAATATGTGATAGGGGTTTGCGATGACGTTTCCTCGTCATTGCCGCGAAGGCGGCAATCCAGCGCATAAATAAAACGTCCGGCCGGTTTTGGGAGGTTTTTTTAGTGGACTCTGGGCTCCCCGCTTATGCGGGAGCGACGAAGCCATCCAGGCTTGCCGTCTGTGGCGTGACGGGCCCGTGACATGGGCTTGCAAAGAAAGGGATTTTGGAAAGAGAACACTTATTATCTATTTCCATCATATTCCCATAAAGCCCCACTTCAATCCGTTGTGAAAAGTTTCCCGTATACTTTTGTGTTTGGCTTTTTTATAGTCATGCCACCATAAAAATATGACAGAAAATGTTAAGGGGATATGTATCGTGACGGAAAAAGTTGCCCGGGTGCCCAGTCTGGCAGATGCTATAATTCCGGTGATCTTCCTGGTCAGTCTATTGGCCTTTTCGGTTTACCTCTATGGGGATAATTCATCTTATGGGCCCAATCAGCTTGCCCTGCTGCTGGCGACGGGATTGAGCTGTCTGATCGGCTGGAAAAACGGGGTCACGTGGCGGGAAATGGAACGGGCCATATCCTTGGGCATTTCCAACACGGTGGGGGCGTTGCTGATCCTGCTGATGGTCGGTTCGCTGATTGGCACTTGGATTCTCTCGGGCACGGTTCCGGCCATGATCTATTACGGGCTGCAAATCATCTCGCCTGGTTATTTTTATGTGACGGCGTGTATTTTGTGTGCTCTGGCTGCATTGAGCATAGGCAGCAGCTGGTCGGTTGCGGGCACTATCGGCATCGGTCTGATGGGGATTTCCGCGGGGCTTGGCCTGTCGCCGGAAATTACGGCGGGCGCCATCATCAGCGGGGCCTATTTTGGTGATAAAATGTCGCCGTTGTCTGATACCACCAATCTGGCGCCAGCGGTGACCGGCATCGACCTGTTCACCCATATCCAGCATATGGTCTGGACCACGGGACCGGCTATTATGATCGCCCTGGTGCTATTTCTGATCATTGGTCTGGGTGGGGCGGGGGCTTCGGCGGAAATCGACGTGTCCGCGCGTTTGATGTTGTTGGAAGAGAATTTTAATCTCGGACCGCATCTGCTTCTGCCTCTGGTGGTGGTGTTTTATATGGCGATGAAAAAATATCCCGCTTTTCCCACCTTGATGACAGTGGCAATTCTTGGAGGGCTTTTTGCGGCCATCTTCCAACAGGAAACCGTTCTGAAATTTATGGGCAGTTCCGATCTTCACGATTCGCTGCGTCTGGTGGAAGGGGTATGGAAAGCTCTGTTTGATGGGTATGTGGCCGAGACCGGAAGTGCCGAGCTGGATAATCTTCTGACCCGGGGCGGCATGAGCAGCATGCTGAATACGGTATGGCTGATCATGTGTGCGGTGACCTTCGGGGCAGTGATGGAAAAGCTGGGACTGCTCAAACGTCTGGTGCAGGGCCTGCTGGGCATGGCTCATTCCACGGGATCCATGATCCTGATGACCGTTATTACCTGTTTCGGAGTCAATATTTTGGCGGCGGATCAATATATCTCTATCATTTTGCCTGGCCGTATGTACCGGCTGGAATTCAAACGGCGAAAGCTGGCAGCGAAGAATTTGAGCCGGGTGCTGGAGGATAGCGGTACGGTGACTTCGGTGCTGATTCCGTGGAATACTTGTGGGGCGTTTATGGCCGGCACGCTGGGGATTGCTACCTTTGCCTATGCACCGTATTGTTTTTTCAATATTCTAAGCCCGGTCTTTTCCGTGCTTTATGGCTATCTGAATTTCAAGATTACGCCGCTGGAAGAAGATGAACTTCCGGAGAAGATCTAGAGTGAATTGTGCATAGGTTGGCTCAATTCACTCTAGAGGAGACTGGTTCAAGGGGCTCGCCGCACTTGGCGGAGCCGGGCAATAAACTCTTCAAGCTGGGTGAGCGGTACAGAGCAGCGCGGGCCTTCGCAGAGATACGCGGTGATTTTTTGCGGGGCCGAGGTCTTGCCTGCTGCCGGATGGCCCGGCGGCAGGCCGGCCGCTTCCTCAAGGTCCAGCAGGATCATCTGCGCAGGCACCTGTTCCAGGACGGCGCGTTTCCACGGGGTTTTATCCCCCTTGCCCACAAGAACGATCTGTAACGGCTGGAGATGAAAATCATAAGCGTCAAACCGACAGGCATAAGGATAAAAATTTCTCAAGGCGTCGGCGGAAAAGGCCCGGATCAGGCTTTCGGTCTTGGTGCGCCATTTTTCATTGCCGGTGAGTAGAGCGGCGAGGCTGAGGACCCGGATCATCACATTGTTGCCGGCGGGAACCACATTATCATAGGCAGCTTTGCTGCGCAGGATCAGGGTTTCCGCATCACTGGCCGTCTGAAAATATCCTCCGCACTTTGGATCCCAATAATACTGATCAAGAAGATCCAGTTTGTATAATGTATCTGTTAGATATATCTGTTTTCCGGTGACTTCATACAGTTTCAGACCGGCAGCCGCGATGTTGGCGTAATCTTCCAGCAGTGCATCCACGCTCGGCTGGCCCCGACAGAAGCTGTGATACAGTCGGGTCTGGCCATCTTTTTGATATATCATTTTCTTATGGATAAAACGCCAGGCTTTTTCGGCCGCCTGGATCCAGTCCGCTTCTTCAAACAGGCGTCCGGCAGTGGCCAGTGCTTCGATCATTAGCCCGTTCCAGTCGGTAAGAATCTTGTCATCCCGGCCGGGCGGTATCCGCAAGCGTCGTCTTTGATGCAATCGGCGCAAGATCTGCCGGGCGGTTTTTTCGTGTTCATCAGAAAGGGGAGAGAGATGATGAAGACGGTTGAGAATAATTTTTCCTTCCCAGTTTCCGGTCTCCGAGGCGTCATAATAGCGTTTCAGAAAGTCCAGATCGCCCGGGTCGAGAATTTCGCCCAGTTCTTCGTGTTGCCAGACATAATATTTGCCTTCCTCTCCGTCGCTGTCGGCGTCAAGGGCGGCGGCAAAACCGCCTTCTTCACAGGTCATTTCCCGGAACACCCAGTCTATCGTTTCATAAATGCGGTCCCGAAACAGAGGAAGTTTTTCCATCGCCCAGACGTCGCTCAACAGGCTGATCAGCAGGGCGTTGTCGTACAACATTTTTTCAAAATGCGGCACCAGCCAGCGCTCATCCACACAATAACGGGCAAAACCGCCACCCACATGATCATAAAGGCCGCCCTGACAGATATGGATCAGACTGTTAAGGACGGTGTCGCGGTAACGGCCCTCGCCGGTGCGCAGAAACCTGTGCCATAAAAAGGTGAGAATGGGGGGCTGGGGGAATTTGGGGGCCCGGCCTAGGCCGCCATGCACCGGATCCATATGTTTCAGGTAATTGTTCGCGGCCTGCTCGATAACCGCTGGACCAAAAGCGGGATCGTCATTATTTTCGCTGAGTTCACGCAACCGGGTCATCAGCGCAGTGCGGTTCTGATCCACATTCTGAGGGGAGGCATGGAAAATTTCGGCTATTTTTTTCAAAAGATCGGGAAACCCGGGCAGGCCATAACGGCTTTCCCGTGGGAAATAGGTCCCGCCCCAGAACGGTTCACCGTCAGGTGTTAAAAACATGGTTAGCGGATACCCGTTTTGCTGACCCAGCAGGCTGAGTGCGGTCTGGTATATCTGATCCACATCGGGACGTTCTTCTCGGTCCACCTTGATGTTGATGAAGTTTTCGTTCATCACCCGGGCCACATCCTCATTTTCAAAACTTTCATGGGCCATCACATGGCACCAGTGACAGGCGGCATAGCCCACGGACAACAGAATGGGTTTGTTTTCTGCCCGGGCCTGGTCAAGGGCCGCTTGCCCCCATGGCATCCAGTGTACAGGATTGTCCCTGTGTTGCAGAAGATAGGGGCTGGTTTCGCCCGCAAGGAGATTTTTTGACATCATTTGCCTCTGGGATTCCGGGTAAACTATATCTGGGATTCTGGGTAAACTATAAAATATATAAGACGCGGGGCTTATGAATTTGGGGGCGGCAAAAAATAATTTATGTTTGTCCCTGGAGACCAACATTGAGTATATGAGAGTATATGATATTTATAGATCTTTAAACAGAGTCTACAGGAGGAGCGGGGCAGACGGCAAGCCTCTGCTGAACTCTGGCCCTGAAATCTGTCTTAAAAAAATATAAGCTCATGAAAATTTGAACCCTTTACGCAGCAGAGAGCATCATGAAAATCAGCATCGATATTGACTGCACCCCGAAAGAAGCCCGGCAGTTTTTGGGCTTGCCGGACATTGAACCGTTGCAGCAGGCGTTCCTAAAGGACATGCAGGAAAAAATGACCAAAGGGCTGGCGCCTGAAGACATGGACAAACTGTTTTCCCTGTGGCTGGCCCCGAGCATGACGCTGGCCGGGCAGGGGCTGGAAACATTCCAGAACATGTTCTGGAAGGCCGCTGGTGGGGATCCGAAAAAAAGTGGCTCCTGAGCGGACAGCTGGCCCCAGAAGACAACCAGGCGCCAGAAAACAATCATAGGAAAACGGAATTTGATGACGATTTTTGCGCTTTCCAGTGGCAAAGGCCGGGCCGGTGTGGCGGTGATCCGTCTGTCTGGGCCACAAACCGCGACAGCGGTACGCACTCTGACTCGAAAGCATGATCTTCCTGTTCCACGTGAAGCATGTTTGAGATGGTTTTATGACCCGCAAACCGGTCACCGTCTGGATCAGGGGTTGGTGTTGTATTTTCCGGCGCCCCACAGTTTTACCGGCGAAGCGGTGGCGGAATTCCATATCCATGGCGGCCGGGCGGTTATTGCCGGTTTTCTGGAAGCGTTAGGCAAAATTCCGGGGGTGCGTCCGGCGGAACCCGGGGAATTTACGCGTCGGGCCTTTGATCATGGCAAAATGGATTTGACCGCGATCGAGGGACTTGCCGATCTGATTAATGCCGAAACCGAAGCGCAGCGTCGCCAGGCGTTGCGGCAGATGGACGGCCGGCTGGCCGCGCTGTATGAAGGCTGGCGCCGGGATATCACTGCCGCCATGGCTTATCTGGAGGCGGATATTGATTTTGCGGACGAGGAAATTCCCGAGGATGTGACCGCACAGGTACGGCCGCGAATTGAACAATTGCGCGCCCGCATTGCCGCCCATCTTGATGATAATCACAAGGGGGAACGCATTCGCGATGGTCTTCAGGTGGTCATCCTCGGTGCGCCCAATGTGGGCAAATCCACGTTGCTGAATTTTCTGTCGCGGCGGGACGTGGCCATTGTCTCCGACATTGCCGGCACCACCCGTGACATCCTTGAGGTGCATCTGGACATTGCCGGTTATCCGGTGACGGTGGTGGATACCGCCGGCATTCGCGAAAGTGCCGACGTGATTGAAGCGGAAGGCATTCGCCGGGCGGAACGGCGGGCCCGGGAGGCTGATCTGAAAGTCATCATGCTGGAGGCGGCAGACTGGCCGGACATCTCCCCCCGCAGCCGGGCGCTGATTGATGAAAACAGCATGATTTTGCTCAACAAGGTTGACCTTGCCCCAATTGGGGAACGGAGCGGTTTGGTACCGCCCGGGGGAGCTCTGGGGGTGTGGCAGGTTTCCGCAAAACAGGAGACCGGCCTGGAAGGGTTTCTGAAAGCCCTGGCGCAAGAGGTGGAACGACGCATGGACCTTTCGGACACGCCGAGCCTGACCCGCACCCGTCATCGTCTGGCGCTGAAGGAGTGCCTGGATCACCTGGATCGCTACCTGAACAGCGCTCATCAGGAGTTGGAACTGCTGGCGGAGGATTTGCGTCTTGCAGCCCGCAGCCTCGGAAAAATCACCGGCCGGGTCGATGTGGAGGATATTCTGGATGTTGTCTTTTCGGAATTCTGTATCGGAAAATAAGGACACTTTCGGCTCGTTAATGATTTTTTAAGATTTCATGTTTCACGTGGAACATTTCTGAACCGGTATAACTGGCCGGTGAAAAAACCGGATTTCTGATGGATTCTTCTTTGACAGTAAAACGTCAACACAGTAGATTCCCGCGCAGCGACAGCGCAGTGGAATAAGCGGACAAATTATGGTGAAAAGTCAGTATGACGTGATCGTGATTGGCGGCGGCCATGCCGGCTGTGAGGCGGCGGCGGCTTCTGCGCGGCTGGGGGCCCGAACCCTGCTCCTTACCCATAAGATTGAAACCATTGGCGAAATGTCCTGTAATCCGGCGATTGGCGGCTTGGGTAAGGGGCATCTGGTGCGGGAAATTGATGCGCTGGACGGGCTGATGGGCCGGGTTGCCGATACGGCGGGGATTCAGTTCCGTATGCTCAACCGGCGCAAGGGCCCGGCAGTACGTGGCCCACGGACTCAAGCCGACCGGAAGCTGTACCGTCAGGCTATGCAGGAGATGATTCTGAATTATCCCCAGCTTGAGGTGCGGGCGGCGGCGGTGGAGGACTTGATGCTGGCGCCGGCGGAAAAAGAGGGCGCGCCTCTTCGGATCAAGGGGGTGGTGACCGCAGCGGGGGAAGAGATTAACGCCGGTCGCGTGGTGTTGACTACAGGAACATTTTTACGCGGCATGATCCATATCGGCGATCAGCGTACCCCGGCCGGCCGGGTAGGGGATGCGCCAGCCTTGGGGCTGTCCCAAACTCTGATGTCTCTGGGGTTTGAGCTGGGGCGGTTGAAAACCGGGACCCCGGCCCGGCTTTGGGGACCGACCATTGACTGGTCCGTGTGTGAAGTGCAGAAAGGCGATGATCCGCAGACGCCGTTTTCGTTTCTCACCGAAAAAATCACGGTGCCGCAGATTGACTGTCATATCACCCACACCACCCCGGAGACCCACCGCATTATCCGGGACAATCTTCATCTTTCGGCCATGTATAGCGGCCATATCGAAGGGACCGGGCCGCGCTATTGTCCGTCCATTGAGGACAAGGTGGTGCGTTTTGCGGACAAGGAGTCCCATCAGATTTTCCTGGAACCGGAAGGTCTTGATGACGATACGGTCTATCCCAACGGGATTTCCACTTCCTTGCCGGTGGCGGTGCAGGAGGCCTATATCCGCAGCATTCCGGGACTGGAAAAGGTAACCATCCTGCAGCCCGGCTACGCTATCGAATATGATTTTGTGGACCCCCGGGAATTGCATGCCACGCTGGAAACCAAAAAAGTTGCGGGGCTGTATTTTGCCGGCCAAATCAACGGCACCACCGGATATGAAGAGGCCGCGGCCCAGGGGCTTATGGCGGGATTGAACGCCGCTCTTAGCGCTGGCGGCAGCGAGCCGTTTTATCTGGACCGCGCCGATGCCTATATCGGGGTGATGATTGACGATCTGGTGACCAAGGGCACGCGCGAACCCTATCGGATGTTCACCTCGCGCGCTGAATACCGGCTGCGGCTCAGAGCTGATAATGCGGACCAGCGTCTGACTCCACTGGGACAGGGCATCGGTTGTATTGGCGCGAAACGCCGAGCCGTTTTTGCCCAGAAAATGCAGGCGCTGGACCATTTCCGCAATCTGGCGGAATCCCTGAAGCTCACGCCCACGGCGGCCGCGCGGCAGGGGTTAAAAATCAATCAAGACGGGGTGGCGCGTTCGGTTATGACACTTCTGGCCTATCCGGATATTTCCCTCGACCGGTTGAAAGATATCTGGCCGGAGTTGCGGGAGATCCCCGCGGAGATTGGGGAGCAGTTGGAAATTGATGCCCTCTACAGTGGGTATATGGAGCGTCAGGAGGCCGATATTCTGGCATTTCGCAAGGATGAAAACCTGCTGCTGCCGCCGGATCTGGACTATATGCGCATCGGGGGGTTGTCCCATGAAATCCGGGAAAAACTGGATCGGGCGCGGCCGGCCACCCTGGGGGCGGCAGGGCGTATTTCCGGAGTGACTCCTGCGGCGCTGACGGCGTTGTTGCGGTATGTAAAGCGGCGTCAGGACAGGATATCTGCATAGATGACAGGGGGAAAGTCCAGTTTTACGCCAGACGACTTTTTTCGAGCCTGTGATGTTTCACGTGAAACCCTCGACAGGCTGAGGGTTTATGCGGCGTTGCTTAAAAAATGGCAAAAAAGTATCAATCTTGTGAGCCCGCAAACAGTTCAGGATATGTGGTGGCGGCATTTTTACGATTCCGCCCAGCTGGCGGCCCTGATCCCCGATAGGGCGGGAGATCTGAAAATTCTTGATATTGGCAGTGGCGCCGGCTTCCCGGGTCTGGTACTTTCGATATTGGGGCGCGGATCGGTGCATCTTGTGGAAAGCAACAGCAAAAAATGTGCTTTCCTGCGCCAGGTGATCCGGGAAACCGGGGCCCGGGCCGAGGTGCATCAAAGTCGTATCGAGGACCTGCCGCCATTTGCGGTGGACTATGTCACCTCGCGAGCGCTGGCGCCTCTGGACCGACTGTTGCATTGGGTGGTGCCATTCGTCACGCCGCAAACCATTTGCCTGTTTCCCAAGGGGCAAAGCGCTGAGGCGGAACTCAAGCAAGCCCAAAAAAACTGGCGGTTTTCACTGAAAAAATACACAAGCCGGACAGAAGAATCGGCTATGATCCTGAAACTAGGGAAAATAAGGACTTTGGACTGAGTATCACCGAGGGGAACCACACGAATGTCCACAAAGTTATCCACAGGCTCGAAAACGCCGGAAAACCGGGCGCCGCTAATCATTGCCATCGCCAATCAGAAAGGCGGCGTGGGCAAAACCACAACGGCCATCAATCTGGCCACGGCGCTGGCGGCGGCGGGAAAAAAGACGCTGGTGGTGGATCTGGATCCGCAAGGCAATGCCAGCACTGGGCTGGGGCGGGAACGGGGAGATCGAGACCAGACCAGCTACCAGGTTATCATGGGTGAAAGCCCTTTGTCCGAGGCCATTGTGGCGACCGAAATTCCCCGGCTTGCGCTGGTGCCCTCCACCATTGATCTGACCGGGGCGGAGGTGGAACTGGTCACTGAACCCCAACGCACCTACCGGCTGCGCCGGGCCCTGCGCGATCCGGTGATGATGCAGTTTGAATATGTACTGATTGACTGTCCACCCTCGCTGAATCTGCTGACCCTGAATGCGCTGGCGGCGGCAAAATCGGTGATTGTGCCGCTGCAATGTGAGTTTTTTGCGCTGGAAGGCTTGAGTCTGCTGCTCAGGACCATTGAAACTGTTCAGGCAAAGTTTAATCCGGGCCTGGAAATCGAAGGAATCTTGCTGACTATGTTTGATGGCCGGAACAATTTGTCCGGCCAGGTGGCCACGGATGTGCGTAATTATCTGGGGGACAAGGTTTTCCATACGGTCATTCCGCGGAATGTGCGCATTTCTGAAGCCCCCTCTCATGGCAAACCAGCGCTGCTGTATGATCATAAATGTACCGGCAGCCAGGCCTATATCCGGCTGGCGTCAGAGTTATTGCGGCGGGAGCGGAAGAGTCGTGCCGCCTGAAATAGCGGGCGGCGGACAACGTAGCCGGATTCTGTGTAAACCGTTATAAAACAAACCGTTAAACATAAAGATCCGTATTATGACAACAAAAGAAAAAGCCAAAACCAAAGGTCTCGGAAAGGGGTTGTCGGCCCTGTTGGGCTCGACGGATCGGGAATATTCCACCCTCGATGGAGAGCCGGCGCTCCGTCCAGACCGGCAACTGCCGATTGAGTTTCTGCGGCCCAATCCCTATCAGCCGCGTAAACTTTTTGATGAGGAAAAAGCCCGGGACCTGGTGGAATCCATCAAGGAAAAAGGCATTTTGCAGCCTATTCTGGTGCGCGCCAGAGGGGAAGAGGATTATGAGATTATTGCCGGGGAACGGCGCTGGCGGGCTGCACAGGCGGCGGGCCTGCATGACGTGCCGGTAATCATTCGTGATCTCTCCGACGGCGAGGCGCTGGAAATCGCCATAATTGAAAATATTCAGCGTCATGATCTGAGTCCCATTGAAGAGGCGATGGGGTATCAACGGTTGATGGATGAATTTCATCATACCCAAGAGCAACTCGGGCGGATTGTTGGGAAAAGCCGCAGCCATATCGCCAACATCTTGCGGTTGTTAAGCCTACCGGAAACCGTGCAGGACATGCTGGCGGATGGTCAGCTGACCATGGGGCATGCCCGGGCCCTGATTACGGCCGAACATCCGGAAAAACTTGCCCGGCGCATTATTGATGAAGGCCTGAGTGTGCGCCAGGCGGAACAGATCGCGCGGCAGGCCAAAACCGCTTCGACAGAACCGGAAAAGACGGCTTCCCCGGCTTCCGCCCCTCAGCGGGACGCGGATACGGTGGCCCTGGAGCAGGAGCTTTCCGCCGCCCTCGGGCTTAAGGTCGGCATCAGTTTTCAGGAAAACAAAGGCGGTGAGGTGAGAATCCGCTACAAGACCCTGGAACAGCTGGATGACATTTGTGCCCGGCTGTCCCAAAATGAGGATTTTTGAAATATTTATTTACAAAATCCACCGGATAAGCCCTTGAAATTTCAATAAACCCTGGCCGTTTTCAAAAAAAGACCAATTTGGTCTGATTTTCATTGACATTTGCCCTGATTATCGCCATCTAAAAGATACCGGAGTGGCGGGGATCAGGGCCGATCCGGGATGATTGAAGAACGCAGTCGCAGGTCCCTGTCGGGAAAAAGACCAAATTTTTGCCCGGGCCCGGCTGAACAGGGTGAATCGGATGATCAGATTATCAAACCTGGCCGATTATGCCGTGGTGCTGATGAGCCATATTGCACTGCGGCCGGACCATATCTATCCGGCGACAGAAATTTCCGGTGAGACGGGGATTCCGGCACCGACGGTCAGCAAGATTCTGGGCATGCTGGTCAAAGCCAAACTGCTGACGTCCCACAGGGGGCTGAATGGCGGTTTTAGTCTGAACGGTCAGGCGGACGAAATTACGATTGCGGACATTATTGAAGCTGTGGACGGGCCGGTACAGCTCACCAATTGCCTGGATGAAGTGCATTCTGACTGTGATTACCAGAGCAATTGCTGTACCCGCAGCAAATGGAGCCGGATCAATGCGGCGGTAAAAGCGGCTCTGAACAGCGTGGCGCTGTCGGAGATGGTGGCGCCGGTTCCCGATTTTCTGGGCCCAGAGACCCTGGATCCTGACACCGCAACCGAATCTGGAAAACGTCAGGAAGAAGCGCTTCCTGGCAACAGTACAACCTAAGTCAACAGGAGTCGTGAATGGCGGCGACGGAAGAAGCCCGGCAGGCTGTGGAAGAAGTCACCGGCGAATATAAATACGGATTTATCACGGAGATTGAATCGGAAAAGGCCGAAAAAGGTCTGAACGAAGACGTTATCCGCTTTATTTCCGCCAAAAAACAGGAACCGGAATGGTTGCTGGAATGGCGGCTGAAAGCCTATGAAAAATGGCGGAAAATGGAACTGCCGCAATGGGCGATGGTCGACTATCCGGAAATTGATTTTCAGGATATTTATTATTACAGCGCCCCCAAATCCATGAAGGATCGGCCGAAAAGCCTGGACGAAGTAGATCCGGAACTGCGCCGGACCTATGAAAAACTAGGCATTTCCCTGCAGGAACAGGAGGTTCTCGCCGGTGTCGCGGTGGATGTGGTATTTGACAGCGTGTCTGTGGCCACCACCTTCCGTGAAAAGCTGAAAGAGGCCGGGGTGATTTTCTGTTCCATTTCGGAAGCCGCGCGGGAACATCCCGAGCTGATGCGCAAATATCTTGGTACAGTGGTGCCACAGCATGATAATTTTTATGCGGCGCTCAACAGTGCGGTGTTCAGTGACGGCACCTTTGTATATGTGCCCAAGGGGGTGCGTTGCCCTATGGAGCTGAGCACCTATTTCCGGATCAACGAAGCCAATACCGGTCAGTTCGAACGCACGCTGATCATTGCCGATGAAGGCTCTTACGTGTCTTATCTGGAGGGGTGTACCGCGCCGATGCGGGACGAAAACCAGCTGCATGCCGCGGTGGTGGAACTGGTGGCGCTGGATGATGCGGAAATCAAATATTCCACGGTGCAGAACTGGTATCCCGGCGACAAGGAGGGCAAGGGCGGCATTTACAACTTCGTCACCAAACGGGGGGCCTGCCGCGGGAGAAACTCTAAAATCAGCTGGACCCAGGTGGAAACCGGGTCCGCCGTAACCTGGAAATACCCAAGTTGCATCCTGCAGGGGGACAATTCGGTGGGCGAGTTTTATTCTGTCGCCATCACCAATAATTTCCAGCAGGCCGATACCGGGACCAAGATGATCCATATTGGCAAAAACACTTCCAGCACGATTATTTCCAAAGGCATTTCCGCCGGACAGGCGCAGCAGACCTATCGCGGTCTGGTGCGGGTGCTGGGGGCGGCAGAAAACGCCCGCAATTTCACCCAGTGTGACAGCCTGCTGATCGGGGATAAATGCGGGGCGCATACGGTGCCCTATATCGAAGCCAAAAACCCCACGGCCCAGTTGGAGCATGAGGCCACTACCTCGAAAATCAGCGATGACCAGCTGTTTTATTGCCAGCAACGCGGGCTGGATCCGGAAGAATCCGTGGCCCTGATTGTCAACGGCTTCTGCAAGGATGTAATGCAGCACCTGCCGATGGAATTTGCTGTGGAGGCGCAGAAATTACTGGGCATCAGCCTGGAAGGCAGTGTTGGTTAAGACAACTTACAGAAAAGACCAAAATCATGTCAGAAGAAATGCCAAAAAATATGCCAAAAAATATAATTGAAATCAAAGACCTACATGTCGAGGTCGAAGGTAAGGAAATTCTCAAAGGCCTGTCCCTCAACATAAAGCCGGGGGAAGTCCATGCCATTATGGGGCCCAACGGGGCCGGTAAATCCACACTCAGCTATGCCTTAGCCGGGCGCGAGGGATATGAGATTACCCGGGGTGAGGTGCTGTTTCGGGGCAAAAACCTCTTGGAGCTTGACGCCCATGAACGCGCAGGAGAAGGGTTGTATCTGGGATTTCAATATCCGGTAGAAATCCCCGGCGTGTCCAACATGAATTTCCTGAAAACCGCGGTCAACAGCATCCGGCGCTACCGCGGCGAAGAAGATATGCCGGCGGTGGAGCTTCTGAAGCTGGTGCGGAAAAAGGCCGCGGAACTTGATATGGATCCCGAAATGCTGAAACGCCCTGTCAATGTGGGATTTTCCGGAGGAGAGAAAAAGCGCAATGAAATGGTGCAGATGGCCGTGCTTGATCCAATCTTTGCGGTGCTGGACGAGACCGATTCCGGGCTTGACATTGATGCCCTGAAAGTGGTGGCTGAAGGCATTAACCGGCTGCGTGGTCCCGAAAGGGCCATCTTGTTGATCACTCATTATCAGCGGCTGCTGGATTATGTGGTGCCGGATTATGTGCATGTGCTGTCCGCCGGAAAGATTGTCAAATCCGGGGGCAAGGAGCTGGCGCTGAAACTGGAAAAAGAAGGATATGCCGGCCTGGGCATCGAAGAAGATGCCGCCTGACGGAAATATCAGGATCACCCGAGTTGGAAAAACATGACCAAAAAACGATATATAGATAGTCCCGCCTATGATGACGCGTTCCATAAGGTTCGCCCCCAGCTTGCCGGTGCCGGTCTTGCGGCGCTGGATCAGGCCCGTCTGACGGCGCTTGAGCGGTTTATGCAGGATGGCCTGCCCGGTCCGCGGGTAGAGGAATGGAAATACTGCAATCTGACCCGTCTGGCCGACCGGCCTTATCTGCCCATCCCGCGGGAAACGGTGGAGGCGGCACAACTGTCTGAAGACGTGCTGAAAGATGAACCGTTCGGGGGACGGCTGGTTTTTGTCAATGGCTATTTTGTGCAAAACCTGTCCCGGCTGCCTCAGATCGAAGGGATCGAGGTCAAGGCACTTTCAGAACTGAAAAATGATGAGAAATCAGCCGGTTATATGAACGAATTGGTTGAAGCCGACGATGGCGACAGCCTTCTGGCGCTCAATCAGGCATTATTCAGCGACGGTATGATCCTTCGACTTGGCGCCGGAGTGGAGCTTGCCGAGCCCCTGGAAATTCTGCATCTGGCGGACCGATCCGCGGAAGGAAAGGCCCGGCGCAGTCGTAACCTGATCCATCTGGAAAAAGGCGCAAAAGCCACAGTTGTGGAAAAATATGCGGGGGCGGCGGCGTGTTTTTACTGGACCCAGGATGTCAGCCGGATTGTTCTGGAGGAAGATGCCCGGCTGATCAGTTACAGTTTGCAACAGGAAGGCGAGAAAGCCGTTCATATGGCGCGCAAGAATGTGGAACTGGCGGCGGGCGCGCGGTATGAAAACCATAGTTTGCAGCTCGGGGCCGAACTCAGCCGGACGGAAATCTTTCCCCGTCTTCTGGGGGAAGGTGCAAAAGTTGTCCTGAAAGGTGCCTATATGGGCCGGGAGGGGCAGTCCCATGACATTTTTACCCGTATGGATCATGTCAGCGGCCATTGTGACAGTGAGCAGGTCTTTCGCGGGGTCCTTGATACAGGTGGAAAGGGCGCTTTTCAGGGGCGGGTGATTGTGGAGCGGGATGCGCAGAAAACCAATGCGGACCAGTCCTGTAAGAATCTGCTGCTCAGTCGCCAGGCTGAGGCCAACGCCAAGCCGGAACTTTTGATTTATGCCGATGATGTGAAATGCTCCCATGGGGCCACGGTGGGCGAATTGGACAAGATGGCACTGTTCTATATGCAAAGTCGCGGGCTTTCGCTGGAGGAGGCAAAAGCCCTGCTGGTGCAGGCGTTTATTGCCGAAATTTTTGAAGAGATTGAAGAAACCGCTGTGCGGGAAGAGTTTATCGCTTATGCCGAGGACTGGCTGGATCAGGCCGGACAAAAGGTGACGTCATGACTTCAATGCTGAATTCCCTGCCGCAAACCAATTATAATGTGGAAGAGATTCGCCGGGATTTTCCAATTTTTGAACAGGAAATCTACGGCAAGCCGCTCACCTTTCTTGACAGCGGCGCCAGCGCCCAAAAACCGCGCCAGGTGATCGAGCGGATCAGCGACTATTACGCCAAAGAATATGCCAATATTCATCGCGGAATCTATTATCTATCGCAGCTTGGCACCCAGAAATATGAGGCGGTGCGGGAGCAATTGAAAGATTTCATCAATGCTCGCTCCTCCAAGGAGATCGTTTTTGTCCGCGGGGCGACGGAAGCCATCAATCTGGTGGCCCAGAGTTGGGGCCGCACCTTCCTGAAAGAAGGTGACGAGGTGGTGCTCAGCCAGATGGAACACCATTCCAACATTGTGCCTTGGCAGATGTTGCGGGATGAAAAGGATATTGTGCTTAGGATCAGCCCCATTGATGATCGCGGCAACTTCCTGTTTGATGACTATGAAAAATTGTTGTCTGAGAAAACTAAACTGGTGGCGATTACCCATATTTCCAATGCGCTGGGCACCATTACCCCGATCCGCGACATTATTCGGGCAGCCCATCAGGTCGGCGCGCTGGTGCTGGTGGATGGCTGTCAGGCCATCCCCCATATGAAAGTGGATGTACAGGAGCTGGACGCGGACTTTTATGTGTTTTCCGGCCATAAAATGTATGGTCCCACCGGGGTCGGCGTGCTTTATGCCCGGGAACGGCTGCTGGAGGCCATGCCCCCTTATCAGGGCGGCGGCGACATGATCCGCTCGGTCAGTTTTGAAAAAACCATATATAACGACCTGCCCCATAAATTCGAGGCCGGAACCCCGAATATTGCCGGCGGGATCGGCCTTGGCGCGGCCATTGACTATATCAACGCCATTGGCCTGGACGCCATTGGCGCCCATGAAGAACGGCTTTTGGACTATGCCCGGGAACGTCTGAAAGAGGTTAAGGGGCTTAACCTGATCAGCCGGGCCGATCATATGGGGGGGATTTTGTCCTTTACCATGGATCATGCCCATCCCCATGACATCGGCACCATTCTGGATCAGGACGGCATTGCGATCCGCGCCGGCCATCATTGTGCGCAGCCTTTGATGGATTTCTTTGACGTGTCTGCCACGGCGCGGGCTTCGCTCGGGCTGTATAACACGATGGAGGATATTGACCGCCTGGTGGCCGGGCTGGAAAAGGTCAACAGGATTTTCGCATAAGCGCAGGGAACAAGGACTTAAGGGTACGGACATGAGTTATCTGGACGGGTTTTTAAACAAAAAGTCAAAACCGGCGGAAACGGATGGGACGCCTGAGGAGGAAAACAAAACCGCAGGTCTCCGCCCGGAAGGCCGTCCGGCTGAAGAAACCCACCATACTCGAGGCAAGCCGCTGACGGACGAGGAAAAACGCACCCTCGGTCAGGCTGTGGTGGAGGTGCTCAGGGAAATATATGACCCGGAAATTCCGGTGAATATTTACGAACTGGGCCTGGTTTATGATGTGGTGGTTTCCGATTACGGGGATGTGAATATTGTGATGACGCTGACCACGCCGCATTGCCCGGTGGCCGAAAGCATGCCCGGGGAAGTGGAGATGCGGGTGCGCGAGGTGGAAAATATTGGCGATGTTAAGGTGGATCTTGTCTGGGATCCGCCTTGGGATATGAGCATGATGAGTGAAGCCGCTCGCCTTGAGATGGGCTTTATGTAAGAGGTGTGAACAGAAAGAAAATATGAAGGAAAAGGTGATGTCAGACGCGGTGCTGAAAATTTCCGAGGCCGCCGCCGAACGTATCAGGCTGCTGCTGGAAAAACGCGGTAAACCGTCGCTTGGGGTGCGGCTCGGGACCACAACCCGGGGCTGTAACGGGCTGAGCTATACCGTGGATTATGTGGACGAGGAACGCCCCGGCGATGAAAAGGTCACCGACAAGGGGGTGACCGTCTATGTGGATGGCATGTCCATGATGTATCTGATTGGCAGCACCATGGACTACCGGGAAGATAAATTCGAATCCGGTTTTGTGTTCGAAAACCCCAACGCCAAGGGCTCCTGCGGCTGCGGCGAGAGCTTTAACGTGTGAGGCGGCCGCAATCCGCCAACAGAATTGCGCCAACCTATTCGCAATCCACTCTAGATAAAAAAGAGCTTATAGCGCCGCAATGCGGTTTTTGAGGTCCGCAAGAACGTTGGGGATGTTGACCAGGGCGTCTTTTTCGGTTTCGAAAATGGCTTGGAAGGCGCGTTTTTTCAAGGCCCGGACGTCGATTTTATGGTCCACATTTTCGAGCTTGGCCTGATGAGCAAGAAGGTCGATCAGCCGTTCCGCCCCATTGAGCCGCCCCCAAAAATAATCATTTTCCCGGTCCGCCCGGCTGAAAAAGGCGCCGAAACGGCGCAGCGCCGTTCCCCGCAACACCACCTCGGTTTCATGTTTTTTGAGCACCGAATTGTCGTTGGGACTGATGCGGTTAATCAGCACTTCGTTAAATTCGCCCAGATCCTTTTTGGCCCCCATAATAGAAAAGGTGATCACGTCCCAAAACGCAAATCCCAGATAATTAATGGTCATTTCATGCCCCACCGTGTCTTTCCAGGCCGAATTGTTCTGTTCCGCAATAAGCTGGTCGGTGGCGTCACGATATTGTTGCAGATTGATATCCCGGGCCAGCGCCTCAAGCGCATTTGAGAGCGCCGGGCCGCTCATGGCCAGGGAACAGAGATTGTCCGGATTTTGCGGGTTATCGTCAAAAGGGTATTCAAGAAGTTGCGCAAAAACGCGTCGGATCAGATCTGCGGTGGCCTCACTAAGACATTCCCGGTTTTTCAGGCGATCCATTTTCTGCAAGATCTCATAAAACCGGCTTTTGAGGCGGTCCAGTTCCTTGGCCGCATGCTGTTTCTGTCCATACAGGGTGTTCAGTTCCTGGATCATAAATTGCAGCCGGCGACGGTGATAGCTGATGTCGAAATCAATCAGAAACCGGGCCCAGGCCGGTAGATCCTGACCATTGGGATGAAAATCCAGAAGTTCGCGCACCCAGCTGATCAGGGTTTTCCGGGAGCGGGCCTCGCGCAGGAGATGACCGTAAAGCCCGGTAAAGTCCACCTTGTCCTGATAGGCCCAGCATTGCAGAATGGCGTAAATTTGGCGGCGGCTTTCGCTGCCTGGTGGGCAGGCGCAGATGTCGCCAATAAGCCGCGTCAAATGGGTTAGGCAACTTCTGATCTTAAGCCGGGCATATCCTTCATAGGAAAACCCCGCATCCTTGACCGCCCGGGCGTTGGCCAGGCTGCGCCAATAGGCAATTTCCGCCGGGCTGGTGATTTTTTCAATACGGTCGGCGGAAAGCTCCTTGACCAGCCGTTCCACGTTGGGTTTGATGCTGTCGACAACGGATTTGACGATCCGCACCTGCTGGTTCAGCGCCTGAATGCTCATCAGGTCGTCATGCATGGGTTCATTCATGGGAATGTCAGATAGTGCCGCCTTGATGGTGCTGAGCATGCTGGGCGGGGCACCGGTTGGCGCGATTTCCGGCAGTTCCGGGTTGGGGTCAACATAGACCAGCCGGCGGTCCACCTTACGAAAGGCCGGCCGCCCCTGAATCGCCTCGATCACCTGATCAAACGGTTTGTTGTTCAGAATACTGCCATCCAGAAAGGAGGTTTTGAACGGATCCAGGCCGCTGAGCAGATGTTCCTTGAAGTTTTTATCTATAAAGTTGTCTTTATTGGCCCATTCCTCTCCCCTTTCTTTCAGGAATTGCACAACTTCACGAAGTTGTGCCGGAGGGAAGGCCCCGGGGTAACAGGCGGTGGCGCGGGAAGCAAAGGCCAATGCCGGCAGGTCTTTTTCCTCAAAATCGCTGAAGCCTACCGGCATTTCTGTTGTGAGCAGGCCGCGAAAATAGGAAAAGCGTAGGTGGTGACGGTGTTCGCGTTCATGAATGATCGGCGGGTCATGCAGGGGAATGTTGCGGCGGAAGCCGTGATAATCGGTTAGGGTGACAAACAGGTCGAGGCGGTGTCCCTTGGGCAGCAGGGAATGGGCACCGCTGGTACCCATGTGATCCAGCCCGGCATAAATAAGACCGAGCAGATGTTTGCCGTCGAAAGGGGGTTTCAGCGACCAGATCTTGAGCAGCGCAGGCAGTTTTTCCTTGACCTTCTCGCGCAGAATTTCATCCCCCAGATATTTGCGGCTTAGAAAGTTGATCAAGGGGACGGACAGCAGTTTGTCCAGTCGTCCGGGCGGTTTGCTGCGGCCCACGAGCCGGCTGACATCGGCTTCCGTCAACCAGTGTTCGCGCAGATGATCCAGATTAAGGTCATGGGCCAGGGCCCGACCAAGAAAGATGCTGTTCATGCCGCCGGCCGAGGCGCCGGCAATGGTGTCAACGATCACCCGCAGATCCAGTTCCGGGGAAAAGGCTTTGAGAATGTCAAAATAGACAAGTTCCGTATCAGGCGTGTCGGTGATCGCGTCATTGGGATAAATGTAACGCTGGCGGCTTTCGGCAAGCAGGTCAGGACTGAAATGATAGGCTTTTGAGGCCCGGACCAGTTTGAGTATTTCTTTGGTCACCCCATGGATATAAATAGCCAGGGAAATGCCGCCAAAACAAACCAGGGCTAGTCTGAGTTCCTTTTCCCGCATTGTGTCCTTTTAAAAAATCTGGCGTAAAAAATATCAAATTATGCGTCAGGAACAGGATAGCCCATCCTGCAGCAGGATTAAATCAAATCTTTGGGACAGACAAATCGTTCCAGCTGGGCGGCCTTGCGTTCTATGGCGGACCAGTGGTCTGTCGGGAAATCCAGAACTGTCAGCGCCCCGGTGGGATATTTTTCGATCAACCGGCGGTGATCTTCCCGGTTTTTGCCGTCATTCAGATCATGGGCCAGAATATTGATGGTGGGATTGTGGCCGACAATCATCAGCGCCCCGAATTTATCATCCACGGCTTTGATCAACTCAATCACCCGGCCGGGCTGGGCCAGGTAAAGGCTGTCTTCAAACACACAGGGGATTTTCCGGTCCAGCTGCGCCAGGACATTTTTCAGGGTCTGTCGGGTGCGGACTGCCGGGGAACACAGAATATAGTCCGGCAGGAGAGCGTTTTCATAAAGATATCGCCCCATCAGGTGAGACGCCATCACCCCCCGGTTGTTCAGCGGGCGGTTGATGTCTTTGAGATCGGGATCGTCATGGCTGGATTTGGCATGGCGGAGCAGATATACGCGTTTCATAACGACCCTCCCTTATATGGTTTATCTTGCGGGACGAAAGGCATCATAAGCAAGGCCCAAAACCCAAGATCGCCGATTTTCCGATGGTCTTCGAGGCCCAGGGTTATGCCCTCATATCCCTCTTGCGGCCGATGGGTATAAGTGCCGAACAGCCTGTCCCAGCAGGACAGATTGAAACCATAATTGCTGTTGGTTTCAGTCTTATGACAACTGTGATGAATGATATGCATGGCTGGGGTTACAACCGCGCGGCGCAGCACAGTTTCAAGGCCTGGCGGCAGCCGCCAGTTACTGTGGTTGAACAGCGCCATGCCGCTCAAGATCATTTCAAACAGGATAACTCCCGCCACCGGCGCCCCCAGCACGAGCACCACGATAATTTTCAATCCCATGGAAATCAGAATCTCCAGAGGATGAAACCGCAAGGCGGTGGTGACATCCAGGTCCAGATCCGTGTGGTGGATTTTATGAAGCCGCCACAAAAACGGGACATGGTGAAAGACCACATGCTGGGCATAGATAAAAAGATCCAGCAGCACCAGCGTGAGAAGGACTTCTGCCCAGTAGGGTACGGCAACCCAGGCGAACAGGCCGATTCCGGCGTTTTCGGCAAACCAAGCCGCACCCACAGCAAGAACCGGCAGCGCCAGGCGCAACAAGGCCGTACCTGCCGCAATCAGGCCCAGATTGGTCAGCCAGCGAAACTGTCGCGGCAACACCAGGATGCGAAGGGGCCGCACATGCTCCGTCAACGCAAAGATTGCAAATAACCCGAAAAAAACACTCAGGCGAATAACGTCTTCATGTGCGATCAACCAGTCTGTCATCGACCCGTGGCACTCCTCAATGGTCTCTCCCTTCCTTAAAAATCGGAGGCAATGCCATTATTTTCCCAGTCGCCATACCGCACCGGGTCGGGGCCCTCCCGTCCGCCGATTTCCCGGGGACGTTCCGGAGCTTTCTCTGGGGGGTTCGGCGTCTCAGGCGTTTTGCCGGTTGGGGGCGTTTTTTTGGTATCTGTCATCGGCTATACTCTTGCCAAGTTAAGGTGTCATTTCCATATAAGTACTGAAAATATCCGCACAAGACCAGCCGGAAAGAACCGGCAGGGAAAGTTTGTGGGACAGGTGGCGCAGTAAGGTAGCCAAAGATAGCTTAACTTGATTTTCAGGATGACGAAAACGATGGGATATCTGAAAACAGCAGTATTGCTTGCGGCGATGACGGCGCTGTTTCTGGCGGTGGGCTATATGCTGGGCGGCCAGGGCGGCATGGTCATCGCATTTATGGTGGCGCTGGCGATGAACGCCTTTGCCTACTGGAATTCCGATAAAATCGTGCTGCGAATGTATGGTGCGCGCGAGGTGGATGCCCGCAGCGCCCCGGAATTTTATCACATTGTGGAAGACCTTGCCCGGCGGGCGGGGCTGCCTATGCCGCGGGTCTATATTATCGACACGCCGCAGCCCAATGCTTTCGCCACGGGCCGGAACCCGGAAAATGCGGCCGTGGCGGCGACAACCGGGCTGCTGAATATTCTCAATCGTGAAGAGGTGGCCGGGGTTATGGCCCATGAACTGGCGCATGTGCGCAATCGGGACACGTTGATCATGACCATTACGGCGACCATCGCCGGGGCCATCAGCATGTTGGCGAATTTCGCCCTGTTCCTGGGCAATAACCGCAACAATCCCTTAGGCATTGTGGGCAGCATCCTGATTATGATTCTGGCCCCGCTGGCCGCCGCACTGGTACAGATGGCCATCAGCCGCAGCCGGGAATATGAAGCCGACCGGATCGGCGCGGAAATCTGTGGTCAGCCGCTGTGGCTGGCGTCGGCTCTGGCCAAGCTGCACCAGGCCAGCGAGCGGATCGTCAATGAACGGGCTGAGGAAAACCCGGCAACCGCCCATCTGTTCATTGTCAATCCGTTGCATGGGCAGCGGATGGATAACCTGTTTTCCACTCACCCCAGCATGCAAAACCGTATCGACCGGCTCTACGAGATGGCGGCCCAGTCTCCGGGGGGCAGCTCTGGAACGGGATCCTCACCCTATCGGTCCCGTGCTTCCTCTCCCCGTTCTTCTGGTCGCTCGGGCGTGCCTAATTCAGGCAAGAGCTCTGGCCGGGGAGGTCCCTGGAGCTGACAAGAGATTCTGTCTTTTTACCGGCTGTTATCCCTGCGGGATCCACTATTTCCTTGGCAGCAACCCCTCCCTGTGCTACTGCCGGGGCGAGATAAAGAGAAAAAAAGCATGGCACAGGATCTCGAGTCGCGCCGGGCGGCGCTTTATCTTCTGGAACGCATACTGGACAAGGGGCTGACTTTCGACGGGGCCTTTACGGAAGGTTGCGCCCGTTTTCCTGATCTGGCGGACCGGGACCGGGCCTTTTTGCGTCATCTTGCCACCACCACCCTGCGCCGGCTCGGCCAGATCAACGCCATGATCAACTTCTGCACCCCGAAACGATTGGGCCCGAAACAGGCGCGACTGCGTCATATCCTGCAGCTGGGCGTGGCGCAGTTGGTGTATATGAATGTGCCGGCCCATGCCGCTGTGGACAGCAGCGTGCGTCTGGTGGTCCAACAAAAACATCCAGCACTGAACAGCCAAAAGGCGTTTGTCAATGCGGTCTTGCGGCGGATAGATCGGGAAAAAGACGACTTTCTGGATAAGTTTTCCGATCCTTTTCTCAATCTGCCGCGCTGGTTGCGCGACAGTTGGATCAATCGCTATGGCAAGGCCGTATCCCGGCGTCTGGTCCGGGCGCTGCTTGAGGAACCCCCCTTGGACATCAGCCTCAAACCGGAACTGGACCCGGCCGATTGGGCCCAGCACCTGGGGGGCGACATTCTGCCTACGGGCGGCGTCCGTCTGAAAAAGGCCGGTCCGGTGGAAAAGCTCCCCGGTTATGCGGACGGGGTGTGGTGGGTGCAGGACCTGGCCGCGATGCTGCCGGCGCGACTGCTGGGCGCGGAGGCGGGTCAGAGGGTACTGGACCTGTGTGCGGCGCCGGGTGGCAAGACGCTGCAATCAGCGGCCCGCGGCTGCCGGGTAACCGCAGTGGATGTTTCAGAGCGGCGGCTGAGGCGCCTGCGGGACAATTTGGACCGGCTTGGCCTTAATTGTGACGTCGTGACGTCAGATGCTGCCGCATACCGTCCGGAGCGGCCGTTTCCCTACATTCTGCTGGATGCCCCCTGTTCGTCCAGTGGCACGTTGCGGCGGCATCCGGATATGGCCTGGATCAAACGCCCCGAGGATGTTCACACCCTGGCGGCGCTTCAGGCGCGATTGCTGGGGGCGGCGGTGGATATGCTGGCTCCGGGCGGGGTGCTGGTCTATTGTGTCTGTTCATTGGAGGCGGCGGAAGGACCGGACCAGATTAAGGCTTTACTGGATCGCGGGGTGCCGGTACAACGGGACAGAATCAGGCCCGAGGAACTGCCGGGACTGGAAGCCGCCATCGGTCCGGAGGGGGATGTGCAGACCCTGCCCCATCTGTATCCCGGCGGCATGGACGGCTTTTACATCTGCCGTTTGAAACGGATTTCGTAACCCATATTCATAACCCACAGATGTTTGACAGGTGAGATCATGCAGCAGCCCGTAAAGATTGCCCCTTCCATCCTTTCCGCGGATTTCGCCCGGCTGGGGGAAGAAGTGGCCGCCGTGGACAAGGCCGGTGCCGATTATATCCACGTGGATGTCATGGATGGCCATTTTGTCCCCAATATCACAATCGGGCCGTCTGTTGTGGCCGCGCTCAGACCCCACAGCACAAAAATCTTTGACGTGCATCTGATGATTTCCCCTGTGGATTCCTATGTGGAGGCATTTGCCAAGGCCGGCGCGGACATCATCACCATTCATCCGGAGGCAGGACCGCATTTTCACCGCACCCTGCAATTGATCCGCTCCCTGGGCAAAAAAGCCGGGCTTTCGCTTAATCCCGGCACACCGGTGGACCTGGTGGAAAACGTGCTGGATCTGGTGGATCTGGTCCTGGTAATGAGTGTCAATCCGGGATTTGGGGGGCAGAAGTTCATCAAGAGCCAGCTGGAAAAAATCCGCCGGCTGCGCCGGATGATTGATGCCACCGGCCGACAGATTGATCTTGAGGTGGATGGCGGTATTAATGTGGACACCGCCAAAGAGGCCGTGGCCGCAGGGGCGGACGTGCTGGTGGCGGGCACGGCGACCTTTACGGGCGGGCCGGGGCATTATGCGCAAAATATCCGCGCGCTCAGGGGAGACGCGCTTGGGGGAGACGCGCTCGAGGGAGAATAGTCCCCGGCCAAGAAAAGCCACAACGGGCTCTTCTCTTTTGGGCCGCCTGTGCTATTCTCCCTTTTGTATCATCTCCCTTAACGACTAGTGATCCCGGAGCAGCGCATTTTATGGCAGAACTTCGCCGTCCTTCAGTTCGATCTTTTTCCGCGAGGATGCCATTTCGGTTGAAAACCGTCATGCGTCAGGCCGGCTACAGGAGCCGGGCTCATGATCTGCGCCTGAGGGGCAAGCATCCGCTGCGAATCCTGGGCACGCCCAAGGACCCTTGGCCCGGCGACAGGGTAGCCGGCGCGCATCTTTTGGCCGGGCGGTTTGTCCTGAATGGGCATGTGCTGCGCCATCCACATCATGAACAGGGGGCGTGGGCGGCTGCGGAAATCTGGTCGGCTGCGGACCTGCCGGCCCCGTGGCAGGAACATCTGCATAGTTTTGCCTGGCTTCGGGATCTGGGGCAGGCGGTGGACCGGCTCAGCGCCCGCAAACGGGCCGAGGATCTTGTGCGCGGCTGGCTGGACCGGTTTGAGTCCTGGGAGGAGCTGGCCTGGCGGCCCGATCTGGTCGGCCGGCGACTGATCAATTGGTTGGCTTATGCCCCGCTGATCATGGACACGGACGATCTGATCTACCGCAGCCGGGTTTTGGACAGTCTGGCGCGCCAGGCGCGGCATTTGATGTATGAAAGCCCCACCCTGCCGGAAGGGCCGGATCAGATTTATGCCCTTGCCGGGTTGGCTCAGGCCGGGCTGTATATTCCCCACGGAGAAGACTGGCTGAAACGGGGGCTTAATCTGCTGGTCCGCCAGCTGCCTGAAGAGGTGCTGCCGGATGGGGGGGTGCAAAGCCGCAACCCGGAAGATGTGCTCCGTCTGTTGAAGGCCCTTGTGATGCTTAAAACATCGCTCAAAGCGATGGGGCATGATGTGCCGGATGAGGTGGAAGCGGCGCTGGGCCGCCTTGGCGGCTTATTGCGTCTGCTCAGGCACGGCGATGGCCGTCTGGCCCTCTTTAATGGCGCGTCGGAACGATCGGAACAGGAGGTTGACGCCCTTCTTTCCCGGCTGGTGCCGGTTTCCGAGCCGGCTCAGGACGCGCTACAGGGCGGATTTCGCCGGCTGGAAAAAAATGGGACCTGTCTGATTGTGGACAGCGGCCCACCAGCCTTTACGCCCCTTAGCCGTCGCTGTCATGCGGGGACCCTGTCGTTTGAGCTGTCCAGCCGGGCCATGCGGATCATTGTCAATTGTGGCAGTGGGGCCGGGGTGTTGCCTGGCGAAGGGTCAAGGGGAGATGCGGATCTTTTTGATTTGTCGCGGACCACGGCAGCGCACAGCACACTGGTGGTGGAGAACCGCAATAGCGCCGAACTTCTGGACAACGGCCTGATCGGGGCGGGGCCGACCGTGGCCACCAGCCGGCGCATCGAGGAACGGGGGGATGTGCTGCTGGAACTCAGCCATGACGGTTATGTCAGCCGTTTCGGGCGCAAACACTGGCGTCTGATTTATATGAACGGGGCCGGGGATGATATTCGCGGCGAAGACATTTTGGAACAGGTATCGGACCGGGCTGAGCCGGTCATGGCGGATATCCGCTTTCATGTGCATCCGGCGGTGAGCGCCCATCTGATGGATCATGTGGGAAAAAGAACAGCGGGTGCAGAAGAAGCAGGGCGCAAGGTGCGCCTCAGGCTGGTCAATGATGAGGTGTGGCTGTTTCAGGCTCGCGGGGCCCATCTTCGGCTGGAGGACAGTGTCTATCTGGGCACGCCCGGGCGGGTGCAACAGACCCGTCAGATCGTGCTCAGCACCCGCATCGACGGCCCACAACAGGCGGTCAAATGGTCTATCCGGCGCATTATGGATGCATAAGGGGGGCTGGGCACATGAGAGGGGATGGGGCGCGTTGGGCCCGGTATGGGCAACCGAAAGAACGGCAAATAAAACTTGCGTTGTGGGGCGTGATCCAGTAAGCCGCCCCTAGAATAAATTGTGAATAGTTACCCCATTCACTCCAGAGTGGATTATAGACCGACTTTCTGACTAATTGGTGATCGAGGAGCTGGCGATGAGCGACGTGGACCTTCAGCCCGTAAAACGGGCGCTTCTTTCTGTTTCAGATAAAACCGGGCTTGTGGAGTTCGGCAAATTCCTTCAGGAGATGGGCGTGGAAATCCTGTCCACCGGCGGCTCGGCGCGCACCTTGGCGGACGCCGGTATTGCGGTCAAGGAAGTGGCCGAACACACCGGTTTTCCGGAAATGATGGACGGCCGGGTCAAAACCCTGCATCCGAAAATTCATGGCGGGCTTCTGGCGCTGCGGGATAATGCGGACCATACAAAAGCCATGCACGATCATGATATTGGCGGCATTGATCTTCTGGTGGTCAATCTTTATCCCTTTGAGGAAACTGTGGAAAAAGGCGCCGATTTTGCCACCTGTATCGAAAATATCGACATTGGCGGGCCGGCCATGATCCGTTCGGCTGCCAAGAACCACAGATTCGTCACTGTGGTGGTGGACCCCGGGGATTATGATGCTGTCATGACATCAATGAAAGACAATGGCGGGGCCACGGACCATGAGTTGCGCCGAAAACTTGCAGCCCGGGCCTTTGCCCGCACCGGCGCCTATGATGCCGCCATTTCCCAGTGGTTTGTGGCTCAACTGGGGGAGACTTATCCGGAACGCCTCAACATCACCGCCACCCGTCAGCAGACCCTGCGCTATGGGGAAAACCCACATCAGGACGCAGCCTTTTATGTGACCCGCAGTGCCCGACCCCGTCCCGGCATCGCCACGGCCCGGCAGCTTCAGGGTAAGGAGCTGAGCTATAACAATCTCAATGATACCGATGCGGCCTTTGAGCTGGTCAGTGAATTTGACCCCCAGGACGGTCCGGCGGTGGCGATCATCAAACATGCCAATCCCTGTGGCGTGGCCCGGGGAAAAACCTTGGCAGAGGCCTATGAAAAGGCACTGCGTTGTGATCCGGTGAGCGCTTTTGGCGGCATTATTGCCCTTAATCAGACCCTGGACGGAGCCACGGCCCGGGAAATTTCCTCCATTTTTACCGAAGTGGTCATTGCCCCGGACGCCGATGAAGAAGCCCGCGCCATTCTCGCGGCCAAGAAAAACCTGCGTCTGCTGCTGACCGGGGGGTTGGCCGATCCGCGCGAGGCGGGACAGATCGTAAAATCCGTGGCTGGGGGGTATCTGGTGCAAAGCCGGGATAATGGCATTGTGCGCCGCGAAGATCTGAAGGTGGTGACCAAAAGACAGCCCAGCGAGCAGGAGCTCAATGACATGCTGTTTGCCTTCACCGTCTGTAAACATGTGAAATCCAATGCCATTATTTATGTGAAGGACGGGGCTACAGTGGGCATCGGCGCCGGGCAGATGAGCCGGGTGGACAGTGCGCGCACCGCCGCGCGCAAGGCCGAAGACGCCACCCGTGCTGCCGGGCTGGATGTGGTCATGACGGAAGGCTCCGTGGTGGCTTCAGATGCGTTTTTCCCGTTTGCCGACGGCCTGATCAGTGCCGCCGAAGCGGGCGTGACGGCCATCATTCAGCCGGGTGGGTCGATCCGCGATGAGGAAGTGATCGCCGCCGCGGATGACCGCAACCTGGCCATGGTATTCACTGGCATGCGTCATTTCCGCCACTAGAGTGAATTGTGAACAGGTTGACCCATTCTGCCGGTCAGGTCTGGTTCAGGAGCCAGGGGTTTGGCGCAGGCCATACTGGCGGTACGGCCCAGCCAAAGGCCGCCGGAACTGGACCAGATCGGCCCGGCCCTTCGGGTTGGCGGCTTGGGGCCGCTCACGTTGTCAGACGCCTGGCCCGATGCCCCGCATCGCCCGGCGCCGTCTTCCGCGTGAGGCGGGCCACAATCCGCCAACAGAATTGAGCCAACCTGTTCACAATTCACTCTAGAGCATCACCAGACTGGCCAGGATATACAGACCGAAGCTGATTCCGCCGGCGGTCAGCGCATAGGGCAGCTGGGTGCGGACATGTTCCAGAAGGTCACAGCCGGCGGCGATGGAAGAAACGGCGGTGGTGTCGGAAATCGGGGAACAATGATCCCCGAACACGCCGCCGCCGAGAATGGCGGAAAGCACCAGCGCCGGCGGCAGGCCCAGCATATCAATCAGCGGCATGCCCAGCGGGATCAGCAGCGCAAAGGTGCCCCAGCTGGTGCCGGTGGTGAAACTGATCAGGGAGCCGGCCAGAAACAGCATGGGCACAATCAGAAACAGCGGCAGATGCGCCCCGGCCAATCCGGCGATGAAGGTGCCGGTGCCGAGCAGCTTGAGGCTGCTGCCCAGCGCCATGGACAACAGCACAATGGTCACCAGTGGCAACAGTTCGCCCATGCCCTGAAAGCCGGTTTTAACCAGTTCGTGATGGGTGAACCGGCGGCTCAGCAGCATCAGGATATAAGCACACAGACAGGCCAGGATCGTGGCATAAAGGATGGCGCGTGCGCCGTCCCCCTTGGTGATGTCCCCCTCGCCGGTCCAGATCATGAAACCAAAAATGCCACCGATCATCACCATAAGCGGCAGGATCATGTATCGGGCGCGAGTGGGCGGGATTTCGGGTTGCGCCTCGCTTTCGATGGCGGCGCGGCTGTCGGCGCGGGCCAGCGGGCCATAGACCCGGTCGCTCAGCACCGTGTAGAAGACCAACGCCAGCGTCACCAAGGCATAAAAATTCAACGGAATGGACCCGATCAGAATACCCACCGGATCCGCCAGATCATAACCGCCAAGCAGGCCCAGCACATAGGCCCCCCAGCCGTTAAGCAGAAGGAGAATGCAGACCGGGGCACTGGTGCTGTCAATAATATAGGCGAGCCGTGCTCGGCTCATGCCGAATTTATCAAACAAGCCCCGTGAGACAATGCCGGCGGTGAGCACGCTGAGATTGGACTCAATAAACAGGACAAGGCCGGTAATTGTGGTCATCAGCCCCACCTGCCGGCGGCTTCGGGTCAGCCCCCGGTTGATCAGCCGCTCCACCAGCGCGCTCACCCCGCCCGATTGTCTGAGATAAGCCAACAGCGCGCCAACCAGCAGGCTGAACATGAGGATGCGGGTGTTGCCTTCATTCTGAAACACGGCCACGATCCGTTCCAGACTGCCCAGAAACCCGGCGAACAGGTCCTGAAACAAGTCGGCAGACCCGACCAGCAGGACTTCCGAGGTCAACAGTGCCAGAAACAGGGACAGAATAACTTCCCGGCGCCAGACAACGATGATGATGGCCACGACTGGTGGAAGGATGGAGACCCAGTCCATAGAAACGTCCTGTATTTTTATCTTTTCTGCCGCGTAGTATGAAAGAGCCGCCCGGTCCGGTCAACCGGGAATATCGGCGCCTAATATTGGCCAGAGTGAATTGTGAATGGGTCAACCTATTCACAATTCACTCTAGTCTTGTGACTCTGAAATTCGTATCATATTTGTAGCAGGCTATTCGAATTTCAGAGTCAACAAGAAGACTGGTTAATTATTTGACTCTAGTGTGGTTTCTGAATTTGAAGTTCCTAAGTCATATGACATAATCAAAAACAGGAACTTCAAATTCAGAAACCACACTAGGGAGGAGCCGGCGTATATGGCGGGGTCCGGGACATATTCGGGGGTGCCTTCGGGCAATTGATCTGGCGCATGGGCGGGTGGGCTGTATTTCGGCACAATATTTCCCTATAGTAGATCAATCAACAGACAAAGGGGCACCCATGCCGGAGCGGGTCCTGCACAAGACGAGAGCGCCGTCCTGGTCGGATGGCATCGCGTTCCGCACTGAAAATCTCACCAAGGATTACGGCAGCGGAGAGATGGTGGTGCATGCCCTGCGCGGCGTGACCCTTGAGATTCCGAAAGGGGAGCTGGTGGTTCTTCTGGGGCCGTCGGGCAGCGGCAAATCCACCTTTCTGAACATTATCGGCGGATTGGATGTGGCCACCTCGGGACATGTTTATTTCAGGGACCGGGACCTGGCCACTTATTCGGAACGGGAGCTGACCCTGTTCAGGCGGGAAAATGTGGGTTTTGTGTTTCAAAGCTATAATCTGGTGCCCTCGCTTACGGCAGTGGAGAATGTGGCGCTGGTGACCGATATCGCGCTTCATCCCATGTCGCCGATGGCGGCGCTAGCGGCGGTGCAGCTTTCGCCCCGTGCTCATCACTTTCCGTCGCAGCTGTCCGGCGGCGAACAGCAACGGGTCGCCATTGCCCGGGCGCTGGCCAAGCGGCCGGAGGTGCTGTTATGTGATGAGCCCACTGGCGCGCTGGATGTGGAAACAGGGATTGTGGTGCTCGAAGCTTTGCAGGAGGTTAACCGGCGTTTTGGCACCACCACCATCATCATCACCCATAATGTGACCATTGCCAGAATAGCCAACCGAGTCATTCATTTTCTGGATGGCCGGGTGCGTGACATGACCCTCAATGCGTCTCCTGTCTCTCCCAAAGAACTGTCATGGTGACGTCATGATGGCACTTTTTCCCCTTTCCCCGCTTAATCGCAAACTGGTCAGGGATCTGTGGCATATCAAGGGACAGCTTCTGGCCATCATTCTAGTGATGGGCTGCAGCATCGCCACTTTCATTTTGTCTTTTGGGGTTCTGGACAGCCTCAAACTGACCCGGGACGTCTATTATGACCAGTATCAATTTGCGGACGTGTTTGCCGGGCTTAAACGGGCGCCAGAGTCCATCAAACGCCAGATTCAGGAAATTCCCGGGGTTTCCGCCGTGGAAACCCGGATCGTATTTGGCGCCACGGTACAGATGGCGCACCTGCCCGAACCGGTGACCGGCCGGCTGATTTCCCTGTCGGACAAACGGCAGGCGCTGCTGAATAATCTGTTCCTGCGTCAAGGGCGATTCCCGGCGCCAGACGAGCAGGACACCATCCTCGCCAATGAAGCCTTTGTTGAAGCGCACGGTCTTAACCTTGGCGATCCCGTAACTTTGGTGATCAATGGACACAAACGTTCCTTTACGATCGTGGGTGTGGCGTTGTCGCCGGAATATGTTTATGCCCTGGCGCCGGGCAGCCTGTTTCCTGACAATCGCCGGTTCGGCATTTTCTGGATAAGCCGGCGGGTCCTGGAAGCTGCCGTAGATATGGACGGGGCGTTCAATGACGTGGCGCTGGGCCTGCGCCGCAATGCCAATGTCGCGGAGGTGCAAGACCGACTGGACCGGATTCTGGCCCCGTATGGTGGGCTTTTGTCCTATACTCGCAAAGAACAGATCTCCAACTGGTTTTTGGATAATGAATTCAAGCAACTCAGTTCGATGGGGGTGATCGGCCCGGTGATTTTCATCAGTGTGGCGGCGTTTTTGTTGAATGTGGTGATGACCCGCCTGGTGGCGACCCAGCGGGAACAGATCGGTATGCTCAAGGCCACAGGTTACAGCAATCTGGAGATTTCCGCCCATTATCTGAAAATGATTCTGGTTTTGGTGCTGCTCGGCGGGGTTCTGGGCATTCTGGTGGGGTCATGGATGGGGGCGGGCCTGACCCGGCTGTATGCGGAATTTTTCCATTTTCCGTTGCTCAGATATTCCTTCGCGCCGCAGGTGATGGTTCTGGCGGTCTTTATCTGTGCGGGGGCCGCAGTTATGGGGACGTTGCTGGCGATCCGGCGGGCCGCGGTGCTGCCTCCGGCGGAAGCCATGCGGCCCGAAGCCCCGGCCATCTACCGACAGACGCTGGTGGAACGTCTGGGTCTGGAAAATGTTTTTTCGCATCTGACCCGGATTGTGCTGCGGCAACTGGAACGCCGGCCCTGGCGGGCGCTGCTGTCTGTGCTCGGGATCGGGTTTTCCGTGTCGATCCTGATTTTTGCCATGTTCATGGATGAGGCGCTGGATCACCTGCTGGACGTGCAGTTTGATCTGATTCAACGGGAAGATGCGGCGCTCAATTTTGTGGAAGCGGTTCCGGTGCGCGCGCTGGAGGAAATTCGTCAGATGCCAGGAGTGATGCGGGTCGAACCAATACGCGAGGTAAGCGTGGCCCTGAACCACGGGCCCTATCAAAAACGCCTGGCGCTGACGGGTCTGCGGCCGGACCCGCATCTGGTGCGGGATGGTTTGGGGGAGCTGGAGCTGCACCGGATTCTGGATAAAAACCTCGATCCGGTGTCCATGCCAGAGCATGGGGTGGCGTTGTCGGCGACACTAGCGAAAATCCTGCGGGTTCGGACAGGAGATATTCTGATGGTCGACGTGCTGGAAGAACGCCGCCCGGTGTTTTTTCTGCCGGTCACGCGCATCGTCGAGGATTTCATGGGGCTGAATGCCTTTATGGATCTGGACCGGCTTAATGCGTATCTGAACGATCCGCCGCGGATCACCGGGGTGGCGTTGATGCTGGATCCCGCCCGCCGCGCGGCACTGTATCAAGAAATAAGGGAAACCCCGATGGTGGCCGCTCTGTCGCTGTTGCAGGAGGCGCGACAAAGTTTCAAGGAAACCGTGGCTGAAAGCCTGATGATCACGGTCACCGTCAATGTTCTGTTTGCGGCGATCATTTCCTTCGGGGTGATTTATAATACCGCCCGTATCGCCCTGTCCGAAAGGGGGCGGGAACTGGCGGCGCTCAGGGTGCTGGGCCTGACCAATCGGGAGGTGGCCTGGTTGCTGTTTGGGGAAATGTCCGTGATTGTCGTGTGTGCGCTGCCCCTGGGTATGGTTTTGGGGCGCGGCCTGGCGGAAGCGCTGGCGGCCTCGCTGGAAGCCGAATTGTTTCGGCTGCCGGTGATCATCACGCCGCAGACCTATGGGCTGGCGGCGCTAATTGTGGCAGGATGTTCGCTGGTGTCGTTTTTTCTGGTTTGGCGGCAGGTGGCGCGCCTGGATCTGGTAACTGCCTTGAAGGGCTTTGAATAAAGGGGAGGTCATGACACGTGCATTACTGAAACAGGGCATAAAACTTCTGGCCGGCGTTGTGGTGTTGGCCCTTCTGGCCTTTGCTTTCTGGCCGCGGCCGTTACCGGTGGATATGGCGCAAGTCACCCGCGGCGATGTGGTGATCGGGTTGGATGGTGAAGGCAAGACCCGGATCCGGGATATTTATGTGGTGTCCGCCCCCATTGATGGCCGGGTTACCCGGGTGGAGATCGACCCGGGTGATCAAGTGCGTTCTGGCGTAACAGTCATTGCCAATATGAGTCCCGCCGATCCGGATTTCCTGGACCAGCGCACAGAGCAGGAAGCCCGCGCCGAAGTGCAGGCGGCGGAAGCTGCCCTGGCCCTGGCCCGGGCGCAGGTCAAAAAGGCCGAAGCAGATCTGGAATTGGCACGGTCCGATTATGTCCGCACCAAGGTGCTGTATCAACGGGGTAATGTATCCGATGCCGCGCTGGAGCGAGCCCAGGCTGATTTGCGCAGCAAAGAGGCGGAGCTGGAAAAGGCGATTTCCGACCGGCGCCTGAATGAGGGGCGCTTGGCGGCGGCCCAGGCGCGGCTGGTGCAGCCGGGAACGCCCCCGCCCGCGGAGCAGGCGGCCTGTCAGGTGTGTGTGCGGGCTCCGGTGGATGGCCGGGTTCTGCGCCTTTATCATGAAAATGAAGGGGTGATTGCGCGTGGCACACCGCTGGTGGAAATTGGTGATCCGCGGGATCTGGAAATTGTCATCGAACTATTGTCGACCGATGCGGTGCGGGTTCAGCCGGGCGATGCAGCCCTGATCCGTCGTTGGGGCGGCGGGGAGGATCTGAAGGCGGTGGTGCGCCGGGTGGAACCGTCGGGCTTTACCAAGATTTCGGCGCTAGGGGTTGAGGAACAGCGGGTGAATGTCATTCTGGATTTCACGGATCCGGTGGAAAAATGGGCCAGTCTGGGTGATGCCTACCGGGTGGAGGCCACAATCATTGTGGACCGGGCGGAAAATGTGGTGCAGGTGCCTTTGTCGGCCCTGTTTCGACAGGAAGAAGGCTGGGCGGTTTTTGCGGTTGAAGGCGGCCGGGCAATTTTGCGGCCGGTAACGGTGGGCCGGCGCAATGACCGACAGGCAGAAATCCTGGCCGGTCTGGCGGCGGGGGAGACCATCATCCTGCACCCCGGCAATGACGTGGTTGATGGCATTCGGGTCGTATCGCGTTAGATATCCGATCCTATGTGAAGACAACCCTTAATGTTTCGATTCCGTAACAATAGGATGATAAGCGGTGTGAGAGGAAAAATATTATTTCGATTCCGTAATAATGTAATACCCTGACACAATACCCCGATATCTCCCTTTCCATCTTGGCTTTAATCGTGGGGGCGTTCCGGGGCCTTTCACGGGGCAGGACTTTTCACCGCCCGGGTGCAGAATCTTGGCCTCTGCGGGTTGACAGGATGTCAAGGCATGGCTTAGAAATCATGACCGCATGTAATAAAAAATTAATGACGTATTTACCGGCCGCGAAAACTGCACGGCAGGTGTTGGGAAAATGGCTGGGGAAATAGCTGTTTTCCGGGTAAGCGCGGGTGCAGGCTTCTGGATACGCCGGGAGGGACACGGACATGACACGGGTTATGTCCGTGCTGTAGTTAAGGGGGGTCTGACCCTGATAATGCGGACATCACTTTGATGACACTCAATCCGATAAAATAATGCATTAAATTTATTCTATTCTGGAGCCTGAAGAATGACGTTGAACATACCCGAACATGTAACCAACCAGGGGCTGATTGCCTGGGTGCAGGAAATTGCCGAATTATGCCAGCCGGACAGGATATATTGGTGTGATGGCTCCCAAGAGGAATATGATAGATTTTGTCAGGACCTGGTGGACCAGGGTGTGTTTATCAAACTCAATGAGGAAAAGCGTCCGGGATCTTTTCTGTGTCGGTCGGATCCACGGGACGTGGCCCGGGTGGAGAACCGCACCTTTATCGCCAGCGCCCGGGAAGAAGATGCTGGCCCGACCAATAACTGGCGGGACCCGAAACAGCTGAAAGAGGAAATGATCGGCCATTACAAGGGCTGCATGCGGGGGCGGACCATGTATGTGATCCCGTTCAGCATGGGGCCGCTGGGCTCTGACATTGCCCAGATCGGGGTGCAGATTTCCGACTCCCCCTATGTGGTGGTGAACATGAAAATCATGGCCCGCATCGGCTCTCGGGTGCTCGATGTGCTGGGAGACAAGCCGTTCATCAAATGTCTGCATTCCGTGGGCTACCCGCTGGAAGACGGGCAGCAGGATGTGCCTTGGCCCTGCAATCCGGACAACCGCTACATCTCCCATTTCCCGGAAACCCGCGAAGTCTGGTCATATGGTAGCGGATATGGCGGCAATGCGCTTCTGGGTAAAAAATGTGTGGCGCTGCGCATTGCTTCCGTTATGGCCCGGGATGAAGGCTGGCTTGCCGAACACATGCTGATTGTCGGCATTGAATCGCCGGACGGGGAAAAAACCTATGTCAGCGGGGCCTTCCCGAGCGCCTGCGGGAAAACCAATCTGGCCATGCTGATTCCGCCGAAAGGGTATGAAGGCTGGAAGGTCTGGACTGTGGGGGATGACATCGCCTGGATCAAGCCCAAGGAAGACGGCCGTCTGTATGCGATTAATCCGGAAGCCGGATTTTTCGGGGTGGCGCCGGGCACCTCTTATGACTCCAACCCGGCGGCCATGGAAACCATTTCCCGCAACACCATCTTTACCAATGTGGCGCTGACCGATGACGGCGATGTGTGGTGGGAAGGCATGACCAAGGAACCGCCGGCCCATCTGATTGACTGGCAGGGGAATGATTGGACCCCGGATTGCGGCCGTCCCGCCGCACACCCCAATGCCCGTTTCACGGCCCCGGCCAGCCAGTGTCCGAGCATTGATCCCGCTTGGGAAGACCCCAATGGGGTGCCGATTGACGCGTTTATTTTCGGCGGCCGGCTCAGCAAGACCTTCCCGCTGGTTTATGAAGCCGAAAGCTGGGAGCAGGGCGTTTACATGGCGGCGACCGTCGGGTCCGAAGCCACCGCCGCTGCTGACAACCAGGCCGCGATTCGCCGCGATCCCATGGCCATGCTGCCGTTCTGCGGATACAATATGGGCGATTACTGGCAGCACTGGCTGGACATGAAAGACCGGGCCACTCACCTTCCGAAAATCTTCCGGGTCAACTGGTTCCGCAAGGATGAGAACGGTAAGTTCATGTGGCCCGGTTTCGGTCAGAACATGCGGGTTCTGGAATGGATCGTGGGCCGCATCAAGGGGGACAAGGGCGCCCAGTCCACGCCGTTGGGCAAGGTACCCTCTTATGACGATCTGAACTGGACCGGCTTGGATTACGGCGCGGACAGGTTTAACAAGCTGATGCAGTTCGACAGGGAAAGCACCGAGATCGAGGTGGAAGATCAGAAAAACCTATTTGATAAACTCAGTGACCGTCTGCCGACGGCGCTGGAGGAACAGCGCCAGCAGGCCAAAACCCGGCTTAGCGCCTGAACCATAGGCCTGTTCTTTATTTGACAGGCTATCAGGGCCTTCCTTCGGGAAGGCCCTTTTTATGTCTCGTGCCAAAAGCCGGATGAGGTTCAAACCTGACAAGGTTTAGGGTTTTTTCCTCCAGAGCGAGTCTGTAAAATAGGCTTTTGAATCAAGAAAGTTTTCTACCACATGGAAGCCGGCATGTTGAGCCAGGGCATGGATGTCCTGAAAACTGTATTTAAAGGAATTTTCCACATGCAGGGCCTCCAGCAGGTCAAAATGGACAGTCATGCCTAGGGCCGCAAGATGTACGTCCTGTGTCTTGCGGGACAGCAGGAAGCTCTGCATGGCGCCCAGTTCGGCGTTATAGCAGGCATGGTGATAAAAGCTGCCGGGATCGAAATCCGCGTCCAGTTCCCGGTTCATCCGGTGCAACAGGTTGAGGTTAAAGGCGGTGGTCACGCCCTGTGAATCGTCATAAGCGGCCTGCATAACCGGCACCTCCTTTTTCAGATCCATGCCGATCAGAAGATAATCCTCCTGATCCAGTAGGTCATGCAATTTGCAGAGAAAATGCACCGCCTCATCCGGATCGAAATTGCCGATATTAGAGCCCAGGAACAAAAACAGGCGCGCGTGATCAGGGATTGGGGGCTTTTCATTCAGATAGGCAAAATAGTCGCCCACATATCCCGAAACCTCGACATCCGACAGAACCGATGAGATGCGCGTTCCAATCTTCTTGACCGAGGCGGGGTGAATATCCACCGGTACGAATTTCAGCCCTGGTTTGCGGCGCGCAAAAGAGTTGAGCAGGATTTCCGTTTTCTGGCCGTCGCCGCAGCCCAGTTCGACAATTTCATCCACGCTGTCCGGCAGGCAGTCGATAATCGCCGGGGACAGCGTGCGGAAAATTTCCGTTTCACAATTGGTCAGATAATATTCCGGCAGTTTTGTGATTTCCACAAACAGGGCGCTGCCGCGGTCGTCATACAGGTATTTGCTGGGCAGGCGTTTTTTGCGGCCTGATAGGGCCTGTCGGACCGCCTTGGCAAAGTCATCCTGTTCCAGATAGTCCAGATCCCGGGCAGCAGTCTTTTGTGTCAGCATGACATATCCTTACGTCATATCCTTGGCAAGCCTGAGGCCGGTGATGGCCCATTTCTGATGGGGGTAAAAGAAATTGCGATAGGTGGGGCGGTAATGCCCTGGGGGTGTGGCATAACACCCGCCGCGCAGCACTTTTTGATTGATCATGAACTTGCCGTTATATTCTCCCAGTGCCCCTTCCGGACGCCGATAGCGGGGATAGGGCAGATAGGCGCTTGACGTCCATTGCCAGCACGTACCGTGCAGATTGAAAAAATCACTGCCGCTGTCCTGATAACGGGTTTCATAATGGATGTCCTGCTGCGGTTGTATTGTGTCGTCGGAGGGATGAAGGGTGGCCGCCCGTTCCCATTCAAATTCCGTAGGCAGCCGTGCCCCGGCCCAGCAGGCATAGGCATCGGCTTCGTAAAAATTGATATGGGACAGGGGGGCATTCAGGCGCAGCGGGGACAGGCCATACAGGGTGAATTCATACCAGGCGCCGTCCTGCCTGACCCAGTAGAGCGGTTTTTTGTCGCCGCCTTGGTGCAGATGATCCCAGCCGTCGCTTTTCCACAACAGCGGATTTTCATAACCGCCGTCTTCCATGAAGGCGAGATATTCCCCGTTGGAGACGGGCCGGTTCTGAAGTTGGAAATCTTCCAGAAACACCCGGTGGCGCGGGGTTTCGTTGCAATAGGCAAATCCACCGGCGGCGGGATCATGGCCAATTTCCACAAGGCCGCCGGCTACAGAAATGAACCGTGCGGCGGGAAGGGGGGGCGGGTCGTCAAGTGATCTGTCCGCATAGACCGGCTTGAGCGAGTCGTGCCCAAAAATATATTTGATGTCCATGATCAGCAGTTCCTGGTGCTGCTGTTCATGATGCAGACCGATTTCGAGGATCTCGGCTAGACGTTTCGCCGTTTCCGGAGGATGGCGGGACGGGGCGAGAAAGGCGGCCAGCTTTCGGTCCACAGAATGGCGGTAACGGTAAATTTCTGCCACGGTGGGCCGGGACAGCTGGCCCCGTTCGCCCTGAAGCCAGTGGTCGCCCTGGGATTTGTAATAGGAATTAAACAGTCGGGGAAAGGTGGGGTGAAAAAGGGTATAGTCCGGATCAAAGGCGTTGAGAATAAAGTTTTCAAAAAACCAGGTGGTATGGGCCAGATGCCATTTGGGTGGGCTGACCTCGGGACTGGGCTGGATCACGTAGTCTTCAATTTCCAGAGGGACACAGAGGGATTCGGTATATGCCCTGACGGCCCTGTACTGTTCCAGAAGGGCGCTAGCTATCAGTGCAGATATTGGGTCGAGTGTGGTCATGACCGCTCCCCCGAAACCCGGTACGGGTCTCTGTTTTGTGGTGAGTCAGAAGGATCACCTGAGCCCCACTGTACCATAAAATTTTCTGCGGTGCATCCGCGACGCCCTTTCCCTCACCTTTGAGGCCAGAGTAAGGTATTTTAGAGTGAATTGTGAATAGGTTGGCTCAATTCTGTTGGCGGATTGTGGCCCGCCTCACGCGGAAGACGGCGCCGGGCGATGCGGGGCATCGGGCCAGGCGTCTGACAAGGTGAGCGGCCCCAAGCCGCCAACCCGAAGGGCCGGGCCGATCTGGTCCAGTTCCGGCGGCCTTTGGCTTGGCCGTACCGCCAGTATGGCCTGCGCCAAACCCCTGGCTCCTGAACCAGACCTGACCGGCAGAATGGGTCAACCTATGCACAATTCACTCTAGGTTTCCGGCGAAGCCGGGGGGCCTTGCCAGCGGCGGACCAGCCCGCAGTCGAGGTCAAACAGATCCAGAATGCGGCCCACGGCATGATCAATGACATCTTCAAGGGAGCGGGGCCGAATGTAAAAAGCCGGACTTGGCGGGGCAATAACGGCGCCCATTTGGCTGGCCTCATACAGAAGCCTGCAATGGCCGGTATGCAGCGGCGTCTCGCGCGGCATCAGCACCAGCCGGCGGCGTTCCTTCAGGATCACATCCGCCGCCCGGGTCAGCAGATCATCGGCATGGGAATGCACAATGGCGGACAGGGTTTTCATGGAACAGGCGGCGACGATCATGCCGTCGGCGCGGAAAGAGCCGCTGGCGATGCTGGCGGCCAGATTGCCGTTTTTATGGACCACATCGGCGAGCGCCTCTACCGCGCGCGGCGTGTAATCGGTTTCCAGGCCAATATTCATGCGCGCCGTGGCGGTCATGACCAGATGGCTTTCCACCTGTTTCATCTGCCGCAGCGCTTCCAGAAGACGAATACCGTAAATGACGCCGCTGGCGCCGGCAATGCCGATAATCAGTTTCATAAGCCTGTCCGCTGTTTCCGCCCACAATGTTCAGTCTCACCATATACAGGCGTCGTCTCGCCATCAAGACTGAATATAGGGCCTGAATAGAGAGTCGGACGGTGAGGGAAAAGTCTTTTGCTGAAGAAAGGGTCTTTTGTTGTTATGCTCTGCTCAAACAAAGGATGCGGATGATGCTGTTTGACTTGCATGACAAGATCTGGGCCTGGCTTGAGGCCCCGCAAAGACTGGCGCTGGCGACCGTTATAGAGGTCTCCAGTTCTTCGCCGCGTCCGCCGGGCAGCCGCATGCTCATTCGCGAGACAGGGGAATTTATCGGTTCCGTTTCCGCCGGATGTGTGGAAGGGGCGGTAATGGCCGAAGTGACGGATGTCCTGGAACAGGGGCGTGCGAAGCGGTTGCGGTTCGGGCCGGATGGCGATATGGCCTGGACGGTGGGGCTGCCCTGCGGCGGGGCGGTGGAAATTTTCCTGCAGCCGCTGATCCCGGCCGTGGATTACCCCCTGTTTCGCACCCTTGAAGATCATCTGAGGGAGCGCACCCCCTGTTTGCTGATGACCGATCTTGCGACAGGCGCGCAGCGGCTACAGGACACCCCGTTACGAGATCGTAACAATTATAAAGCCATGCCGGCCCTGCTGGAAAAAGTTGAGGCCGCCATGAAAAGCGGGCATTGTCAGCTGGTTGAGGAGGGGCCGCAAAGAATTTTTCTGCACCCTATTCTGCCGCGGCGGCGGTTGATTATCATTGGCGCGGTGCACATTGCCGAATATCTGGCCGGCATGGCGGCGCTGGCCGGTTATGAGGTGATCATTCTGGACCCGCGGCCGGCCTATTTGCGGGAAGATCTGTTTCCTGACGCTCTCTTATGCGCGGACTGGCCTGATGAGGGACTTGACCGCCACCGAGTGGATGCGCGCACGGCCGTGGTCGCGCTTACCCATGATGAAAAACTCGATGATGCGGCGCTGTTGCGGGCCCTTGAGACGCCGGCTTTTTATATTGGTGCGTTGGGCAGTCGTCGGACCCAGGAAAAACGTCTGGCCCGGCTGGTTGCCGCCGGGGTATCGTCCCCGGAACTGGCGCGCCTCTCCGGGCCGGTGGGGCTGGATATCGGTGCGACGGGGCCCCGGGAAATTGCCGTTTCCATCCTGGCTGAAATGGTGGCGGCCTCTTATGGGCGGAAGAGGCCGGCTTCCCGTTCCTTGTCCGCCGGGATAGAAAAGCTTTTTGCTCGACAGTCCCCGGTTAAAAAGATTATGGAAGAAGAAGCATAATAGTCCCGTCCTGTGATTACGCTTTCGGGATAAGGTCTAGAGGCAAGGACATGAGGTTGGCATGAACCTGGATCCCGGTTCCCGCGAATGGAATGAAAATATTGTCCGTCTGTACCGTGTGGCGGGTCGTGCGGAATTCCCGGCGTTACTGGCGGAATGTCTGGCCGGGGTGCTGGCGCTGGACAGTTTTCTGGTTTTTTCCTATCGGGGGGAAGACCGCCCCGAGCTACTTTATGCCCGGCTGCATTCAGGCCGGCGCAGGGATGTACGCTTTTACCTTGAAGGGGCTTATCTGCTGGACCCGTTTTATCGCCTTTTTCTGGAGGGGGCCTGTAGCGGTGTTTATCCGCTTGCGGCCGTGGCTCCCGATCATTTCACCCAGAGCGACTATTTCCGCAGTTATTACAAATATGCTGATCTGGATGATGAGGTGAATATTTTTATTAACGCAGAACCGGCGGGATTGATTGCCTTGGCGTTGGGCCGGGCGCGGGGCAAGCCGGCTTTTTCGCAACAGGAACGGACTCTTCTTGAAAATATGGAACCGGTTCTATCGGAACTGTGTCGCCGCCACTGGGCGGGGCCGGGGGCGGGTATGGAGACGGCCGCGGGTCAGGACGCCAACCGCCGGTTTTTGCGGGGCATGTCCCGCTTTGCCAGTTCCGTCCTGTCTGTCAAGGAACGGGAAGTGATGCAGCTTTTGCTGATGGGGCATTCCGTGAAATCCACAGCGGCCCGCATGGGCATTTCTCCCGGAACCGTGAAAATTCACCGCAACAATATTTATGCCAAGCTGGATATCGGTTCCCAGACGGAACTGTTTTCCTTGTTTATCGGGGCGATGTCCACCATGCCCGGAGACGGGGACGAGGATCCTTTGTTGGCCTATCAGGCGCGGCCCGAAACCTCCTGACCGGCGCATTTCTTTGTGGGGGCCGGCGCTGCTGAAACCCTGTCGAAATGTTTCGCTCTATAACCTTGGATATATGGTTTTGGGGGATCAGGTTTTTTATCATCCGGAACGATCAGTATGAGAACATATGGAGAGTCGCATGGTGCTGAAGGATCCGGCGCTGCTTAGGGATAAATCCTATATTAATGGGGCCTGGCAGGAGTCTGCCATGGGGACAACATTTGCCGTCACCAATCCGGCGGATGGGGCGTGGGTGGCCGATGTGGCGGACGGCGGAGTGAAAGAAACCCGGGCGGCCATTCAGGCCGCCGCTGCAGCCTTCCCGGCCTGGCGGGCCAAAACCGCCAAGGAGCGGGCGGCACTGCTGCGGCGGTGGTATGGGCTGATGATCGAACACCAGGAAGATCTAGCGGTGCTGATGAGCGCTGAACAGGGCAAGCCCCTTGCCGAATCCCGGGGGGAAATTCTTTATGGGGCGTCCTATATCGAATGGTATGCGGAAGAAGCCAAACGCATCTATGGGGATGTGATCCCCGCGCCGGCGGCGGATAAACGCATTCTGACCCTGAAACAGCCGGTCGGTGTGGTGGCGGCCATTACCCCGTGGAATTTTCCCAGTGCCATGATCACCCGCAAGGCGGCCCCGGCGCTGGCTGCCGGCTGTCCGATTGTGGTCAAACCCAGTGAGGAAACCCCGCTGTCGGCGTTGGCGCTGGCGGAACTTGCGGACCGGGCGGGGCTGCCGGCCGGGGTATTTAATGTGGTTTGCGGCACCGACGCGACGGCCATCGGCGGTGAGATGACGTCAAATCCGCTGGTGCGGAAAATCAGCTTCACCGGCTCAACCCGGGTGGGTAAGCTGTTGATGCAGCAGGCGGCGGACACGGTCAAGAAAGTGTCCATGGAGCTGGGCGGCAATGCGCCCTTTATCGTGTTTGACGATGCCGACCTGGATGCCGCTGTCGCCGGGGCGATGGCGTCCAAATACCGCAATTCGGGACAGACCTGTGTCTGCGCCAACCGGATTTTGGTGCAGGACGGCATCTATGATGCCTTTGCCGCCCGGCTGAAAGAGGCGGTGGCGGGCCTGAATCCCGGCCCCTATACGCAGCCCGATGCCACCAGTGGGCCGTTGATCAACGAATCCGCGGTGGCCAAGGTAGAGCGGCTGGTCGATGATGCGGTCCGCAAGGGGGCCGAGGTGATCACCGGCGGAGAGCGTGCGGCGGCGGGGCGGCTGTTTTATGCTCCGACCATTCTGACCAATGTCACTGCCGAGATGGAAATCTTTTCGGAAGAAATTTTTGGTCCCGTGGCCCCGCTGTATCGGTTCCACACCGAAGAGGAGGCCATCGCGTTGGCCAATGATACCCCTTATGGCCTGGCATCCTATTTTTATGCGCGGGACATGGGCCGTATCTGGCGGGTATCCGAAGGACTGGACTATGGCATGGTCGGCATTAACGAAGGCATCCTGTCCAATGAAGCCGCGCCGTTTGGCGGCGTCAAGGAATCCGGCCTGGGCCGCGAAGGCTCCAAATACGGTCTCGAGGACTATCTGGAACTGAAATATCTCTGTCTGGGCGGTCTGTGAACGGCTCCCGCTGCGATGCCGCCGAACGAACTGGTTGAAAGGAAATATCATGACCTTGAAGAACACAGATCTGCAAAATCGTCGCGAACAGGCCGTGCCCCGTGGCGTCGCCACCCTGTTGCCGAAATTTGCCGCCCGGGCCAGCAACAGCGAAATCTGGGATGTGGAAGGCAAACGGTATATTGACTTTGCCAGCGGCATTGCGGTGTTGAATACGGGGCATAATCATCCCAAAATCATTGAGGCGGTAAAAGCCCAGATTGACCGGTTTTCCCACACCTGTTTTCAGGTCATGCCCTATGACGGCTATATCGAACTGGCCGAAAAACTCAATACCCTTGTGCCCGGCGACAGCCCGAAACAGACCCTGTTCCTGTCCACTGGTGCGGAAGCCGTGGAAAATGCCATCAAAATTGCCCGGGTGGCCACTGGCCGCTCTGGCGTCATTGCTTTTGGCGGCGGGTTTCATGGCCGCACCATGCTGGGTATGGCGCTAACCGGCAAGGTGGCGCCGTATAAGGCTGGGTTCGGGCCTTTTCCGGCGGAAATTTATCATGCCCCCTTCCCCAATGCCTATTTGGGGATCAGTGAGGATGCGGCCCTGAAGGCGCTGGATCAGCTGTTCAAGGCGGATGTGGAGCCTTCGCGGGTGGCGGCGATCATTATCGAACCGGTTCAGGGGGAAGGCGGTTTCAATGTGGCTCCGCCGACATTTTTGCAGGCGCTCCGGAAAATCTGCAATGAACACGGGATCTTGCTGATCGTGGATGAAATCCAGACGGGTTTTGCCCGCACCGGTAAAATGTTTGCGACCGAATATGCCGGCATTGAGCCGGATCTGATGACCTTGGCCAAAAGCCTGGCAGGCGGTTTTCCACTGTCGGCAGTGACCGGCAAGGCGGCCCTCATGAATGCGGCCCAACCCGGCGGTTTGGGCGGGACCTATGCGGGATCGCCGCTGGCCTGCGCGGCGGCGCTGGCGGTGCTGGAGGTGATCCAGGAAGACAATCTGATGGCGCGCGCCAACGAGGTGGGCGCCCTTCTCAGGGGACGTCTGCAGGAAATGGCTGAAGACAACCAACTGACCTGTATTGGAGAAGTCCGGGGACTGGGGGCGATGGTTGCGGTGGAACTGGTCAAGGACCGGGAGGCGCAGCGTCCGGATGCGGATCTGGCCCGTGCTGTGGTGCGGGAGGCGGCGGAAGATGGTCTGATCCTGCTGTCCTGCGGGACACGGGGCAATGTGATCCGTTTCCTGTGTCCGCTGACCATTTCCGATAAGCTGCTTCATGAAGGCATGGATATTCTGCACCAGGTGCTGAAACGGTTGGTGTGACAGGAGTTAAAAAAAGAAGTTGCAAGCGGCCCTGATCTGTTCAAAATCAATTGCGGTGAACAGGAGCGGGGTTACAACATGCGTTTGCGCCATATCGAGGTTTTTTATGCCGTTTACAGCTGCGGTACGGTCAGCGGGGCCGCCCGCAAGCTGAATGTATCCCAGCCGTCTATCAGCAAGGTGTTGCACCATGCGGAGGATCAGCTGGGCTATCCGTTGTTTCAGCGTATCCGGGGCAAGATGATCCCCACGGAAGAGGCCCATGCGTTATTTGGTGAGGTCAAGACCGTTTATGACAAGGTCCTCTCCCTGCAGAACAAGGCCCGCAATCTGCGCGACGGCAAATCGGGCCATATCCGATTGGCGGCCATGCCAGCCGTGGGGCTGGATATCCTGCCGCGGGCGATTGCCGGCTTCCGGAAACGTTATCCCCATGTGACCTTTGACATCCGCACCCAGCATTTTGAAGGCCTGATCGGCTCCCTTTATGAACAGGAAAACGACATCGGCCTGGCGTTCAGCCCACCCGCCGTGGCCGGCATTCGCGAATATGATATTGGCGAAGGGGAGTTTGTTTGTGTCTATAACGACAAGGATTTTCCTGATCCGCCCGCCCGCCTGCGACTGGAAGACCTGAAAGGCAAAGAAGTGATCAGCATCAAGGACAGCGGCCCACTGTCAGACATTCTGTTTCACGAAATCATGTCCCGGGGCCTGGCTTTCGAGTCCATTGTGACCGCCCAGACCTATTATATCGCCAAGAATCTGGTGGGGTATGGCGTGGGTGTGGCGATCGTGGATCACCTGACGGCCCAGGCGGCGGGTCCCGGCACAGTGCATCATACGGGGTTCGATCCGGCGATCCGCTATACCGTCAAGGGGCTGTATGCGGAAAACCGGCCGCTGTCCAAGGTGTGTGAGCGGTTTCTGGACTATTTTCGCGCAACCTATCAATCCACCCTGTTGGTGGCTCCGGATGCCCAGGCGCTATAGCCTGCGGTTATGAGCGCTCCAAAGGAATGAATTTTTCCGGACGGGACACGGCCGTTAAGCTGGGGGCATGAATTTTGTGCCGCAACAAGTGCTGCTTTGACAGACTCATTGACAGACTCAGGCAACAGGTTTCAGGGAAACATGATGAACACCACAGATTTCGGAACCGGTCCCCAAACAGCTTCCCCGTCTTTCCGGTGTAAGGATAGAGCGCGCGGATATCAGGTGAGACGGTTTGTTGCCGGCGTGTTGCTGTGGGGGGGACTGATCTCAGGTTCTTGGGTTTCGTCTCTGGCGGCCGCGTCTCTGCCGGCATCTGCTGAAACGACAGCAATAGTCTTTGCTGGGCAGGTGGTGGACGAAAACGGTGCGCCGCTTCGGAATTTTCAGGTGACGCTGGAAAACGGTCGTGTGGTTGACGGCCATGGCGGACGGTTCCAGTTTTCCGAGACTGCCCGGGCAGTGATGCGGCTTAGATATTCGGCACCGGGATATTATGATATGGTGCAGAGTTTTTCCCCGGCCGAACTGGCTGCCGGCAAGGAGGGGCTGGAATTTCCCCCTGTCGTACTGGTCCGGCGCCAAGCTGGTCGGATGTTGATGGTCTTTGGCGGTGACGCCATGATGGGGCGTCGGTATCGTACCCCTTTCGCCGGGGAGGAACAGATACTTCGGCCGGGCCATGAGGTGGAAGCAGCGCGGGCTGTTCTGGCGTCTGTGCGGGAGTATCTGGAACTGGCGGATTTTGCCTCGGTCAATCTGGAGACCGCATTGATGGACACTCCGCCCAGGAAGAAGGCCGGCAAAGCCTATACCTTTTATTCCCCGACCGCCTTTCTGGCGGCGTTGGAAGGGGCTGGTGTCGATCATGTGAGCCTGGGCAACAATCATGTTTATGATTATCTGGACGAGGGCATGGCCTCGACGCTGGCAGCGCTAAAAAAGTCCTCTGTGGGGTTTTCCGGCGGCGGGCGTCATGAGACGGAAGCGCTTCGGGCGCACCGGGAGATGATCGCCGGGGTCATGACCCATCATCTCGGGTTTGTGGGCTGGAAAGGCAATTTCACGCCGCATCAGGCAGCTGAAGGGAAAGCCAAAGGTGGCGCGGCGCATGGCCGGGCGGAAAATATTATCCGGGCAGTAAGTCCTGTAGCGAAAAACGGTGAAGCGGTGGTGGTCCAGTATCACGGGTCCCGGGAATATAGCTATCGGCCCAGTGAAACCACCCTAGAGCGCATGCGCCTGGCTGTGGATCAGGGGGCGGACCTGGTGATCGGCCATCATCCCCATGTCAGTCAGGGTTTCGATCTGTATAAAGGCAAGCTTCTGGCCTATTCCCTGGGAAATTTTGTGTTTGATCAATACCGGTATGAAACTTTTCCGTCCCTGCTGCTTTATGTGTGGATGGATGGGGAGCACTTTCACCGGGCGGAGGTGGTGCCGCTTTATCTCAAAAACTATCGCCCGACGCCGGCGGTGGGACAGGTGCGTCGGACCGTATTGCGCCGGCTGGCCAGCCTGTCTGGGGAAAACGGGCTGATAATGGGGCGCTCCGGAGGGCATGGCGTGATCCTGCCCCAGCAGCCGGACAGTATTCCCGTGACGCGGCTGGAGGTTGGGGTGCCGTCCACCGGCATTATCGCCATGGCCGCCGCGCAGAGTCCGGAGCGCACCGGTTTTTCCGTCCCGCTGATTTTTCCGGTCCGGATTGACGGGGAAGCTGGGCAACGCCTGCCCTTTCTGCTGGGACACAACCATATGTATTTCGGGGATTTTGAGCAACAGGGCCTGTGGGGTCTTGAGGATCGCAGCTGGCGGGACACCGGCGCGGGCCGGTTCACCCAGGAACAAGTCCATCGCGGCGTCTGGGCGTATCAGCTTTCCGGTAAGGGGGCGCAGCTGGAACCGAGGTCCTTTCTGCGGCGGATGAATTTTGCCGAGGGGGCCCGTCTCAGCCTTGTCGGTTACGTATACGGACAGCCCGGGCAGCGTCTGAGCGTCAAACTTAAATTGTGGGAGAACGGCAGCTCCCGCGCCAGGGCCTTACGGCAGCCCGCCGGTGATGTGGTGGGCCAGGTGACCCTGGCCCGGTCTGGCTGGCAGCCTTTTGCCCTGGATTTCAGGCTGCCGGACAGTCGCATACGCGGGTTCATGCCGGTGGTTGAGCTGGATCGTGGGGGGATGGTGTATCTGGATGATCTGGCGCTGGTGGAATGGTTCGGGGTCGATGGAGAGATGACCCCGGAAGCCGACTCTTCTGAACGGGCCCCTGTTGCCATTACGCGGGCTGATTATCTGCGGACGGAAAAACCGGACAATAACATAACAAAACTGACGATATTGGGTCGCCTTCTGCCGCTGGCGGCGGGCAAATAACATAAATCATCAACAAAAAATTATAAGGACTGATCATATTATGGAAATTGCTGCACCTTATCTGTTGTTTCTGGGTGATGCAAAAGATCCTCTTTCTGTGAAAACCTCGCGCGGGATTGCCCAATGGCGGCCCGAAAAATGTGTGGGCGAGGTGCGGTTGGAGGGATGCGAAATAAGCCTAGGGCTGCCGCAGCTTGACGTCAAAGAGGCGGCAGCCCGGGGGGCCAGGACCTTTATTCTCGGCCTGGCCAATGCCGGGGGCGTGTTGTCCGAGCGCTGGATCGCCGTGGTGCTTGAGGCGCTTGAGGCTGGCCTGGATGTGGCCAGCGGCCTGCACCAGAAGCTCGCGGATATTCCGGAAATTCGTGACCGGGCGGCTGCGCTGGGGCGCCATATTTTTGACGTGCGTCATCCGCAAATTCCGCTGGGCGTGGGCACCGGGGCCCGCCGTTCCGGCCGGCGGCTTTTGACAGTGGGCACGGACTGTTCCGTCGGCAAGATGTACACGACGCTGGCGTTGGAAAAGGAAATGCGGGCCCGCGGTATGAAGGTGGACTTCCGGGCGACCGGCCAGACTGGTATCCTGATTGCGGGCAGCGGCCTGTCCGTGGATGCCGTGGTGGCCGATTTTATTTCCGGAGCCGTGGAGCATCTTTCCCCGGCCCAAGAGGAGGACCACTGGGACCTGATTGAAGGACAGGGGTCGCTGTTTCATCCGTCTTATGCCGGGGTCAGTCTGGGCCTGCTGCACGGAGCGCAGGCGGATGTAATCGTATTGTGTCATGAACTGGGGCGTGCGCATATGCGGGGGCTGCCCGATTATGATGTGCCGCCGCTGGGAGAGGTGATAGAGCTGAACCTGAAACTGGCGGCCCGGACCAATCCCCGGGTGCGGCTGGGGGGCCTTGCGCTCAACAGTTCCGCCGTGTCGGAAGCGGAAGCCCGGGACATCTGCGCCCGTTATGCCCGGGAATTTGGGGTGCCGTGCGTGGACCCGCTACGTTTTGGGGTGGCGGCAATTGTGGACGGCCTTGACGGAGGTGACCGGTAATATGGAGCAGAAACTGTTTGTCATGTCCGAAACCTGGCCGCTGGTGGCGCCATTCAGGATTTCCCGCGGGGTGAAGACCGAGGCACAGGTGGTGGTGGCAATGCTCGACTGTCTGGGCGTGCGCGGACGCGGCGAGGCTGTGCCCTATGCCCGTTATGACGAGACCGTGGAGACGGTTCTCGAGGCGGTGGAAAGGCTGCGGGATGACCTGGCGGGGGGACTCAGCCGCGAGGATCTTCTGGACAGTCTGCCGGCGGGGGCGGCACGCAATGCGCTGGATTGCGCCATGTGGGACCAACAGGCCCGCTGGAAAGGCACGACGGTGGCACGCCTGCTGGAGGTGCCTGAGAACCAGAAGGTGGTTACGGCCGTCACTCTGGGCATCGATAGTGCGGAAAGGATGGCGGAAAAAGCCGCCCGGCTGCGCCATTGTCCGCTGCTTAAAGTGAAGCTGGATCGGGAGGACATCATTGCCAGAGTGAGCGCGATCCGTAAGGCTGCGCCAAAGGCACGGCTGATCCTTGATCCCAATGAAAGCTGGGACATGGATGTCCTGCGCGAGGTGGACGCCCCGCTGGCGGCGCTGGGGGTGGATCTCCTGGAGCAGCCTTTGCCAGCGGAACAAGATGACGGTCTGGCGGAGTTTCAGGGACAGGTGCCAGTGTGTGCTGATGAATCCTGTCACACGCGACAGGATCTGGCGGGGCTCAAGGACAAATATCAGGTCATCAATATCAAACTGGACAAAAGCGGCGGGCTTACCGAGGCGCTGGCGCTGAAGAAACAGGCCCGGAAAATGGGGTTCGGGATTATGGTCGGCTGTATGGTTGGCACCTCGCTGGCCATGGCGCCGGCCTTGATGCTGGCGCATGATGCGGATTTTGTAGATCTGGACGGGCCGTTGTGGATGGCCCGGGACCGCACCCCGGGCTTGAGTATCCAAGATGGCATCATCGGCCCCCTGCCGACCGGTTTGTGGGGAAGCGGGGCCGGAGGGGCTGTCTGATGCGCCGCTGGCCTGCATGTCATAACCTGAGGTTATGGAAAACAAAACGACTATTATTGGTATGTGCTGAGCGGATCGGCGATAACAGAATTCGGTAAAAGTTCGCGCGCCGCGCTCAGGCCGTCGCCACAAAAATTCAGCTTATCCGAAAATGGAGGAAACACGCTACAATGAGCAATAAACCAGAACACAACAAATCCGGATACAGGACTCTCACCTCTGTGCTGCTGGCGTCGGTCTGCGGTATGGGATTTGCTGCCGCCCAGGCCCAGGCCTTGGAACAAGAACAGGAGCAAGAACAGCTCCAGCAGGTGGCAATGGTCGATGAAGCGACGGAACTGGAAGAAGTGATCGTTGTTGGGTCCCAGATCAAGGGCGCCAAGGTGACGGACTCTTTGCCGGTTTCCCTGATCCGTCAGGAAGATATTGACGCCATTGCCGCCACCTCTGGGTCGGAACTGTTCAGCTCCCTGCCATCCAACGGCAATATCAATTTTAACGGGACAGACACGGTCAGCGGCGGGGTGAACGCGGCACGCGGGGATGTGGCTTCCATCAATTTGCGTGGTATTGGAACCGGAAATACGCTGGTGTTGCTCAATGGCCGCCGTCTGGTGCAGCATCCCGGCACCCAGACGGAAGATTCCGTGCCTGTGACCACCGTGAATGTGAACACCATTCCGGTGTCTGGAATCCAGCGGGTCGAGGTTCTGCATGACGGCGCCGCTGCCATTTACGGCACCGACGCGGTGGCCGGCGTGGTCAATACGGTTATGCAAGACAACTTTGAAGGCTATCGCGTGAATGTGGAATATGGCGAAGCGGAAAACACTAGCCGATCCAAATTCAAGGCCGATTTCCTGGGAGGCTGGAACCTTAATGAGGACAAGACCAATATTTCCCTGGCGTTGAACTATTACAAAGGCACGGGAGTTGATGCCAGTGAATTGCCTTTTTCCGCGTCGGCGGACCGGCGGCCCTTCTTTGAGGATACGGAATTTGCCGGCGATACCCAGTTTGACAACCGGTCCACGACAACGCCCTGGGGACGTTTCGAGGCATCGCAGGGCGTTCCCGGGCTGACCACGTCAGGCGGAGTTTTCCATATTGAACCCGTGGATCCCGAAGACAGCAATCAGGACTGCGTGTTGCCAGGCGGCCTGTGTATCGACAGCGGCACCATCAGCCGGGATCAGCGGTTTGACACCAACACCTCCCGTCAGATGATTCCCGACACGGAACGGGGCAATGCGTTCGTGTTCATTAATCACGAATTCGACAGCGGTCTGGAATTTTACAGCGAGTTGAGCTATTACCGGGCCGAATCCACCAAAAACCGGGCGGAAAGCGCCATGCTGAGTTCGGCACCGATCACCATTTCCAAGGATGCCTACTGGAATCCGCTCGGCGCGGTTGGAAATCCGAACCGGGTAGACGGCTTTGACATTCCGGCCGAAGGACTGGATATCGAAATGACCCGCTACCGCGTGGTGGATGCCGGGGTGCGAGAAATTGACGTGGATAACGAAACCTTCCGTACCCTGGCCGGGCTGCGCGGCACGTTCGGCACCTGGGACTGGGACAGTGCGGTGCTTTATTCGGAAGCCACCACCCTGGACACCACCCATAACCGGGTCAGCAGCTCTCTGCTGCAACAGGCCATCAACCGCACCGATCCTTCAGCCTATAACCCGTTTAATGGGGGTGATCCGAACAATGTCAATGTGGGAGACGCGACCCCCAACGATCCGGACACCATCAACAGTTTTCTGATTGACGTAACGCGTTTCAGCAAAACCACCTTGGCACTGGCGGACTTCAAGCTCTCGAATCCGGATCTGACCGAGTTGTGGGCCGGCAGTGTGGGCATCGCGCTCGGGGTTGAAGGACGTCGCGAGACTTTCCTGGACGATCGGGATGATCGTCTTGACGGGACCATCACCTTTGTGGATCAGGTGACCGGCGAACTGGTCAACAGGTCGGATGTGGTCGGCTCCAGCGATACGCCGGACGCTGAAGGGGCAAGGGAGGTGTTTTCCGCCTTTGCCGAACTGGCCGTGCCGCTGGTGAATGAAGACATGGACATTCCGCTGGTGCGCAGTCTGGATCTGCAGCTTGCCGGTCGGTTTGAACATTATTCCGATGTAGGCAGCGTGTTTAAACCGAAATTCGCCCTGTCCTGGTTCCCGACCACCTGGATGCAGGTCCGCGCCGCCTATTCCGAAGGGTTCCGTGCCCCCAATCTGGAACAGCTGCATACCCAGAGAATTACCCGTCAGACCACGGTAGACGATTTTTATCGCTGCCAGGCCGAAGTCAATAAGGGCGATCGGGACGATATTCTGACCTGTAGCGGCAATGATAGCGTGACCAATGTGCGTCTTGGCAATGAAGATCTGGAGCCCGAAAATGATGTGAACTATACCATCGGGGCGGTGTTCACACCGGAATTTGCCGAGGACCTGACCCTGACCATAGATTATTGGCGGGTTGAGCAGGACGGCCTTGTGGGCATTTTGGATGCCGATGCCATTGCGGCGCTGGATTTTGCCGACCGTCTGGAAGGTGGGGCCAGCGACTTTGTCATCCGCGACGAGGTGACCCAGGACGATATCGACTTTTATGCCGGGTCCGGACTGGCACCGGTGGGCGATATTATTGAAGTGATCGGCCAGTTCCAGAATCTGAATGCCCGCACGACGGAGGGGCTGGATCTGGGGGCCTATTACAATCTGCATGATACCCCGCTTGGCGACTTCCGCTTCAAGGTGAATGCAGCTTATCTGATCACCGCGTTCCAGGAACCGTCCGAGCCGGAGAAACGTCTCTCTGCGCTGGGTATTGTGGTTGCGGATTCCGGCGATCTGATCGAAATGGATGGGCGGCCGAAATGGCAGGCCACCGGGACCATCACCTGGCGGTATGACAACTGGGGCGCGGGACTGTACGGCAAATATGTCGGGGCATTTTTCGATACCTCCGTGCAGCAGGATGAAACCAAGGAATTCTTCCGGGTGGATGACTGGATGACGTTCAGCCTCTATGGTCAGTACACCTTTGACGAAGGGACGCTGGAAGGCACCCGCATCCGTCTCGGCGTGAGGAACATCTTTGACAAACAGCCGCCGGTCACGGATGAAACCTATGGCTATGAGGCCAGCCTGCATAGCGCCGAAGGCCGGTTCTTTTATGCGTCAGTGAGAGCGAACTTCTAAGTCTGACAAGATGATCTTTGTCATCAGAGGCATCTTGTATACTTTGGGGTGGCGATTCCCATCGCCACCTTTTTCTTCACCTTTTGGGGGCGGCGCCCACGCCATTGCACATAAGACAAGACACACAAAAGACAGGATACAGATCAAACAGGGGGAACAGATGAAAAGATCAGGGATTGTCACGAAGCCCTCATTCGTCCGGGCTGTTGTTATGCGGGGTCTGGGGGGGATTATCCTCTATGCAGCAGCGGCATTGTCGGCGCCGGCTGCGCCGCTTGAGGGGTGCGCCTTCGGCGATATCGCCTTTCACGCGGATTTTCCTGGGGCCCGGCTGTCGGCCTGTGAAAAGACGGCGATGGGCTACCGGCTCCTGATCCGGCCCGAAGTGAAGCCCGTCAACCCCAGCCCCTGGTATGCTTTCCGTATTGATTCTGCAACATCGCAAACCATCACAGTGACCCTGGACTACGCGGCGGGCAAACATCGTTATCGGCCCAAGGTCAGCCGGGATGGCCAGAACTGGCGACGGTTGCCGGACAAGGATGTTTCGGTACGACATGACGGGCGGCAGGTCACCATGACTCTGGATCTGGATCAGGCACCGCTCTGGGTTGCCGCGCAGGAACTTCTCACCAACCGGCACTATATGCTGTGGCAGGAGAAACTGGTGGAAAAGCCGGACCTTGAGCTTAGCCGGCTGGGCCGATCCAGTGAAGGACGGGAAATCTTCAAACTGGAAAACCGTCCGGATAAAGATGATGCGCAGACCATTTTGTTGATCGGCCGGCAGCATCCGCCGGAAGTGACCGGGGCGCAGGCCATGCTGGCGTTTACGGAAACAGTATTTGGAGACTCCACCCTGGCCCGGGAGTTCCGCCAGAATTTCCGCATTGTGGCCGTGCCCAATCTCAATCCGGACGGGGTGGCGTCCGGCCATTGGCGCAGCAATGCCCGGGGCAAGGATCTGAATCGGGATTGGGGACCGTTTACTCAACCGGAAACGCAACTTGTCAAGGCGGAACTGGACCGGCTCGCGGCGGAGGAAGGCGGGCAATTGGCGCTGGTGCTGGACTTTCATTCCACCTGGGACAGCCTGTTATATGTTCAGGCGGCCGAAGACAAGACCCGCCCCGAAGATTTCGCCCGGCAATGGCATCACGCCATTCGCAAACGCCTGCCGGATCAGCCCTTAGCCTTGGAACCGCGTAAACAAACCGGCAAGCCGACCCTGAAAAATTATGTATATAGTCGGTTCGGAGTGCCCGCCATCACTTATGAAGTTGCCGATACGGCGGATCGGGCCGGATTGCGTCGGCAGGCGGTGGTCGCGGCCGAGGAAATGATGAAACTCATGTTGGCCGCCCGCAAAGCCGGTCAGACCGGCCCCCGGAAACCAGCCACCGCTCGGCCGGTTGATCTGCTGATCCGGGGCGGCCGCATTTATGCCGGAGAGGGCGGCGCGCCGGAAAAGGGCGTGATTGTGGTGCATGAGGGTCAAGTCATCTATCGTGGTCCGACCCTGCCCGAGGGGCTGGCGCCCCGCAGGATTATAGAGGCGGGGGAGAAGGTTGTCGCCCCCGGTTTTATCGACCCTCACACCCATGCCTGCGGCGATCTGGATCAGGAAAACGGCAAGGCCAATCTCAACTATCTGACCCAGGGGGTGACGACCGTCTTTTGTGGCAATGATGGCGGGGGGCCGGTCAATGTGGGAGAACGTCTCGCCTTTTATGAAAGCCAGGGCATTGGCACCAATGTGGCGCTGTATGTGGGACATGGCAGTGTGCGGCGTGCCGTTATGGGCACTGAAAACCGGACCGCGACGCCTGCGGAACTGGACCGTATGGAAAAACTTGTGGCCCGGGCCATGGGCGAGGGGGCGCTGGGCCTGTCCACCGGGCTTTATTACGTGCCCGGCAATTACGCCACCACCGAGGAGGTTGTCGCCCTGGCGCGCGTGGCAGGGCAATATGGCGGTGTTTATGACAGCCATATCCGGGATGAAAGCAGTTACAACATTGGTCTTGTGGCGGCCATTCGGGAAGTGATTGAGGTGGGCCGGGCCGCCGGTCTACCGGTCCATATCGCCCACCTCAAGGCGTTGGGCGCGGATGTCTGGGGCAAAAGCCGCGAAATCATTACGATGGTGGAACAAGCGCGGGCGGATGGCCTTCGGGTGACCGCCGACCAGTATCCCTGGACCGCTTCCGGCACCAGCATCGCCGGGGCGCTCATTCCGCGCTGGGTGATGGCCGGATCGACCGAAAAATACCATGAACGGCTCAGGGATCCGGCTCTTGCAGAGCGCATCCGGGCCGAGATGACCGATAATCTGCGCCGACGTGGCGGGGCACATTCCCTGTTGATTACCGATCCGCGCCGGCCCGATCTGCGCGGCCGCACCCTGGCGGAAATTGCTGCGCAACAGGGGAAAGATCCGGTGAGTGTGGCGCTGGATATTGTCCTTTCCGGCAATGCCCGGGTGGCCAGTTTCAACATGACGGCGGAAGATATCCGCCGGTTCATGGTACAGCCCTGGGTGATGACCTCGTCCGATGGCAGCACGGGGCATCCGCGAAAATATGCCAGCTTCCCGAAAAAATACGCCACCTATGTGGCCGATGAGCATCTGCTTTCCCTGCCCGATTTTATTTATCGCAGCAGCGGATTTGCAGCGGAGACTTTCGGGCTTAGGGACCGGGGATATCTGGCGCCTGGATATGCGGCGGATATCGTGATTTTCGATCCGGACCGGTTTCGACCCAAAGCCGATTATCTGGCGCCGGAAAAACTGAGTGAGGGAGTCGAATGGCTGCTGGTCAATGGACAGGTTGTTATTGACAAGGGCCGATATACAGGCATGCTAGCGGGCAAAGCCCTTAAAAAACAACAATAAGTCATGTAAATACCGATAAAAGGTTCTGTAACGATGGGAAAAATCAGTCGAATACTGTTTAGTGTGATCGCCAGCCTTGTTCTGGTTGTCAGCGCCGGTGTGGGGGCGCAGGCACAAACCGCCCGGGACAAAAGTTTTTATCCGCAAGGCGTGACCTATGATCCGGCCATTCCCACGCCGAAGGCGTTTATTGGCCATGAACTGGGATATCGTATTACCCGTAATGATCTGCTGGTGCAGTATTTGCTGAAACTGGCGGAAGTTTCCGATCGGGTATCTTCTGAAATTATCGCTTATAGCCATGAAAAGCGTCCCATTGTCACGCTCACCATCACGGCGCCGGAAAATCATGCCCGCCTTGAGGAAATCAGACAGGCCCATTTGGCGCTGAGGGATCCGGAGTCGGAGCAGCAGGTAGGGCCAGATACGCCGGTCATCAGTTGGCTTAATTATGGGGTTCACGGGGCCGAGGTCAGCTCCACCGACGCCGCCATGCCTGTAGCTTATCATCTGGCGGCGGCTCAAGGGGCGGAAATCGACCGGCTTCTGAAAAACAGCGTGATTTTGCTCACCGCCTCCTTCAATCCGGACGGCAGCAGCCGCCAGTCCGCCTGGAACTGGATGCACGGGGCGGATGTGCCGGTGACCGATCCCAACGCCCGCATCCACAATACCTTCTGGCCGGGTGGGCGCACCAACCATTACTGGTTCGATCTCAACCGGCAATGGTTGTTGTTGCAGCATCCGGAGCCCAAGGGCTGGGTCGCCAAATTCCACGAATGGAAACCCAGCATACTGGCCGATTATCATGAAATGGGCTCTCACAAGACCTATTATTTTCATCCCGGTGCCCCGGACCGCATCTTTCCGTTGATTCCGGAAAAGTCCATGCAGTTGCTGAACAAGGTGGTGGATGGGCCGCGCGCCTTTATGGACAACGAATCCCGCCTGTATTTCAACGAAGAATCCTATGATAACTTCTATATTGGCAAAGGCTCCACCTATCCTCATGTCAACGGCAGCATCGGAATCCTGTTTGAACAGGCGCGCACCAATGGGCTGCTGGAAACGCCTTATGGCATTCTGTCTTTCCGGGACAATATCCGCACCCAGTTCCGCACCAGCCTGGCGCTTCTGAAATCCGCCGCGGATATGCGGCAGGACTTGCTGAATTATCAGCGGGAGTTTGTGCGCGAGACCCGCAAGCTGGCGGCCCGCGACGATATCAAGGCATATGTTTTTGCCGTGCCCGAGGATTCGGCGCGGGCCTACCATTTTTTGGATCTTCTGGAACGGCATCAAATTCGGACTTATCGGTTGGGCCGGGACCTGAAAGTGAACGGCAAGCTTTTCCGGGCCGTCAATTCCTATGTGGTGGAAACCGGTCAGGATCAGTATCGCCTGATCAAGGGTATTTTCGAAAAGATCACTACCTTTGAGAACAATACTTTTTATGACGTGTCCGGCTGGACTCTGCCGCTGGCCTTCGGTCTGGACTATACGCCGGTCAAGGGACGGTCTTATACGCTGGGCCAGGAGGCCCGGGCGGAATTTCCTGTAATGCCGGCGCCGGAAAAGGCCCGCAGTGGTTATGTCTTTTCCTGGAGCCCGTATTACGCCCCGCGGGCGCTGTACCGGCTGCTTAAGGCGGGGGTTAATGCGCGCGTGGCCACCAAACCCTTCAAAATCACCACCGGGAATGGTGTGAAAGAGATGGGCCGGGGCAGTATTGTGGTGCCGGTGGGCTGGCAGGCCGGGCAGGATGTCGAGAGGATTCATGAGCTGGTCCGCACCATCGCCCGTGAGGACGGGATCCCGGTTTACGCGCTGGACAGTTCCCATACCCCGATGGCGGGCATGGACCTGGGCAGTCCGTATCATGCGGCGCTCACAAAACCCAAGGTTTTGCTGCTGGTGGGAGAAGGGGTGAGCGCCTATGATGCGGGCGAGGTCTGGCACCTGCTGGATCACCAGATGAAAATGCCGGTGGTGTTGTATGATCGCCGGAAACTGGGCAAGCTGGATCTGTCCGGATACACCCATATCATCATGGTGGGCGGTTCCTATAAATCCTTAGACGAGACGATCACGAAAAAAGTGGATAACTGGGTCCGTTCTGGCGGGACGCTGGTGGCGTTGCGTCAGGGCGCGCGCTGGGCGGGGGAAAACCTTCTGGAGCTTGAAACATCCCTTGTTTCCAAAGACGAAGCAGAAAAGGACACTCCCCCGGCGCGGCAGGATTACGGCGACAAGGAAGACTTGGAGGCGTTGGAAATTATCGGCGGGGCGATCATGGCTGGGGATCTGGATATCACCCATCCCATTGGTTATGGGTATGTCCGCCGGGATATTGCCAGTCATCGCAACACGCTGATTGCCTTTGAGCGACCGAAAAATCCATACGCCACAGTGGTGGAGATCCCGGAAAACGCCCTGCTTAGCGGGTATGCCTCCGCCGAAAATCAGCGCAAGCTGGCGGGTCGGGCCATGGCGGTGGCCGAACGGCTCGGACAGGGCAGTGTGGTGCTGTTCAGCGATAATCCCAATTTCCGGGCCTATTTCTATGGCACCAAAAAGCTGTTCCTCAACAGCCTGTTTTTCTCCAAGATTTTTGAAAAGCCAAAAGATCCTTCTTAACTTAAGCGGGATACTTTCCTGAGTAAAACTGTCAATAAGGCCGGGACCATCCCGGCCTTTATTTTTCCATCGGGGGGCTGCGCAACAGATGTACCAACTTTAGGGGGTACAGAGTATGGGCATGGTTCGTTTGAGTTTGTGTCATAAACCGATGGTGTGTCACAATTGCTTCTTCAGGACATCGGGGAAGGATCATGAAATTAAGGGGAAAAAGAGAGGTATAGAGGAGTGGTGCCGATGATAGGACTTGAACCTACGACCCACGCATTACGAATGCGGAGTAAAATTCATATATTTCAATCGGTTAGGTGATCTTGGTACAAAATTGGTACAAAACTGATTCTGCATATGATTGTCCTATTTACGCACACAATTCAACCTATACCTGAAAAAAGTTAACTGTGACTCTGTGATGGAGTACGGGATTGCCGGGCACTTCATGTTGTCATAATAACCGATCTCCCATCGCTCCATGGAACGTTTTGCCAATATACGCTGTGTGAGGTCTGGTAAAGTTGTAGAATTGTTCCCACACGGTCAGCTTTTCTCCAGATCGGCGTTATCTTTGTATGTCAGTAATTGATAGAATTCTTCCTGATCGGTTCTATGAGACCTTTCTACTATTCCCTTGAGTTGAGGGGGAACACGGTTTGGTGTAGACGTGCTTGGTCTCCAAGACTTCAACGTGTCAGTGGAATTCGTCCTAGGCTCCGGACCTATTAAATCAGGAGATTCCCCAATTTCCCGATTTCTGATCCACTATGGCAAAGGAGGTTGCCCTCAATGACATTTATTATCTTCAGAAGAGCAGATTAATCGCATTTCCCCTTATTTTCCCAAGTCCCACGGTGTCCCACGAGTTGATGACCGTCGGGTTTTTCGCGGGATGATTCACGTTCTAAGCGAGGGCTGCAATGGCGAGATGGTTCGAAAGAATACGGTCCCCACAAAACCCTTTATAACCGGTTCGTCCGTTGAATTGAAAATGGGTGTTTCGATAGAATATTCAAAAAGTTATTATCGAACAGCGTGCCCGAACAATTACAAATAGACGCCACACACCTGAAAGCACACCGGACGGCCGCCAGTCTGGCAAAAAAGGGGATGTTCCCCGCCACATTGACCGCACAAAAGGCGGGTTGAACAGCAAGCTGCATGCGGTTTGTGACGGTGAAGGCAGGCCGCGTCTCCTGTGCCTGACGTCGGGCAATGCCAGCGATTTCAAGGGCGCGGCCATGCTCGCGCCGCACCTGCCGCCGTCACGGGACTTGCTGGCCGACAAGGGCTATGACGCCAACTGGTTCAGGGAGGTCCTCATCAAGCGCGGGATCAGCCCCTGCATCCCTCCAAAGCGCAACAGACGCCAGCAGATCGCCTATGACAAAGCCCTGTATCGTCAGCGACACAAGGTCGAGAATATGTTCGGCAAACTCAAGGACTGGCGCCGCAGCGCGACACGGTACGACAAAAAGCCGGAAAATTTTCTTGCTGTCCTCCACCTCGCTTCAATGCGCATTTGGCTTAGAAATTATGAACCTACGTCCTCGTTCGAGTTTGTGTCTTGCGTCTCGGGTTTCCATCCACTCATAGACGACCGGCAGCAGGACGAGAGTGAGAAATGTCGAAGAGATCAGTCCTCCGACAACGACCGATGCGAGAGGACGTTGTGTTTCGGCCCCCACACCGGATGACAGCAGCATCGGAACAAGGCCGAGGATCGCTACGCTGGCCGTCATTAGCACCGGCCTGAGTCTTAGCTCTGTCCCCCGCCTGACCGCCTCCGCAACGCCGAGTCCCTTTTCACGAAGTTCGTTGATAAAGCTGACCAGCACAATTCCGTTCAGCATGGCCACGCCAAAGACAGCGATAAAACCGATTGCAGACGGCACAGAGATATATTGGCCGGTAACCGCAAGCGCAATGAGGCCGCCAATTGTGGCGAAAGGCACGTTGGCGATGATTAGTGTCGCGTAGCGGATAGAATTGAACGCCGTATAGAGCAGAACGAAGATAAAGAAAATCGTCAACGGAACGATGATTGCCAGCCGTGTCAACGCCCGCTGCTGGTTTTCAAAGGAACCGCCCCATTCGATCCAATAGCCCGGCGGGAGTTTGACATTCTGCTCAATCGCTTTGTTGGCATCCCGCACAAAGCCGTCAACGTCGCGGCCACGGACATCCATTTGGATGACGGAGTAGCGTTGCAATTGCTCACGGCGAACAAAGGAATAGCCTTCTGCGACAGAAACATCCGCGACTCGGGAGAGGGGAATGACCGCACCGTCCGCTGTGCGTAAGGGGATGGCTTTGATGGAATCAACGGATTGCTTTGAAGAGTCTCTAAGTCTTGCCGTGATATCGAACCTCTTTACACCCTCGATGAGAGTGGAAACAGGTTCGTTCCCGATACCGGTTCGGACAATAGTCAGAACGTCATCGGCATTCAGCCCATAACGGGCAAGCTGCGAGCGGTCAACCTCGATGCGGACCTGCGGTTTGCCCAGGTTCGCTTCTAAAGATAAATCCGCAACACCGGGCACGCCCGCTATCACATTTTTAATTTTCCGACTTAGGCGGTCGAGTTCTCCCAGATCCTCGCCATACAGTTTTGCCGCCAATGTGGCGCGCACACCCGAGATAAGCTCTTCCACACGCATCTGGATCGGTTGGGTGAACGCGACGACCGAAGTAGGAACAACCTCTTCAAGCGTTTCTCGCATGGCTTCGGCCAACTCCTCAAAGGAGCGATCCGAGCTCCATTTATCATGAGGCTTCAATGCTGTATATATTTCCATGTAATTGACATCGGCGGTTTCACCTTTTTCAGCGCGACCTATCATGGCAACAGTTGTTTCAACTTCAGAATATTCGGAAAGCGCCATTTCGATGTCTTTAGAAATCTTGATTGATTGATCCAGTGAGGTGGAAGGAATGGACGTGACGCGCCACATTATCGATCCCTCCTGCAACTGCGGCATGAACTCCTTCCCCAAAAAAGGGAAAAGCGACAGGCTTCCGATCAGAAGCGCCATAGCCGTCAAGACAACCTTCCGCTTGTTAGCAAGTGACCAGGACAGAAGAGGCAAGTATCCCCGTTTGATCCATCGTACCAACAGTGTGTCACGCTCTTCCTTAGGCTTGAGAATCAGTGCCGCAAGTACAGGGATGATCGTGAGCGTCAACACGAGTGATCCGGCCATGGCGAAACTGATATTGAACGCCATCGGCTTGAAAAGCTTGCCCTCCAACCCCTGAAGGCTAAACAGAGGCAAAAATACGACAATGATGATCAGGATCGCGAACGCAATCGGGTTGGCGACTTCACGCGCAGCGGTCAATACTGCAGCTGTGCGTCGTACTTTTCCCTCTTCGGCTTTACGTTCCGCCATGATCCTGAATGAATTTTCCACCATGACGACAGCGCCATCGACCATCATACCGATACCGATTGCAAGGCCCGCGAGCGACATCAAATTGGCCGACAACCCGGCCTGCTCCATAAAAATAAAGGCAATCAGCATGGCCAGTGGCAGAGCCGCAATTACGACAAGGGCTGACCGAAGCTCTCCCAGGAACAGGAAAAGGACGATAGCCACAAGGATTGAGCCTTCAATCAATGCGCGTTCCGCCGTTGAAACAGCCTTCTCGACGAGGTCTGTACGATCATAGATCGGCCGTAGTTTTACGCCTTCGGGCAAGGCCTGTTCGGCAATCGAAAGTTTACCCTTCACGGCATCGACAACATTTTTCGCATTCTCGCCGATGCGTGATAATGCCATGCCGAGGACAACTTCCTCGCCGTCGCGGGTCACAGCACCAAAACGAAGCGCCGGAGCCTGCTTGATCTCCGCAACGTTGCGAAGGTAAACCGGCGTTCCGTCTTCGACCTTGAGAACGATGCTCCCGATATCCTGTTCATTCTTTACAAGACCGAGGCCGCGAACGAGAAATTGCTCTGGCCCCTGATCAATATACTGGCCACCTACCTGACGGTTGTTGGTCTCAATTGCCTCCATGACATCACGATAGCCAAGTCCGTACTTAATAAGCTTGAGCGGATCGATCTGGACCTGAAACTGACGTTCTTGCCCACCCCAGGAAGTCACATCATCAACTCCTGCTGCGGTGCGTAGAATTAGGCGAATGGACCAGTCCTGCAAAGTCCGCAGATCCATGTCCGTGATGTCGCCAACCAGCTTTTCATCCGCCCGCTCAAGCGTGTACCAGAAAACCTGGCCGAGCCCTGACGTGTTGGGCCCCATTTCCGGCGTCCCGTAACCCTCGGGAATGCGGTCCTCTACTTCGGCCAGCCGCTCCATGACCAGCCTGCGGGCGAAATAAATGTCCATGTCGTCTTCAAAATAAACTGCGACATAGGACAGTCCGAACAGGCTGACCGAGCGAATTTGTTCAACACCGGGAAGGCCCGCCATGCCGGATTCAATTGGAAAAGTAAGAAGCTGCTCGACATCCTCGGCAGCCAGACCGGGGGATTCAGTATAGATGTTCACCTGAACCGGCGTTACATCTGGGAAGGCGTCAATTGGAACCGTATTGACAGCACGCCACCCGAAAAAACCGATCACCAAAAAGGCGATAATGACGAGAAATTTGTACTGTAGTGATATTTCAACAAGTTTATTGAGCATTGCTTTTCTCCTCAGTGCGCATGGCCTTCGCCCATCTGTGACTTTTGAATGAGCGATTTGAGGAGGAAGACTTCGGTGGCGGCAATCTCATCGCCTTCATGCAAGCCATCGATGACTTCAACCCAGTCAGCCCGGCTTTCGCCAGTTTTGATCGGTGTCGGGTGAAATTCATCTCCTTCAAGCAGAAATACGGTTGGCGTTCCATCCATCAGTATTACCGCTTTCTTGGGTACAGCGATCACCGGCTTGCCGTCCCCGATAGAAACCGCGACATTTACAAACTCGCCGGGATGCAGCACGTCTTGCGTATTATCAACGGCGATGCGAATGGGCTGCGTACGTGTTGTTTCATCCAGCGTATGATACGCCTGTACGATTTTGCCAGGCACTTCATGCCCGTCTTTGATGATGATGCGGGCAGACGCGCCGATTTCAACATGAGTAGCCTGTTCCGGCGTAAATTGGGCCTCAACCCAGACCTGGCTCTCGTCAGTGATTTGGAACAGCTTGCGTCCAGGCTCCACAACTTCGCCGATAACGAAATCGTCTCTGACGACTGTTCCCGCCTGAGAAGCCAGCAATTCAAAAGTGCCGCTTGCCTTTGAGGCGTCCCCGGCTTTGACAAAGGTGTCAACCTGTTCCGGGGCCATTCCGTAGGCAAGAACATTGGCCCGCGCTTTTTCGGCGGAAACTTGCGCCTCTATGAAGCGTTGCTCAGAAACGACCTTGCGCCCCAATTCACGGACACGGTTCCATTCGCGCGTTGCAACGATCAACGCGCTTTGGGCCTCAGCCATGTCTACGCTGGTTAGCGTAACGAGCGGTTGTCCGGCTTCTATTTTGTCGCCGAGTTTTGCGTGGCGGGCGACGACCTGGGCAGTAATTCGAGGCGTGATTTGGACTGATCGATATAGATCGAGCGTGACCTCACCGGGCACGACGACTTCTTCGGTCAAGTTTTGTAACGTTACCGACTGGCTGGTTATGCCTTTGGCTTTACGTTCGGCAGCAGAGAGTCTGAGAATGCTTTGTTCTTCTTTTTCCCCCTCATGCTCATCATGCTCCTCATAAGTATCTTTCGAAGCCTGCGCTGTTGCTGAAGTCTCCGGGATCGTAATCGAGAATGAACCGAAAACCAAGAGTGCGCATAAAATTAGAAGGGATATTGGTTGTTTGATCTTGTTTTTCATGTCAGTTCTCCATCCATTCGCCGAGCGATGCCGAGGCTTCAAGCCAGTCAAACCAAGTGACCCAAAGCTGGTCACGCAGTTCAATGCCCGCGCTTTCAGTCGCGAATGTCTGATCCAGTTGGACGATATAATCGACGGCGTTGATCTCACCGGATTCAAAGAGTCTCTGAAGTAGTGTCCTCTGTTCTTCCAGCAGCACAGCGCCTTGCTGCTCCCATTTCGCCCATGCAGTGCGGGCTGTCATATATCGTTTGTGGCTGGCTTCAAGCCGGGCTGCAATTTGTCTCCGGAGATTGCGCCAGTTTTGCTCCAGTGTAATCGCATCGGCACTCGCAACATCGACTTCAGCATTATAGGTGTTTCTTACCGGTAAAGGGATCGAAAGCCTTAAACCGATTACTGTCTGGGAGTTTTTGGGCATTAGAGGCTCGAATGTCTCCTGCTCGCCGATACTGAAACCGAGTGTTGGGTCGGGGTATCTGTTCTTGCGAGCAACCCGGACGCGCGACCGCGCAGCCTTCACTTCGGCTGAGCTGACTTGAAGTTCGGGCAGTGTTTCTACAACGATAGTCTCGGGCGAAGGCGTATCTTCAAATGGCGGGCTTTCTGAAAGAAGTGCAGGCGGTAACTTACCACCGGTAATGGCCAAGAGCTGTTCTTCTCTTCGGGAAAAATCGGCCATCGCAGCACTCTCGGCGGCCCGCGCTTCAGCAAAAGTCAATTTCGCAGTGAGAAAATCGGACTGTGTCAGGTCTCCCGCCTCGTACCGACGCTCGGCAAGTTCTACAAATTCCTGATTCAACGAGACCCGTTTTGACGCTATCGCTAGGGTGGATTTTGCTGCTTCATAGCCAGACAACGCCTTTAAAAGGTCTGCAAGAAGCGTTTTGCGCGCGATGGCAAGCCGCGCGTTTGCAGCACTCAGTTCTGCTTCGGCCACACCATATCGCGCAGAGCGCTTGCCCCAGAGATCAATGGTCTGCGAGAGGCCAAGCTTTTTTGTTTTCTCTTCGTCACCGACGTCCTCATAGCCGATTTCAAGTTCGGGATTATAAAGCGGTTGTTCCTGAACACGTGCGTGTGCCTTGGCCGATTCGACTTCTGATTCGGCGGCTCTGATTGCAGGATGCTCAGTAAGAATTTGAACGGCGAACTTGCGAAGAGCTGGATCAATGTGTTTTGTAGTTTCCGCAAGTACGAACGCGGGCAACCCGACAAGCAAAATGCTTGCGAAAAATGCGCTCAACAGCGCAGTCTGTAATCTGATCATTCATTAAACTCTCAATTTCAGGAAGTCTTTAGAAAGACAGTGCACGCTAGCGATGACAACGCGTGCATTATTCGAAACGCTGAGAGTTCAGGCTAATGGAGGTGGTACGGGCGGTCCCGAATTCAAGGATTCCAGATTATTGCTCTGATGAGGTAAAGTTGGCCCCGATAACGGTAAGGGGAGCATATTAACCGTCTGAACAAGATAGGCCATGTGATGAAGGGCGTGGCAGCCACAATGGTTGACACAATTATCAAAGGGAAGGTTTTCCGGAATGTCACTGCGATCTTGATTCGCGTCTATATGTACATTGGAGACTTCCAGTGGAGCGGCATCCAGAACAGTGATATCAACGACCGGGACTGCCACCAAGGCAAGCATCATCAGCAATGTGATTAACCTGATCATTCCACTGTAATACCCTCTGCCTCAAACTCATCTTCGGGGCATGATTTTGTACATAACCAATTACCATTACCGGCCTTATACGCCGATATGTACCTCAACTGCGAGACCAAATAAACCAGGTTTATGGCACGGATGCAAGCCTAAACTGGATCATATTTATGAGTTTACGACCTAGGTTCAGGACTCATTAAATCCACCATATAACGATGGCGGCGATTTTGATGGCGGCCATGAATGTATGGGCACATCGGTCGTACCGTGTCGCGCTGCGGCGCCAGTCCTTGAGTTTGCCGAACATATTCTCGACCTTGTGGCGTTGGCGGTAGAGGGTTTTGTCAAACTCGATAGGCTGCTTGCGGTTTTTCTTTGGCGGAATACAAGCCTTGATGCCGCGCTCTTTCAGATGGCCCCTGAACCAGTCGGCGTCATAGCCCCTGTCGGCCAGCAGATGCTCGGCGGCGGGTAAGTTGGGGGCGAGGATGGCAGCCCCCTTGACGTCACTGGCATGGCCAGGAGTGAGACACAGGAGGCGAGGCCGGCCCTCGCCGTCGCATACAGCATGCAGCTTGCTGTTCAACCCGCCTTTTGTGCGGTCAATGTGGCGGGGAACATCCCCTTTTTTGCCAGACTGACGGCCGTCCGGTGCGCTTTCAGGTGTGTGGCGTCTATCTGGAGCTGGTCCGGGACATCCCGAGACGCCAACTCTGTGAATATCCTGTCGAACACTCCCCTCTCGCTCCAGCGCTTGAAGCGATTATACAAAGTCTTGTGAGGGCCATACTCTCTCGGCGCATCACGCCACTGAAGCCCCCGCTTCAGCACATGGATGATCCCGCTGATCACCCGGCGGTCATCAACACGGGGCACGCCGTGCGATAGCGGAAAAAAGGCTGAATGCGGGCAAGCTGCTCTTCACTCAAATAATACAAATCTGATATGGTGGATACTCCTTCCACCTCTTTGAATCAGAGTTTCACCTGTTTGGGAAGCCTAAAAAAAATTAATAGGTCCTGAGCCTAGGTAGAGTTGTGGTATCCGAGATTAGCCATTTAATGCTTTGATTGTTTTATCGTTTTTTTTATAATGACTATATTAGAGAGGGGGAGTGGTGGTTTAAGAGAACAACTTGAAAATTGGAACGTTTCCATAATTTGTGTAATGCTTGATCGTGGGGGCAAGAAAACGATTCTAGCTTTTTTCTCTTCCAGACAGCTTGGTAGGTCAAGGCCGAATAAGCGAAATAGAAGCAGATCATGAACAGTATGGGGCATGCAGGCTGCTTTACCAAGAACGCTGGATAAATTCCTTTCTGTTTGGAAAAACTCCACACCGAAATATGTAGTTCATCTTAGGGGGACTTCAGTCTGTGGAAGCGATGAAATCAAAACAAGTAGGTTGTTTGCTATGAGTGAAAATGCTGTAGACAATGTAAATCTTGCGGAGAATTTCTCTCAAGGTAAACCAATTGCCGATGCTGGATCTGTGGAGAAACCAGACTATTTGACGGGAGATGTTGCTTCTGGGTTGGAGCGACTTCGCAAAAGGCTACTAGATTTATCAAAATCCAACCGCCTTTTGAATTTCCGATATTATGCTCGCTCGACCTTGAGAGTTATTGATGAATTGCCAGACCAGTTGTTTGAAAATTTTATAAATGGTGGCGTATCCATTCTTGAGCCTGTTCCTCTGCCGGTTAAGGCGAAGGAGAAACTATCATTTTGGAAAGAACATAAGCACCTTCTAGATACGCCGGACCAATTAGAAAAACTCAGGAACGAAAGAGAAATTCCTATACCTCCGGTCGAGGCCTACGCGCGTTGGAAAGGGATTCGTGTTGACTATGAGCTTCCCCAAAAAACAGACGAAACCAACTCCAGAAAGCATCAAGATAATAAAATACAAACCTTGCTGTACCCAAAGGATCTTCAAGCTGTTGCAGCAAGGTTGTCTTCCTTAAGTCGAACCGCTGTTGAAGAAACTGGGAGCAATATGTTGTTCCTTTCCTTTGGGTTTTTAGAATGGACAGACGACGATAATTCGGAAAAAAGCTTCCTTGCTCCATTACTTTTGCTTCCCGTCCAGTTAGAAAGGCAAAAAAAGAGTAGGGATGGGATGTTTAGGTATGCCCTATCCTATTCGGGGGAAGATTTGCAGGTTAACCTTAGTCTCCAGGAAAAATTAAAAGAGTTTGCCATCGATCTTCCTGACCTAAAAATCGAAAATGAAATGCCTGAAAAATATTGGGCTAAGGTGCAGAGGATCATCCGAAATAAGCCCAACTGGAAAATAAGACGACATATCATTCTAAGCATTTTACAGTTTGGTAAACAGTTGCTTTACCTTGATATCGATCCAGAGCGATGGCCTGTAAAAAATAATATCATAGATCATCCTTTGGTTAAAAGGTTTTTCCTTGGAGGGGAAGACGTCGGGTTAGAGTTTGCTCAGGAATACGATGTGGATAACCTGGAAGGTAACGCCGCTAACATTCCTTTGATAACAGATGCGGATAGCTCCCAACACAGCGTGATCATTGATGCTTTGCAAGGGCGTAACTTAGTCGTGGAGGGGCCACCGGGAACCGGAAAGTCTCAAACTATTACAAACATGATTGGCTCTGCACTTGCAGGTGGGAAGAAAGTTTTATTTGTTGCAGAAAAATTAGCAGCGTTGGAAGTTGTAAGGCGTAGATTAAATGAGGCCGGTTTAGGAGACTTTACTCTTGAGCTTCATTCACACAAAACTCAAAAGGGGGCATTGGTAACTGACCTAGAAAACCGGCTAAAGAAACGAGGCCAGTTTAAGGTCCCGTCGGAACTTGATGGTGAACTTAAAAAGCTGCATGCCAAACGCGATGAATTAAAGAGATATACGGAATATTTACATACGGAAATCGGGGGAATTGAACTTTCGCCATTTTCTCTTTTCCATAAAGCGACAAGATATAAAAGAAGTGTTTTAGAGAAATGCCCAGCCCTCGAAGGCATTGCAAAAAAATGGGATGAGAAGTTTTCGGCGGAGCGTTATTTTCAGAGACTTGAGGCGCTCAGGATATTATTAAGGTCTATTAAGACTATTGAGCGCGAATCCGGTTCTGTCAACAAATCTCCCTGGTTTGGGCTCAACAAACCAGATCTTAGGGTTCGTGATAGATCTTCAATTTTGGATGCCTTTCAGGCCCTACATAGCATTTTTGACGAATGCCGGGATGAGGTTGTCAAACTTTCATATTTGATTGGCCAGGAAGTTGGCAATAGGTCAGATATCTATGAATCTCTTGTGGATCTTGAGTCTCAATTGGCATTGTTACCCAAAATGCCGGAATGGTCTGTTGTAAATAAATTATATGATGAAGAAAACATAAACCAACTAGAGGGCTTTTTACTTCAAGTCCAGAAATATGAAGAGTGCTTATCTAGGTTTCATGAACACTTTGAAGGAGAAACCTATCTGATAAATGATGACCAGCAATATCTTGAAGAAGCGTTTAATATTGCGAGTCAGATTTTAAGCCCTAAAAGCCTGTTAAGTCACAGCGATGAAATTTTGGATAAAATATCCTCCATTTATGGAATTTTGTCTAAGACAGAACAGGAATGGAAAAATTGTCTGGAGTTATTTGGACTGCCTGATGCTTTAACTGTCGAAACACTTGAGCTGCTTAAGGTTATTATTGAGTTAAGTTCCACAGCCCCCCAAGATAAACTCAATTATCGGAGTAACGTCTTTGATGAAGATGTCGATCAACTCTTGGAAAGCATGTCAGATGAGATTGATCTTTTGAAAAACCAGAAGTTCAAACTCGACTTATCATTTTCTGGTTATGAAGATCTGCCTCAATCACAAATCTTGGAAGCTGCTTCTATATTGGAGAACAGTTCTGTTACCCGGTTTTTTGCCCCAAAATGGTGGAAAGCTAGAGGTTTGTTTAAATCGACTTTGAAAGGGGAATATCCAAAGGGGGGCTCAATATCTGAGCTCCTTCTGGAGATTGCAGATTTTAAGGAGAAAAAACAGGCCCTTGAAGCCAACGAGGAATACAGGGAAGTCTGGCAGGACTTATTTAAGGGTCTTGATACAGACATTGTTGGTTTGAAAGCTCTAAGAGAATGGTATAAAGCTGTCAGAGCGAAATTGGGTTTCGGTTTTTCTTTGGCGGCAAGGTCCGCGGATAAAATATTGGAAATGGAGGTGTCCACCCTTAAATCACTTTCTCGCTTGCAGCAATATGGCCTTGCAGGAAAAGGTGAGGAGGTTCTTAGTGCCCTGAATTGGTGCTTAGAGCACTTGAATAGAGAGCTAGATCCTAAGGAAGAACTGACGACACTTGTTGAAGATATTAAAAACTCAGCCGCAAAACTCAGATCGCTTATAGTAGGATTGCCGGTCAAATTAAAATCCACTTCGATTACCTCTGAGCAATATCGATTTGCGATGGAAGCGGGTATTGAAGCAAGAAATCTCGAAAATGAAATCAACAAAAATGAATTCGCAAAGGATATTCTAGGGGAAGTTTTTTCTGGCGTTTCGACGGATGCAAATAAAGTGAATATAGCTATTAATTTTGCCAGAAAATTGAATGAAATATTGATCTTGGATTCCATCAGAGAAGCGATTTTTAAATCATCAACACCGGAAATCATTGTACAACTCATTAAGTGGTCAAATTCTGCGGTCCCCAAGCTCAAGAATTTTATAGAGGATTCCGAAAAGATCGCTCAAGATTACTATCTTGATCAAGTCCACTGGTTTAAAGATTCTAATGGAGTTAGGGACTATGAGCACTTCCGTGAATGCTTAAAGAATGCCATGGCATTACCAACTCTCCTTAGCGATTGGATTACTTACAAGCGGAATAGGGAACGGGTAGACAATCTGGGGCTATCAAGACTAGTAAAGCTTGTGGAGCAAGGAGACTTGGCGAAGGAAGACGCGGAAAACGGACTGGCGTTTCTGACTTATTACCCCCATGCCGATAGGCTAGCAGTCAATGATCAATTTTTGTCAGGATTAAATGGAGATTTTCTAGACGAATTGCGCAGTTCATTTAAAAGTCTTGATAGTAAAATCCAAGACCTGAATAAGCGAGGGATTGCGGGCAGACTTGATGTATTGAAGGTACCCTCCGGGGTTCAAGGTCCCCGGGTAAAGGACAAAACAGAACTATCTCTTATCAATCATATCGTTACCAAACCCAAAAGCCGGGTAACAATTAGGCAATTAATTAAACGGGCAGGAAGGTCTTTGCAGGTCTTAAAACCCTGTTGGATGATGGGGCCATTATCTGTGGCGCAATATATTCCGGCAGGGGAATTGGAATTCGATCTGCTAATTATGGATGAAGCGTCCCAGATGAAACCCGAGGATGCAATAGGATGTATTGCAAGGGCTAAGCAGGTAATCATTGTGGGTGACCCCAAACAGCTTCCTCCAACGAATTTCTTTAATCGCACAGTGGAGGCGGAAGAGGATGAGGACGATACTTCAGAAGTTGAGGAAGCAGAAAGCATTTTGGATGCGGCAATCCCCATTTTCCAGCCGGCAAGAAGGTTGCGCTGGCATTACAGAAGCCAATCTGAAGATCTGATCTCCTTTTCTAACAAGTACTTTTATAATAATGATTTGGTTGTATTTCCATCTCCTACAACCAGGTCGGAGGATAAAGGTATAAGTTTTGAGTATGTTCCTAAGGCGACATGTAGAAAGGGGAAAAACCCTGTTGAGGCCCGTTATGTAGCCAAAAGAGCAATTGAATTTATGGAGTCAGGGACGGCGAATAGCCTTGGTATTGTGGCTTTGAACTCTGCCCAGCAACAGCTTATAGAGGACGAATTTTATCGTCTTCTACAAAAAAGCCCACTTGCAGAAGTGTATCTTGAACGTCGTGCGCAAGGTTCAGAAAGGTTTTTTATCAAGAATCTTGAAAACGTTCAGGGCGATGAGCGAGATGTGATGATGATTTCTTTCACTTATGGCCCAGATCCCGACAGTGGCAAGGTTATGAATCGCTTTGGTCCAATTACAGGTGAAACAGGTTGGCGACGACTGAATGTCCTTTTTACCAGGGCAAAGAAGCGGATCATTTCCATCAGTTCTATGCGATCCGATGATATTAAGCTGGCCATTAATGCCAAGAAAGGTCTGGTCGCTTTGAAAAACTTTCTTGCCTATGCCGAGACAGGGCAGTTGGAAACAAGTACTCATACAGGGGAAGCGCCAGATAGTGATTTCGAGATTGCTATTGCGGAGGCTTTGTCTTCACGAGGCTATGAGTGTGTCGCCCAATTAGGGGTAGCGGGGTATTTCCTCGACTTGGCTGTAAAACACCCGGACCAGGATGACGGATTTATTCTTGGAATTGAATGTGATGGAGCAACTTATCATTCAGCAAAGTCAGTTCGTGATCGCGATCGCCTGAGACAATTGGTTCTAGAGAGGATGGGGTGGAAAATTGAGCGCATCTGGTCAACTGATTGGTTTGAGGATAGTGAGCGTCAGGTTGAAAAAATATGTGAGCGTATTGAAACGCTAAGGGAGCGTGATCGTCTACGTCGGGAAAAACAGGAACAAAAAGCTCTTAAGGCTCAGAAACCTAAAGAGACAATAAATAAATCAGAGAACTTTGAACCTGAAAATGCAAACAAACAAAAACCCGATCAGGACACCAAAGAAAGAGCTAATCTATCCTCCTCTCTTAAAAATGGAAGAATTTCAATAGAGGAAGCCAAAGACAAACTTATAGATCTGCGTGAGAATGTTATCTATGTTGAATGCCCTGATTCTGATCGGTCTAAGGGGTTGCTTCGCAATGAGATGATAGAATGTCTTTTGGAGACTTTGCCTACAAATGGCGACGAGTTTCTGCAGTTTGTTCCCCCTCATCTGCGAGGAGATGCGATAGACTTGAACCAGTTCAGAAAATATAGTCAGAGAGTTTTTGATATTCTGGCGGAAGTAGACTGCTAGGCCGTAAACTCACAAAAGAGCTTTCCAATCCGGCGAAATATGATCTTTATTCAAAACCTGTCAAATAACTGAGGAGGTTTCGATGCTCCGCGTCGGTAGGGGAACAGCCTCTAGAGTCTTTTGTTAATAGGTTTAGGCATAACCTGCATTTCTGAGATAGTTGGCGCATTCCTGTGGTGAAAATTCATCGAGGAGTGTCCCAATGCGTTTCCATGTTGCTTCCTTGGTTTTTTCCTTTGCCTTCCTTAGCAGTCGTTTGAGTTTGGCAAAGACCTGTTCGATGGGGTTGAGGTCCGGGCTATAGGGCGGCAGGAAGAACACCCTTGCGCCAGCGTTCCGGATCGCCTCCCTGACAGCCTTGCCTTTATGGGACGAGAGATTGTCGAGGATCACGACATCGCCAGGCTTCAGGGTTGGCACGAGGAACTGTTTCACCCATGCGAGGAAGCGTTCCGCGTTGATGGGGCCGTCGAAGACACATGGCGCCGTGATGCCGTCATGACGCAGTGCTGCAATGAAGGTCATGGTCAACCAGTGCCCCCCCGGTGCCTGAGCCTTCAAAGGCCGGCCCCTTGGGCTCCAGCCATGGGTGGGGGTCATATTGGTCTTGGCCCAGGTCTCATCGACAAAGACAAGTCGTTCAGATGTGATCCGCTTCTGGTATTTCTTCCACTGTTGACGCCTGAAGGCAATATCAGGCCTGTCCTGCTCGCTGGCGAATACGGTTTTTTTTGAAGCTGATACCGATCGTGCGGAAAAAGCGGGAAAGCATGCCCGGGTCCGCACGAACACCATGCTCATCCTGTAAAAGGCCACACAGAGCTTCAAGGGTGAGGTCTGGTTGTTCTTCGATCCGGGTCACAAGCCAGTCCTGTACAGCAGGCAGGGCTGAAGGGCGATGCCCACCTGTACCAACAGGATGGCGGCGTTTGTCCTGTGTCACGGCCTGCAACCACTTCACAGCGGTGGAGGCACTGACGCCGTAGCGCGCTGCTGCTCCACGGCGGCTCATCCCCTCAACAAGAACCGCATCAATAACGCGGTCACGCAAATCCTGATCAAGCGCTTTCGGCATAGAGACTGGCCTCCTTATCCAGCCCCTATCTTGAATCACAAATAAAGCAAAAAGGGAACCCCTTTCCGACCCAACCTTTTCACAATTCACTCTAGCCACGCGGCAATGAGCGGGGGTTGGGCCGTCACAGGCTGGAAACCGCCGGGTTGTGCGGGCCGGACCCCGGACCTGATCCGGGGGACTACACGGCCCTGCGGTTTCCGCCCGAAGAGAAACGAAGGGCCTGACCTTGACGGCCCCGGGGCTGCAAGCCCCAAAAACAAAACAAACGAGGCCGCAGGCCCCAAAGACAAGACAAACGAGGCCGCAGGCCCCAAAGACAAGACAAAGAAGAAGTGGCCCGAGGGCCGCTCAACAGAGGCGGCGCAGCCGCCCTAACCGCGAGGGATGGACGCCGGAAGGCCAAGACCCGGCATAGCCGGGGCTTGGTTCACGACAGCCAGTTGCGGCTTTGCCGGACACACAAAGATCAGAAACAAGCAAGGATCATTGCGAGATTTGATGGTGGCAGAGTTGTGGCTCTAATGGAAAGGATATCTTCTACTTTCCATCGTAAGTAGCGCCGATCTTCTTCATGATCCAATCCATGACCGGATTTGGGTGGCGTTCCTCATGGCTCTTGGATTCCATTCGATCTGCTGGGTTATAGGTCAGTTCAAAGAAAGTTGCCGCTGCGATACCATCTTTGAATGGTTCAGCCTGCTTCTTAAACCCTTCCACTGAGGCAGCAACCGAATATTTGTATGCATAGTTCTCCTTCAGCCTAAATAAGACGGCATGACGTGTTGCTGCAAATTTAGCGAACCATGCTGCTGGTAGCAGCAAGAGTGCTCGCACAATGATTTGCCCAAAGAACTCCAGTGTCCCCGCCTCCCGCGGCAAATTGGGCGCAACTATCGCGTCAAATCCAAACAGGCTCGCAAACCCCGGTACAACGTAGGCAACAAGCGGAATTACAGAGAGGAAGAGCAAGAATATTGCAAAATAAAACACCCGCCGGGCGGTCTTCAATTCGCTAGAAATATTGTCACGAAGCTCTCCAAACGAACCAGCCAGTCCGGCAACCGTAGCGCCGGTTAGCATGGCTTCTGCCTGCTCTGTCAACCTTTTGGTGTCATCTTCGATCTCTCGAAGATTTTCGATTAATTCATCCTGTTGTTTCTTCCCAGTTTCGAAAGTTTTTCCCCGCGCATCCAGCTGCTTCTGGAAATTCTCAAACGTCGCTTTGTAGCTATCGACTTGCACTTGCAGTTGTTCAGCCTGTTCCGTAGTTCCGCGAATGGCTGTTATGGACTGTGTGCCCTCGTTTGTGTATTCAGAAAGTGTCTTGCGATCCTTATCGCTCTCCGTCTTCAGCCGCTCTATCTCATCTCTCAGGGGTGCGCTCTGCGCCTGAAGTTCCCCAATTTTCTCTCGGTCGGCCTGGGCGGCCCGATTGAGTTCCTGCAATTCAGCACGCTGTCTATGTACTTCCTCCATGGCAATGGAAAAAGCGTCCAAGGCTGCTGAGAAATCCGGCAGCTCCTTGACACCAACCAAATTCAGCAAAGGATAGTAGGCTAGAAGAACCGCTTCCGAATGATTCCATATATGTTGAAAAATTGGTCCGAGTTGAAGGTTAACTTGTCCGTTGGCACTTTGGAGCGTGAGGTCGTCGGGGTTTAAGTTTCCTGGACCACCGTTTTTCTCAATGTTTGAAAAACCATCTAAAATCGACTGGTACTGACCCGTGAGTTGTTCGAGGGGCTTGATAACCCCGTTTATAAGTGATTCTGGAATCAGAAAAGAGTCAGATTCCTTATCCGCTTCGGAATTGGGTGCCATCTCGCAAAGCGCCATGATACGGGCATCAATCTGGGCAAGAGAGCGCCCAACACCAGGAGCTTCCTTGGAAAGGTCAAACTGGTTCTCATTCTTGCCCCTAATCTTTTGAACACGTTCTATCGTCGAAGCACGCACCTCCGACAATGCCAAAAATTTTTCAGCAATCGTCTGTAATGAATTAGCCATGGCGATTTCCAATCGTCTTATTTCTGTCCATTCGGCTTATTGCCCGTAGAATCGCAACGCGCCAATAATAAGATGCTCATGCCGCCCACCTCGCTGAAAGAACTTCCGCCTGCTGCAACACCGTTTGCACAGCGGCATCCTGAAGGTCTGGCGGGTAGCCGTATTTGCGCAGGATACGTTTGACCAGAACACGCATGCGTGCACGCGCGGCCTCGCGGTGCTGCCAATCTACCGAAGCATTGGTTTTAAGGCTATTCAGAAGCTCGTGGGCGATAACACGGAGCTTCTCGTCCCCCATGACCTCGATAGCGCTCTCGTTCTGGGCCAGGGCGTCATAGAAGGAAATCTCCTCCAAACTAAGTCCCTCTTCTTCTCCGCGTTGGTGCGCGGCCCGGATGTCCTTCGCCAGCTTGATCAGCTCCTGAATGACTTCCGCCGTCGTGATGGCATTAGAGTGGTAACGGGCAATGGCGTCCTCTAGCCGTTCCGAGAAGGCGCGCGTCTGCACAACGTTGACGCGGCTTTGTGAGCGTATCTCACCGTTGATAAGTTTGCGCAGGGCTTCCATGGCAAGATTCTTTTTCTCCATCCCCTGAACTTCTGCGAGGAACTCGTCGGAAAGGATGGAGATGTCAGGTGTCTCCACCCCGGCGGCTTCAAGGATATCGACAATCTCGGTTGAGATGACGGCACGGCTGACGATCTGCTGCACTGCGAGGTCTCGCTCGGCAGATGTTTTACTCGCACCCGGCGCGCTTTTGGTGAGCGCGGCGCGAATGGTCTGGAAGAAGCCGACCTCGTCCCTGATGTCGCGCGCTTCGTCGCTGGCGGCAGCAAGAGCAAAGGCTTTCGATAGCGCCAGCACAGCATCACTGAAGCGGCGATGCGCGCGTTTCTTGCCCTCGTTCGTGGTTTCCTTTGCCGCAGCCCGATGCTGCATGTCCAGCACCCACTCCATCGCCCCGGCCAGGACAGTAAGCCGCTCCTGCGGCGATCCGGTCAAACCAGCGCGATAATCGAAACCTCCCTTGGTATCCTGGGCGAACATATCCCGGACGATTTCGTACTTCTCCATCATTACGGCGATGGCTTCGGCCTCGTCGATGCCCGCGTGTTGCTGGTCGGCGCGTGAATACTGACTGAGGGCCGATTTTAAGTTTTGCGCGATGCCGATGTAATCGACGATCAGCCCCGCTGGCTTGTCGCGGAACACCCGGTTCACGCGGGCAATGGCCTGCATCAGCCCGTGCCCACGCATCGGCTTGTCAATATACATCGTGTGCATGCACGGCGCGTCAAAGCCGGTGAGCCACATATCCCGAACGATCACGAGCTTGAGCGGGTCGTTGGGGTCCTTGGCGCGCTTGGCGAGAAGCTCGCGGCGGGCCTTGTTACCAATATGCGGCTGCCATTCTTTCGGGTCGGACGCAGCGCCGGTCATGACAATTTTGATAACGCCGCTCTCGTCATCATCGCTGTGCCATTCCGGGCGCAGCTTGATGATCTGGTCATAGAGGGCAACGCAGATGCGGCGGCTCATACAGACGATCATGGCCTTGCCGTCCATGGCGGCGACGCGATCCTCGAAATGCTGCACCAGGTCCTGGGCTACCAAGGCAAGGCGTTTCTCGGCCCCGACGACAGCCTCGATATTTGCCCATTTGCGCTTCAGCTTTTCCTGCTCGGCGAGGGCCTCGTCCTCGGTCAGCTCGGCGATTTCGTCGTCGATAAGCGGGGCCACGTCCTCATCCAGCTCAATACGCGCCAGGCGGCTTTCGTAGTAGATCGGGACGGTCGCGCCGTCCTCAACACCCCGGTTGATGTCGTACACGTCGATATATTCCCCGAACACGGCGGGGGTGTTCACATCCTCCTTCTCAATGGGGGTGCCGGTGAAACCGATGAAAGAGGCATTCGGCAAGGCATCGCGCAAATACTTGGCGAAGCCGTAGGAAATGTCGCCGGTCTTGCGTTCGACCTTGGCTCTGAACCCGTACTGGCTGCGATGCGCCTCATCGGCAATCACCACAACATTCCGGCGTTCGGTCAGAACTGGATAGTCGGTTTCGCCACGCTCCGGCGAGAACTTCTGGATGGTTGTGAAAATCACACCACCTGAAGGGCGGGACAACACCTTTTGCAAATCCTCGCGGCTATCGGCCTGTTGCGGTGTCTGGCGCAGCAAGTCGCGGCAATTGGCGAACGTGCCGAAGAGCTGGTCGTCCAGGTCGTTGCGGTCGGTGATCACCACGACGGTCGGGTTCTCCATTGCCGGATGAGCGATGATCTGCCCGGCATAGAAGGCCATAAGCAGGCTCTTGCCGGAGCCCTGGGTGTGCCAGATAACCCCAATGCGCCGGTCGCCTTCAGGCCGGGACGCGGCAATCGTGCGCTCGACGGCATGGCGCACCGCATGAAACTGGTGATACCCAGCCACGATCTTGACAAGGCCGGAGCCCGTATCGGCAAAAACCGTGAAGTCGCGAATGAGGGTCAAAAATCGGTTCTTTTCAAACACGCCTTCGATAAGCGTGCCCAGCTCTGGCGTGCCCTTAGGCGCAACTTCGGTTCCATCCACCGTGCGCCAGGGCATGAAGCGCTCGATATCTGCGGTCAGCGAACCGACGCGCGCCATGATTCCGTCGGACGTGACAAGAACGCCATTGGTGCGGAAAAGTGACGGTATCTGATCCTTGTAGGTTTGGAGCTGGTTGAAGGCGCCCTCAAGGGTTGCGTTCTCATCACCGGGATTCTTCAGTTCGATCACGGCCAGGGGCAGGCCGTTGACGAAAAGCACCACATCGGGGCGGCGGTTGTTCCTGTTCTCAATGACCGTGTACTGATTAACGGCCAGCCAGTCATTATTGTCAGGGTCGCTATAGTCGATCAGATAAGCCGTATCCCCGCCAATGCTGCCGTCCTCCCGCGTGATCTCAACCGGCACGCCCTCGACAAGGTAGCGATGCAGGCGGCGGTTCTCCTCGACCAGCGACGGCGTTTCCACCTGCTGCACCTTGCGCAGCACCTCTTCCAGCGTGTCAGCGGGCAGGTGTGGATTGATCCGCGCAAGCGCGGTGCGAAAACGCTCAAGCAGCAGCACCTGGTCATAGCTGACACGCTCGGGCGCTGGCCCATCGGGGGAAATATCCGGCCCGTGTATAACGCGATAGCCCAGACCCGAAAGCCATTCGAGCGCAGCGTCTTCAACATGGCTTTCGGCGAATTTGGTCATTCACCCGCCTCCCCGGAAAGTAATTCCCAAACGCGTTTGTAGCCGCTGCCGGAGAGTGCCGCGTTGTCAGGGCGGGCGCGCTGCCAGTCACGGTCACTCATGTTCTTGAGGAACTGGCGAGCCTGTCCAACGGAATACCGAACATCGCCGTCGCCGACTGTCTCGCGGTACAAATTTCCAAGGTTTTCCGCCGCGCTGCGTGGCGCGGAATTCATGCGCATCAGCACCGCCTCTTCTGTGCGTACGCCGTGATAGATCATCGCCGGAAGCGCATTGATCCTTCGACGCTCGGCTTCAGGCAGGCTGTCAAAGTCGATACCGGAAACACGGCTTAGCGCGGAAACACCCCAAGTGCCGTTGTTGACAATTGCGCGGTATATCGCGCGGCAGGCATCCGTAATCGCTGCCGTTCCAGATTCATCGTCGTTTTCCCGGCTGAAGTATTCTTTCGCTATGGTGTCAATCTCTTTGCCATTCACCCAGTCACGCGTGATGTCAGATATGCGGGTTCGGTCAAAACCTACGCCGCCGATCTCCTCAAGCTTCTGCCGCAATTGCGGCACTTTCAGCATCACGCCGTACAAATCAGCGATCTTGCCACCTTCGCCGAAAAGGCTGTCCGGCGCCCAATCCGAGGGGGTGAGCTTGGTTTCAAGAGTGCCAAGTCCCGTCATCGCTTTCGTCACGCCTTCCGGCGAGAAACCCGTCGAATCTGCAAGCTCGGCAATGCCTTCAGGCATATCGGCTAGCTTGCGCGCGTAAGCTTGCGTTGCATCGAGCAATGCGTCCGCTTTTTCCCGTTGCGCGGGATCGTTACGCAGCGACGTGTAACCGAAGGTCTGACGAAGGAGCTGCTCGGAGTCCGATAGAACGGCATCGAGGTTCTTTTTCTCCGCCCAGAGATGCGCAACGTAACAGCGGAAATCTTCCCACTGGTCCTGCCAGAGAATCTCTGAAAGATTTGCCAATTGGCCTTGAGCGGCAAGATCGTTCAGTAGCGACACAAGGCGCGAGACCAGGGCGCCCGTATTGCGGCTCACAAACTCGATGAGAGACTCCCGGCTGGAGCCTTCTGCAAGACCTACTACGCCGACACTGTCATGGCCGATGCGGCCTGCACGACCAGCAAGGTTCCAGAACTCACGCGGCGACATTTCTTGCCCGTAAGCGTATTTGTGCGTTTGCAGGAAAACAGACGAAACCGGAAAATTAATCCCCTGCGCAATTGTAGTGGTCGCGCAAAGCATCCGCAGGCTTCCGGTCTCCGCAAGCCACTCCATAAGGGCGCGAACATCGTCGGAAAGACCGGCATGGTGGACGCCGACCCCCTTATCCAGCATGGCGATAAGCTGGAAGTCAGGGCTGATCTCCGTGCGCAGAAAATCCTGGACCAGTTTGATATCCGACGGGACCGTATCTAGATCGGGTAAGCTTTCAGCCGCCTTGGCGGCCATTTTCCACACAGTGCGAATGCTATTGGCGACCGCGACGCTCGTGCCACGGGCGGACATGACCGTCGCAATGGCTGCCGTCTGAAGACCGAAGCCTTTCTGCTGGCCCTTGGTAAGAACCTCACTCTTGGGAACGTCAATCGGCTTCACGCCGCCAACGCGGTGCATGCCATGAAGCGGCATAGCCTTTTGGGTTGCGGTTAAGGTCTCAAAATTGAGACGCCATCCACCGCGCTGGCTATCATCCGGAACCGCACTATAGAGCCCAATGATCCGTTCGTTAGGTTTCCAGGGTGTCGTGCCGAGGCTGATCGCCTGACCGGCATTTATATCCTGTGCCAGCCATCGGGCGACCGATTCTGATCCTTCGACAAATGGCATGAGGAGAAGGAAGTTTGCCTGCGGGCAATCCCTCTTCACTGTCGCAAGCAACAACTCAATTCTAAGTCCCCTACCTTCTGTTTCAAGGTTGTGCGCTTCGTCCATGACAACGAGCGCAAGTGGGCGGTTCTCGACCTTCTTGTTGCGGATGACGAGGGACAGCTTTTCCGGTGTCGCCACAAGTACATGGAATGGCTGATCGTTGTCCGCCAATAGCTCTTCCTCGAAGGCGTCTACCTCGACTGCCGCTGTCAATTGCTCGACCCGGACGCCGATAGGCTCAAAGTCCTTTCTCAGCCGACGCGTGATCTGCGCGGACAAAGCGCGTGTGGGTGCAACGTAAGCAACCCAGCCTTTCTTCGCATCGAACTGATTTAAAGCCTGAAGGATACGAAATTGCGCGAGCAGGGTTTTCCCACCCGAGGTCGGCATGTCGACCACGATGGCCGTCTTGGCCTGATCGAGCAGTCCTTGTTCCAGAAGGGCTGCCCGCTGGGGCGGCAGAAGTTCGAACATCGCCTGATGTTCACGATGCGTCAAAGAGCGGACAAAATCTGATGTCCGCGAATTGACGGCGCGTGTCGCCCACCAAAGCGAGTTGGTGATCATGATCCGCGCGGTTGCATGTAACCAGCGCAGTATAATCTCATGCTGTGCGTCCCCCGAGGCTGTCGCCGCCTTGATCGCACCGTCGAAATGTTTGTCTATCGAGCCGAACGGGTTTGCTGGCTGCCCTTGAAGCATGTAATGGGCAACAAGCTCCGTTCCCTTGGCCCAGTGATAAAGCGCCGCGAGCCGTAGGGCGATTGCCCGGTCCTTCGCATGCGAGCCATTCTGAAGTCTTGCTTCCTCGAAGGTCTTTTGATCGTCGCGCAGCCCGGCGATGATCTCCCTGATCCGGTCAAGATCATCCCAACCATCCTTGCGGAACAGCCGGACCCAGCAATGGAAAAGACGGTACAGAAGGCGACGGTCCCACGGCGTCTCCGCAACGCTCGGCGCCCTCAGGGCCTCCGCATTTTCCTTGTACCAGCGGCGAAGGTCAGACCAGCGGTCTCCGCAATAGGCAATGGCAGAAAGTTGCAGGACAAAGAAGATCCGGTCATGCGTCTCCGTTGGGACAGGTAATAAACGACGGATATCAAAAGCACGGAACGACGCAGCGGTCGCTTGATCGCGCAACGCCACGTTCTCGCCCGCCGGACGGCTCAGCTCATCCAGCCCTTCAATCGCCGCCATTTCATAAGCGAGCGCGACCCGCTCCAGCAAAGCATCGTCATCTTTACATGAGGTAAACGAAAAGGCGATTTGCTTACCAACCGCGCGGCGGGCGAGATGTTCGTGCACAAGCCGTTCGGCCCGCTCAAGATCATCCACGCCGATCGCACTGACGGCCCAGTGATTTCTTAGAGCTTCAAGGGCATTCATGGACAGGGTCATGACGCGCCTCCTGCCCTGGCCGCGACAGCAGCTTTGCCAATACCCTCGATCCTGCCCTTCGGAAGGTACAGAGCGAGGAGCTCAATCCTCGTACCGCCGGGGCAGTCCTCGGCAAGCTTTTTAACCCGTGCCCGAAGATCATTTTTGTGCGGCTCAACATCGCGGACGAGGAATCCGTAAAGTTGCACGTCGGAGTTATTCCTCAGGTAACGCTGCGCGGCTTGCTGAAACAGATGAATCCATTTTGCACCCTTGGCACGAAACCCGAGATACTTAACCAGGTCATCGCGTATCGAAACGTTGTCCCTGAGGTCTTCGAGTTGTTGCTTGAGTCCGGTGCGGCCATGCATGGCGCCGGGTGGATGCTTGTCCTCGGAAGAGGTTTTGACCTCTCCGAAAGCCAAACAGTTTCCTTGGCCATCGTTATGGAGACCAACGAGATCAGCACCGGGCAGGCTGGAACCCCGCTTGCGTTCGTCACGTCCATCGGGCCACGGGAAGTAGCAATCGCGGTGATCGGTCAGATAAGTCTCGGCAATCGCCTCCCCAATGCGCCAGTCCTCGATATCATCCGGATCAGCGAGAACCCGGCGAAGCCCCTCCTGCTCAAACTCGGTCTCGGCAAGTCCGGTCAAAATATCTTCGATATCAGCCTTGCCCACATCGTCGAACAAGATCGCGACAACTGGCCCCTTCATTGCTGCATCAAGGTCATCGTCCGACCATGTCAGGCCAAGCCCGGAGCACGGGGCCTTGCCTTCGTTGTACACCGTTTCTCCAACCGCCACCGTCATGCAACAGCCTCCACGGCTTTTTCGGCGTCGCGGAGGCGGATTTCGCCGGACATCAGTTTGGGCAGCAGCAGATCGCGGGTTTGGGCGAGTGTTTCCAACTCGCGAAGGTTTGCCGATCGCTGTTTCCACAGAGGGGCGGCGATCCCTTCAAAGGCGTCAGCAAGGCTAGAACCCGGCCATGGGAACTCAAGCCTATATGCATTGTTTCTGTTCAACCCCGGAACTGCCGCGTCCGTATTCATGTCTGCGAGGGGCTGAGAAAGCAGCATTTGGTAACAAAAAAGAAGGCTTGCTCGCTTTGGAACAACGTAAAAAACTGTATCAATTGGGAAAACTGGTCGATCTTCCCAGTATAGGCTCCCAACCGTACCCTTGCGGCCTACAATAACGGCTGGCCCATCAATGAGAGCTTCGTCGTGGAAGCCAGTGAGCCCTCCTGAGCCATAAACGGTGACTTGACCTGGCCGACGCTTTTTCGCGGGGAGAGACTTGCCGTAGGCAAGTTCCAGATAGTCCTCGACCTTATCTAACTCCCACCCCGCCGGCTTGCCGTCGTCGTCGAGGGCGTCGGGGAAGAGGTCCCAGAGTTCGGGGGCGAGGTAGGGTTCGCGGCCCTCCATCTTGGCGCGGGTGGGGCCGAAATCGACGAACCAATCCTTGAAGATCGCCCGCGCTTGTCGCTCCAGCGTCTCATTCATCCGCCGGTTCAGCTCGATCTTGTCGTCGAGGGCTCCGAGAATTTCGCATATCTGCTCCTGCTCACCACGCGGAGGAACAAGAAACGGGACAGAAGAAAGAATAGACGTGTTCAAGTTTGGCATAGTAGCGCCGACAGCATGCTGCACGATGTAGGCTCTTACATCAGGATGAGCGAGATAATACGCAGCAAATTCTGGCATGACCGGCCCTTCGCCCAAGCGCACTCTCAGGCACCCCGTGCCGCATAACCAACCTGCTTGGTTGGGCCTAATAAGCGCTCTCCTTTCTACATCGCCTCGCCGACTGTAGACGATGTCACCAGGTTGAAGCAGATAACGCGATAGACGTTCCGCATCCTCAGCGGTGATGCGCGCAATTCCTTTCTCAGTAATTCTGTTATCGCCGATGTTCTGAGGCATCACAGAAGGGATACCATGCTCGACATAATCTGAAGCGTGCAGCTGGCTACCGAAGGGCCCTGTCTGGATATTTCCTCCACCACTAGCCGCAACTTCACCAAGTGTTGTCAACACCCAGTCTGGCGGGTACGGAAGAATTACGCTTTCACCCATGCGCACCGACCTCCTCCAGTTTCTTCCGGATAAGCGCGCTGAGCTCCTCGGCTTCGGCGAACTGCTCCGCCAGGGTTTCCTTCAGCTCCGCGAAGCGTTCCTCAAACGGCACGTCGTCTTCTTCGGCCGCCGCCGCGCCGACATAGCGGCCGGGGGTGAGCACGTGGTTGTGGGCTCTGATCTCCTCCAGCGTGGCGGATTTGCAAAAGCCCGGCACGTCTTCATAGTCGCCCGCGCCTTCCTCCCCGCGCCAGGCGTGATAGGTCCCGGCGATCTTCGCGATGTCCTCATCGGAAAATTCCCGCCTTGTGCGGTCCACCATGTGGCCGAGCTTGCGGGCGTCGATAAACAGGACCTGCCCGCGCCGGTCGCGGAAGCTTTGTCGTTGTCCTACCGCTTCGCTACTTGAGGACGTGCCGTTCTTCTTGTCCCGCGCCAGGAACCACAGGCAGGCGGGAATCTGGGTTGAGTAGAAGAGCTGACCCGGCAGGGCGATCATGCAATCCACCACGTCGCCCTCGACCATCGCGCGGCGAATCTCGCCTTCGCCGCTTTGCGCCGAGGACATGGAGCCATTGGCGAGCACCACGCCCGCCGTGCCGGTGGGTGCCAAGTGGTGATAGATATGCTGAAGCCAGGCATAGTTGGCGTTGCCCACGGGCGGCACGCCGAACTTCCAGCGGGCGTCTTCGCGCAATCTCTCCCCGCCCCAGTCGGAGATATTGAAGGGCGGATTGGCGAGAATGTAATCGGCCCTCAGGTCCGGCAATTCGTCCTTATGGAAGCTGCCCTCGTTGTTCCAGCGGATGTCGGCGTCAATGCCGCGCACCGCGAGGTTCATCTTGGCCAGCCGCCAGGTTGTGTAGTTGCTTTCCTGCCCGTAGATGGCGATGTCGCCGATGCGCCCGCCGTGTTCCTCAACGAACCTTTCGCTTTGCACAAACATGCCGCCGGAGCCGCAGCACGGGTCATAGACGCGGCCCTTGTAGGGCTCCAGCATCTCGACCAGAAGCCGCACGACGGAACGCGGCGTATAGAACTCCCCGCCGCGTTTGCCTTCCGAGCCGGCAAACTGCCCGAGGAAATATTCGTAAACGCGCCCGAGGATGTCTTTTGAACGGTCGGCTTCCTCGGCCATGCCGATGCCGCTGATCAGGTCGATCAGCTCACCCAGCATCACCTTGTTCAGCGCCGGGCGCGCGTAGTCCTTCGGCAGAACGCCCTTGAGGTTTTCGTTCTTGGCCTCAATCGCCAGCATGGCGTCGTCAATAAGCTTGCCGATTTCGGGCTTCTTGGCGTTGGCCTGAAGGTGCGACCAGCGGGCTTGCCTAGGCACCCAGAAGACGTTCTCGGCGAGGTATTCCTCCGGGTCTTCCGGATCGGCCAGTTCCTCCTTGAGCAGTTCCGCACGTTTTGTCTCGAAGGCATCGGAGATGTATTTGAGAAAGATCAGGCCAAGGGCGACGTGCTTGTAGTCCGACGGCTCCATATTGCCGCGCAGCTTGTCGGCGGCGGCCCAGAGCTGTGCCTCAAAACCCAGCTGGCCGTTATTTTTCTTGGCCTTGCCTTTGCTGCTTGATTTCGATTCTGACTTTCGGCGTGTCATAGTGCCTCTTTTCCTGGTCTACAAATTACCTCTATCGCGATTTTCGGGCGATTGTTGCGCCGGCGATTCCGTTGAGGGGCGGCGCTTGGACACATATTCTCGCATGAACTCCCGGATCACCTGCGCCGCCGACTTGTCCTCTGCGTGGCAGGCTGCCAGAAATTTCTCGCGCAGCTCGCGCTGAAGCCTGATGCGAAACCCGACATCTTTTTCCATCGCCGCAGTGTAACCAACGGATACACATTTGTGTAGTCTGAATATCATTTATACGCGTTCGCGCATAAGAATGACTTATACGCTTTCGCGTATATTGACATTTTATACGCATTTACGTATATTAGCTATAAAAGGACAGGATCATGACCGAACAGATTGCCAGATCAGAAAAACAGCTGGGCGCCATCCTGCGCCGGGTCCGCAAGCAACAGGGCCTGACGCAATCCCAGCTCGGCGAAAAAATCCATCTGCGCCAGGCGACCATTTCCAAGCTGGAGGACGGCGCCCCGGCCACGCAGCTTGCCACGGTCATTGCCGCCCTGGCCGCGCTCGATCTGGAACTTGTCGTCCGGCCGCGCAGCCAGGCCAAGCCCGAGGATATCGAGGGGCTGTTCTGATGGCCCGCCGCAAAAGACATGCCCCGCTTGCGGTTTATCTGAACAGCCGGTTGGTCGGCCAGCTGCGCAAGGCCGCGAGCGGCGCCGTCGATTTCCAGTATGATGACAGCTGGCTGTCCTGGGAGGATGCTTTCCCGATCTCCCTCTCGCTGCCGCTGCGCGAGGATCGCTATATCGGCGCGCCGGTGATCGCGGTGTTCGATAATCTGCTCCCGGATAATCCCGATATCCGCCGCAAGCTTGCCGAACGCGCCCGGGCCGATGGGACCGATGCCTTCAACCTGCTGAGCGCAATCGGCCGCGACTGCGTCGGCGCCCTGCAGTTCTTGCCCGAAGACATTGCCCCGGGACCGCCCGGCGGGATCGACGCAAGGCCCGTGAGTGACGATGAGATCGCCGCGCTGCTAGGAGACCTTGGCAATAGTCCGCTCGGCATTGGCGCGGATGAAGAATTCCGGATTTCATTGGCGGGCGCGCAGGAAAAAACCGCCCTGCTGCATTGGAAGGACCAGTGGCATATCCCGCACGGCACAACGGCGACCACCCACATCTTCAAACCGGAGATCGGCAAGCGGCCGGACGGCATCGACCTTTCACTCTCGGTCGAGAACGAGCATCTGTGCATGACGCTGATGAATGCGCTCGGCCTGCCGGCTGCCGAGACTGCAATCGCGCGCTTTGGCAACAGGAAAGTGCTCGTCGTCAAGCGGTTCGACCGGCTCTGGACCACGGATAAACGGCTGCTGCGCCTGCCGCAGGAAGATTGCTGCCAGGCGTTGTCGGTTCCGCCGGCCCGGAAATATGAAAGCGATGGTGGCCCGGGCCTGGCTGGGCTGATTGGCCTGTTCACCAGCAGCGATACGCCCCTTGAGGATCAGCGGCGGATCATGAAGGCCGCGATTGTGTTCTGGTTGCTCGCCGCGACCGACGGTCACGCCAAGAATTTCAGCCTGTTCCTGTACCCGCGCAGCCGGTTTTCTCTAACGCCGTTTTACGATGTCATGTCGGTCCAGCCACTCTATGACGCGAAGCAGCTGCAGCAACGTCAGATGAAAATGGCAATGGCCATCGGTAAAAGCCGGCATTACCTCGTGCATAGAATTTCTCCCCGGCACTTTCTGGAAACGGCCGAAGCTTGCGGCATGGGCAAAAACATCGTCCAGGAGCTGTTCGCAGAGCTGCTGGATCGCAGCGACAAAGCTATCGATAAAACGCTGGCCGCGCTGCCGAACGGTTTCCCACATGGCCTCACCGAGTCGATCATTGGCGGCTACCGCCGCCGCCTGCGCCAGCTGGAAGCGATCATCACCTAGGCTGGACCTAGTGTGGTGAATTTGAAGTTCCTGTTATTGACTATGTCATACGACTTAGGAACTTCAAATTTAAAAATCACACTAAAAATCACACTAGAGTCAGATAATTAACCAGTCTTCTTGTTGACTCTGAAATTCAAATAGTCTGATACAAATATGATACGAATTTCAGAGGCAGAAGACTAGGCTGAGATCATCGTCATTGTTACTGCCTGGTCCATTGTTATGGGGTGTTATGGGGCGGCCCGGCTCAGTGCGAAGGTTGGCGAATGGATGTGTTGCTTGATCCCCCCGATTTTAGGTCCAGTCGCAATCTCGTGATGTTCTCTCATGAGCCGTATGGAGCGTAGCGGAAGACGGTGCCGCGCGATGTGGTGGGGTATCGGGCCGGGCGTTTGACCCAAATGTTTGCAAAGTGAATGGCCACAAACCGCCAGTCCAAAGGCCTGCCGGCCGATCTCTCCACAGTCTTCTGGCGCAACCTCTGCGGGATTCAGCTTGACCATACCGGCGCCAAATCCCTTGATCCTGAACCAGACCTGTCCCGGCAAAGTAGATCTGAAACATAACCATAACTCCAGCACATTTGATGTGTTTGGAGACAGGAAACTTATTTCTCGCATGGAAACGGTGGAGAAATGGGCCGATGAAATATTCAAGCAACTTTCGGTTGAATTGACCCCGAAACGGCCCAGGGCCAGATCCAGGTCCGGCGAGAGAATTTACTGTTCTACTTTGGATTGTATGGTTTACCCTGAAGATTGGGTTGGACCCAAACCCCTTGACGGTCCTGTGCGGGGAATTACGCTCGCCGACAAATTGGGGCGAGATGTGATCATTCGCCACCGGGATGGGACCATTGAGTACCAGAAATTCAGCAGGGCGGACCGAAAACAGGTCCTGGATCTGGCCGAAAAATGGGGGGCAAAGGTCCGTGGATAAGTGGCTGTGGAGACTGACCTGGGCGGGGTGGATCTATCTGGCCTGGGTGATTGTTTACTGGTATGTACTCGCCTAATAATGGAGAAAAAGAATGTTGAAAAAGTGTATTGATTTCAAAGGGTTGAGTATTGCAACCCGCCAGAACGCCGTCCTGAACCTGACCCAGCATCAGGTGACGGATGATCAGAGAAACGGGGAAATTCCCGTGATCGAAATCTATGACCCGGTGGGGTCCGGAAGCGGGTTGGGGACCGGGTTGGGGAAGCAGGTTGTTAACCTGCTCACGTTTACGGCTATTCCCTCGAAGAGGGAATTAAAGGATCGGGCCCGAGAGCTCGCGGATATCGCCGCAGGACAGGGCTGTGCCTATGCCATGATCGGGGGAGCACCCTACCTGATGCCCCACCTTGAAAAGGCCCTGAAACTAAGGGGAATCAAGCCCCTTTACGCCTTCTCAAGGCGGGAAAGCGTCGAGGTGAAAAACCCCGACGGAACCGTAACAAAAACCAATAGGTTCAAGCACCTAGGCTTTGTCCAAGCCTAGGCCGGGGTGGGGGAGGGGTTTTTGTCATGGTTTTCCCCTTCCCCCATTTCGATCGAATTTCGCGCCTGAAAATTGATGAGAAAGTGTTGTCGGGTACCTTACCCCTCTGAGAGGTGGTTTCGTTAATTGGCGGTGGAGTTTTCCCTTGAAATGATCCGGAAATTGAGATGGAAAATTGAATGGTCGGGGCCAAGAACCAGAAGGGGGAGGGATCGAGGCCCCGAGACCAGAGGCGTATATTGCTCCGAGACCGGGCGGGGAGGTTTGACCAGAAGTGGAGGTGGAGGGGGCCCAAGCCCGGGGGGGTAAAACTGTTTTTTTCTTTCCTAGTATAAACCCTTATTTCCTTTTTTTATTTGTAAGGTAATTTAAATAATTATAAATAAATAAATAATATAGAAAAGATAGATAGATATATAAGGCCTTATACGCGTATTAGAATTTTCTAATATAAAAAAATCAAGGATTTCTGCTCTATATTAGAAATTACTAAATTAGAAACTTCTAAACCTATTCCCCAAAATTTTCCATAATATCGGATTCCAGCACACCCTATTGTACATATATTCTTGTGTACAATAGGGTTCTCGCAGACCCCCTATTTTACAGTATTTTTGTGTACTGTAGAATCTATGAGTGAAAAACTACATAAATACACACTTGAAAGTTTTATTTGCGTATTTAGGATATTCGCAAGATTCACCCCTTCCCCCTCCCGGTCCTGGGCCCTTAAAAATACCGGTAAAACCACCCTCTTTTTATAAAGGAGCATGATTATGGATGAGAAAATCCTTCTCGCTTTGAAGAAGAACTTGCCAAAAGACTTGGACTTGGACCGTCTTTTAGGCACCCATCCCACCGAATGGCCGCTCATGGACAGAAAGCGTTGTTGGGTCTGGTCTGGTCCTTTTTGGAATGGTCATCCCCGCCTGAACGCTGGCGGAAAAGCTTACCAGAGTATCCCTCGACTTCTGCACCAGCACTACGGTGACAAGCTGTATTCACGTCAACGCCTTTACAGGAGATGTTATACCCATGGTTGCATAAATCCAATTCATCATCTTCGCACAAAGTTTCCTAAACCTTCCTTGGAGATCGTCATAGAATACCTTAATGGTTTATATCCTCTTCATTTAAACAACCTAAAAGAGTTATATATCATGAATCCGTTCTACCCAAGGGAGTACTACATAGCTGCCTTGAAGACCGGGAAATTTCCAATTTGGGAGAGTTTAAAGTGATTTCAGTCACTTTCTCAGAATTCTTCTAACATAAACTTCAAAAAAATCATAAAAATGGCCTCTTTATCCAAACAAACCAGAACCTTGCCAAGCGGGGCTTCACAAACTCGGTACCGCGTTTCTTATAAAGATCTGAATGGAAAGTGGAGATCCAAGTTCTTCAGAACTCGCAAAGAAGCCCAGAAGTTCCGTGACGAGGTTACCCTTAAAGTTGAACGGCGTGAATTCTTACCTGATGCTGGACACTTATCCCTTGAGCAAATCGGGAAACTTTACATCGAGGAATGTAAGACCAACGGTTTACAGGAGATTACTCACAGGGATTATGAAGGAGTACTCAGAAACCACATCTACCCTGAATTCGCCCATCGGGACCCCAATACATTCACTACCCCGGAATTAAAACGTTTCTTTCAGGACTTAAAGCGTGGTGGGCTCTCCCCAGCCCGCTTAACCAAGATAAAGGTTGTATTCGGGGCTCTCCTGGCCTTCGCAGTCGAGGAAGAGTACACAGCCACCAACCCCGTCAAAGATATCCGCCTGCGCTTTCCTCAAACCATCAAAGGGGTCGAGGATGAAGAGGTCGTTATCCCTAGCATGGAGGACTTAAAAAAGATCCTAGATCGCGGGAACCTGAGCTTACGAGACCATACAATGGTCACTCTCGCCGCCATGTGTGGCACCCGCGTCTCAGAAACAATGGGTCTTTCCTGGAAACACGTTGATTTTAGCAATGGGGAACTCCTGATTCGACAGCGCATGGACCGTCTTAAAAAGTTAGGTCCCCCGAAAACCAAAAACTCTCGCAGGAATATCCCCATTCCAGTCCCCGCCCTGGAGTTATTGCGGGCGTGGCAGAAAGAATGTCCGCAAGCTATCCATGATCTGGTTTTCCCGACAACAGCGGGAACGCCTCTCGACAGGAGCAATTGGGACAAACGCGTCTGGACATCTCACCTTTTCTCCAAAGGATTGGCCAAGATAGACCACTCAACAAAGAAGGTTCATAAAAAATACCTCTTCCGCCACCTCAGGCACGCCTATGCCTCGTTAATGATCAAACAAGGAGCCAATCCAAAGGAAATTATGCAATATATGGGACACAGCACCATTAATGTGACTTACGACCTATACGGGAATTTGTTCCCTGACGATGGGTCCTATAAACAGGCCGTGAATCAGGCTATGGGGGGCCTCCTTGGTACAAAATTGGTACAAAGCTGAAAAACGCTCAAAAAAGTTTCCCAATGTTTTCAACGGCTTGGAAAAGCAGAGATTTTGTACCACAAGGGGAGAAAACCTCAAATAAAAAACCCTTTGGCACTTGATAACGCATTGATACCAAAGGGTTTTTTAGATGGTGCCGATGATAGGACTTGAACCTACGACCCACGCATTACGAATGCGTTGCTCTACCAACTGAGCTACATCGGCACGCCGGTGCTTCATAACCGGGGGCTAAAATAGGCACAAAAAGTCCTGACGACAAGCCAAAAATTACGTTTTTTACGCTTTTATCGTGTCGCAGGAGCAACTGGCGATCAGGGGACAGGCCCGGTTTCGGGCATAGCTTAGAGTGAGTTGTGCATAGGTTGGCACAATTCACCACACTAGAGTCAAATAATTAACTAGTCTTCTTGTTGACTCTGAAATTCAAATAGCCTGCTACAAATATGATACGAATTTCAGAGTCAGAAGACTAGGTTCAATCGACATTCATGCTTCACAAGATGTGTTTTATGTGCTTCATAGGGTTTCACCTTTAATGTTGGAGCCCTTTTGATGTCGAAGCGCTATGAACTGACGACCACACAATGGAACCGGATCGCGCCGCTCTTGCCCGGCAAGGCGGGTGATCCCGGCCGTACCGCGGTCGATAACCGGCAATTTGTCAACGGGGTGCTGTGGGTGCTGCGCTCGGGGGCCCACTGGCACGATCTGCCGCCCCGCTACGGCAAGTGGAAAACTGTCCACAAGCGCTTCACGCGCTGGGCGAAGCGCGGGGTCTGGGACCGGATTTTCAATGACCTGGTGGAGGATCCCGACAATGATTATGTGATGCTGGATGCCACACTGGTCCGCGCCCATCAGCAGGCAGCGACCGGAAAAGGGGGGACCAAAATCAGGCTCTGGGGCGTTCCCGAGGAGGACTGACCACCAAAGTTCATATGGCGAGCGATGCCCTTGGGCGCCCCCTCCGGTTCATCCTGACACCGGGACAGCGGGGCGACATCACACAGGCTCCCGCCTTGCTTGACGGGTTGAGCGCCAGCCATGTACTGGCCGATAAAGCCTATGACAGCAATGCCCTGCGCCAGATCATCAGGGATATGGGGGCGGAGGCGGTGATCCCGTCAAACCGGACCAGAAAAATCGAGATCCCCTACGATAAAACCATCTATAAGGCGCGAAACGCCATCGAGCGAGCCTTCAACAAACTCAAACATTTCCGCCGCTTCGCAACCCGATATGATCGAAAAGCCTGCAACTTCCTCGCCTTCACCCTCCTCGCCGCATCAATCATATGGATGCGATGAATGTCGATTCAGCCTAGCCGTCCTTCCAATCGAGACTGTCGAAACGATGGCATTCGGGACAGGTTGCGGCATAATGGGCAGAGCGATAACCGCAGTTTTTGCAATGCCATGCTGCTTCCGCCGGCGCGGTGCGGGCCTTGGCCAGATAGGATTCAGCGGCCGCCATGTCCTGTTTCTGTTTTTGTTCCAGAAGTGCATAAAGCTGCCAGGTCCGGCTGGTGGCCTGATCCGCCTTGACAACGCGGTCGAGCGCCTGGCGCGCCTCGGGCCAGTGGCCGGCGGCAATGGCCGCGGCCGCCAGCAGATGACGGCTTTCCCGGTGGTCAGGGTTGAATCTGACCAGGTGATCTACGCGCCGGAAACGTTCTGTGGGGCTTTCCTGGGGCGCGAGGTCCAGAAACAGTTCGGCCAGTTCCGGATGGGGCCGGATTTTCCAAGTGTTTTCTATAATTTTTCGGGCCTTGCCGGTCTCTTTCCGGGTCAGCAAAAGGCGGGCGGCAAGACTGGCCGCGGGCAGGAAGGATGCGTCCTTCTTAAGCGCCGTCTGGGCTTCGGTGAGGGCCAGATCCTTTTGGCCGGCCACATCCGCTTCTACGGCCTGAACATAATGCAATAGCGCCGAGAGATGTTTGAATTCCGCCTCGCTATAAGCTGATTTTTTATGGGCGGCGATCAGGCTTTTTTCAGCGGCCTGCCAATGGCCATAATGGATTTCAATGTCCACAATCCGGCGCAAGACGGATGCAACGCCGGGCTGACGGTCGTTCAGCTCCCGGGCGAGGCTGAGCGCCAGCCCGTAGTCCCCCCCCTTGAGCGCATCATCCAGAAGCTCTTTCAGCGCAAAAGCCGCCGTTTCCTCCCGACGGCGCAGAATATTCAGGATTTCCTGGCGTTTTTTGTCACTTTCGCAGGCGCTGAGCAGCCTCAGGACATCATTGCGTTCCCCTAGACTGTTGCGGGCCCGGCGGGCGTGCCGGCGCGCCATTTCCCGATCATCCAGCGCCAGTGCCGACCAGCCTTTATCCAGTTCCGCCTCTCCCCGTTGACGCCGCCGCCGGACGGCGGATTTCAGGGGGGCGAGGTTGCTGATCATGCGCCACACCCGCCCCACGCCCCACAGGGCCAGGCTGTAGAGCAGGGCAAGGGCGGCAAAAGTGGCAAAGGACATCTGAATTTCCCAGCTCTGCCAGACCAGCCGCACGTCACCTGGATGCGCCACCACCCACGCCGCTACCAGCGCCAGGAGAATGGCAAGGATTATATAAAATGTCAGGCGAATCATTGGCGGACGCCCTCCCCGGCAGGGTCGGCAGAACGGGGCGCCTTGGGCGTGGCGGGCGCGGGTTGGAACAGGCTTTCCCCGATAATGTTTTCCAGGTTGGCAAGCGCCGCTTCGGCCTCAAGGCGGACACGCAGCCGATCTTCCCAGCTTTCGAGCGCGCGCTTTGCTTCGGCAGGCAAGGAAGGAATCAGGTCAAGAATGTGTTCCGGGGTTTTCTGCGCCAGGGCCTGTTCGATTTTGAGCAGGGTTTCATGCACACCCCCCTGTTTTGGCGCGCGATCGCGAACGGTGATCAGACCCCGAAGACGGCTGAGCAACCGATCCCACCAGCTGCCGTTTTCCACATGGGTTGCAGCCCGCAAAACCGTTGGGACCAGGGTGTCAAATGTGCGGCGCAGATCATCGAGGGGGGCCACGCCCTCACCAGCGTGGCGCTGAAGCCGGTCCAGGGCGTCCTGTACGGCGGGGAGCTGTGTGAGGGGACCCTCGCCCAGTGCCTCTTGAAAATGTGTCAGCGTCTCCTGATAGGGTTGACCTGCGAGCACCCGGTCCTTCAGGCGCGACAGGCGGAACGCCAGCCAGGTATCGCTGGCCTCCCGCGCGGCAGCCCGCTCCAGCCGATCAAGCCGGCCTTCCAGCTGCGCCAGCCATTCTGCCTGGGACTTGGTTTCCCGGGCCAGGTTTTGGCGTTCTTCTGCCGCGTCGCGGGCTTCGATCAACCCTTTGCTCAATGGCACAAAAGAGGCTTCAAGTTGACTCATACGACTAAGCAGCATATCGATGCGGGCCGACTGGGAAAGATCCGTTTCACTTTGAGCCGGGGTTTCGACGGCCTTTTCCAGCGCTTCGAGACGGGCCAGAATATCGTCCACCGGAATATTGTCCACCGGAATATTGTCCAATGGAATCTCGTTTTGGAGCGTGGAATCTGAAACGGAAGAAAGTTGCCCTGCCTGACTTTTTTCTTCCAGTGCTTCCAGCCGCAACTCAAGTTTCCCGAACTGGTCTTGCAAGGTGGCCAGACGCTGATCCTGCTGTGCAAGTTTTTGCCGGATATCTTCAGCGGCAAGCCCCTGATCCGTACCAGCGCCGCCGGATCGGGCCAGCCAGCGATCTATCACGGGCAGCCGGGCGCTGATATCCGGCAGGAAATAGATGGCCATTGCCGCCCCCGCCAGAAACAGCACAAGAAGCAAAAGTCCCCTCAGGGCCCAGTTGGGACGTGGTTTGCGGGAACGGCTTTTTGCCGCAACAGGAGCGGTTTCCCCTTTTTTTGCAGCGGTCGCCGTGTCCTTGCCCGTCTCCTTTTCCTTCTCCTTCCCCTCGCTTTTCTGGTCGTCAGGTTGAGCGCCAAAGCGAGGCCGTACCGGGTCACCCTCCGGTTTGAGGTCATCAGGATCGGTCATGGCGAAGTGTCCTCCTTATTGTCTTGCCTCCCCCCGGGAGGAGTTGTTTCATGGGACCCGTCTTCCATGTCGGGCAGCCGGATGTTGAGGGTTTCGAACAGGCTGTCCTGGGTCGGAGTCCGGGCCACCAGACAACGGCGCCAGTGCAGGGACTGTATCATATTCCGTACCGCAGGACTAAGACAAAGCGCGCTGACATGCCGCAAAGTTGTCTCGTGCCCGGTTTGGCGGATCAGTTGCGCAAAAATGCGGGCGGTGCGGGGGGAATACAAGGGGATGATGTCAATCTGGTGTTCTTCCAGGGCCCGTAAAGTCGCGGGATCCAACTTTGTTGCGGCTTCGGCATGATAAAGCGACCACCGTTCGAGCCGAAATCCGGCTTCCGCCACCAGGGCCTTCAAGTCGCCGGCGACAATGGTGCCCGCCACATGTAGCAGCGGTCCGGCATCAGGGTTTAAGTGTTGTTTGATCGTCTCAGCCAACTTCTCAACGGTGCCCCCCGAGGCGGTGATGCGGGAAAAACCGGCGGCGGCGGCGGTGCGGGCGGTGGCGTCCCCGACAGCAACAACAGGCATGTTTGTTTCGGTAAAGTGGCGTCTGAAGGCGCGCACGCCGTTGGCGCTGGTGAAAACTAAGGCCTGATAGTCGGCAGGATGTTCACGCGCTGCCAAGGGGAGAGAGCGAATGTTGATAAGAGGGTCGATATAGGCCGTGTGGCCAAGCTGTTTCAGCTGTGTGGCAAGTTTTTCGCTGTCTTCGCGGGGCCGGGTGAGCAGAAAATTCATGGCTGTCCTTGACTTGTCGCGCTAAGGAGCCGGGCATAAAATTCAGGACCCGCCTCTTGTTTCAGCTGTTCCCCCAACGTTCGGCCGAGGGGCTCGGCCTCTTCGGCAGGGCCGCTCAGACGGCCGCTAAAATCCTCGCGCCCGTCCGGGCTCAGCAGCCGACCCCTGATCGTAAGCTGGCCGTCCTTCACTGTAGCAAGTCCAGCAATGGGGGTGCGGCAGGACCCGTCCAGTACAGCGAGAAAGGCCCTCTCCGCGCTTACACATACTTCCGTGTCCTGATGGTTCAAAGGTGCCAGAAGGTCGCGGATTCGCGTATTCTGCCGGGCAATTTCGATACAAATGGCCCCTTGTGCAACGGCGGGCAGCATCTGATCCGTCTCCAGCGCATGGATGCGGTCATCCTTCAGACCAAGGCGATTGAGCCCCGCCATGGCCAGGTAGGTGGCGTCCACCTGCCCCTGTTCCAGCTTGTTGAGCCGGGTTTGCACATTACCGCGGAAGGGAATCACTTTGAGGTCAGGTCTAAGGGCCAGGGTCTGGGCGGCGCGGCGCAGTGAAGCTGTACCCACCACCGCGCCGGGGGGCAGCTCCCGTAGGCTGGCGGCTTTTTTGCAAATAAATGCATCGCGCACATCCTCGCGTTCCAGATAACAGGCCAGGTCCAGTTCCGGCGGCAGCACTGTTGGCATATCCTTCAGGCTGTGCACCGCAAGATCAATGCTGCCGTCCAGCAATGCGGCCTCAATCTCTTCGGTAAACAGCCCCTTGCCGCCGATTTCCGCCAGCGGCCGGTCGAGAATACGATCTCCTCGGGTCGAGAGCACCACGATCTCGATCTGCCCGGCGCTCAGATCCTGATGTGCGGCGAGCAGGCGGTTTTTTGTTTCATGGGCCTGGGCGAGGGCGAGTTTGCTGCCGCGGGTCCCGATGCGAAGCTTTTCTTGCACTTGGCGGTTCCAGATGTTAGAGGCTTTTTTGAGTCTGCTTTGAACGATAAACCTTATATAGTCATTTCAAGGACATCATCACAGTCTATTTTTTAACAGCCGTACAGAGAATGACAACCGCTGATCCTGAAAAAATACCGGACAAACCGCCCCTGGTTCTAGGTCTGGAAACCAGTTGTGATGAAACCGCCGCGGCAGTGGTTTCCGGCGAGGGGGAAATTCTGTCCAATGTGGTTCTTTCCCAGCTGGAAGAACACCGCCCCTATGGCGGGGTGGTGCCGGAAATTGCCGCCCGCAGCCACATTGACCACCTTAATGACATCATCCGTCAGGCTTTGAGCGAGGCCCAATGTGGTTTCAGGGATCTGGATGCGGTAGCGGCCACCGCCGGCCCCGGCCTGATCGGTGGGGTCATGGTGGGGCTGATGACCGGCAAGGCCATTGCCGCCGCGCACAGGCTGCCGTTTCTGGGCATCAACCATTTGGAAGGCCACGCCCTGTCCGTGCGGCTGTGCGAGGAGGTGGCGTTTCCGTTTTTGTTGCTGCTGGTATCCGGCGGCCATTGCCAGCTTCTTCTGGTGCGGGAGGTGGGCGACTACCGGCGGTTGGGCACCACGCTGGATGATGCGGCGGGGGAAGCCTTTGACAAGACGGCAAAAATTCTCAATCTGGGATATCCGGGCGGGCCGGCCGTCGAGGCCGCCGCGAAAAGCGGCGATGGGCACCGTTTTCGTCTGCCTCGCCCCCTTAAAGGCGCGCCGGGCTGTGATTTTTCCTTCTCCGGATTGAAGACTGCCGTACGGCGCGAACTGGAAAAACTGGGGAACCGGTTAACCCGACAGGATGTTCATGATTTGGCGGCCAGTTTCCAGCAGGCATTGACCGAAGCAGTGCTGGACCGGGTGGATCACGCCCTTGAGATTTATCTTGAGCAATGCTCGGCGGGATCCCATGACGGGCCGCGTTGTCTGGTCGTGGCGGGCGGGGTGGCGGCCAACAGCCATTTGAAAGAGGGACTTGCCCGTCTCTGTCGCGGCCGCGGGGTGGGCATGGTGGCCCCGCCCCCGGCATTGTGTACCGATAATGCCGCGATGATTGCCTGGGCGGGGGTGGAGCGATTGCGGCGGGGGCTGCGGGATGATTTGTCGCTGGGGGCCCGGGCCCGCTGGCCGCTGGATCCGACGGCCCCGCGGGCTGCCGGCGCTGGGGTGAAGGCATAGAGTGAATAGCGTATAATTAACCCGGATAAGGTCTCGGGGCGTAACAGCAGAGGGTATAATGACAGAAGAGATCAGAATGCAGAAATTTGTTGTGATCGGGGGCGGTGCCTGGGGTACGGCCCTGGCCATTTCCCTGGCCCGGGCTGGCCGGGAGGTTCGGCTGTGGGCCCGGGAACAAGACGTCGTGACGTCAATTAACGAAGCGCGGGAAAATCATCTGTTTCTGCCGGGAGTAAAGATCCCGGAACGGGTTCGTGCGGTGAGGCGTTTTGCGGAGATTGCCGATAAGACGGATCGTCCGGATGCCCTGCTGATGGTTGCGCCGGCACAATTTGTGCGGCCTACGGCGGCGGCCCTGAAGGATCATGTGCCGGAAAGTGTGCCCGTTGTGCTGTGTGCCAAAGGCATTGAACAGTCCAGCGGCAAGCTGATGAGTGATGTGATGGCGGAGGTGATGCCAAAGAACCCGCTTGCGGTGCTTTCAGGGCCGAGTTTTGCCCGGGAGGTGGCCGACGGCTTGCCGGCGGCGGTGACCATTGCCTCCAAATACCAGAAACTGGCCGGTGATCTGGCACAGGCCATTCGTCAGCCCACTTTCCGGCCGTATCTGTCGCGGGATGTTGTGGGGGCGGAAATCGGCGGGGCGGTCAAAAATGTTTTTGCCATTGCCTGTGGGGTGGTGGCGGGCAAGAAACTCGGGGAGAATGCCCGGGCGGCCCTGATCACCCGCAGCCTGGCGGAAATGATCCGCTTTGGGGAAAAACGCGGTGCGGATCCGGAAACCATGATGGGGCTGTCGGGACTAGGTGATCTGATTCTGACCTGTTCCTCGCCCCAGTCCCGGAACATGTCCTTGGGGCTAGCGCTGGGGCAAGGCCAGAGTGTAGCAGATATTATGAAGGACCGGCGCACCGTGGCCGAAGGCTATCATACCTCGGAAATCCTGTACAAGGTTGCCGAAGAGGAAAATATCGACATGCCCATCGCCCGGGCGGTTTATGGCTTGCTGCATGGCGGCCGCGGGGTGGATGAAGTGATTGACGATCTGCTGAGCCGGCCGATCACCACCGAAGAAATGCTGTAACCGCTTGTGCTTACGGCAGGGCGCCACAGATGAAACAGGGAAACACCATGTATTTTATGATCCTGGCCTATGACAAACCCGGAAACCTGGAAGTGAGGAAAACCACCCGTCCGGCGCATCTGGCCTATGTGGCCGAGAGCGGAGCGGTGCGGCTGGCTGGGCCTCAGTTGGATGAGCAACAGGAGCCCCGGGGCAGCCTGCTGATCATTGAGGCGGCAGACCGGGCGGCGGCGGAGCGTTTTGTGGAAAATGACCCTTATCGCCAGGCCGGCCTGTTCGAGCGGGTGGAGATTGTGCCTTTCATGCCGGCTGCGGGGGACTGGTTGCCCAAATAGGGTCCATAGGGAAAAACATGGCCGAGTTTGATATTTATCTGAAGGAGATTGCCGGGGCGCCGCCCAAGGGCACGGTGCTGTGCCGGCTTAGGGATATTGAAGACGGCCGGGCGCGGGAGTTTACCTTTGGGGATGCCAAGGCGCCGTTTTATATGTTTGTGCAGCGGCGCGGTGCGCAGGTTTTCGCCTATGAAAATGCCTGTCCGCACATGTATGCGCCGCTCAATCTCAAGGAAGGGGTCTTTACCGAAAAATCCGGGCGGTATTTCCTGTGCAATTTTCATGGCGCTCTGTTTGAGGTGGAGACTGGAAAATGTGTTGCTGCCCCCTGTGCCGGTCGGTCCCTGCGGTCTGTGGCGGTCACGCTTGAGGGCGGCAATGTGGTGGTCCTCTGACCTTTGCTCTTCCCGCGGGGGGGTGGGGTGGGGATGTTATCAGAGGGCCCTAAGAAGATATCCCCGACGCCTTGCGACGCGGGGATAGAGCTCCACGGATTTAAAATCCTTATCACAACAACGCTTTTCACACCGATAGTTGTGTGTATAATAGTTGCACTACTTGACCGCAAGATCAAGCAAAAAAACGCTTTCCAGGGGGGATGCATATGACAAAAATCATCGGCGTGGATACCGGCATTGCTTCTGTCGGCTATGCTTATATTGATTTGAGAAAAAACGAAATTCTTGCCAGCGGTGCGCGGATTTTCGATGCGGCGGAACATGGCAAAGATGGCTCGTCCCTTGCTTTGCCGCGCCGGGAAAAACGGCTGGCGCGCCGCCGGCTTGACCGCCGCCGCCGCCGCCGTATCGCCGTGCGCAAGTTGTTGCTTGATCATGGCTTTTCCGAAGCGGATGTGGCTCTGCCGGTGAAAGGTCAAAAAACGGGAAAAATCACCGAGCCTGATGTCTGGCAATTACGCAAACTGGGCCTTGAGCGTAAACTGTCTTCGCGGGAACTGGCCCAAGTCTTAATGCATATCAATCAGCGCCGGGGTTTTCAATCCATCCGTAAATCCGACGTGGATGAAAAAAGCGAAGGGGGCGTGATGCTGAGCGCCGCGGCCAAGCTGCAGGAAAACATGAAGGCGGCAGGGGCGGAAACCATTGGCGCCTATTTGGCGGGGCTTGAAAAAAAGCGCAACAGACCAGATAGCTATGAGCATACCGTGATCCGCAATCTGCTGCGTCAGGAAGTGGATATTCTGATTGCCCGGCAGCAGGCTTTTGGTCAGCCGTTGGCCACTGAGGCGCTCCGGGACGCCTTCAAGGAAACAGCTTTTCGTCAACGCCCACTTCAATCCAGCATTGACTTGGTGGGGGTGTGTGAATTTGAGCCGGGTGAAAAACGGGCGCCGGTGCGGGCCTACAGTAATGAGCTGAGAACCTGCTGGGAACGGCTGAACAGCTTGCGCCTGCTCAAGAGCGGCCGGGGAACGCCGCTGACACTGGATCAGAAACGGGCGCTGATCAGTTTGGCGCACCGCCAAGCCAACGTCACTTTTGCCCGGGCCCGGAAGGAACTGGGCCTGCCGACGGAGTATACATTCAATCTGGCCAGCTACCGCAAAACCAAGGAGGAAGACCAGGACTGGGCAAGTGTGGTCAAAACGGCCGAAAAGGCCACCCTGATCAAGATGGAAGGCTATCATAAAATCAAAAAGGCCCTGGCCCCGTATATGTCCGAAGGGGATTGGAAGAATTTTGCTGCTGAGCCGGCTCATCTCGATAGGTTGACGGAAATTCTGGCCTTTTACGAGGATATCCGGGATATCCGGGACTTGGCGCGGGACCTGCCGCTCACCGAGGAACAGCTTCAGGCCGTAATGCCGCTCAATCTGGCAGGCACGGCAGCGCTGTCTTTCAAGGCGATCTATAACATTCTGCCTTATCTGGAACAGGGGCTGGTCTATTCCGAAGCCTGTGAGGCGGCAGGATACGATCACAGCCCGCGCTATTTTGGCGACAAGGACCAGTTGCCGCCTTTTCTTGCCGAATATGGCACGGAAGTGCGCAACCCTGTGGTGCTCAGGGCCCTGAGCCAGACCCGCAAAGTGATTAACGCGCTGATCCGAGAACATGGCATGCCCGACCGGTTTCATGTCGAACTGTCGCGGGAATTGGGTAGGAATTTCAAGGACCGCAAGGACCGGGAACGGGAAATTCAGAAAAGGCGCGCCTATAACGAAGAGTTGCGCCAACATGCCGAAGAAATCTTCGGTCGTGAACCCAGTGGAGAGGATTTCGCCAAATACAAACTCTGGAAAGAACAAAACGGTATCTGCGCCTATAGTGGGGAATATATCCCGCCTGAAACCCTGAAGGATCCTATGGCAACACAGGTAGATCATATTTTGCCCTATAGCCGTTCTTTTGATAACAGCTGGTTTAACAAGGTGTTATGTTACGCTGATGAAAACCAGCATAAGGGCAACGAAACCCCGGTGGAATATTTTAGCCGGATCGGGCGCGATTTGGCCGGGCTTGAGGATTTCGCCAAGCGGCTGGGCAATGACCAAAAAGCCCGAAGGTTGTTGATGCGGGATTTTGATCTGGAAAAGCAAAATGAATGGAAAAGCCGTCACTTGCGGGATAATAGCTATGTGGCAAGGCTTCTGGTATCGCATATGGAACGCCATTTGGCGCCGCGCTATGACCGCACGGATGACAGCGGGCATCCCTTGTTTGTGCAAACTCGCAACGGGGCGCTTACGTCTCACCTGCGCCATGCCTGGGGGCTGGGTCTGAAGGACCGGGACGAAAATGACCGCCATCACGGCCTGGATGCCATTATTGTTGCCGCTGCGACTCAAGGCCATGTGCAGCAGATGACCCTGTGGGACAAACGCCACCGGCCCAATCACCCGGATGATCCAGGTTTTTATCCGCCCAAACCCTGGCCAACGTTTCGTGAAGACGCGTTGGAGGTGGTGGACAAGATCTTTGTCAGCCGGGCCCCCGATCGCAAAGTAACCGGTGCCATTCATGAAGATACCATCAAAAGCCTGCGGTATGACGCGCAAGGGCGACCTTATGTTGTTAAACGCGTCCGCTTGGGGGATTTGAAACTCGCAGATCTGAAAAACATTGTCGATGCGGAGGTGGATGAGAACGGGGTGGCCCATGGCCGCAATGCCACCCTTTATTATCTTTTGAAAGATCGGTTGGACGCCCATGGTGGGGATGCCAAAAAAGCTTTTGCTGAACCGGTTTATATGCCGAAAAAGGGTGGGGGACAGGGGCCGCTGATCCGCGCCGTGCGGCTTGTGACTTCCGATAAGTCCGGCTTTAAGGTGCGTGAAGGCATCGCCAGCAACGGTGATATGGCCTATGTGAAGGTTTATGAAAAAGACGGTAAATTTTATCTTTGCCCGGTGTATGTGAAAGATGTCATGACGGGTCGGGAGCCTGACCGGCTGATTGTGCAAGGTAAAATCGAAGAGGACTGGCGGCAAGTTGATGAGAGTTATCGGTTCAAATTCGATCTTTTTAAGAACGACTATGTGGTTCTGGAAAATCACAAAGAGGAACGGATTGAGGGATATTATATTAACACGGACCGTGCTACAGGGCAAATTAGACTGCGCATACATGATAATTCCGGAAAAGAATTAAGACCTGGCGTACAACGTATGAAGTCGTTTGAGAAATATTATGTGGACGTATTTGGTCAGCGTTGGAAAACTTCATAGAACGCCTTTAACTCCGCCTTAACCGGTTGCATGTATCATAACACCCTCAATCATAAGAGAAAGTATGGGGGTTGTTATGTCATGGCGGACGGTGTTGATCCAGAACCGCTGTTCTCTTTCGTTGAAAAATGCCCAGCTTCGTTGCGAGCGGAACGACGGCGTCGTCACCATTCCTGTCGAGGATATCACGGTGCTGATCCTGGAAACGGCGCAGGCCACGGTGACCACGTCTTTGCTGGCGGCGCTTCAGGACCACAATGTGGCGGTGATCACCTGTGACGGCCGTCATATGCCCAACGGGCTGCTCTTACCGTTCCTTCCTCATTCCCGGTTGAGTGAAATTGCCGCCTTGCAGCGGGACTGGAGCCGGCCGTTCCGCAAGCGTTGCTGGCAACGGATTGTGCAGGCCAAGATCGGTAATCAGGCCGATTGTCTTATGCTTACGGGACAGGACACGGGGACGGCGTTGCGGCAGATGGCGCGGCGGGTCGACAGTGGGGATACCAAAAATCGCGAGGCGCAGGCGGCGCGGGATTATTGGAAGCGGCTTATGCCGCCGGGATTTGTCCGCGGAGCGGCGGATTTTGCCAATGCGGTGCTGAATTATGGATATATGGTGGTGCGGGCCGCAGTGGCGCGGTCTCTGGTAAGTTATGGCCTGCTGCCCTGTTTTGGCCTGCATCATGACAGCAACCTGAATGCCTATAATCTGGCCGATGATCTGTTGGAGCCGTTCCGGCCCTTTGTGGATCGGGAGGTGATCCGGCTTGTGGGGGATATGCCGCCCGCGGGGCGTGAGCTCAGTCGGCAAGATCGTCAGACCCTTGCCGCCTTGCCCACCCGACAGGTGTTGATCGACGGGGAGGTGCAGACCCTGACCAATGCGGCGGATCGGGTCGCCAGCAGTCTGGTCCGGGCGCTGCGGGAAAAAGACAGCCGGTTGCTCCATCTGCCTTTGTTTGCGGTGTAGATCCTCATGAGTCGGACGGGAGATAAATATATGTGGATTTTCGTTATGTTTGACTTGCCGACCACTACAAAAAAGGAACGGCGCCATGCGACACGGTTCAGAAAGTTTCTGATTCGGGACGGATATATGATGCTTCAATATTCAATTTATGCTAGAATTTGCAATGGTTTGGAACGTGTTGAAAAACATATGAAACGGCTGGAGCTGGAATTGCCGCCCAAAGGCAGCATCCGCGCCATGCAGATCACCGACCGGCAGTATAAAAATATCAGGATTTTGCTTTCAAATGCCCCGGAATTTGACGAGACCCACCCGAAAAACAACAGCGAACAGCTCCTTTTACTCTGAGCTGTTCGCTGTTTTTCCTGCTATATCAGTCACTTATCTCTGACCTATCATAGCCTATCGGTGTGAAAAGGGAAGCTATGACTATTTGTGCCGATTTTCTGGCGGGTAAATTATCATAGCCTATCGGTGTGAAAAGGGAAGCTATGACGAACCCCTGTCCGAACTCGACGAACTTGTTTATCATAGCCTATCGGTGTGAAAAGGGAAGCTATGACAATCTGCGCCGATTTCTTAGCGGGTAAACTATCATAGCCTATCGGTGTGAAAAGGGAAGCTATGACAGTCCGCTCACCCTCATGACCTCCGGAATAATCATAGCCTATCGGTGTGAAAAGGGAAGCTATGACTTATGATAGTACAGGGTGTGCCCTTTGCTGATCATAGCCTATCGGTGTGAAAAGGGAAGCTATGACAAAGAGCTGGAGGTGGCACATGGCGACGAAATCATAGCCTATCGGTGTGAAAAGGGAAGCTATGACATATGAAATGGCTTATCGCAGGACTAATCGATCATAGCCTATCGGTGTGAAAAGGGAAGCTATGACCGGTTTCTCTATCGACTGCGAGGCGTACTTATCATAGCCTATCGGTGTGAAAAGGGAAGCTATGACATGCCCGAGAAATCCCCGATACAGGGGATTATCATAGCCTATCGGTGTGAAAAGGGAAGCTATGACTCTTAGCCTCACCTTCCAGGTTTACGATCGATCATAGCCTATCGGTGTGAAAAGGGAAGCTATGACGCAGAGGGGATTAAGCGTCTCGCGGCTGATATCATAGCCTATCGGTGTGAAAAGGGAAGCTATGACCGATACCCACATGGCCCGGTTCACGATTATATCATAGCCTATCGGTGTGAAAAGGGAAGCTATGACAAGATAGGTATAAGATAGATAATAATTAGGATCATAGCCTATCGGTGTGAAAAGGGAAGCTATGACATGATTATTGAGCATGGCGCAAAATTCAAGATCATAGCCTATCGGTGTGAAAAGGGAAGCTATGACCAATGATGCCAATCGTCCACAGGGGATATCATCATAGCCTATCGGTGTGAAAAGGGAAGCTATGACCGCTGCAACATCCGCTCAACCTCAACATGATCATAGCCTATCGGTGTGAAAAGGGAAGCTATGACGTCCCCTACGAGTAGGCGACAGGCCAGTTGATCATAGCCTATCGGTGTGAAAAGGGAAGCTATGACCCTCAGCGCTCAACAGAACGAAGGACAATTATCATAGCCTATCGGTGTGAAAAGGGAAGCTATGACTGCTCGATAGTGCGGATGTTAGATTTGTGCATCATAGCCTATCGGTGTGAAAAGGGAAGCTATGACCTTAATCATGACGGGGTTGATGATCCTGCTATCATAGCCTATCGGTGTGAAAAGGGAAGCTATGACCGGGTCATGCGGCCCGTTTCCAAACATCTGATCATAGCCTATCGGTGTGAAAAGGGAAGCTATGACGACAGACCCTGTTTTAAACGTGACATATGCATCATAGCCTATCGGTGTGAAAAGGGAAGCTATGACCAACAGATACATGGGGTACATGCCCAGAAGATCATAGCCTATCGGTGTGAAAAGGGAAGCTATGACGCTATGCCGCAACACCCGGACGCCGGTGGAGATGATCATCTATCCCGATGAATATCATGTCAAATGGCAACCTACCCACAAATATCTGGTGTATCGGCGGAACCTGGATTGGTTCAATTTCTGGCTGCGCGGGATTGAGGACCCGGCCCCGAAAAAGGCCGCGCAATATCAGCGCTGGCGTAAACTGCGCGACTTGCAGCCCTGAGTATTAACCCAAATATCAACCAGCCCCCGATAGAGTCTTCTGGGGGCTGGTTTGGTCATCGTCGCAAGGTGCGAACAGGAAGTCCGGTCAGCCGGCGACCACGTTGCGCAGCTGTCGGGCGGCAAAGCCCAGCTTGGTCACGTTGATCTGGCCGGTGGACTGGAATTCCTTGATCAGTTTGTTGATCCGGGCCCGGGCGGCCTCGGAATTCTTTAGCCACGCCTTGACGGAATCAATGGCTGCGCCGTTTTCATAGGTCTGGATGGCGTGGCGGGTGAGCAGTTTCTGCTGATCCAGAAGGTCGCTGATCACCGCGCTGACCGCCAGCCGGTCCCAATGGTCGGCCGCCTCTACCATTTCCGCCTGATCGCGGATCCAGTCGATGCCCATTTCATCTCCCATCATGAAATAGGCCCGGGCCACATCAACCACATCCCGGTTCAAATCCCGGGCGACCTGTACAATGTCACAGGCGGCCAGTTTCATTTCCAGATTGGAAATATGGGTGGCCAGATCCTCGCTCACGCTTTGTTCGCAATACATGGCGATTTTGGCTCTCAGGCTTTCTTCATGGGAAGAATTGACCACGATGGGCATATCAAACAGCTTGATGATGCCCGGGCGATACTGGTCGATGACTTCCTGGAGCGGTTTCTTGGGATCGGTGTTGTTCAGGAACCATATGGTCTGCCGGCGGGCAAATTCTTCCACGTCCAGTAACAGCAGGATCTGAATGGTGGCCGGCACGACATAGTCCAGACTTTCGATCTTCTGCCACAGGTTGTCCAGATCGAACACCTCACGGGTAATGATGCTGGCCCGGGCGATTTCCGCGGCCGAAGCCCCGGTTTCTTCCTTGATGGCCTGGATCCCGCCGCGGTTGACAATGTCGTTACACAGCACCTTGGCAATGATTTCCCGCCGCAGCCGGTGTTTGCGGATGGCGTCCGCATAGGTCTGGCCCAGGCGTTCCGGGAAGGAGCTGATCAGATATTTTTCCAGATAAGGATCTTCCAGAAAATCGCTTTTCAGCAATTCATCATACAACGCCATTTTGGCATAAGCCACCAGTACCGCCAGTTCCGGCCGGGTCAGCCCCTGTTCCTTTTCCGCCCGTTCGGACAATTCCTCGTCTCCTGGCAGAAATTCCAGTTCCCGGTCCAGATTGGCGGATTTTTCCAGATCGTTCATGAAGCGCACAAAACTGTCCAGTTCCCGCACGCTGCTGGCGCGGGCGATGCTGATGGTCTGGGTCTGCAGGTAATTGTCACGGAGCACCAGGGCGGCCACATCATCGGTCATGTCTTCCAACAGCTTGTCGCGCTGTTTGCGGGTCAGCTGCCCGTCTGAGACCAGGCTGTTGAGCAGAATCTTGATGTTGACCTCGTTGTCGGAACAGTCAACCCCGGCGGAGTTGTCCACCGCGTCGGTGTTGATCATGCCGCCATTCAGGGCGAATTCGATCCGTCCGCGCTGGGTGCAGCCCAGATTGCCACCTTCGCCAATGACCTTGCAGTTCAGTTCGTTGCCATTGACGCGTACCGCATCATTGGCGCGGTCGCCGACCTGGCCATGGCTTTCGTATGAGGCTTTCACATAGGTGCCGATGCCCCCGAACCACAACAGATCGACCTGGGATTTCAGAATGCTGCGGATCAGTTCGTTGGGAGTCAGGGTTTTTTCTGACAGCGGAATGTCCAGAAGCCGGCAAATTTCCGGAGTGAGCGTGATGGACTTGGCCTTACGGCTGAAAATGCCTCCGCCTTTTGAAATCAGCTTGCGGTCATAATCCTGCCAGCTGGAGCGAGGCAGATCGAACAGCCGTTTGCGTTCCGCGTAACTTTTTTCCGGATCGGGATCAGGGTCAATGAAAATATCCCGATGGTCAAATGCGGCCACCAGCTTGATGGCCCGGGAACACAACATGCCGTTACCGAACACATCCCCGGACATGTCGCCGATGCCGGCGACGGTGATGTTGTCTTTCTGCACATTGATGCCGCGTTCGCGGAAATGACGCTGTACGGACACCCAGGCGCCACGGGCGGTGATGCCCATTTTCTTGTGGTCATACCCTTGCGATCCGCCGGAAGCAAAAGCATCATCCAGCCAGAAATCATACTGCTGGGCCAGGCTGTTGGCGATGTCGGAGAAGGTGGCCGTGCCTTTGTCGGCCGCTACCACCAGATATGGATCATCGCCGTCCCGTCGCACCACCCGCGCCGGCGGTAGCACATCTGCGTCCTTGAGATTGTCGGTAATGTCCAGAAGCCCGGAAATAAAGGTTTTGTAACAGGCGATGCCTTCTTCCAGGATGTCTTCCCGGCTGCCGTCGGCGGGCAGTTTCTTGGGCACAAATCCGCCCTTGGCGCCAACCGGCACAATCACGGTGTTTTTCACTTGCTGGGCCTTGACCAGGCCGAGAATTTCCGTGCGGTAGTCTTCCCGGCGGTCGGACCAGCGCAAGCCTCCCCGGGCCACCGGCCCGGCTCTGAGATGCACCCCTTCCAGACGCGGTGAATACACAAAGATTTCCGCGTAGGGCTTGGGTTTCGGCGCCTCGCGCACGGCGCTGCTCTTGATTTTGAGGGACACATAGGGTTTCGGACTACCGTTGTCCTGATACTGATAGAAATTGGTGCGCAATGTGGCAGTAATCACATTGAGATAACTTCTGAGCATGCGGTCCTGGTCCAGGCTATCCACATTTTCGAGAAGCTCCCGCACCCGTCCTTCCAATGCTTCGCGTTCTTTTTCCCGGTCAAAATCTTCCGGCAGATCCGGGTTAAAGCTGACCTCAAAAAGTTGGGCCAGACAATAAGCGATCTCATGATGCTGGGTTAGCGTGTCCTGCATGTAAACTTCGCTGTAGGACAAGGAAAGTTGTCTGAGATATTTGCTGTAGATTCGCAGAACCAGCACCTGCCGATAATCCAGCCCGGCCCTGAGCACCAGCTTGTTAAAGCCGTCATTGTCCACATTTTCCAGCCAGACCATTCGCAGCGTGGTTTCCAGCCGGGTTTTGATCTCGGAAAGATCGGTCCACAGCCGGGCAGTGTCTTCAAGATGGAAATCGTGAATGACATAGCGGACCTCTTCGCCGAGAGGATGGGTAATCAGGTCAAAGGCCACTTCCTCGATCACCCTGAGGCCCATATTTTCCAGCATGGGCAGACAGTCGCTGAGCGCAATGGTTTGCTGGCTGGTATAGATTTTCAGACGCAGGGTATGATCCGGATCCTCGGCCAGCCGGTACAGGTTAAAGGCGATATTATTGCATTCGGGCAGACGTTCCAGTTTTTCGATGTCGGTGACCGCAAAACGGGGATCGAAATATTCCTTGTAGGCGGGGGTGAAGGCCCGGTTGTATTTATTGTAAAGATTGTTGCCGGCCTCTTCACCAAGACGGTCGGTCAGCACTTCGTGCAGATAATCGTTCCAGCGCTGCGCCACTTCCTGGATGCGTTTGTTGATATCTGCCGGATCCGGATTGGGGACCTGGCCGGGTTTGGTGCGGATGATAAAATGCCAGCGGGCGATTCTTTCATTGCTGAGTTGGGCATAGCGGGAAGACAGCTCCCCGTTATAGGCGTCACAGAGAATGCGTTCGATCTTGCTGCGCAGGGTGGAATCGTAAATGTCACGGGGCACGAAGACCAACGCAGAGACATACCGTTCAAAACGGTCCTTGCGGATAAAGGCGGCGCATTTGGGGCGAACCTGCAGATGCAGAATGCCCATGGAGGTTTCCAGAAGCTGATCCTCGTCGATCTGGAACAACTCGTCCCGTGGCAGGGTTTCCAGAATATGCACTAGGGAACGGGCATTGTGGCTGCCCGGGGGGAACCCTGAACGGATCAGGATATTGTTGACCTTGCGGCTGAGATAGGGCACCGAACGGGCTCGCTCGCTATAGGAATCGGAGGTAAACAGGCCTACAAAACGGGCTTCACAGATGACGTTGCCCGTGGTGTCGTATTTCTTGAAACCGATATAATCCAGATGCACCACCCGGTGCACCATGGATTTCACATTGGCCTTGGTGACCATCATCACATCCGGCTGTTTCATGAAATATTCGATTTCCGGGTTGATGGCCACCAACCCTTTCGGCCCCCTCAGCACATGCACATTCGGGTCCCGTAAAATGCCGTATCCTCGGCTGTCAACCGCCTCTTCCACCACTTTTTTGTCGGGAGACTTTTTGCCGGAAGCTTTTTTGTCACCTGTCCCCTCATGGACATATTCCCGGTATCCGAGAAAGGTGAAATTGTCATTCATGAGCCAGCGCATAAAATTCTGCGCTTCTTTCACTTCGCTGCGCGGCAGTTCCTTGGGCGCATGGTCCATGGATTTGATCAGCGCCTTCATTTTGTCCAGCATGGGGTGCCAGTCTTCGATGGCGGCGCGGACAAAATTCATCACCTGCAAGAGCTTGCCTTCCAGCGCCTTCAGCTGTTTTGGGTCGGTCATGGCGGTGACCTCGATATGCATGACCGATTCCCGCACTGCTTCCCCGCCGGAAGGGACCATGCGGCCTTTGCTGTCCCGGTGGCGGCTGACAATGGGATGGAGCAGCATATGAACGTCACACCCCTGTTCCAGCAGGTTAAAGGTGATGGAATCCAGCAGGAACGGCATGTCTTCATTGATGATCTGGATCACGGTATGAGAGGACTGCCAGCCATGTTCTTCGAGGGTGGTGTTGAACACCCGAAGTTTGGTTGTGTTTTTGTCGCGCTGATCGCTGAATTTCCACAAAGACAGGGCGATGCCGTACAATTCGTCCACCGGCCGGTCCACCAGGTCATCCGGTGAGACGTTTTTATACAGGTCGCGGATAAAATCGAGAAAGCCGTCCTGTTTGGCGGTTTTCAGTTTTTCCGCGGCAAACTCCACAACTGAGTCGATGCGGATATCTTTTTGTGCCCAGTAATTCACGGTTTGTCCTCTTGATCCTTTCGGATTGATCTGCGGGTCCTGCTGGTGAATGCCGGCAAGACAAGCTTCTCAATCCTGTTCTGGAAACGCCTGGTTTTGGTCTGTTATGGCTTTATGGCTTTTTTGAGGACCGGCGCCAAAAGCGACTCATCCTCATCCAGCAGTTTCACGACCTCAACGACAGAGCCTTTCCGTCTACCCAATATCAAACACAGTTTTTGTTCCTGCCCGTTTTCTGCCTCTTCCGTGCTTCCTGGCGGCCCTTCCGGAAGGTGCGGCGCCGTCAGTTCAAAACGGGACAGAACGGGCATGTTATTAACCCTTTTCTTGACTTCTTCAAGTGAATTATTCATGCGTTGCACGCTCCCCGGCCGACGGCTTTCCCGTTCGGCTTTCACACAGCCTTTAATGCCGCCCTGGAAGCTTTCAAGAAAGTCTGGCAGGCTCTTGCCCGTATGCCCTTTTTTCAGCGCATGACTGAGCGCCGCGGCATATTCGGTCAGCCGGGTCTTGTCAAATTCTCGGCCAAAACAAAGTTTCAGCGTTGGCGTAAACGGGGCGCGTTTTTGAACTTTGAGTCCGGCTTCCCGCAACAACGCCTGATAGGCTTCGGGGTGACGTTGGGCGGTGAGGTGAAAATCCAGAATGGCCGCCAGCGTGCGGTACAGGGCCCGGCGCGAACGGCTGTCGGTGGCGTCCTTGCCTCGGGCCAGGGCCCGGCAGTGGGCCAGTTGTTCTTGCAGGCTGTGTTTATCTGGCAGGCTGTGTTTATCTGGCAGGCTGTGTTTATTTGGTAAGGGGCGGTTGTCCGGTTCGCGGTCCTCCGCGGGAGGCGGCGGCGCGGGAACGTTTTCGGCTGGCGGTAAGGGGGCTTCCGTTTCGGAAGCTTGTGTCTTGTGATCTTCGTCGGTTTCCGCCGGGGCCGGCAGCGGGTCATCTTCCTCGAAAACCATATCATCTTCCGCCGGGGCCGGCTCGTGGCGAAGCGGCGGATGGGCCGGCCCTTCCGGCTCTTCGAGTTCTTCTTCCACAATCCAGCGGATGGCCCCGAGAATGAAGTTAATGTTTTCGCCATCATCGCTGAACGGCAGCAATATTCCCCGATACAGGGCTTTTTCCTTGTCCCGGGTCGTAAATTCCGCGTCGAAGGAAATGGGGGCCCGGTTGGCGAAGACTTCCAGATAATGGTCGGTCAGTCGGCTGAGAATAGTCCGGCGAGGAATTTCGCTGAGGGGTTTAAGGGTCAGATCCTCGTCCAGATCCTGCTTCAGGGCCTGACCAATCACCTGCAAAGTTGGTTCCGAAGATCTGTCCCTAAGATCAATCAGGATCATCTGATCCTTGTAAGGCTGGATGTCTTCCGGGGAGAGTTCCCTGAGTGACGGCATATCCCGCTCCCCGGCCAGCTCCTGCCAATAATGATACAGCTGAAAGGTGATGCGTCTTTCCCGACCAGTATGGGCTGACGGGTCCATGAGTCCCTGCCTCTCCATCAAATCTGCCGCTTTCTGTTCGTGAACGCCCCGATTTCGGTTGCCGGCTCCCAAACATATGCGGGAACAACTCCGGGCTTTTGGGGACGCTCTACAAGACAACTTCTACTCCTAAAATCCTTATCAGAAAAGAGTAAATTTATTCTGAATCAAAAATTTATTTCAGACAACTTCATATCGCCGCCGGCGATTGTTCAGGAAAAAAATATGAAAAATGAAATTAATTATTTTAAGTCTAAAATATTTGCGTTATGATGCCTTCCGAAAGTGACACCACAGCGCAATATAAAAAGGTTGTGCTCAGGCGCTTTGGCCGTGACCCGAACGCATTCGGCGTGATAGGATCGGCGGTGACGGGCAGCTGGCCTCCGTAACCCAATAGCGGCCGCAAGCCGCAGAGCAGGCGGGGGGCGTTCGGGCCCGAAGCATCTTGAAACCAGAACGTTAAACGACCCAGAACGTTAAACGACATAGACACTCTAAAATACACAGACAGGGGAAGTATAATGACTGCATCAACATTAACAGCCTTTGCCGAAGAACTTGCCAACGGCAGCATCCGGGTCGTGGACCTGACCCAGACGCTCAGTGAAAAAACGCCGGTGATTGCCCTGCCCGATCCGTTCCGTCAGTCTCCCGGTTTCAAGAAAGAGTTGATTTCACGGTTTGATGATGACGGGCCGGCCTGGTACTGGAACGTTATTTCCTGTGGTGAACATACGGGCACCCATTTTGATGCGCCGGGCCACTGGGTGACGGGGCAGGATTATGCGGATGGCTGCACGGACACCATCCCCCCGCAAAAGCTGATTGCGCCCGCCAATGTGATTGATGTCAGCAAGGAAAGCGCCGAGGATCATGATTATCTGCTGACCGTGGAAAAGGTCAAGGAATGGGAAGAGGAACATGGCAAAATCGAAGCCGGAAGCTGGGTCCTGATGCGGACCGACTGGAGCAAGCGCACGGATCCGGATGAGTTCCTCAATATCAAGGAAGATGGCGCCCATAGCCCAGGGCCTTCCGCCGAAGTGATTAAGTTTTTGATCGAAGAGCGGGATGTTTTGGGATTTGGCGTGGAGACGGTGGGCACCGATGCCGGCATTGCCCATAGCCTGGACCCGGCCTTCCCCTGCCACACATTGATGCATGGGGCCAATAAAATGGGCCTGGCGTCGCTGTGTAACCTGGATCAGTTGCCGCCCAAAGGGGCGGTGATCATTACCCCGCCGTTGAAAATTGAAAACGGCTCGGGCAGCCCGCTTCGGGTACTGGCGCTGGCGCCGGCGGCCTGACGGACGGCCCGGACTCCGACCCCCGGTTGCCATCGGACAAGTGGCCCCTGCCGCGGCGCAGGGGGCATTGTTCCGGGGGCCACGACGGGCGGCGGCCCCGACCAGGATAAGCCGAACCTCAACCAGTAAAAAAGACACGAGACAGACATGGCTGAACGCTCCTTTACTAAGGAAATAGGAAAATTGCGCTTGGGCGCCGGAGAAGTCTTCCACGGGGAAGGCATTCTTGCGGTGACCAAGGCGCTGTTGCAGTCCGGAGTCGCCTATGTGGGCGGGTATCAGGGCGCTCCGGTCTCCCATCTTATGGATGTGCTGGCGGATGCCCGGGATGTTCTGGATGAACTGGATGTGCATTTTGAGGCCAATGGCAGCGAAGCCAGTGCCGCGGCGATGTTATCCGCGTCCCAGAACTATCCCCTGCGCGGCGCCGTGACCTGGAAATCCACGGTCGGCACCAATGTGGCCTCCGACGCGCTCAGCAATCTGGCCTCTGCCGGCGTGATCGGTGGCACGCTCATCATCATTGGTGAAGATTACGGCGAAGGCGCCAGCATCATGCAGGAACGCAGCCATGCCTTCGCCATGAAATCACAGATGTGGCTTCTGGATCCCCGGCCCAATCTGCCGATGATCGTGAACATGGTGGAAAAGGGTTTTGAACTGTCCGAGGCCAGCAACACACCGGTTTTCCTCCAGCTCAGGATTCGCGCCTGCCACGTTTATGGCCAGTTCGAAGCCAAGGACAATGTGGCGCCGGCTTTCCGGGTGCGGGATGCTCTCGCTCATCCCACCCGGATCAAGGAAAAGATCATCCTGCCGCCCTTTACATTCCAGCAGGAAAAGGAAAAGGTGGAAAAACGCTGGCCCGCCGCCGTCCAATTCATCAAGGACAACAAGCTGAACGAATTTTTTGACGGCGATGCGACAAAGGATCTGGGCATCATTCTGGAAGGCGGCATGTATAATGTGGTCATCCGGTCGCTTCAGCTTCTGGGGCTGGCGGATGAGGACGGCACCAGCCATATTCCGCTTTATGTGATGAATGTGACCTATCCGCTGGTGGATGACGAGCTGATTGAATTCAGCCGGGAGAAAAAGGCTGTGCTTCTGGTGGAGCAAGGGCAGCCCGACTATATCCAGCAGGCCCTGAACAAGATTTTCAACGAAGCGGAGCTGAAAACCCGGATTCATGGCAAGGATGTTCTACCGATGGCCGGCGAATATACGGGTGATGTGGTCAAGGAAGGCCTGCGCCGGTTCCTGGAAAAATGGCATCCCGACCTGATCCGCCAGGATAACAGTAAGGTTTCCCTGGAGGCACTGGCCAAAAGCCCCATCAACCGTGAGGAACTGGACAAAAACGTGACACCGCGTCCGCCGGGATTGTGTACCGGTTGTCCGGAACGGCCGTTTTTTTCCGCCATGAAAATGCTGGAAAAGAAATATGGCGAAATGCAGGTGTCCGCGGATATCGGGTGTAACTCCTTTGGCACCCTGCCCCCTTTCAACATCGGCAACACCATTCTGGGATATGGCCTGGGCGGGGCCAGCTCCGCGGCTTTCAGCGACAAACGCTTAAGAAGCGAAGGCGACAAACGGGCCATTGCCGTGATGGGGGATGGCGGGTTCTGGCACAACGGTCTGACCTCGGGCATTGCCAGCGCCGTCTATAACAAAAGCGACAACGTTTTTGTCATTGTCGACAACGGCTATGCCGCCGCTACGGGGGGACAGTATATTCCCTCCTCCCGCGCCACCATCAAGGAAAATGAGAAAAAGGCCCGCATTCAGGACGCCGTGCAGGGCGTAGGGGTTAAATGGGTCCGCACGGTGCAGAGCTATGATATCTCGGCGGTGCGCGAGGTGATGGATGAAGCCATGTCCACCGACTATGAAGGCCCCAAGGTCATCGTGGTCGAAGGCGAATGTATGCTCAACCGCCAACGCCGGGAGAAACCGCTGGTGGCCAAAACCATCAAGGGAGGCGGGCGTTATGTCAAGGAGCGTTTCTATGTGGACAGCAAGACCTGTACCGGGGATCATGCCTGTATCCGGCTATCGGGCTGTCCGTCACTGACCATCAAACCCAATCCGGACCCGCTGCGCGAGGATCCGGTCGCCTATGTGGATAACAGTTGCGTGGGCTGCGGGGTGTGTGGCGAGGTGGCGCATGAGGCGGTGCTGTGTCCATCCTTCTCGCGGGCGGAACTGATTTTCAACCCCACTTTCTGGGACCGTTTTATGTACGGGCTGCGCCAGAGCATCATTGGCTTTTTCCAGAACAGATATGCCCGCAAGCGGGCGCGTGTGAGTTTGTAAAGGGGCCCGATTATGACAGAACAAAACACTTCTCATCCTGAGGGTTCAAACCGTCCCATTACCATCGCCATTTCCGCGCTTGGCGGTCAGGGCGGTGGCGTGCTGACCAACTGGCTGGTGGCGGTGGCCGAAGCCAACGGTTATTTCGCCCAGTCCACTTCCGTGCCCGGCGTGGCCCAGCGCACCGGCGCGACGATCTATTATCTGGAAATGGCGCCGCGCAAGGCCGATCAGACGGTGGATAAGGCGCCGGTCATGACGCTGATGCCATTCGCCGGCGATGTGGACATTGTGGTGGCCTCCGAACTGGTGGAGGCGGGCCGGGCCATCCAGCGCCAGTTCGTCACTCCCGACAAAACCACGCTGATCGTATCCACCCATCGGGTTTACTCCATTTTTGAAAAAATGGATATGGGCAACGGCATTGTCGATAAGCAGGTGCTGTTGAAGGCGGCCCGCGAGGCGTCGCGGGATCTGGTGGCTTTCGACATGGACCGGCTGGCCCAGGACAAGGGGGCGGTGATTAGTGCAGTGCTGTTTGGCGCCATTGCCGGCTGCGGTCGTCTGCCGTTCAGTCGCGAAAGCTTTGAGGACGCCATTCGGGCCGAAGGCAAGATGGTGGAGACCAATCTGCGGGCCTTTGCCGCAGGTTTCGAGGCGGCGGCGGAACGGCGGGTGGATACCGAAGAAAGTTCGCAAGAGCCCATCGCTGGGGACGGCCCGCAGATTGCCGGTGCCGCCACCACGCCTGAGGCGCAGAAGATTCTGGACCGGATCAACGCCCTGCCGCAAGGGGTGCGTGAGACCGCTTATGAAGGCGCCAAAAAACTTCTGGATTACCAGGATCTGGACTATGTGGCGGACTATCTGGACAAACTGGAAAATATTGTTGCCCGGGATCAGGATGCCGATTATCGCCTCAGCCGCGATGTGGCCCGCCATCTGGCCTTGTGGATGGCCTTTGACGATGTGATCCGGGTGGCGGACCTGAAAATCCGTCGTGAACGGGTGGAAGAATATCGTCGGGAAGTGCGTGCCGCCGACGGGCAGATTGTTTATATGGTGGAATTCATGAAGCCCCGGCTTGAGGAAATCCTCGGCACCATGCCGGCGGGGCTGGCCCGTTTTATCGGCAACAGCAAATTGCTGTCGGGTCTGATCCGCCGATTTACTGGGGATAAATTCATGAATACCGGCAAGGTCAGTGTTTATCTGCTGATGTATTTTCTGGCGTCGCTGAGGCGCATTCGCCGCTCCACCCTGCGGTATCAGCAGGAACATGAGATGATCACCTACTGGCTGGAGCTGATTGAAAAAACCCTGCCCGAAGATTATGAACTGGCCGTGGAAATCACCCGTTGCCAGCGGCTGATCAAGGGCTATGGCGATACTCATGAACGGGGCGCAAGCAATTTCAAAACCTTGATGTCGCTGTATGACTCCCTGAGAAAAACGGATCAGGCGGCGGCTCGCCTGGCCGATCTCAGGGCCGCAGCCATGGCCGATGAAAAGGGGGTGGAACTGGCCCGGGCCCTGAAGGCCTTCGCCGCCTGAAAGGTGTGGTCCTGATCTTTTCTCTGGGAGGGGACCTTACCGGTCCAGGCCTTCCAGGTCGATTTTGAGGGTAAGAAATTCGAGCAGATCCTTGAGCACCACAATGCCCACAAGTCGGCCGCGATCGGTAACCAGAAGCCGGCTGTTGCCGGTTTTGCGCATCTGGGCCAGAGCCTTGAGCGCGTCTTCCTGCGCCTCGATGGTGGTGCCGTCATCAAGGGGTCGGGAAATGGCGCGCACTGTGGTGTGCCCCCAAAGCTCCCGGGGGGTTTCTTTCAGGTCCCGTGCCGTCACATAACCGATCAGCCGGTCCTGTTCCACCACGGGGAACATGTCGTAATGATAGGCATAAATATAATCCTCGATCAGCTCATGCAGGCTGATATGCGGCGGCGCGACCACCACATTACGGGTCATGAACCGGGCAATGGGTTCGCCCTGTAAGAGGCGGCGCACCTGCAGCTGGTTATAGGAGGCGGCGGCCGCCCCGCGCAGGAACAGACCAATCAGAAACCACCACATCCCGCCGATGAAATTGCCGGTAAAGATGCTGATTACCCCCAGGATAATTAGCACCAGGCCAAAGGCGTCCCCCACCCCGGTGGCGATGCGGGTGCCCCATCTCAGGTCATCTTTCCAGTACCACAGAACGGCGCGCAGCATCCGCCCACCGTCCAGGGGAAAGCCAGGAATAAGATTGAATACGGCCACAATGGCGTTGATCAGGGCCAGATAAGAGGCCACCGCGGCAACCCCGATGCCGAATGACTGACTTTCCAGAAACCGTGCGGTCAGCCAGAACAGGGCGGCAAGAAAAAAACTGGCCAGCGGCCCTGCCGCCGCCATCAGGAATTCCACTTTCGGATTTTCCGGCTCTTCTTCCATTTCCGCCACCCCGCCGAAAATAAACAGGGTGATGCCGCTGATGGGCAGGCCGTAATGACGGGCCACCAGGGAATGGGAAAATTCATGAAACACAATGGAAAAAAATAGTCCTGCGGCGCCGATGATCGCCATACTCCAATAGGTGGAGGCGTCGAGCCCCGGCACCTGATAGGGGAAATATCCCGTGGCCAGGGACCAGACCACAAGAACCGCCAGGAACAGCCAGCTGATGTCCAGGTTGACCTTGAAGCCAAGTAACGAGAAAAGCGCGATTTTCCTGGTAAACATTTTGTCCCCCTTCGCAAATGGAGCCCATTCTTTATGGTTACAGCATTATGGTTACAGCATTTCTGGCTGGAGTTCACTAACAATCGGAGCGAGAAGAGCAGGAGGAACCGGCCCGCAGGCCAAGTCCGGCAGGACCCGAAAATCCTGCCGGAAAGAATTAGGCCTGATATGACCTGATAGAGTGAATGGTGAAGAGGTTGGCTCAATTCTGTTGGCGGATTGTGGCCCGCCTCACGCGGAAGACGGCGCCGGGCGATGCGGGGCATCGGGCCAGGCGTCTGACCCAGGAGTCTGACAAAGTGAGCGGCCCCAAGCCGCCACCCCGAAGGGCCGGGCCGATCTGGTCCAGTTCCGGCGGGGTTTGGCTTGGCCGTACCGTCAGTATGGCCTGCGCCAAACCCCTGGCTCCTGAACCAGACCTGACCGGCAGAATGGGTCAACCTATTCACAATTCACTCTAGGGTCTGTGGGCCGAGGCAGTAATCTTCAGCCCAACACTCCTCAGCCGAAAATGTTATAGGCAAAGATCATCAACAGCGCGATCGGGGCGACAAACCGGGCCAGGAACAACCAGCTTTTATACAAGGCCGGGGACAGGCCCAGATCCGTTTCGGTGGTCTCGCGCGACATAATCCAGCTGGCAAAGATCACCATGGCCATGCCCCCTAGCGGCAGGAAGATATTGGACGTGGTGAAATCCATCAGATCGAACAGGGTTGCCGTTTCGAACCGTTCAAACATTTCCAGAAGGTGTACGTCGCCCCACAGGTTAAAGGAAAATACGCTCAACAGACCCAGCAGCCAGATCAGGAAACCGGCCACAATGGCTGACAAGGATCGTTTCACACCTTTGTGTTCCTCGGCCCAGGACACCACCGGTTCCAGCAGGGAGATGGAGGAGGTGATGGCCGCAAAAACGATCAGCACAAAAAACATGGTGCCGAAAAATCCGCCCAACGGCACCCCTGCAAAGGCCAGTGGCAATGTCACAAACACCAGGCCCGGCCCGCTGGCAGGATCAAGCCCGTTGGCGAATACAATAGGGAAAATCGCGAGTCCCGCCAGCAGGGCCACCATAGTATCGGCAAACACGATAATGGTGGCGGCCCGGGGGATTTTGACGTCTTTCGGCAGATAAGCGCCATAAGTCATCATGGCGCCAAGCCCCACACTGATGGAGAAAAAGGCCTGTCCCAGTGCGTTCAGCACCACATCCGGGGTGATTTTGGAAAAGTCAGCGGCAAACAGGAACGACCATGCCCGGCCAAAATCGCCAGCGATAGCGGCATAGATGACCAGCGCCAGCAGGATAAAAAACAATGCTGGCATCAGAATATCCACGGCTTTTTCAATCCCCGCATGAATGCCGCGTGCGACCACGAAAATGGTCAGCACCATAAACAGCCCGTGCCAGGCCAACATCTGCACCGGGCTGGCCAGCAAGGTATTGAATTCCGTTGTGACCACATCGGGATTTGTGGTGATCAGGTCGCCCGAGATGAATTTGGGCACATAGGCCAGGGCCCAGCCGCCAATTACGCTGTAGAAACTGAGGATCATAAAGGCGGCCAGCACGCCGAGCCAGCCGACCGACTGCCAGAGAGACGATCGGCCTTCCCGCTGGGCTAGGGTACGCATAGTGTTGGGCGGGCTCATCTGGCCCTGTTTGCCAAGGGTGAGTTCGGCAATCAGGATCGGCAGCCCCACCACCAGAATACAGGCGATATAAATCAGCACAAAGGCGCCGCCACCGCTGACCCCCGCTTCATAGGGGAATTTCCAGACATTGCCAAGCCCGACGGAAGACCCCACCGCCGCCATGATGAATGTCAGGCGGGAGGACCATTTTTCATGAGACGTAGAAACCTGCATATGTTTTTCCCTGTTTAATTTTATAATGTGTAGTCTTCGATGTCTGTTGTCGATCCTTTTAAGGCGGGAGGCCAAAAACCTTCACCACCCGTTTTATTGTCATTCTTCTTTTTTCTTTTGTATGCGTTCGGTTAGGCAAACAGGTCACCTGTTGCACGCGATGCCTGTCCTTGAAGGGCATACTATAGTGGATGACAGGATTTTTGGAATAGCCGATTTTGAGCCGGCTTTCCCGCCAGGTGTCGAAGGTATCTGATACTAAAGCATTACAGTTCGCTCGAGGGGGGCATACGCCATTGGTCCAATGGACGCCCGATGCAGCGGCAGATAGAGTAAAGGGGGTAAATGGCGGTGAAAAATTTACTTTTGGGGAGACAACAATAACGTCTGTGCCGCCGGAACAGGGAGCAGAACCATGACACAGCCCGGACTGATGCAGTATAATGATCTGATGATTTCGTCTTTGATCCGTTATGCAGCGGAATATCACGGATCCACAGAAATTGTCACCCGCACAGTCGAAGGGCCGCTGCACCGATATACCTATCGTGAGGCGGAACATCGGGCAAAGAAGCTTGCTCAGGCGCTGATGCGCCGGCTGAACATTGTCTCGGGCGACCGGATTGCCACGCTGGCCTGGTCCACCTATCGCCATTTTGAAATGTTTTACGGCGTGTCCGGTATCGGGGCCATCCTGCATACGGCCAATCCGCGGCTGTTTGATGAACAGATTGTTTATGTCATCAACCATGCGGGCGGGCGGTATCTGTTTCTGGATGTGGATTTTGTGCCGCTGGTGGAAAAACTGGCGCCGCGCCTTAAACATGTGGAAGGCTATGTGATCCTCACCGACCGGGATCACATGCCCCAGACCACGCTGAAGAATGTCCATTGTTACGAGGACCTTCTGGCGGCGGAAGACGGGCAGATGACGTGGCCGGTTTTTGATGAAAAAAGCGCCTCGTCCATTTGTTACACTTCCGGTACGACCGGCAATCCCAAAGGGGTGATGTATTCCCATCGCTCAACCATCATTCATGCCTTGGCGGCGGCCCAGAACAGCGCCTTTGGCCTGTCCGTATATGATGTGATTCTGCCCATTGCGCCCATGTATCACGGCAATGCCTGGGGCTTGCCCTATATTGCCGCTATGCTGGGAGCCAAGCTGGTGTTTCCGGGGCCGAAGATGGACGGTAAACATATTCATGACCTGATTGAATGCGAGGGCGTGACCTTTTCCTGTGCCGTGCCAACGGTCTTTACCATGTTGTTTCAGTATCTTGAGGAAACGGGTCAGAAAGTTGACAGTCTTGAGCGTACCATGATCGGGGGATCCGCGGTGCCCAAGGCCATGAGTGACAAATTTTTGAAGGATTATGGAGTCAGGGTGCTGCAATTGTGGGGCATGACGGAAACCAGTCCGTTGGGCACCATCGCCTCGTCCACCCCCGAGGTGGACGCCCTGCCGCCGGAGGCGCGCGAGGCCGTACTCAGTAAACAGGGCCGGGTGCAATACGGGCTGGAAGTCAAGGTTGTGGACGAGCAGGGCAACCCGGTGCCCCGCGACGGGAAAACCTATGGTGATCTCTGGGTGCGCGGGCCGTGGGTGGTGGCGGAATATTACCGGGGCGAAGGCGGCCGGGTGCTGGACAAGGAGGGCTGGTTCCCGACCGGTGATGTGGTGACGCTAGACCGATATGGTTATATCAAAATCACCGACCGGGCCAAGGATGTGATCAAGTCGGGCGGCGAATGGATCAGTTCCATTGATATTGAAAACCTTGCCGTGGGACATCCGAAGGTGCTGCAGGCCGGAGTAGTCGGGGTCTATCACCCCAAATGGGAAGAACGGCCGGTGCTGATCATCAAGCCGGCGCCCGGCGCGTCGCCGACGGAACAGGAAATCCTGGCTTTTCTGGACGGCAAAATCGCCAAATGGTGGATGCCTGACAAGGTGTTTTTTGTAGAGGAAATGCCGCTCACGGCCACTGGTAAGATCAAGAAAATCACCCTACGGGAACGCTACAAGGATTGTTTGCGCGCCTAGATTCGCCTAAGCTTTACAGACTCGTATGAATCGGTAAGGGAGGCCGTCGTTTGACGCAAAGCAGGGTATTGATTGCGGATGATCACCCGTTGTTTCGTGAGGCGCTGAGCAATATTGTCCGCAGTGTCATGGGGCACGAGGTGATCTGTATCCAGACCTGTACGGCCCGGGAAACATTGGCCGCGGTGGAAGAAGGATCGGGATTTGATTTGATTCTTCTGGATCTGCTGCTGCCGGGCGCCGAGGGGTTTTCCTGTTTGATGGCCCTGCGTGACACGGCGCCGTCGACTCCTATTATCATCGTTTCGTCCAGTGAACACGAAGAAACCGTCCGGGAAAGCTTTGGACGGGGGGCCATGGGCTATCTGCCCAAATCCTCCTCCCAAGAGGTGATGCGCCATGCCTTGCAACTGGTGATGAGTGGCAACAGCTATATCCCGTCCCAGGCGTTGGGGGTGAGCGGGGAACGTGCTCCGGATGCGCCTCCTCCTTCGCGAGAAAAGACGACCCCGCCGGATCTTTGTATCGCCGCCCTCACGCCCCGGCAACGGGCCGTTCTGGAGCTTCTGGCCAAGGGCAAACCCAACAAGGTCATCGCTTATGAGCTGGGCATATCCGAAATTACCGTAAAGGCCCATGTTTCCGCCATTTTACGCAAGCTTGGCGTCAGCAATCGTTTACAGGCGGTGATTGCGGCCAAAAATCTTGTTGATCAGTCACCATCCTGACGCACTCATGAAAGGGCATGTTTGATCAGCGCCGCCAGCCGTGCCGGTTTAACCGGTTTGTATAACAACGGAATTTGTAAACTCTCCAGCCGGTCCCGCAATTCCTGGTTCCGGTCGCTGGTGATGATCAGGCCGGGCAGGGCAGGGTCAAATTCCGCACGGATTTCCCGCAGGGCGTCAAGGCCGTTAGTGGTGGGGCCCAAATGATAATCCGCAATGATCAGGCCGGGGATCAGATCCTGTTCGATAAGTGGGATCAGACACCGTTCGGCGGTGGTTTCGGCCACCACCTTGCAGGTCCAGTTGCGTAACAGGGCACGCATCCCGTCAAGCACCTGCGGATCATTGTCCACCACAACAATCACCCGTTCTCCAAGCAGGTCGCAGAGATTGGTTTGCGGGATCTTCCCGGAGGAAGACTGTTCAGGGGACGTCTCGCGCAGCTGGTGGGGTTTGCCCAGCGGCAGAGTGACACCAAAACAGGAGCCCTTGCCGTAAACCGAGGCCACCGTGATGGACAAGCCCAACAGACGGGCAATGCGGTCTACAATGGACAGTCCCAGGCCGATACCGCGGGTCCCGATGCTGCTGTCTTCATGCACCTGTCGGAATTCTTCGAAAATGGTTTCCAATTGGTCTTCGCGGATACCGATGCCGCTGTCATAGACCATCAAGGTTACCCCGTCGGCATGGCGCCGGCAGCCGATCAGTACCTTGCCCTTTTTGGTATAGCGGATGGCATTGCTCAGGAAATTCCGCAAAATGGTCTCCAGCAGTCGCCCATCCGAGTAGACCACGGCGCTGCTGGGCACCATGCGCACCTCCAGTCCGCGATCCGTGCCGGTTTTGATATATTCCGGCACAATCCGGTTCAGCAGATCCTGCACCGGAAAATGATGGAAATTGGGTTTGATGCCGCCGGCGTCGAGTTGGGAAATATTGAGCAACACACTCAGCAGATCATCCAGAGCATCAAGGGCGGCACCGATCCGTTTCACCGTTTCCAGCCGGGGGATGTCGGTTTCGGTGTCTCCTAGGCTGTCATTTTCCAAAGAACCCAGAAACAGACGCGCCGCATTCAGGGGCTGGCGCAGATCGTGGCTGGCGGTGGCGAGGAATTTGGTTTTGCTTTGATTGGCCTCTTCCGCCTGCTGTTTGGCAATGCGCAGGGCTTCTTCCACCTTTTCCCGTTCCGCCAGTTCCGCCATCAGCCGGGCATTCAGTACCTTTAATTCCCGGGTTCGGTGCTCAATGGTTTTTTCCAGATTGATGGCGGTCTGGAACAGGGAAAAACTGTCTTTCTGCTGGTCCATCTCCTGTTCCACCCGCTCCATCAGAACCTGAACGGTTTTATTGAGCCGGGCATTTTCCAGAACCAGCCGTTTGATTTCCTCATCTGTAAGGCGGCTTTGGCGTTCAGTCATGGGCCCGAAGTTCTCCTATATATGTTCGGCGTTTATATGTTCGGCGTTTCAGGCCGGTCCCGGCCGATGGCGACACAGGAAAAGGAATTGTTCATATGCACGGTGTTATATTGCTCACCGAAAGAGGCAAAGCCGACGGTGCGGGCCCGGGCATAGATTTCCGACATTTCCTCTAATATCCCCTGTTCTTCAAACGTCATCTGCCGGGCCGCACAATCACACCCCAGAACCAGCGCCGGTGGGCCGATCTCGGCTTCCATTTTCCGGAACAGTTCCATCAGGTTGTTTTGCGGGTCATCCGGTCGGGCAATACTGCAGACCACACCCTTGTCGATGGCGCAAGCGAATTTGATGCTGCGTTTTTCCGGCAGAATGCCAATGATACCGCGGGAAAAATAACTGCCGCCGACCCGCACCAGAACGGGGTGATTGCTGACCACCAAAAGGTTAAGGTCTTTTTCGTCCAGTCCACACAATCGGGCATATTCCTGGGTGGCGGGCAGGCCGTTAATCTCGGAAACCTCGCGGGTGATGGGGTCCGCTTCGGTGATCACCGCCCGGGCGTCGCCGGCCACATAATGATGGGTATAGGCCACCCGGAACGGCAGCCGGGTATGAAACAGGGTGATGACGGCGCTGTCGGTATGGAACCGGCCTTCATGAAAAATCCGGGTCTGTTTCAGTTTCCAGTCATCGGCGGTAGAGCCGCCGATCATGTTGATTTCGCCGAGTTCGCTGCCGATTGCGGCAGTGACCCGTTCCTCCGCGCCGCTTAGGCCGTCTATCAGCATAAAAGCAAAGCTATTGGATCCGCTGACAGCGGGGCTGATCGTCTTGAAATCCCGGACCAGTTTCCGGGCAAACCGGATGCCGTCCTGCAGGGTGAAACTGCTGATATTGTCATAACGGCGGCTCATGCAAGTGAAATAGGCGTTGTTGAAGGCGGCCCCGGTCAGGGATCCCTTGCGGTAACCATCCGGGGTAATCTCTCCGGCGGTGGTGCAGCCGATCAGGGGAATATCACCGAAACAGTGGTTAAGTTCCTGTTCCAGCCGGCTTGTATCAAATGCCGGGGAACAGAAAAAAATCACCAGCGCCGGGGCATCCGCGTCCTGACACAGCCCGTTATACAGTTCCCGGACGGCGGTCTTTTCATCCCGCGCCAGGGAATAGGCGGTTGTGACTTCTGTCATTCATATGCTCCCATGAGCCTTTCACTTTACTGTAATGCAGGCAAAGACCCAAATTCCAGAAAAAAGGCCCGGTCCGAACGGGCCGAGCCTGTCAGGAAAGGATCCTGCGGGGATCCTTTGAGGCCGGTCGTGGATCAGGCCATGATGCAAACGGATTTGGTGTGGGTGTACAGTTCCAGAACCTCCTTGCCCAGTTCGCGGCCATATCCAGACTGTTTGAAACCGCCGAACGGCATGGCCACGTCGAGAATATTGTGACAGTTCACCCAGACTGTTCCCGCCTTGATTTTGGGGACAATATTGATGATGTTGCCCACGTCCCGGGTCCACAGACTGGCGCCGAGGCCATAAATGGTGTCATTGGCCATCCGGATCACCTCATTGACATCGTTGTAACGCTGGACGCACAGGACGGGGCCGAAAATTTCCTCGCGCACCACGGTCATGTCGCGATGGGTGTCTGCCAGAATAGTGGGTTCGACAAAATAGCCCGTCTCACCACGCCGTCTGCCGCCGGCAATGACGCTGGCGCCCTCGCGCCGGCCAATGTCGATATAGTTCATGACCCGGTTGAGCTGGGTCTCGGAAACCAGCGGATTGATCATGTTTTCCGGATCAAGGCCCGGCCCGATACGGAGTGTAGAAGCGTTGTCCGCCAGACCTTCCAGCACCCGGTCATAATGCTGGTCGGGGACAAACAGTCGCGAACCGGCACAACAGACCTGCCCCTGATTGAAAAAGATGGCGCTGGCAGCACCGGGAATGGCGACGTCCAGATCTGCATCGGGCATGATGATGGCCGGTGACTTGCCGCCCAGCTCCAATGAGACGTTCTTCATCGTGTCCGCCGCCGCCTTGGCGATGATCTTGCCCACTTCGGTGGAGCCGGTGAAGGCGATCTTGTCCACCTCCTCATGGGCTGTCAGCGCCGCGCCGGCGGTATGGCCGAAACCGGGCACGATGTTTACCACCCCATCGGGGAACCCCGCCTCGCAGATCAATTCGCCGAGCCTAAGCGCGGTGAGCGGGGTTTCTTCGGCCGGTTTAAGCACAATAGTGCAGCCGCTGGCCAGCGCCGGCGCCATTTTCCAGGCGCACATCAACAGTGGAAAATTCCACGGGATGATCTGCCCCACCACGCCAACGGGTTCACGTAGGGTATACCCAAAAAATTTTTGGTCCGGGGCAAAGGGCACACTCAAGGGCAGCACATCGCCGGTGATCTTGCTGGGCCAGCCGGCCATATAGCGAAAGGTTTCGATGGCCACCTGAATATCCACGGCGCGAGCAATGGCCTTGTTCTTGCCGTTGTCGAGGGCTTCCAGTTCCGCCAATTCGTCGGCATTTTCCTCAATCAGATCCGCCACCCGATGCAAAAGCCGTTCCCGCGCCGAAGGGGTCATGGTTGCCCAGGGGCTATCTTCATAGGCCGCGCGGGCGGCTTTGACCGCCCGGTCGATATCTGCGGCATCCCCTTCGCTGATCTCGGTGATTACGGACCCGGTAGCCGGGTCCAGGGTCTGGAACGTCTTCCCGGACAAGGCCTCCACCCACTGGCCATTAATCAGCATCTGTCGGGGACGGGATATAAATTGCCGGGCCTTGTCGCCCAAGGCCGATTTCAAGGCCGATTTGTTGTCGCTTGCCGCATCCATTGTCTTTGCGTCCTTCCTATGTTTGTGGCCTATGTTTGTGGCCTATGTTTGTGGCCTATGTTTGTGGCCTATGTTTGTGGCCGCCTTTGATTATCATGGTCACCGTAATGGCGGGCCGGGATTTACCTTGGGTGAATTATTTCACGATCCGATGGGGCCGGAAATTAGACATTGGGATCAGGGGATATCGGCCGGACCCTGACGACAGGACCCTCATCTCTTTGATTTATCTGGAATTTATCTGAACTCCCACGGCGGGGAAGCGGGAAATAATACTATAGTATCAGGTGGCGGACTCGTCTGATCCCTTTGTCTAGCTTGTGGACGGGGGAAGCTTATCGTTATGCTTTTAGGGTGAGCAAAGTCCCGACCACAGCGTTTCAGGATCGTCTGTTTCAGGATCGTCTCAGGCCGATCGGGATAAAGAAAAGATAAATGCCTTATAAATGCCTTGAGGGAGGCCATCTCGGACATCTCACGCCGAACCACATGATTTAGGGCCACATGATTTAGGGCCACATGATTTAGGGAGAGAAATATGTCGTATCACAATTCCGCCACCAGACATCCCAACCGTCGCGTTATTTGCAACGCCGCCCGTGACGTCACTTTGGCGGCAACAACTGCACTTGTGGTATTGGGCCATGGGCCGGTACTGGCCGAGGAGGCCGCCCAGAAAGAGGCCCAGAAAGAGGCTAGGCAGAAAGAAGGCCGGGAGTCCATTTTCATGGACGAAATCGTCATTACCGCCCAGAAGCGTGAACAGTCCGCCCAGGATGTGGGTATATCCATTACGGCCTTTTCCGGCAGTCAGTTACAAGCGCTGGGCTATACCAATGCGCAGGAAGTGACGGCGCTGGCCGCTGGGGTCAGCACCCTACAGCCCAACGGCGAGGCCAATTATTCCATCGGCATTCGCGGGGTGGCCAACAATGACTTCACCACCAATGTGGAAAGCCCGGTCGCCATCTATGTGGACGAGGTCTATATCAGCCAGATGTCCGGCGCCGGTTTTATGCTGTTTGACATTGACCGGGTGGAGGTGCTGCGCGGACCGCAGGGCACCCTGTTCGGGCGCAATGCCACCGGCGGTTTGGTGCAGTATGTGACGGTCAAACCGTCGCAGGAATTCAACGGCTATGGCAGTATTTCCTACGGCAGTTTCGAGCGGATCAAATTCCAGGGCGCGGTGGGCATGCCGATTTCCGACAAGCTGTCCGCGCGGGTGTCCGTGGCCACCCACCAGGGGGACGGTTATGTGACCAACCGTCTGAAACCGGATCAGAAACTGAACAATGCCAATGAATATGCCGGGCGCCTGCAATTATTGTTTGAACCGTCCGAGACGGTGGATTTTCTGCTCAACGCCCGCATCGGTAAGCAGGATATCCGCACCGGCTTTTTCGAAAATGTTTCGGCCGCGTTCCCGGACGGGAATCTGACACCGACCGTGCCGATCACCAATCTGGATAACTATCTCGATAATGACGGCGACGTGTTTGCCGGGGATTATGATCGGACAGGGAAGAACGATCTGGAAACCTATGGTTTTACCGGCACGCTGAACTGGGACATGGAATTTGCAACCCTGACCAGCATCACCGATTACCAATCCGTGACCCGGGACTATATCGAGGATTCCGACGCCTCGCCGGTCAATTATTTCAACTTTTTCCTGACCACCGACGCAGAACAGTTTTCCGAGGAATTGCGTCTTGCGGGCGAGACGGAAACCCTGAAATGGGTGACGGGGTTCTATTATATGAGCCTTGATATTAATGACAGCAACGGCGGCATCACGCCGGGCCTGTTCGAGGCGGTGTTCGGGCCGGTGGATGAGCTCGGTTTTAACGGCATCCGCAATCCCTATACCACGGAAATTGACACCTGGTCGCTGTTCGGGCAGGTGGAATATAACCTCACTGATGAATTGAGCCTGATTGCCGGGTTCCGTTATATTGACGAAAAGAAATCGCATTTTTACCGGGATATTCTGGTGCAGTTCCCGGACACCTCCACCAGCGGCCTGGACCCCAATGCGGTGGAAATTGTCGATGCGGTAACCCCTTATGAGGATGAGCGGCATGACAAAAACTGGTCGGCCCGCGCCCAGATCAACTATATGCCCAATGAAGACCTTTTGATGTATGCGAGCTGGAACCGGGGGGTGAAGTCCGGCGGGTATAACGCGCCGCTGCTACCAACGGATATTTTTGTCACTGATGCCTTCATGAAATATGAACCCGAAACGCTGGATGCGTTCGAGGTCGGGTTCAAATGGGATTTTGCCGAAGGTAGGGCGCGTCTCAACGGGGCCGCCTATTATTACGACTATAACGATTATCAGGCCTTTTCCATCATCGGGCTTGATACCTTTACCCTGAATGCCCAGTCCGAAAACAAGGGATTCGAGCTGGAACTGCAAATGGCGCCGGCCGATGGCCTGGATCTGCAATTCGGCATTGCCTATATCGACGCGGATGTGACCGAGGTGCCGGGCATCAGCAGTGATGTGGAAACCCCGGCGGGGACCTTTGCGGCGCTGCGCCCTGGGGAAACGGTGCGGCCGGTGCAGACCCCGAAATGGAACCTGAATGGTCTGGTGCGCTATGAAGTGCCGCTGTCCGCCGGCAGTCTGGCGGTGCAGGTGGACGGGCAGTATCGCAGCGAACACAGTTTCGGGCTTCTGGAAACCGAGGCGCTCACCGAAGACGGTTATTTTGTCGGCAATGCGTCCGTCACCTATTACGGGGACAGTGAGAACTGGTCCCTCAGGGTGTTTGTCAGAAACATCACTGACGAAGAATATCTGGTGCAGACCTTTGATTTGTCGGGCACGGTGGAAAATGGCGGCCTGTTCGGGTTGGTGGAACAATATTACGGCATGCCGCGCACCTGGGGCGCCAATCTGACGTTCAACTTCTGATAAACGCCGGGCTTTTCCTTAAACAAGGCCCGGCACTCCTCTGACACAGGGAATGATCCATGACGAAAAAAACACTTTTGGGACTCATGGGGGCGGCTCTGCTCTGGCCCCAGGCGGGGTGGACGGAGCTGGAAATTGAACCGACCCCGAATGTGATGACCCTGCCAGCGCAATACCCGTCAAGCTGGCTGTTTGCCCATGACGCTAATTTTTTCAGTCTGGTGGACGGCAAGGTGGTTCTGCTGGATGTCGCCGCCGACAGCCGTCAGTATAAGGGGTCTCTGGGTGCCAGTCAGTTCGCCTCTTTCCTGCAATCGCGAAACGGCCGCGAGCTGTATGTGGCCGAAACCTTCTATTCCCGGGGGACCAGGGGAGAGCGCACCGATGTGGTGACCATATATGACAGGGAAAATCTGGCCCCTGTTGATGAAATTCTCCTGCCCGGCAACCAGAGGGGCCATGTGGTCACACAAAAAGCAACCCTGCAGCAGACCCGCGACGGGCGTTTCCTGATGGTGTTCAATTTTACCCCGGCGGCCTCCGTTACAGTGATTGACATCAAAAACCGGAAAATCATCAATGACATTGCTATTCCCGGCTGTAGCCTCATGTATCCCACGGGCGAAAGCGGATTTTCCACCCTGTGCGGCAATGGCACCATGATGAGCTTTGTACTGGACAGGGACGGAAAGATTGCCGATCAGGCTACCACCGAAACATTCAACGATATCAGCAACAATCCCCTGTTCATGAAAATGGCTGAGGTGGACGGCGTGGCTTATTTTCCCACCTTCAAGGGGGATGTGGTGCCGGTGGATTTGCGGGGAACGGCGGCCCGACTCCTGAAACGCTGGTCTCTGGTGCCCGAAGAAGAGCGGGGCGGGCACTGGCGGCCTGCGGGCTGGCAGGTAGTCACCGCTGATGATCAGGGACGGCTTTATGTACTGATGCAGGAAGGCGGCCGGGAAGGCAGCCACAAAGACGGCGGTGGGGAGGTCTGGGTTTATGACGTGCAGAAAAAAACCCGCCTTTCGCGCCATGTGCTGAAAAATTGGGGGATTTCCATCGAGGCCACGCGAGGCGATGAGCCATATCTTGCCGTGACCAATGCGGATATGTCGCTGGATGTGTACAGGGCAGAAAGTGGCGAGTTTATCCGCAATATCGGTGGCCGTTTTGCGGAAATGCCGATCGTGCTTCATGCGGCGGAATAGGGAGGAAAAAATGGATCCTGCACTCATCAAGACCGGCAGTCTGTTTGTCGCTGTGCTTTTGCTTCTGGCGGCGTTTCACAAACTGCACCGCCTGACTGATTTTAAAAAGGTGCTTGCTGGCTATGACCTGGTGCCCGGCCCGCTGCTGCCGCTGGCGACGGTTCTTGTGCCGTTCGTCGAGGCGGTGCTGGGGCTTGGCCTTGTCCTGCCGGGGATCGCGCCTTATGCCGCTCTTGGTGCATCGGGACTGTTTATGGCGTATGGCGGCATGATCGGGATTGCCCTGTGGCGCGGTCGGAAGGCCATCGATTGTGGCTGTTCTTTCGGGGCACGGCCGGTTCGGCTCAGCCTGTGGATGCTGCCGCGAAATCTGTGTTTGAGTGTGCTGGCCCTCGGGCCGGTCTTCACGGCGGCGTCCCGTTCGCTCATGGCGTTGGACTATCTCAATATTCTGGCCGGGGTGCTGTTTTTTGGCCTGGTTTATCTGGCGGTTGAAGGGCTGCTCGCCAATCGCGCCTATTATCTGACCCATATGCTGAAAAAGGAACATTCCCATGGTTGATGTGCTGATCATCTCGCAAATATTTCTCTGGATTGCCGTGATTGCGCTGGGGGTGCTCTGTTTTGCGCTCACTCGGCAGATTGGAGTGCTATACGAACGGATTGCCCCGGCCGGCGCCCTGTCCATGAACGAAACGCTCAAGGCCGGGCAGATGGCTCCCGCTATCACCTTGCCAGATCTAACGGGGCAGAGGGTAGATATTGGCGGTGCGCGGGACAAAGGCCGGAGCGATGGGCGCAGCCAGCTGCTGTTTTTTCTCTCGCCCGACTGTCCGGTCTGCAAAAGCCTGCTGCCGGCGCTCCGCTCCCTGCGGACGGCGGAACGGGACTGGCTGGATGTGGTGCTGGCCAGCGATGGCGCGGCCGGAGCGCATCGGGAATTTATCCGGGATCAGGGGCTTGCGGATTTTGTTTATATAAATTCGGAACATCTGGGGCGGCAGTATGGCGTGTCCAAACTGCCTTATGGGGTGCTGATTGATGAGACAGGGCGGATTGCGGCCATGGGACTGGTGAACAGCCGGGAACATCTGGACAGCCTGCTGACAGCCAAACATCAGGGGGTGCATTCCATACAGGATTATCTGAACCGACGGAAACCGGCATAAGATCAGAGAGGATAATATTATGCGACTGCTGGATAAACTAACGGAAAAACTGAGCCGCCGGGTGGCGCAGACCAGTTCCCGACGCGGGTTTCTTGCCGGTCTTGGCACAGCGCTGGTGGGGGCAGGCGCCTTTCCGGTGCTACCGGTGGCCCGGGCGTCGGCTTCGGGCGGGCCGGGCGGAAACGGTTATCCCGGGGTGGCCCCGCAAAGCACGGGACATCCCGAAGATCCCGGCGATCCTGCGAGTTGCGATTACTGGCGATATTGCGCCATTGATGGATTTTTATGCAGTTGCTGTGGGGGTAGTCAGAATGCCTGTCCACCGGGCACGGAAATGAGCCCGATCACCTGGATCGGCACCTGCCAGAATCCGGCGGACGGCAAGAATTACATCATTTCCTATAACGATTGTTGCGGCAAGACAAGCTGCTCTCGCTGCCTGTGCAACCGCAATGAAGGCGACCGGCCCATGGTGCGTGCGCAGGACAACAACGACACCAACTGGTGCCTGGGCACCTCCAGCACGGTTTATACCTGTTCCACAGCCGTGATCATCGGTCTGGCATTGGAGCAATGACATGCGGCGGATATATTTGGGTGTGCTGACCGTCCTGTTGTCTTTGAGTGTGGCATCAGCAAAGGATGAGGATGGCGAAAAACTCTATAAACGCTGTGCCGCCTGTCATCTGTCTTCCGGGGCAGGGGTGCCGGGGGCGTATCCGCCGATTCACGAGCGTCTCGGGCCCCTGGCGCAAAGTGACGCGGGTCGGGATTATCTGGTGTGGGTGGTGCAGGCCGGGCTTGCGGGTTCCATGACGGTAGGCGGAATCGCCTATCGCGGTATGATGCCGGCGCAGGGGCCGGCACTGAAGGCGGATGGCATTGCCAGTGTGCTGAACTATGTTATGGAAGAGCTGAACGGCCTGAAAAACAGTCCCGACTGGACACCGTTCACGCCACAGGAGGTAAAGACCATTCTGGACAAAAAACCCCGTCTTCGGGCCCACGAGGTCATGAAACGCCGGCCTGAGGCCCTGCGGGAAAAGGACTGACATGAAAACACGCTGTCTGACATATATTGCTGTGGGAATGGGTTTCCTGAGTATCGGGATTTTGGCGTCCGACGCGGCGCGGGCGGAAAATGCCACGCCGGAAATTAACTGGATTCTGAACTGTCAAGGCTGTCACAGGGCCGATGCATCGGGGGTGCCTGGGGAAGTACCGTCCATGAAGGGGGAGGTGGCCAAGTTCCTGTTGGTGGAAGGCGGCCGGGACTATCTGATCCGAGTGCCGGGCGTGGCCTTTGCGGCGCTGAAGGATGACGAAATTGCGGCGTTGGTCAATTGGATGTTAGAGGTTTATGATCCGGATCATCTGCCCGAGGATTTCGCCCCCTATACGGCAGAAGAAGTGAGGCGTTTGCGGCGCATTCCGCTGGTGAATGATGCTGCCGAAATGCGGGCGCGTCTGATGCATGAACTAGAGTGAATTGTGAATAGGTTAGCTCAATTCACTCTAGCGATCCGCTAAAATCTTTCCGTTTTGAACAGGTCGGTTCTTGTTATGTAAAAAACCCCTCCCGGTTTAGGGAGGGGCAAACAGTCTGGGCAGAGAAGAAATAGAAAAGAAGAAACAGAAAAGACCAATCAGGCCACTTTCTTGAGATAATCTTCAGCCGCCTGGGGTTGCATGAACCAGGGAAAGAAATCCACCGGATTATCAAAGCCGTTGGCAATGCGGCTAGCGATTTCCGGGTGCTGCTGGGCGGCACCGAGCAGTTGCTGGATATGCGCTGGCGGCGGCAGCAGCAGGGCGTTGGTCCAGTCCACAACGAATTTGGCATATCCCCAGAATCTGTCAAAGGTTCGGTTCATCCATTCTGCGTCAAAGGGCTGGTCTTCGCGATTGATGATTTGCTCATAATAGATTTTGGCGCATTTGGTGGCATTGTTGGACCCCTGTCCGGTGATGGGATCATTCAGGCAGACCGCATCACCAAGGCCGAACACCTGATTGCCGGACGGCAAGGTGCCCACAGGCTTGCGGATGGTGGGCGGGAAACGCCCGGCCAGAACACCGTTGTCGTCCGTCAATTCGATATCGGTGCAGCGTTCAGCTTCCCAGGGCAGGAACTTGTCGAGAATAGCCTTGCTCATGGCCAGATGCTCTTCGGGGGTTTTGACGTCACCCCAGCAATCCATGGGGCCGCCGGGAATGCCTTCAAACACCATGATCTCGCAGGGGCCGGTAGTGGTCAGCGCGGGGAACACAAAATATTCGCCCACGCCGGGGATCAGGTTAAAACAGACGGCGGAGAACGGCTCGCGCGGCGTTAAGTTTTTCACATAGGTGAGCGCCAAAGCCCGCTGCGGCTTGTCAAAGGCGCTTTTTTCGGCATCCCGTTCAAACAGTTTGCCGATTTCTCCTTTGCCGGAGGCAACGAGGGTGAGGTCGCTTTCCGCAGTGTAGTTTTCCAACTCTTCAATGCCGGCTTCCTGAATGATCAGTTTGCCGCCGAGGCGCTCGAATTCATCCATCCAGACCGGCATTTTTACCCGTTGGTCCACGGACATGGCCGGGGCGTCGAGGCGCGCGGCCCATTCCACGGCCTTGCCCCCTTCGCCATCGGGGATGGTCACGCCGATGCCCTCCACCGGCGGACAGGTATCTTCCCAGAAATCGAGGCCAAATTCCCGCTCAATTTCAAGGGCGCGGTTGAACATGCACTGGCTGGACAGTACCCGGCCGTTTTTCAGCTCTTCGCCGGTGCGGTTGGATACGATGGTAACGTCATAACCTTTTTTCAGCAGGGCGCAGCCCAGCAGCAGTCCGGACTGGCCGGCGCCGATGATGGTGATTTTTCTCATGTGAAGTCTCCGAATTTTTTGGTTTTAGTTGGCAAGTTTGGCAAGCGCATCTTCCTGTTGTTCCGGACCAATGGCGGTATACCCCCCATCAACGGGAATATCGGCGCCATTAATGAAACTGGCGTGATCGGAACACAAAAACAGAACCGTATCCGCGACTTCCTCGGGATCGCCCACCCGGCGGTTGATGTGGAAAGGCGCGGCAACCTTGTCGGTTTTGGCCCGGTCCCCGCCGGTGACTTGATCCATGATTCCGCACCAGATCCAGCCCGGCGAAACGGTATTCACCCGTATCCCGTCTTCAGCCAGCAGCAGGGCTTCGTTCCGGGTGATCTGATGAATGGCGCCTTTGGTCATGGAATAGAGCAGGCGGCCCGGTTGGGCGCGTTTGGCGCTGATACTGCCGAAATTCACCACACAGCCTTTGGTTTTTTTCAGATGCGGGCGGGCCTTCTGAACCAGCATGAAACCGCCGGCGACATTGACATTGACGGCCTGAAGGAACTCTTCACGGGTGGAATCCATGCCGTTATCCAGATAGGTGCAGGCGATATTGATGACAAAATCCAGCCGCCCGAAATTGTCCAGGGCGTTATTGATGCAGTTGTCTAGATCCGTATCCGAAGTGACGTCAGTCTTGACAAATATGGCCTTATCTCCCAGCCGGTCGGCCAGCGCCTGGCCCGGCTCTTCGGCGATATCGGCAATGATGACTGAAACGCCGGCTTTGACGAATGATTCCGCCACAACGGCTCCAATGCTGGTGGCGCTGCCGGTCAGGATGGCAGCTTTTCCTTCTAAACCTTTCATCGTGGTCCCCTTAAACTTCTATGCCTCGATTCTTCCTAAAATTTTCTTAGGTGACCATTGAACAAAAAACGGTGGCAAAACGCTATGCAGGGACTGCGGCTGCTGTCCGGAAACTGCCGCGAAGACAGGCGTGGTGAGGAGAAAATGGCGAAAGGTGCCCTAAAAAAGATGTCCCGAAACTGAATCCTGTCCGGAGAAATTAGGCGCCGTTCTGTTACTCCCAAAAAAGGAGGGGGGGAGGTTAAACCTGGGTGCGACGACGCAGGGTTTCGGACGGGGTTTCCCCGTAAACCTTACGGTAATTGACGGCAAAACGGCCCAGCTGGGAAAACCCCCATTTGGTGGCGATACGGGTGACATTGCTGTCTTCGCTACCGCGAAGCAGGTCTTCTCTCACCCGCGCCAGCCGCAGTTTGAGAATATATTTCATAGGCGTAGTGCCCCGGAAATTCTTGAAACCGTCAAACAGGGAACGTTCGCTGACACCGGCCACATTGACCAGATCGTCAATGGAAATATTTTCTTGCAAATGTTCCATGATATAGTCTTCAGCCAGTTTCACATGCCGGGGCACGGCGCAGCTTTCCTGGGCCATCAGGGTTTCGCTGTAATTGTGGCTGAAGGAATACAGGATTCCGGTAAGAATATTCCGTTCCAGGTCTTCCAGCAGGAACCGGGACCGCCAGGGATCCAGCCCGTTGTCCAGATCCTGAATCAGATGCGCAATATGTCGCCACCAGCTTTGTGCGTGGCGGTTATTATCCTGAACTTGGCTGTCGAACAGGAGTGGTTTTTCCACCGGCCGCATGAGAATTCGGGACAGGCGTTCGGTAATGGCGGCCGGTTTGACTTGAAGCAGCAGCTTGCGACAGTCGGCGCTCCAGCACATGCGGGTATATTCGGTGGGGTTGATGACGGACGGGGTGTGTCGGGTGGACTGAAACATCTTGCCGCCGGTTTCGATTTCAGCGGCTCCTTCAAGGGGAAGCTGAAACAGATAAAAATCCTTGAGATAGCCGGGCTCCACATAAATGTCGGAGCCATATTCCATATAATTGACGGATACACCGGACAGGCGGGCATGATTGTGAAGCGCATTGACGTCAGTCCGGCCCTTGGGCGTAAGGCGATGGTCACAATAAACCCGGCTGACAAGCTCGCGGGCCTCGTCAGCATCGTGGGTATGGAAAAGGCTGAACCTGTCTAGCGGTTTGGTCATGGTTTGCGTCCCTGTTTTCCCCCCATGATCCATTATTGAATGGCAGCCTAACATATTTTTTTCCTCGCGGCGACTCTGTGTTTGATCCCGTCAAAGTGTTTGTGGCCAAAGAGGCGCGGTAGTGACAACGGCAGGGCCTCTTACAGGACCCTGCCGCATAATTTATGCATTTAGAAGGAGAACCGGGCTGTCACATACCATTCACGACCCCGGTCGAACAGACCTTCAAAGGACTGGAAGGCGTCGCCGATAATGCCGGTGATCAGGTATTTTTCGTTGCTCAGGTTCTTCACTCCCCCCACCAAGGCAATGGTTTCCATTTCATTGCGCCAGGTGATATTGGCGTTCACAAGATGATATCCTTCCTGACGGATTTCAGGGGTGTTGAAGGCGTCATTATCGAATTCGGACCGATAGGACCAGTCAACGCGCGGGGTCAACGACCCGTTACCATCCAGATAAATTTCCTTGGAGACGGCAGCGCTCAAAGTCCAGTCGGATACCCGGTCAAGCCGATTGTTCTTGTCCACAAAGGTGGTGGCGAAATCAATCTCGTCATAACCCGCGTCTAGATATCCCAGACCCGCCTCGACAAACCAGCCCTCAGCCGGAATAAACTGGGTTTCCAGTTCAAAGCCTTTGATGGTGGCGGCCCCGGCATTTTTAGTGATCGGGGCGACGCTGGTGAAGACCTGCACCTGCATGTCCGTATAATCGGTATAGAAGACCGCGCCATTGAGCCGCAGGCGGTTGTCGAGGCCGGCATATTTGAAGCCCAGCTCATACACGGTGGCGAATTCTGGATCGAAGGTGGGAATCAGCTCGATATCCGGGGTGCCCGGGGGGGCGGTGAAGGGCGGCACGATCGGCGGGAATACCCGCTGGGAGAAGCCGCCGGATTTAAAGCCTTCGGAATAGCTCACATAGACCATCAGGTCATCATTGACGTCATAGGACAGGTTCAGATACGGATCCAGTTCATCAAAGCTGAGCTCTTTTTCCAAATTGGGCAGAATCCGCTGTCCCGCTTGCAGGAAAGGTGCGTCGAGGAGCGGATCACCGGTGCCGGCAAAATAGTTCTGATGAATGATCTGGTCCGGGGTGAATTTCTTGGTTTCATCCGTATACCGCAAGCCGGCGGTGACGTGGAACTGGTCTGTGACGTCATACGTGGCTTGGGCAAAGGCGGCGATATTTTCATTGTCATAGAGTCCGCCGCTGCGGAACCGGGACACGGTGAAATCCAGTTCGTTGACGTTGTTGCCATCCTCCGTGAAATAATAGGCGCCCAGAATCCAGTTCAGGCGGCCTTCCAGAGAGGTGCCCAGAAGCTGGAATTCCTGGGTGAACTGTTCCTGATCCAGAAAATCCAGGAACTGGGAAATACGGTGGGGGGAATGGTCACCGTCGCGGGCAAAGGTGCTGTCCAGATTGCGGTAGGCGGTGATGGATTTAAAGGTTAGTGTCTCATTGATGTCCCAGGTGATATTCAGATTGGCCGCCCAGAAGTCACTGCGGGAAAAGGCCGGCGCTGTGCCAGCGGTTCTTTGCTCGCCGTCAAACACATAACGATCATCATAACAGCCCGGCACCGCCAGATTGAGTGTCGCCCCGGGCAGCGCGCAGGGCATGGGCGCACCACCCGCTGCGATATTGGCGCCCACATTATGGATGGTGGCCATGGGCGGTGTTTCAGGGTCAATGGGGCCCGCATAATTGATGCCGATCAGGGTCAGCGCCGGACCGTTTTCCCGGTCTCGAGTGCCTTCCACAGAAAGCTGGATTTCCAGATCCTCGCTCGGGGTCAGCAGGAAACTGGCGCGGCCGGTAAGCGTATCGTCATCACCCAGGTCGATGCCGTCGTCCCGTGTCACATATCCGTCCTGGGTCAGCGACGCGACGGCAAAGTTGCTGTAGAAATTATCGGCCAGCGGCAGATTGACGGAGGCTTTGAGATCAAAACGGTTGTCCGTGCCATAGGTGGCGGATAATTTGCCGGCAAACTCTTCATGGGGTTTTTTGGTGGTGATGCTAATGGCGCCCCCGATGGTGTTGCGACCGAACAGCGTGCCCTGCGGGCCTTTGAGCACCTCAATGCGCTCCACATCCACCAGATCCAGAATGCCACCCACGGATCGGGCAATATACACTCCGTCCACATACAGCCCCACGCCGGGTTCCGTGGTTGGCAGGAATTCTTTCTGGCCCACACCGCGGATATAGATGGCGGCCGAATTGCTGGCCCCGCCGAAGCTCGGGTTGTTCTGGAAAGACAGGTTGGGGGTGAAGGCCGCAATCTCGCCCACGTCGGTGACGCCGCGATATTCCAGCCCTTCGCCGGTGAAGGCGGAAATGGCAATCGGCGTGGACTGCAGGCCCTCTTCGCGTTTACGGGCGGTGACGGTGATCTCTTCCAGCAACCATGCTGTACGGTCATTGTTGTCTGCGGCTTCATCTGCGCTGGCGGCCGGGACGCTTATAAGAAAGCCGCCACTCAGGGACAGCATGGTCCCATACAGAAGGGAAGATTTGAGAATACTTTTCTGAATACGCGGAATCACACTTCGCATTGTTGCCTCCAACTTATATTTTTCGCGTTTTGATTTTTTTATCCTGGCAACAACTATTTTACATCTGAAATAAATAGGCTATGCATATCCTGCAGCCGCTATCAAAAAACTGCGACGTTTTAAAAAAATCACAACTTCATTGATCTCTGTCAAAGACGCGGCCCGGATGAGAGAGGCCAAGGGGCGGGTTTTTGCAGAAATGTCACAGGCCGTGCAGAAAGTGCATAGCAGGAAGAGGCGGTTTTTCCTAACGTTTGGGCGTGGTGCAGACACGGCCTGCGGGTGTCAGGTTTGCACAACAGAAAACAGATAAAACATACACAACGATAAATGACACTATAAAATACAGGGACCCAGGCGCATGTCAGAATTTGATGTCGTGATCATTGGTAGCGGAATCAACTCGCTTGTGGCGGGAGCACTTCTGTCCCGCAAAGGACATAAGGTCTGTATTCTGGAGCGGAACGATTATGTTGGCGGGTGTATCAAAACGGATGAAATCACGCTGCCGGGCTTTCATCATGATGTTTTTTCCGGGTGGCATCCGCTGTTTGTCACCTCGCCGGCCTATGCTGAACTGGGAGAGGAACTGCATGCGCTGGGTCTGGAATATGTCAGTACCTCTAAACCCACCGGTGTGGTATTGCCGGACGGCCGCAATTTCATTCTGAGAAATTCCCGCGCAGAAAATCTTGATGCGTTGCAACGATTCGGGGAGGGGGAGGTGCGGGCCTATGAGCGGGCCATGGCGGATATCGAACAGAATGCCGAATTGATTTTCGGTCTTCTGGGAGCCGATGTCAGAACCTTCCCAACCCTGAAGCTTATGGTGCGGAGTTTATGGAAACGGGGCTTTCAGAGCCTCTGGGATTTTGCCGGCCTGTCCATGGAAAGCTGCCGGAAATGGCTGGACAAAAATTTTGACAGCGACGAAGTGAAGGCCTGTTTTGCCCCCTGGATTTTGCACACGGGGCTCGGGCCGGAAGATACGCTGTCGGGTCTGATGGGCAAGCTGATTGCGTTCAGTCTGGAACAGGCCAGCATGCCCATTGTCAAAGGCGGCAGCAAAAACCTGGTGTCGGCTTTTGTCCGGCTGATTGAAAAACATGGCGGGATATTGCAGACCCGCCGGCATGTGGACCAGGTCCTGATCCGGGACGGCCGGGCCGTCGGGGTCAAAACCGCAGACGGGGACATTTACTCGGCCCGCAAAGCGGTCATCGGCAATGTAACCCCGACCCAGCTCTACGGGAGCCTGCTTAAAGAAGCCGCCGTGCCCGACGCTATCCAGCAGCAAAGCCGCGATTATCAGTATGGCGCTGGCTGCATGCAGATCCATCTGGCGCTGGATGCGCCGCCTGAATGGCAGGACAGCGCCTTGAACGATGTGGCGATGATTCACCTCACGCCAGGTCTGGACGGGGTATCAAAAGCGGTAAATGAAGCCCGGCGCGGCCTGCTGCCGGAAACGGCCACGGTGGTCGTGGGGCAGCCGACGGCGCTGGATCCTTCGCGCGCTCCGGCGGGTAAGGCGATCCTCTGGCTGCAATTGCAGGAACTGCCCTACAAGGTAAAGGGCGACGCGGCCGGCCGGATCGCGGTGCCTGAGGGCGGCCAGTGGACGGCCGAACTGAAAGAAGCCTATGCCGATCGTATTATCGACCGGATTGCCGTGCATGTCCCGAATCTGAAAGAAAAGATCCTGCACCGCACGGTGCTCTCCCCACGGGATTTGGAACAGCAGAACATTAATCTGGTGCAGGGAGACCCCTATTCCGGTGCTTGCAGCATTGATCAGTTCATGATGTGGCGACCTTTGAAATCGACCCCGAATCACAGGACACCGGTGGCCAATCTGTATCAGATTGGGGCGTCTACCCATCCGGGGCCGGGGCTGGCCGGCACATCGGGATATATTGTATCCCAATATTTGTAAGCCAGTATTTGTCAGATCGTATTTTCAGGAAAAGGGCGAAAGCATATGACTACACAGTTTGATCCCAAGGAATTACGCGCCGCTTTCGGAAAGTTCGCCACCGGCGTCACGGTGATCACCACCGAGGTGGAGGGGGAAATCCACGGAATGACGGCCAATTCCTTTACGTCCGTATCTCTGGCGCCGCCACTGGTGCTGGTCTGTTTGGACAAACGCACCCGTCTGCATGGACTGTTGTTTACCGGGGCGAGGATCGGGATCAATATCCTTTCCGACCATCAGACGGATATTTCCAACAGTTTTGCTGGCGCACCGGGCCCTGAACCGGAAATTACCTTTGACCGGGAGGACGGGTTTCCCTTTATTGAAGGCTGTTTGTGCCATATCGGCGGCACGGTGCAGAATATTATCGAAGCCGGCGACCATTATATCTATCTGGCGAAAGTGGATCTGCTGCGTCAGGGAGAAGGCGAGCCGCTACTGTATTATGGTGGCCGGTATAACCACCTGAAAAACGCCTGATCCTTTTGCGGTCCGATCGTTTCTGATCTCACTTTACGGTTTTTGTCCTCCCCCCTCCGGTGACCTGGGTCTGTCCCGAGCCTGCTGCCAATCCCCCAAACCCGGGTCACCACCTTTTTTCACTTTCTGTTTTGCCCGTCCCCTTAAAGCGGCACCGGCATCGGGGCGCCTTGGGTAGGTCCTTGAAAAATAGCTATCGACTATGACTCGCCAGTCGGGCATTCTTAGGTCTCTTGACGTATGGTGGGGAGGCTATGGCTGTGTCCACGCAAACGCAAACGGGTAAATCAGCAGTGGAAAAGATGATGAGCGTATATGTAAAACGACTGATTATGGCAGGTTTGGGTGTGGGGATCAGTGCGGGGCTGTATCTTGGCAGCGGGGCAAGGGAGCCGGGATGGGCTCTTGAAACCGGACAAAAGGTGATGGAACTCCATCGGGAGGTGTTAACCCTGGACAGCCATGTGGACATTCCCGACAATTTCGCCACCCCCATGGTGGACGCCGCCCACAGCCCACGTCAGCAGGTGGATCTTGATAAAATGGATCAGGGCGGGCTCGATGCGGCATTTTTTATTGTCTATGTGGGGCAGGGACCACGCAATGACTGGGGCTATGACCATGCCAGAAAAGCAGCGCTGAACAAGTTTGACGCCATTCATCGCATGGTGGCGCAATATCCGGACCGGATCGGTCTGGCACGGACGGCGGCCGAGGTGCGCCGCATTGCGGCATCGGGCAGGAAAGTGGCCCTGATCGGCATTGAGAACGGTTTCGTGATCGGCCGGGATCTGGGCTTTGTGCAACGTTATTATGACCTTGGCGCGCGGTATATGACCCTGACCCATAACGGCCATAACGATATTGGTGACAGCGCCCAGCCGGCGGAAAAATTTGGCGATGCGCCGGAAGAATATGGCGGGCTCAGCGCCTTTGGCCGCAAGGTGGTTGAGGAAATGAACCGGCTAGGTATGCTGGTGGATGTGTCCCATGTCTCCAAAAAAACCATGTTGCAGGCGACAAGACATTCCCGGGTGCCGGTGATTGCGTCGCATTCGGGGGTGCGCGCACTGGTGGATCATCCCCGCAACATGGATGATGAGCAGCTTCTGGCCCTGAAGGAAAATGGCGGTGTCATTCAGATCACCGCCGTGGACGCGTTCCTGAAACACAGACCGCAAGCTTATCATCAGGCGGTGGACCGGATTCGCCGGGAACTGGGATTTACGGAATTTCTGATGGAGCGGTGGGCGCCGCAGGCTTTATATGAGACTTATCAGCGCCGGCTTGCGCAAGAGGTGGCGCCGACCTGGCCGCCGGCGACGGTCGGGGATCTGGTGGACCATATTGATCATGTGGTCAAGCTGATCGGTATTGATCATGTGGGTATTGCCTCGGACTTTGACGGCGGTGGCGGCATTGAGGGCTGGCGAACGGCGGCCGAGACCGCCACTGTGACGGCCGAGCTGGTTCGGCGTGGCTACAGCGCCGAAGACATCGCCAAAATCTGGGGCGGCAACCTGCTCAGGGTTCTGAAAGCGGCCGAGGATTATGCCGCACGTATTGAACAAGGCCAGTAAGGCAGAATGGGTCAACCTCTTCACAATTCACTCTAAATATTGATATTTTCCTCAATACGCCTGAGATAGGCCAGAAGCTGCTGTCTTTCCTCTTCTGAGAACCCCTTCAGCGCCTCATCCTGGCGGGTATAGGCTTTGGGATAAACGAGATGGAATGTTTCCCGCCCCTTTGGGGTCAGGTAGACCAGAATATAGCGGTTGTCCTGTTCCTGAACGCGTCGCACCACAAGACCTTCTTCCACCATTTTGTCCACAACCCGGCTGATGGAGGATTGTTCCATCATGGTATAGTGGCATAATTCGCCCATGCTCCGGCCGTCCCGGGCATTCAGCGCCGCCAGAACCCGCCAGCGCGACACATTGATTTTCAATGGGCGCAGGTCGTTCTGCAGATCCATATTCAGGCGGTTGGTGATGCGATACATGACATAGGGGATGAACCCCTCCAGAACGGATTCGTTGTTTTCGGGCAGCGGAATGATAATGTCTTTGTCGGTCATATTGGTCAGGCCATCCCCATAAAAAGATCTGAAAAATAATCCGGCGTGGATTCTTTATACCCGGTGCGTGAGACATTGTCAGCAATCCTGCCCTGTGAAATACGTGAAATGTGAAATACGCGAAATGTGAAATATGGTTCGGTGCAGTGAAGCGGTTTTTAGCCCGCGCCCCCAATTCGCCTCCATCGCCCCTTTGCGGTGTCAGACGATCAAGCATGCCCCGCCGGTAAGGAAAAAGACGCAGGGCAGAGTGAAGGCCAGAGTGAATCGTGATGAGATCGATTCAATTCACTCTAATATTTGCTGATTGGGTCACTGGCCGGAAAGGTTTCTTCCACGTCTTCGTCCCAGTGTTCCTGTTCCTTTTCGCGGATTTTCTTGTCTTCCTTGATGGTGTCCTTTTCCGTCTTGCCTTCCGTCTTGTCTTCTGGGTCGTCTTGCGGGGCCGTGCAATTCCAGAACAGCCGGACTTCCGGAGGGTAACGGCGCGATGAAGGCATGGGACAGGTCAGCCCCATCGGGAAGCCGGTGGGGGAAGGCGCGAGATCTACATGGTAGTGTCGTTCAAGATGCATGCGGGCCTCCTGATCCGTTTGCGACCGGTATGGCGCGGATTATGAGGGAGTGTGCCATGCCATTATGGCAAACTTATGACTTCAGGACCGGCATGCCGGCACCAGCCGCGAAGTTCAGGCCAGCTCCAGCTTTTCAAAATACTTGCGGATCTGTTGGGGGCTGTGCCGGCTCCATAACAGTGCGGTAAGCAGGATGCGTGCTTTCAGACCATCCAGAAAACCACCATTGATCAGGCCTCGGTTCTGGAGATCAATTTCCCCGCCCGCATAGCCGTAAGTCTGGCGCAGCGCAGGCCCGAAACAGGTGCGTGAGGCCAGCACAACCGGCATGGTGCGCACCGTCTCCTCCAACACGTCAGCCATGGCCGGCGCGACGTGACCACCACCCATGCCTTCCACCACCAGGCCATGAAGCCCGGTGGCGGTTATCGCCCTCAGCAGCGCCGGGTCCATATCCAGGCCATACCGCAACAGCCCCACTTTCGGGGCTTCGGCTGTGGCCGGAGGAAGCGAGAGCGGCGCCGGCCGCCGCGACGCCGGGCGGTAATGAATTCGCCCTTCTACAAAACGCCCCAAGGCCGGGTCCGGCGTGGACAGAAAGGCGTTAAGGCCCGTGGCCGCCACCTTGCGCAGGCCAAGGGGGGTGAAGATCTGGTCTGTAAATACCACAAAACAGCCCCTGTCCCGGCCTTTAAGATAATGGGCGAGACGCAGGGCGTTACGCAGGTTTTCCGGGCCATCGCTGAAACCAAGCGCCGGGTTGAGCATGGCGCAGGTCATTACCACGGTCATGTCCGGCGGACAGAACAGATCCAGAAACAGGGCTGTTTCCTCCAGCGAATCCGATCCCTGACTGATCACGGCAGCCCGGATGCCCCCGGCTCTCAGACGGTACAGCAGTTCGGTCACCCGCAGAAGGTCTGCAAAGCCCAGATGGGCGCTGGCCACATTCATCAGGTCATGGCTTTCAACGGAAAATCTTTCATTGTCCAGATTAAGCGCCTCAAGCAGTTCCCGCGCACCGAGACAGGGTTTTACATTCTTGCCATCCTCCCCCATCATCCCGATGGTGCCGCCAAGCGAAATATAGGCAATTTTTGTCATATTGGTGACCTTTCTCATACAACCGTCAGACCAGCAGGGGCATGGCCAGGCTGGCCAGACTCAGCACCAGGAAAAACCCGACCATATCTGTTACCGTGGTCAGAATCGGGCCGGAGGCCACGGCCGGGTCGGCCCCGTATTTTTTCAAAATTAGCGGCACTGTGCCGCCAATAGAGACGGCAATGATCGTGTTCAATCCCAGCGCCAGCCCCACGACAAGACCGAGCCAGGGATTGCCTTTCCAGCCCCAGGCCACAGCCGCAATCAGGAAGCCCAGCACCGCTCCGTTGATCAACCCCACGACGGCTTCCTTATACAATACCTTCATCAGGTCCAGCGGCTTGACCACGCCAAGCGCCAGTTCCCGCAGACTGACGGCCACCGCTTGGTTGCCGGAACATCCGCTCATATCCGATACAATCGGCAGGAATACGGCCAGCGCGATGACCGAGGCCAGCGTCTCCTGATTCAGCGCGATGACGCTGGCGGCGATCACGTTCAGCACAATATTGATGCTGAGCCAGGACAGGCGCCGCCGGGCGCGGGTCAGGGTCGGCATGGTCCGCAGTTCGTCATCCAGAACCCCCTGCATCTTCCGGCTGGTGGCGTCGGCGCGCTCGCGAATGGCGTAACTGAAGGCATCGCGGGAAATCACCCCCAGCAGACGGCCTTGCTCATCCACCACCGGCGCCCCAAGAAAAGAATGGGCGTCAAAATAATCCTCCACCTCGTCGATAGGCGCCTCCGCCTTCAGCGCCAAAGGTGGGGTCATGATATTTTCCAGCCGGACAGATTTGCGCGACAGCAAAAGGTTGCGCAGGGAGACCACACCGACCAGCCGGCCGTCTTCATCCACCACATAAGGGTGCTGCCCCCGGTATCTTTCAAAATCCTCATCTTCGGAGGTGAGTCGTTTCAACACATCGGCCACCGTGGCGGTGTGGGGAAAACAGAACACCTCCGACATCATCAACCCGCCGGCGGTTTCTGGATCATAAGTCACCAGACGGCGGGCGTCTTCGGCAGCCTCGGGATCCATTTCCGCAAGGATGGCTTCAGCCTTTTCCTTGTCCATTTCCCCCAGCAGGTCGGCCTGTTCATCGGAATAAAGCTCTTCCACAATCGGCGCGGCCACGTCTGCTGACAGGCTGTCCATGACATTGACCAGCGTTTCGTCGGGCAGTTCTTCCAACAGATCCGCCGCCACCTCCGCCGGCAGGACAGTCATCAGTTGCTGGCGTGTGTCAGCATCCAGGTGAAGAAAGGCGCGCACGGCCTCGCTGGGCGGCTGGTTTGACAGGAAGCCGGCAATGGCGTCAATGTCTCCGGCCTCTACCAGCTCATTCAGCCTTTCCCACGGGCGGTCCTGGATTATGGTATCGGCGGGGTGGGACTCCATCAGCTCCTGCTCCTTGGTTTGACGGGATTTTTTTAAAATGAGTTTGCCTTTACCATAGTTGACTCCAGAAAAAAAAGACAGAAGCGGCTCTTTTTTGATGAATTTTCTGTGTCGGGTTTTTTTGATGCACCGGCGGGAGCCCTGTCAGGGCATGCCTTTACAAGAAAATCCCTAAGCTCTGCCCGCTCGACGGCATCAGAAAAAACATAAAAATGTGATCACAAATTGCAAAAAGCTGAAAAATATGCTTAATCAAGAGAGAGCACCGGATGACAAAACACAGGAACGCCCATGAACACTACTCCACGATATCTGACCAGCCAGGACGCGGAAACCTTTCTTGAGACCCACAAAGACCTCGAAGTGATCGAAGTGTTGCAGCCAGACATGAACGGCATTCTACGCGGCAAATGGATCACGCCAGCAGGACTGGCGAAACTCTGCGCCGGGCAGGTGAAACTGCCGCAGACTACGCTGGCGCTGGATGTTTGGGGCAATGACATTGATAAACTGGTGTTTGCCAAGGGGGATCCGGACGGATACTGCCATCCCGTGGCCGGCAGTTTGGTTCGCGTGCCCTGGTCGCAGACCCCGGCGGCGCAGGTGCTCACCACAATGCATGATACTAGAGGCGCTGTTCTGCCTTATGACCCGCAAGGGGTGCTCCAGCGGCAACTGGAACGTCTGGCGGCACTAGGGCTTACGCCTGTGGTGGCGGCGGAACTGGAATTTTATCTTCTGGACAGAACGCCGGGGAGTTCCGCGGTCCCGTCATCTGCCCATGCCGGGCCGCAGACCCCCTCGGGTCTGATCGGGGCCCAAACCTATGGGATTGACGTATTGTCCCACTATACCGATGTCCTGAATGACATGAGAATCGCCTGTGAAGGGCAGGGCCTGCCGGTGGATACGATTGTCAAGGAAGCCTCACCCGGCCAGTTTGAGATCAATCTTCATCATCAGCCGGATGTGCGGCGGGCGGCGGATCAGGCGATTATGATGAAACGGGCGATCAAGACTATGGCGCGCCGTCACGATCTGCTGGCGTCTTTTATGGCCAAACCCTTTATGGAACTTTCCGGTAACGGATTCCATGTCCATATCAGCTTGCTGGATCAGGACGGGTGCAATATTTTTGATAATGGTGGGGAAGACGGCAGTCCGGCGCTGCGTCATGCGGTGGCGGGACTTGCGGCCAGCATGGCCGACTTCATGGCCGTTTTTGCACCCAATATCAACAGTTACCGCCGGTTCCAGCCGGGCGCCCATGCGCCCATCACGCCGGACTGGGGCTATGACAACCGCACCACGGCGCTGCGTATTCCTTCCGGCGCTCCCGCCTCGCGGCGCATCGAGCACCGCCTGGCCGGGGCGGATGCCAATCCCTATCTGGTGCTGGCGGCGATTCTGGCCGGGGTGCATCACGGGCTGAGCCGGAAACTCAAGGCCGCCCCGCCGGTGGACGGCAACGCCTATGCCACAAAGGATCATGACGGCAGCGCCATGATCCTGCCCGACACCTGGGTGCGGGCTTTTGAGCGGTTTGGGGGGTCTTCCCTGGTGCGGGATTATTTCGGGGAGGATTTTGTCACCTGGTATCTGCTGACCAAGGAACAGGAACTGGCCCGTCTTGGCCGTACGGTAACCAGCCTGGAATATGACAGTTATCTTGCGATTTTCTGAACCGCGAAAGAGACCTAATCCCCAAGGTCCAGTTCCCGACCTGCCTTGATGACGCCGGCGCAGGCATTGCCGCCGATCTGATAGGCGAGTTCCGCGGGATGGCCGATGTCCCACAGGACAAAATCCGCCTTCTGGCCGGGATCGAGGCGGCCCCGATCCGCCATTCCCAGGGCGCGCGCGGCATGATGGGTAACGCCGGTGAGGGCTTCTTCCGGGGTCAGTCCCCACAGGATGCAGGCCATATTCATCATCAAAGGCAGCGACAGAGCCGGGGATGTGCCCGGATTGTGATCCGTGGCGATGGCCATGGGCACATTGTAGCGCCGCAACAGGCCCACGGGCGGCTTCTGGGTTTCTTTCAGGAAATAATAGGCCCCCGGCAAAAGTACGGCCACCATGCCGGCGCTGGCCAACGCGTCGACACCGGCCTCGTCCAGATATTCCAGATGATCGGCGGACAGCGCCTTGTGGCGGGCGGCGAGAATTGCCCCATGACAATTGGACAACTGCTCCGCGTGAAGTTTGACCTTCAGGCCAAGGCGGGTGGCCGCCTGAAAGACCTGGTCCATTTCAGCGGCGCTGAAGCCCACTTTCTCACAATATCCGTCCACGGCATCGGCCAGTTTGTCCTCGGCGATGCGGGACAGCATTTCGTCGCAAATCAGGTCAATATATCCCTGACGGTTATCTTTATATTCCGGCGGCAGAGCATGGGCCCCCAGAAAGGTGACGCTTGCATCTACCGGCAAGTCCTGTCCCAGTCGCCGGGCCACCCTCAGAATTTTCATCTCGCTTTCCGTATCAAGCCCGTATCCAGACTTGATCTCGATTGTGGTTACGCCATGCCGGATCATCTGCTTAAGGCGCGTTGCGGCGGTCTTATATAGCTGGTCTTCCGGTGTTTCGCGAGTGGCCCGAACGGTGGACAGGATGCCGCCTCCCGCGTGGGCGATGTCTTCATAACGAACCCCGGCCAGGCGTTGTTCAAATTCATCAATGCGTGCGCCGCCATAGACCAGATGGGTGTGACAGTCGATCAGGCCTGGGGTTATGTATCGCCCGCCACAATCCCGCCGCGCAAGGCCTGAAAACGGCGACGGCAGCTCGGCGCGGGGTCCTGCCCAGGCGATGAGGCCATCCTGGATGACCAGTGCCCCATCATCAATCCGTCCGTAAGGGGCGCCATTATCACAGAGCGTCAGAAGCGTGGCATTTTCCCAGATCATATTGGATGTGGTATCGTCCGGCATGATAGAATCCTTTTTCATTTTTCTGTATTGACTTTGACTATAAGTGATCTAGACTTAACTTGTCTATACAAGTTATGATAACTGGTGAGCGATGACGCAGATTATACTGCAAAAAGCCTATTTGGAAGAAGGCTGGCGGGACAATGTCCTGCTGGAACTGGATGCGCGTGGCCATATTACCAAGATACAGGCCAGCGTGGAAAATTCCCGCGGTCGGCGAATCAGGGGATATGCCTTGCCGACGGTGATCAATTGTCATTCCCATGCGTTCCAGCGGGCCATGGCGGGGCTTGCGGAATACCGGGCGTCCACACAGGACAGCTTCTGGACTTGGCGGCAGTTAATGTATCATTTTGCCGGCCGAATCAATCCGGAAGACCTGTATCATCTGGCCCGCGGGCTTTATCTTGAACTGGCCAAAGGCGGATATGGCGGGGTTTGCGAATTTCATTACCTGCATCACCAGCCGGGGGGTGTGGTTTATGACGATCCGGCGGAGCTGTCCCTGTCGTTAATGCGGGCGGCGGCGGAGGTGGGGCTGGCGCTCACGCTGCTGCCGGTGATGTATATGACCAGCGGGTTTGGCGCCAGCGGCCTGCTGCCGGAACAAAGGCGGTTCGCGCTTGATCCTGAGGCTTACGCAACACTCTGGGCCAGTCTGAAAGCACGACTGGGCGATAACCAGTCCTTGGGCCTCGCATTTCACAGCCTGCGCGCTGTGCCCCTGGACGCTCTGCGGGAGATGGAAAATTTCGCCCCCGAGGCGGTTCGCCACATTCATATCGCCGAACAGGTCAAGGAGGTGGAGGACTGCCGGCTATGGTGCGGCCAGCGTCCGGTGGATTATCTGATGAGCCATGTGGAAGTGGACGAACGCTGGTGCCTGGTGCATGCGACCCACCTGGACAGTGGTGAGCGGCAAAAGCTGGCGCAAAGTGGCGCGGTGGCGGGCCTGTGCCCCACGACGGAAGCCAATCTGGGAGATGGGTTGTTCCCGTTGGCCGATTATCTGGAGGACGGCGGGTGCATCGCCATTGGTTCGGACAGCCATGTCAGCCGCGATCTTCGGGAAGAGTTGCGCTGGCTGGAATATGGCCAGCGGCTCTGGTATCGTCACCGCAATCTTGCCGCCAGTGTGCAGACGCCTCATACGGGGGAACGGCTGTTGCGGGCAGCGCTGATGGGCGGTGCCCGGGCCAGCGGTTTGAAGACAGGCGCGCTTGCCGTGGGTCAGCGGGCCGATCTGATGATTCTTGATCCGGAAGCCCCCGCTTTTGCGGGATGTCCCGATGAGGCCTTGATCGACAGTTTTGTCTTTAACGGGACGACGCCGGTCATTAAGGATGTTATGGTGCGCGGACAGTGGATCATCCGCGATGGCCGCCACAAAGTGGAAGACGATATTGTCCGGAATTTCCGGGCGACCATGGAAAAACTTCTGGCGGCGCCAAAGTCCGGATAAAGAGTCCGGATAAAAGTCAACCAAAGGACGAGAAAACAGCATGAGCAACAGAAGCGCGGTGGCTGCCGCTCCGTTATATAGGAAAATCAAGAATCATATTCTGGAGCGCATCCGGGCGGGGGACTGGGCGCCAGGCATGCGGGTGCCGTCCGAAAATGACCTGGTGAAGCAGTTCGGCGTTTCGCGCATGACCACCAACCGGGCCTTGCGGGAGCTCACCGACGAAGGATACCTTGAACGTCTGGCCGGGGTTGGCACCTTTGTGGCCGATCTCAAGGCCCGCAGCCACCCTCTGGAAATTCACAATATCGCCGATGAGGTCCGCAACCGGGGACATCACTATTCTGCCCAGGTCCTGGCGCTTGAAAAAACCCAGGCCGACCCCCATACGGCGCAGGCCATGGGGCTGGAGGTCGGCACAGAGGTGTTTCATTCCCTGATTCTTCACGAAGAACAGGGGCAACCCATCCAGCTGGAAGACCGGTTTGTCAATGCAACGGTGGTTCCTGGCTATCTTGAGCAAGATTTTACCCGTATCACGCCTTATGAATATCTGATCACCGAAGCTCCGCTGTTGCAGGCGGAACATGTGGTGCGGGCTGTACAGCCCTCGGCGGAGATACGCGCCCAGCTTTGCATGGACGCGGATGAGCCGTGCCTGCTGATTGAACGGCGGACGTGGTCCCATGATCAGGTGGCGACCATTGCGAGTCTGTATCATCCCGGCAACCGTTACGAGTTATCGGGAAAATTTACCCCTTAAGTGCTCTGCTCCCAGGTTTTGTGGTGAGGTTTTTATGAACTGGATCACGAAACGGGGGACGATAAATCAATATTTTTAATTAATCTTGTATAGACAGGTATAGAATGATGACGCAACAGAATACGAGAGTGATCAAGGCTCCAACCGGCCCAGAACTCAACGCAAAACACTGGGCGGCGGAGGCGCCACTGCGCATGCTGATGAATAATCTGGACCCGGATGTGGCCGAACATCCGGAGGACCTGGTGGTTTATGGCGGTATTGGCAAGGCGGCCCGGAACTGGGAGTGTTTTGACCGTATTGTGGACAGCCTGAAAAATCTGGAAGAGGATGAAACCCTGCTGGTGCAATCCGGCAAGCCGGTGGGCATCTTCCGCACCCATGAAAATGCCCCGCGGGTGCTGATCGCCAACAGCAATCTGGTGCCGCACTGGGCCACCTGGGATCATTTTAACGACCTGGATCGCAAGGGCTTGATGATGTATGGCCAGATGACGGCGGGAAGCTGGATCTATATCGGCTCCCAAGGGATCGTGCAGGGCACCTATGAGACCTTTGTGGAAATGGGCCGGCAGTCCTATGGCGGAGATCTCAAGGGGAAATGGATCCTGACCGCCGGGCTTGGCGGCATGGGCGGGGCGCAGCCTTTGGCCGCCACCATGGCGGGCGCCAGCATATTGGCTATCGAATGCCGCTCTGACCGCATCGACTTCCGGCTGCGCACCGGCTATCTGGACCGCCGGGCCGACAGCCTCGACGAGGCCATGCAACTCATCAGGGAGGCCACCGAGCGGGGCGACGCCGTTTCTGTCGGACTTTTGGGCAATGCGGCCGAGATCATGCCCGAAATGGTGGAACGCGGCATCCGCCCGGATGCGGTGACCGATCAGACCTCGGCCCATGACCCGGTTAATGGATACCTTCCCATTGGCTGGAGTGTAGAGGAATGGGACCAGCGCCGCGCGCGAGATCCCAAGGGTACGGCGGCGGCGGCGCGCCGGTCCATGGCCCGGCATGTGGAAGCCATGCTGGCCTACCATAAAATGGGCGTGCCCACTTTTGATTATGGCAACAACATCCGCCAGATGGCGTTTGAGGAAGGGGTGACGGACGCTTTTGCCTTTCCGGGATTTGTGCCGGCCTACGTGCGGCCGCTGTTCTGCCGGGGCATCGGGCCGTTCCGCTGGGCGGCCCTGAGCGGCGATCCGGAGGATATTTACAAAACTGACCAGATGGTCAAGGAACTGCTGCCGGACCACAAACACCTGCATAACTGGCTGGACATGGCCCGGGAACGCATCCAGTTCCAGGGGCTGCCGGCGCGGATCTGCTGGGTCGGGCTTGGCGAGCGGCACCGGCTGGGTCTGGCCTTTAACGACATGGTGAGGTCCGGAGAACTGAAGGCGCCGGTGGTGATTGGCCGCGACCATCTGGACAGTGGCTCGGTGGCGAGCCCCAACCGGGAAACCGAAGCCATGAAGGACGGTTCGGATGCAGTGTCCGACTGGCCGCTGCTCAATGCGCTGTTGAATACGGCGAGCGGAGCTACCTGGGTCAGCCTGCATCACGGTGGCGGTGTCGGCATGGGCTTTTCACAGCATGCGGGCATGGTGGTGCTGTGCGACGGCACCGAGGCGGCGGCCCGACGCATTGCGCGGGTGTTGTGGAATGATCCGGCCACCGGTGTGATGCGTCATGCGGATGCGGGCTATGACATTGCCCGTGAGTGTGCCCGTGAACATCATCTGAATCTGCCGATGTTAAATGAGGGGGAATGACATCATGACCTCAGAATTTATCCTGCGCCCCGGAGATCTCACCCTGGCGGATCTACGCCGTCTTTCTCAGGAAACCCATCATCTTAAACTTGAGGACGGGGCTTGGCAACGGATCGAAAAATCCCGCGCGGTGGTGGAAAAAATCATCGCAGAAGACAAAACCGCCTATGGCATCAATACCGGTTTCGGCCTTCTGGCCCATACAGGAATCCCCAAAGACCAGTTGGAAGAGTTGCAGAGAAATCTGGTGCTGTCCCACAGTTGCGGTGTGGGGAAGGACCTGCCGGAAGAGGTGGTGCGGCTGATTATCGCCTTGAAGATTTCCAGCCTGTCGCAGGGTCTGTCCGGCGTGCGACCGGAGGTGGTGCGCGCTCTGATAGACTTTAACAATGCCGGCCTGGTCGCCGCCATTCCGGAAAAAGGGTCCGTCGGCGCGTCGGGGGACCTGGCGCCGCTGGCGCATCTCACGGCGGCGCTGATGGGATATGGTCATATTTATCTTGAGGGCGAAAAACTCCCGGCGCCGGTAGCGCTGGACAAGACCGGTTTGAAACCCCTGAACCTCGCGGCCAAGGAGGGCCTGGCGCTGCTCAACGGCACACAAGTCTCAACGGCCCTGGCGCTTAAGGCTTTGTTTATGATTGAGGATGTGTTTGCCGCAGCGGTGGTGGCGGGGGCCATGAGCATTGATGCGCTGAAGGGCAGCATCGCGCCCTTTGACGGGCGCATCCATGCCGCGCGCCGTCAGCCGGGGCAGATCGACGTGGCGCCGCTTTATCCGGTATTGCTGGAGGGCAGTGGGATTCTCGCCTCGCACCAAAATTGCAAGAAAGTGCAGGATCCCTATTCCCTGCGTTGCCAGCCGCAGGTGATGGGGGCGGCGCTGGACCTGATCCGTCAGGCCGCGGCGACCCTGCTGTGCGAAGCGGATGCGGTGACCGACAACCCGCTGATCTTCCCCGAACAGGGGGACGTGATCTCCGGGGGCAATTTTCATGCCGAACCGGTGGCCTTCGCCGCCGATATTCTCGCCATGGCCATATCCGAGATTGCCGCGCTGTCGGAACGCCGGCTTGCCATTCTGGTGGATCCCAAAATGAGCGGCCTGCCTGCCTTTTTGGTGCAGGACAGCGGGCTCAATTCCGGGTTCATGATCGCCCAGGTGACCGCAGCGGCGCTGGTGTCGGAAAACAAGACCCTGAGCCATCCCTCCAGCGTGGACAGCCTGCCCACCTCCGCCAATCAGGAAGATCATGTAAGCATGGCCACCTTTGGTGCGCGCCGGCTTCATGACATGGCCCGCAATGCGGCAACGGTAGTGGGCATCGAGCTTCTGGCGGCGGTGCAGGGCATTGATCTGCTGCATCCGCTGAAAACCTCGCCCGCGCTCCAGAAGTTTCACCAGATCATCCGGGAAGAGGTGGCGTTTTATGATCAGGACCGCTATTTTGCCCCCGATCTGGACAAGGCCGCGCGTCTGGTGCGGGATGGGGCGTTTTCTGGCCCTGCCAAAGCGATCCTGCCTTCCGGAGGGGATCATGAGTGATCCGGTCTATGAGTTTGAGGCGGGTGACGGCCCGTTGCTGATCAGCATGCCGCATGTGGGTCAGGAGATTCCCGGGGCCCTTGCCGGCCGCATGACAGGAGTGGGGTGGGAACTGGCGGATACCGACTGGCATGTGGACCGGTTGTATGATTTTTGCCGGGAGCTTGGGGCTTCGGTGATCCGGGCCCGCTACAGCCGGTATGTGGTGGATCTGAACCGGGATCCCGGCGGCAGCGCGCTTTATCCAGGACAGAGCGAGACGGAAATCTGCCCGACCACCAGTTTTGACGACCAACCGCTTTATCTTGACGGTGAGACCCCGACGTCGGACGAAGTGGCCGAACGGGTTGAACGGTACTGGCGGCCTTATCACAAGCGGCTGCGGGCGGAACTGGATCGTTTGCGGCAAAAATATGGGGTTGCCCTGTTATGGGATGCCCATTCGATCAAGAGCCGGGTGCCACGGTTTTTTGAGGGGACACTTCCGGATCTTAACCTGGGCACGGGAGGGGGGGTGAGCTGTGCCCCTGAGGTGGCTGCGCGACTTCTGGAACTGGGTCAAAAGTCCCCCTACGAGACGGTGCTGAACGGCCGTTTCAAGGGCGGTTATATCACCCGTCATTACGGCGATCCGGCGCGGAATATCCACGCGATTCAGATGGAAATCGCGCAGGCCAGCTATATGCGGGAAGAGGCGCCCTATACCTTCCTTGAAGACCGGGCGCAGGCGTTGCGGCCGGTACTCAAAGACATGCTCCGGGCCTATCAGGCGTTTTTCGTTTCCCGCTCATAAGGCGCAAGCCCCGTACGCGGCACTAGGAAATGATCCCCGTTTTCCCGCCAGCGGGCGGCGCGGATGTGGAAGGCGCGGGCAAGGTATTCGTCGTTTAACACCGTATCTGGGCCGCCCTGCGCCAGCACTTCGCCCTCATGAAGCAGGATCAGGTAATCGCAGAATCGCTGCGCCAGGGTGAGGTCATGCAGCACGATCATGACCCCGTGTCCTTCGCGCGCCAGATCCTTCAGGATCGTCATCACCTGTAACTGATGAAACGGATCCAGGCTTGCCACCGGCTCGTCAACCAGAAGATAGGGCGCGTCGGAGACGATGGCGCGTGCCAGCATGGCGCAGGCCCGTTCGCCGCCGGAGAGTGTGGTGGTGATTCGGTCTTTCAAGTGTAGCGTATCGGTGAGTCTGAGCGCCCGGTCGATAGCTGCCTGGTCTTGCGCGCCGAGCTTCCGCCACGGATCGAGATGGGGAATGCGGCCCAGAGCCACCAGATACCCCACCGTCAGCGGCCAGTGTACCGGTGCGCCCTGGGCCATATAGGCGATCTTGCGGGCGCGCTCTTTCGGGGGGAAACTGGCGCTGTCGCGGCCGTCAATCCGGACCCGGCCGCTCTGCGGTGTGATCAGGTTCAACGTGGCGCGCAGCAAAGTGCTTTTGCCCGCGCCATTGGGGCCGATCAGGCCCACAACCCCGCCTCGGGGCAGACAGAAGGTGACGTCTTTAAGGATCTGTCTGCCGCCAACCTTGACCCGGAGATCCTCGGCCCACAGTCCGAGCGGTCCGTCATTCTGATGGTTCATCGCATCATCTCCCGGGTTTTGTAAATGATATACAGGAACAGCGGAGCGCCCACAAAGGCGGTGACCACGCCCAGGCGCAGCTGCCCCTGCCCTATTGGCAGCCGGGTGGCAAGATCGGCGAGGCTCAGCAGAATGGCACCGCCCAGGGCGCTGGACAGCAGCAGCCGGCCGGGCGCATGCCCCACGAAATGGCGCATGATATGGGGCACCACCAGCCCCACAAAACCCACCGCTCCACAGATGGAAACCACGGCGCCTACGCTCAGCGCACTGCCAAGAACCACCTGAAGCCTCAGCCGTTTCAGGTTGATGCCCAGCGTATGTGCGGTTTCTTCGCCCAGGCTGGTGGCGTCCAGTCCTTGTCCGACCCCCAACATCAGGCCCCAGCCCAACAGAATAAAGGGCAGCGCCAGTCCCAGGTCCTGGATGGTACGGTTTTCCAAGCTGCCCAGCAGCCACATGATCATATCCTGTACGCTCATGGCGGTGGGCGCGAAATTAAGAACCAGGGACATCAGGGCGGTGGCCAGTGAACTGATGCCGATGCCGGCAAGGATCAGGGTCAGGATGCTGGCGTCGCGGGCGGCGAGAAACAACAGCACCAGGGTTGCCAGTAGCGCCCCGGTCATGGCCAGAAGCGGCACGGTGAGGGGGAGGCTCGCGCTGAGCCCGAAATAAATGGCGATGACGGCGCCGAGCCCCGCGCTGGAGGACACGCCGATCACCCCGGGGTCCGCCAGCGGATTGCGTAACAGTCCCTGCAATGCTGCGCCGCTGAGTCCCAGGGTTGCTCCCGCCAGAAGCCCGAGGGCCACCCGGGGCAGGCGCAGTTCCTGTATGATGATGGTGGTGGTTTCGTCTCCCGTACCGGCAAGGCCCGCCAGAATATCCCCGGCGGAAAGGGGAACTTCGCCAATAAACAGGTTGAAAAATCCGATCAGCAGGGCAAGGGCCAACAGGAAGATGTGAAAAAGATGCTGATGAAGCGGGTGTTGCTCATTCATGATGTCTGATCCGGATCCTCTCCCGTAATGCAGGGCGCCCGGGCGAAAAGGGCACCTTGTCACACATGTTACAGTCATGTCGCCAAAGGGGATAACCGGAGGGGAAAATCCGTTCCGTCCCGGTCCCTTGTCCCGAGGGCCGGCGGGCGACGTGATGGCAGGTTTCCTGGCTCATGGGTCAGGGCCGTCTGCATACCTTCCCGGATCCTGTATGATGATCCAGTGGTCTCTGGGCAAGCGGCTCGCCACATACAGTTGCGGGCACAGCCACGGTTTCGGAATCATTTCCGTCCGTGTTCCCTATTATCCCGGTCCCCGATGCGGGGGCTAGGCACCATCGGGAAAAGCTATAACGGAAAAGCGGCATTGCCGCAAGCACAGGCGTCAGAAGATATTCATCACCAGCTTGACGAGGAGGGAGAGCAGGCCGGTGGCGACGAGGCTCCCGATCCCCAGGATCAGGAACCATAGCCATTGTTTCTGACCTTTAGTAAGTGGTTTCATTTTCCGCTGTCTTTCCCCGGAACACATAATAACTCCAGGCGGTATAAGCGAGCACCATCGGCAGGAAGATTACCGCCCCCACCAACAGCAGCGACAGGCTTTCCGGGGCGGCGGCGGCCTCTTCCAGTGTAAAGTGGTAGGGCACAACCCAGGGCCAGAGGCTGAGGCCGAGCCCCAGGAACCCCATCAGGAAAATTGTGAGTGCGAGCAGAAAGGGCTGAACCTCCCGGCCGCGGCCAAGGCTGCGCCAAAGCAGCGCGAACAGCCCGGCGGTGATCAGTGGAAGTGGCAACAATGCCCAGAAGTTGGGCAGAGAGAACCAGAACTCCTTCACTCCTTCATTGAGGAATGGCATGGTCAGGCTGACCAACGCCAGGCCAAGCCCCACAAAACCCAATACATACCGGGCCACCCGCCGGGCCCAGTGTTGCAAGGGGCCGTCGGTTTTCATTACCAGCCAGGTGGCCCCCAGCAGGGTATAGCCGAACACCAGGGCGAGACCGGTCATGACGCTGAAGGCGGTGAGCCAGTCAAATGGCCCGCCCGCGAAGCTGCGGCCTGCTACCATAACTCCCTGCACGAACCCACCTAGCACCATGCCCTGCATAAAGGTGGCCAGCAGCGAACCGCTATGAAACGCCAGATCCCACAGCTGGCGGTCCCGGCCTGTGGCCTTGAACCGGAATTCAAACGCCACGCCCCGGAAAATCAGCCCCAGCAGCATCAGGATGATCGGAATATAGAGCGCCGGCAACAGTACCGCATAGGCCAGGGGAAAAGCCGCGAACAGGCCACCGCCGCCCAGCACCAGCCAGGTTTCATTCCCGTCCCAGAACGGCGCGATGCTGTTCATCATGCGGTCCCGACTTTGTTCATCGGGGGCGAAGGGAAACAGGATGCCAAGCCCCAGATCAAAACCGTCCAGCAGCACATAAAGCAGGATAGCGGTAGCGATCAGGCCGCCCCAGATCAGCGGCAGATTGAGAAAGCTGTCAAAATTGAACATCGTTCGTCTCCTTATTCACCCAGCATGTCCGCAGCGGTGGGCGGCTGTTTCAGGCCATGCGCGCCATACGGGGTTTCATCGGCCTCCTCACTGCTTTCAGTCGGGCCTTTGGCAAGCGTGCGCAGGATATAATAGCTGGCGGCGCCGAACAGGAAGGTATATACCACCACAAAGGCCAACAGCGACACGGCCACCTGTTCACCGAGGATCGGGGAGGCGGACTGATCCGTACGCAGCAGGCCGTAAACCGTATAGGGCTGACGGCCTACTTCCGTCACAAACCAGCCCGCGAGCAGGGCAATGAAACCGGACGGGGTGAGCGCCATACACCAGATCTGGAACCAGCGGCTGTCATAGAGTCGCTTGCGAAAATGGAGGATCAGCGCGAAGACTCCGGTCAGCGCCATCAGCGTGCCCAGGCCCACCATCACCCGGAACGACCAGAACACGATGGCCACGGGCGGGCGATCTTCCTTCGCCCATTCCTTGAGCCCCTTCACCTCGCCCTGCCAGTCATGGGTAAGAATCAGGCTGGCGAGCCCCGGCACCTGAACTTCATAATGGTTGGTTTCCGCCGCTTCGTCGGGCCAGGCGAACAGCCTGAGACCGGCGCTTTTTTCCGTGTCCCAGATGCCTTCCATGGCGGCCACCTTGGCGGGTTGATGCTTGAGGGTGTTGAGCCCGTGCAGATCACCGATGAAAATCTGCAAGGGCGCCACAAAGACCGCCATCAGCATGGCCATGGCGAACATGACCCGCGCCGGCTGCCGATGCCGGCCGCGCCACAGGTAAAAGGCCGCCACCCCGCCGACCACAAAGGCGGTGGTCAGATAGGCGGCTGTCACCATATGGGCAAAGCGATACGGGAAGGAGGGGTTGAAAATCACCTCCCACCAGTCGGTGGGATGAAAGATGCCCATCTCGTCGATGCGGAAGCCCTGCGGGGTTTGCATCCAGCTGTTGGCGGACAGGATCCAGAAGCTGGAGATCAGGGTGCCGATGGCCACCACGACGGTGGCGGCAAAGTGCATTTTCGCACTCACCCGGTTCCAGCCGAACAGCATGACGCCCAGGAAACTGGCCTCGAGGAAAAAGGCGGTGAGCACCTCATACCCCAGAAGCGGCCCCATGATATTGCCAGTCTTGTCGGAAAAGGCCGACCAGTTGGTGCCGAACTGATAGGACATCACCACGCCTGAGACCACGCCCATGCCGAAAGCGACGGCGAAAATCTTGACCCAGAATCTGTAGATGTCGCGATAGACCGGATTGCCGGTCTTGAGCCACAGCCCTTCAAGGACGGCCAGCCAGCTTGCCAGACCGATGGTGAAGGCGGGAAAAACGATATGGAAAGAAATGGTGAAGGCAAACTGGATACGGGCCAGAAGCAGGGGATCGAGGTCAAACATCGTCTGTCTCCTCGGATTTCTGGGGCTTTGCGGATGCGCGGTGTTCCTGGGATTTTCGCCCCGGAATCAGCCGCAGTTTGTTTTTCATTTCATAAAGTTTGTAGACCTTGGCGCCGAGGCTCAGAAGGTGCACCAGACGCTCATTGTCGATTTTCTGCATGTCCATGTACCAGCGGGTCAGCATATCGATCAGATCATGCAGTTCTTCGAGTTTCCTGTGGGCATAGGCCTCATCCTTGTCCGGCGGCTGTTTCATCAGGATATCGCGCAACACCGACAGCGTGGGCTCGATTTCCCGTTTGCGGCGTTCCTCCACCAGGGTGCGCACAATCTCCCAGATGTCTTCGGGTACGGTGAAATAATCCTTGCGGTCGCCCGGAAAATGTTTGAGCCGCACCAGGCGCCAGCTTTGCAGCTCCTTCAGTCCCATGCTCACATTGGAGCGTGAGATATGCAACGCTGCGGCAATCTCATCGGCGCACAATGCCTCTTCGCTGATATACAGCAGGGCGTAAATCTGCCCCACCGTGCGGTTGATGCCCCAGCGGCTGCCCATTTCCCCGAAATGGGAGACGAAGGCCTGCAACGGATCGGAAAGCTTCATTTTCTGTATTTCCTTAAATTTCAGAAATTTCTGAAAATTTAGAATCATTTTAAATTGAAGTCAAGAGAACGGTGGCCTTGTTCTTTTTCGGAGATTCCGGGTCAGGGCAGCCCCGTCAAAAGCCTGTTCATTATTGTGAAGCCATGAAACCAATGGTCATATCTCATAGGGACAGCAGGCTTATGAATCGCCACACCCGCTGACGCGGGTTCGCGATGACGCATGCTATCCTGAATGAAACCAAAACATGATAGATGACGTTTCCCTTGCTTGTCCTTGCCGCTTCTCTTTCGTCATTTTCGCCATTTCCGCGTAGGCGGGAGCGACGGGAAGGAGAGCGAAAGTGCCGCCATTACGGAAGGTTCCTGAACGCCCGTGCCGCCTGTAGCAGGGCGTCGAGGTCGAGATGGCGTTCCAGGTGATCAGCGAGGCCGTCGAGCAGGTGGTCCACCCGGCCGGCATAGGCCGTGCTGGCCCGGCGGCCGGGGCGCAGCTCCCTAAGCCAGGCGGCGCGGAAGGCATCCTCTGCGAACAGGCCGTGCAGGTAACAGCCTTCCACCAGCCCGTCTTCTGAACGCGCCCCGTCCGGACGGTCGTTGAGGAGCACCATCGGCCGGGTGGTGGCGGGGCCCGTGCTGCGGCCCATATGCATTTCATAGCCTGTGACCGGCTGGCCGGTGAGCAGATGCCGGCCGCTCACTTCTTCAAGCCGCTTTGTGGCTGCAAAGCGGGTGTTCAGATCCAAAAGTCCCAGGCCCTCGGCGCTCTGGCCGGGCGGCCCTTCGATGCCGTCCGGGTCATAGAGTGTGCGCCCCAGCATCTGATAGCCGCCGCAAATGCCCAGCACCCGCCCGCCATGACGCAGATGGCTGAGAAGGTCGATATGCCAGCCCTGGGCGCGGAGAAAATTCAGGTCGGCGATGGTCGCCTTGCTGCCGGGCAGGATGATCACGTCAGCTTCGCGCGGCAGAGGCCAGCCGGGCGGTACGAACTCCACCAACACGTCCGGTTCCAATTTCAGCGGATCGAAATCGTCGAAATTGGAAATCCGGCTCAGCATCGGGATGGCGATATGGATTTTTTCGGCGGCGGCTGGTGACGGTCTCTCCAGCACCACGGCGTCCTCGGCGGGCAGTTTCCCGGCGTCCCGCCAGAAGGGCACCACGCCGAAACCGGGCCAACCGGTTTTATCGGCAATGAAGCGGTAGCCATCGTCAAACAGCCGCACATCGCCGCGGAATTTATTGATCAGGAAGCCCGTGATCATGGCGCGGTCTTCCGCCTCCAGAATCGCATGGGTGCCCGCGAGGCTCGCAATCACACCGCCCCGGTCGATATCGCCGATCAGCACCACGGGGCAGCGGGCGCGGCGGGCAAACCCCATATTGGCGATGTCATGGGCGCGCAGGTTCACCTCCGCCGGGCTGCCCGCACCTTCCACCAGCACCAGGTCGGCCCGCCCGCGCAGATGGTCATAACTGTCCATCACGGCGTCCATCAGCTCCGCCTTCAGGGTTTGATAATCCATTGCGGCGGCGGTGCCGCGCACCTTGCCCTGCACAATGACCTGGGCGCCGATATCCGTCTGAGGTTTGAGAAGCACCGGATTCATGTGCACGCTGGGCGTGGCCCGGGCTGCCCGCGCCTGTAGCCACTGGGCACGGCCAATCTCGCCGCCATCCGCTGTCACGGCGGCATTATTGGACATATTTTGGGGTTTGAACGGCAGAACGGCAAGACCACGATTGGCGTAGGCCCGGCACAGCCCGGCCACGATCAGCGACTTGCCCACATCTGATCCCGTACCCTGAAACATGAGCGATAATGCAGGAGAGGCCGTCATAAAGACTGCTCCCGAATGTGATCTGGTTTGTGTTTGTCCCCATATATGGTGGTCATGAAAGGCTTGTATCCTTATATGGAAGTGACCCATATATAGGCGGTTTTTCGTCTGTCTGTAAATCCGTATCCTGATTTGTCAGACCTGTTGAGAGGACCGGTTCACGAAATTGTGAAGATTGAGTGACGCCCGCAGCATATATGCTTGGCACATGCAACGCAAAACAGGAGAAGGAGAGAATCGCATGAAAAAAACAATTCTCATGGCGGTAATGGTTCTTGTGACGGCAACAGTGGCCTATCGCCCAGAGGCCCGGGAGGTGGCGCTTGACGTACCATCCGGGACATATGAAATGGACAAAACCCATGCCTATATCCTGTTCTCCTACAGCCATTTGGGGCTGTCCTTTCCTGTGGTCCGGTTTAATGATTTTGACGTGGATCTGAATTTTGATGCGCAAGATCCGTCCCAAAGTTCCCTGATGGTGACCATTGAGGCCGCCAGTGTGGACAGCGGCGTAGAAAAACTGGACGATCATCTGAAAAGCGCGGACTTTTTCGACGCAGCCGCCTATCCCCGCATGACCTTCAAGGCCACGTCCATAGAGGTGACCGGGGAGAATACCGGCCGTGTTATGGGCGACCTGACCATTAAGGAGGTGAGCAAACCCGTCACTCTTGACGTTACCCTGAACAAGGCGTTTCAGCATCCCATGAAAAACAAGCCGGCATTGGGATTTTCCGCCACCGGGCGTCTGAAACGGTCCGACTGGGGGCTGGATAAATATGTACCCGTGGTCAGTGACGAGGTGACGCTCAGGATTGAAGCGGAATTCATCCAGTAACCCTTATCATTACTTCGTTCGGCCGGGCTTTGGCATAACTTTTTTCGGAATCAGGGGCCGTGCCGCGAGACAACACAGGGATACAGTCATGACCCGTTATTCCATAGTAGCCATTGTTCTGCACTGGCTGATTGCGGTGGCAATTTTCATTCTGCTGGGCCTGGGGTTTTACATGACCGGCCTGCCGGATAGCGCGGCGGCCGAAAAGCTGAAATTGTATCAGCTGCATAAATCCATTGGTATTACGGTTCTGGTGTTGTCCCTGTGTCGGCTGGGCTGGCGGCTGATGCACCGTCCGCCGCCGCTGCCGGAGCATCTGGCGGCCTGGGAAAAAGTCCTGGCGCGGTTGACCCATGGGCTGTTTTATGTGCTGATGATCGTCCTGCCGCTGAGCGGCTGGGCCATGGTGTCGGCTTCTCCTTGGAATCTGCCAACAGTGCTTTATGGGGTTCTGGACTGGCCGCATCTGCCGTATTTTTCCACCGTGGCGGATAAAAAAACGATGGAGGCCCTGCTCAAGGAAATCCATGAAATACTGGCCTTCGGGACCATCGGACTGATCGGGGTGCATATGGCAGGGGCACTGAAACATCATTTTATGGATCGGGATGACGTGCTTGCCAGAATGCTCCCCTTTGTGAAGCGGGGAAAGTCATAATGCGCCATTTGTTTGTTGTTCTGATGGTAATGGCCGTGCCGGTTTTGGCGTTGGCCGCCGATTGGCAGGTGGATTATGAGGCAAGCCGGCTCGGCTTTAAGGCTACACAGACCGGCACACCCTTTGAAGGCCTGTTCCGGGACTGGCGCGCGGCGATCCGGTTTGACCCGGCCGCCCCCGAACAGGCGGTCATCCGGGTAAATATCAACATGGCGTCGGTAGAAGCCGGGGACAAGCAGCGCAACGGCGCCCTGCCGGGACAGGACTGGTTCCATGTCAGCGCCTTCCCCGAGGCCCGTTTTGTCTCTTCCGATGTGCGGGCGCTGGGGAATGGGCGTTATGAGGCTCACGGCACGCTCACCATTCGCGATGTCAGCCGGCCGGTGGTGTTGCCGTTCAGTTTGCGTCTGATTGATGGTCTGGCCCGGGCCCGGGGGGAACTACGGCTGGTGCGCACCGATTACGGGGTGGGACAGGGCATGTGGGCCACCGGTCAGTGGGTGGGCCTTGACGTGACGGTTATGGTGGACATCACGGCCCGCAAGGCGGAGGAATAATTTCCCCTTATGTGATCCAGGTCACAGACTTTTTCGGCAAAACGTGGTCTTTTTACAGTCTTGAAATGTATTAAAGGCTGTAAGGAGACATGATATGGCGCGCATAGTCATTGTCGGGGCCGGCACGGGAGGTGTCCCGGCGGCCTATGAAATCAGGGAGATGCTGGGCCGCGAGCACGAGGTGCTGCTGATCAATGAAAGTCCGAAATTCAAATTTGTTCCTTCCAATCCCTGGGTGGCGGTGGGCTGGCGCAAGGCGGAGGACATCAGTTTTGATCTGGAACCCTATCTGGCGAAAAAAGGGGTGCGGTTTCTGGCCCAGCGCGTGGATAAAATTCATGCCGGGGAAAACCGGCTGATTCTCGCCGACGGGACGGAGGAGAGCTATGATTTTCTGGTCATCACCACCGGTCCACGGTTGGCCTTCGACCAGATCAAGGGGGCGGGGCCCGCGTATCATACCCGCTCCATCTGTACCCTGGAACATGCCGAGGACAGTTTTCGGGACTTTGAAAAACTGGTGGCAAATCCGGGGCCCGTGGTGGTGGGCGCGTTTCAGGGGGCCAGCTGTTTCGGGCCGGCTTATGAATATGCCTTTATCCTCGACAAGGCGCTACGGGACAAGAAAATCCGCCACAAGGTGCCGATAACCTTTGTAACCGCTGAACCCTATATTGGTCATATGGGACTGGGGGGCGTGGGCGATTCCAAGACGCTTCTGGAAAGCGAGCTCAGGAACCGGCACATCAAATGGATTACCAACGCCAGCGTCAAGGAAGTAACCCCGGACGCCTTTGAGGTTGAAGAATACAACGAAAAGCGCGAGGTGGTGGAACGTCACAGCCTGCCTTATGTGCATGCCATGATGATCCCGCCTTTCACCGGGGTAGAGGCGGTCGCCAGCGTGGAAGGGTTGTGCAACCCCAAGGGATTCGTGCTGATTGACGATTATCAGCGCAATCCGACCTATCCCAATATTTATTCGGCAGGCGTCTGTGTCGCCATTCCGCCGGTGGAGGAAACACCGGTGCCCACAGGAACGCCCAAAACCGGGTATATGATCGAATCCATGGTGACCGCCATTGCCCATAACATCAAGGCGGAACTGGAAGGCAAAAGTCCTCAGGCCAAGGCTTCCTGGAATGCGATCTGTCTTGCGGATATGGGGGATAACGGGGCGGCATTTGTCGCTATGCCGCAAATCCCGCCACGCAACGTGACCTGGTTCAAAAAAGGCAAATGGGTCCATCTTGCCAAACTGGCCTTCGAGAAATATTTCCTGCGCAAAATGAAAAAAGGCACCAGCGAACCGATCTATGAAAAATATATCCTGAAGGCGCTGGGGGTCGAAAAACTGGAATAGATTTTTTGGCATTTCCTCTTGCTGGACAGGCCCCGGGGTGAGTACTCTCGGGGCCAAGGCAGTACAGGAGGACAGAACGCATGAGCGATAATCTGTATGATCTTTTTCAGGCCCGTTTCCGGCAATATCGGGACAAACCGGCGTTTATATTGACGGAGGGGACGAGTTGGTCTTACGGTGCACTGGACGATCTTGCGGCCCGTTTTGCCGCGCTGCTAGGGACGCATGGGGTGCGGCCAGGGGACCGGGTGGTCATGCAGGTGGACAAGTCAGTGGGGGCGGTGGCCTGTTATCTGGCATGTCTGAGGGTCGGGGCCATCATTATTCCGCTCAATACCGCCTATACCGATGCGGAGGTGGCTTATTTCCTCGAAGATGCCGCGCCGCGGATTTTTATCTGCCGGCCGGAAAAATACGCCGATTTTCAGCCGCTCGTGGCAAGGCTCGGGGTGGCGCATCTGAAAATTCTGGGTCCCGAACCCGGGGCGCACTGGTGGGCCGATGCCCTGGCGACGCCGCCGCAGGAGCGGATCGAACCCCGCTCCAAAGACGATCTGGCGGCGATTCTGTATACCTCGGGCACCACCGGCAAGCCCAAGGGGGCCATGCTGAGCCATGACAATCTGGCTTCCAATGCGCTGACCCTGCTGGATTATTGGGCGTTTGAGGAGGGCGATGTGTTGTTGCATGCCCTGCCAATCTTTCATGTGCATGGACTGTTTGTGGCGCTGCATACGGCGTTTCTGAACGGTTCGACGGTGATTTTCCTGGAAAAATTTGATGTGAGTCTGGTGCGGCGTCATCTGAAGAAAGCCACGATATTGATGGGAGTCCCCACTTTTTATTCCCGTCTTCTGGACGATCCCGGTTTCGGGCGCGCAGACTGTGAGGGCATGCGGTTGTTTATTTCCGGTTCGGCGCCGATGACGGCACAACTGCATCGGGCATTTGAAGAACGTACCGGGCACTGTATTTTGGAACGGTATGGCATGACCGAGACCGGCATGATCACCTCTAACCCTTATGACGGGGCGCGTCTTGCGGGGACCGTGGGGTATGCCCTGCCCGGTATTGCCGTGCGCATTGCCGATGAGGCCGGTACTCTCCTTGGAGCGGGCGAGACCGGCGTGGTGGAGGTCAAAGGGCCCAATGTGTTCAAGGGCTATTGGCGGATGGCGGAAAAAACCGCCGAGGAATTTCGCGCCGACGGTTATTTCATCACCGGTGATGTGGGGCATCTGGATGAAGACGGCCGCCTGACCCTGGAAGGACGGGCCAAGGATCTGATTATTTCCGGGGGCCTCAACATTTATCCCAAGGAAATCGAAGCCTGTCTGGATGCCCTGCCCGGGGTGCGGGAATCGGCGGTCATCGGTCTTCCCGATGCGGATTTTGGCGAGGCGGTGGCTGCCGTGATCGTGCCGGAGGGGGGCGAGGAGCTGTCGGAAGAGGGGGTGCGGGCGGCAGTTGCGGAAAAACTGGCTCGGTTCAAACATCCGAAGGTCTATTATTTTGTGGACGAACTGCCGCGCAACAGCATGGGCAAGGTGCAAAAAAACCTGTTGCGGCAACGATACGGGACCTCCCCGGCGGCCTGAGCGTCAAAGGTTGATTTATCGCAACGACGTTTTATCCTTTTGAAGGTATACACGCCAAGAGAGAACCAAAAGGATATTTTATGCCGGAAGAAGATCATGAAAAAGATCATATTGACCAGCAGCAGGTGATTGACTTTCTGCGGGATCCGGCGAGTCACGGCGATCATCCCGTGGAGCATGTGGAGACCCATATTTCCCATGTTTTTCTGGTGGGCGAGAAAGCTTACAAACTCAAAAAACACCTGAAAAATGAGTTTCTTGATTATTCCACCCTGTCGTTGCGGGAAAAATACTGCCGCCGAGAAGTGGACATCAACCGCCGCCTGACCCCGGAACTTTATCGGGGCTGTGTGGCCGTATTGCGCGAGAGGGGCGGCTTCATTCTCAAGCCGGACCAACAGCTTACAGAAACAGACAGGGCGGTGGAATGGCTGGTGGAAATGATCCGCTTCAAGGATGAAGAGGTCATGAGCCATATGGCCGCCCAGGGGCCGCTTAGCTTGGACCTGATTGACCAGCTGGCGGCGGTGATGGCGCGGTTCCACAACAGCCTGCCGGCCGATCCCCGATATGGCGGGGCCCGGGCCATGCACAAGGTCAGAGGCGATATTCTTTCGGGACTTGCCCGGCAAACCGACCGGCTGTTTAATGATTCGGAATTGCAGCAGTGGGGTAAAAAACTCACCCAGTGTTATGACGATATTGGCGCGCATCTTGATCAGCGCCGGGCAGCGGGCCGAGTCCGGGCCTGTCATGGGGATCTGCATCTGGGCAATCTTTGTTGCCTGGAGGGGCGGGTGGCGCCTTTTGATGCCATTGAATTCAATCCCGCGCTGTCTCACATAGACGTTTTTTATGAGCTGGCGTTTCCGGTGATGGATCTGATGTATTTTGGCCAAAAGACCCAGGCCGCATATCTGCTGAATCGTTATCTGGAACAGACGGCCGATTATGACGGTCTCGCCGTCTTGCCGGCATTCCTTTCGCTCAGAGCCGGGGTGAGGGCTATGGTCACGGGCCTGATATCGGCGCACAAGGCGCGCGCCCGGGCCCGCGCGTATTTTGATCTTGCCGTGCGGTTGTTGGGTGGGGGGACGCCGCGGCTTGTGGCCGTGGGCGGCCTGTCCGGCAGTGGCAAATCCACACTGGCCCGGCATCTTGCGCCTCATATCGGGCGTCTGCCGGGGGCGGTGATTCTGCGCAGTGATGTGATCCGCAAACAGCTCTTCAATGTGCCGCCGGAACAAAAACTGCCGCCGGAAAATTATACCCGGGAAAACGCGCGCAGGATTTATGACAGGATGATGCAGGTCATGGACCAGGCACTGGATGCCGGCTGGTCGGTCATTGTGGACGCTACCTTTCAGGCGGAAACCTCTCGCCAGGATATTGCCCGCCGGGCGCGCCAGCGCGGGGTGGGGTTCAGCGGAATCTGGCTGGACGTGCCGGCGGAGGTTATGCGCGAACGTTTGAAAGGACGAACCGGGGATGCCTCTGATGCGGATGTCAGGGTGCTGGAGGAGCAACTTGCACGCAGTACCGGGTCTGTGACCTGGCCCAGAATTCCGGCCCAGGGAACCCCTGGTGAAATTCTTAAACATGTTTTGGCGGCGCTGCATTAAGGAGAAAACCATGACGGGGGACAGTCTTATCAAGAATGCACATGGCCTGAGTATTGAAGCCTGTTTGCAGGCTGTAGACAGCTCTCCACAGGGGTTATCCGAACAAGAAAGCGCCGCCCGGCTTGACCGGTTTGGCGAAAACCGCCTGCCACAGGAACGCGTGCCGTCGGTTGGCGTGGTGTTCCTCAAACAGTTCAAAAGTCCGCTGATCTATGTTCTGCTTTTTGCCGGTTTTGTGACCCTGATGCTGCGGGAATATCCGGGCACTGTCTTTATCTTTGCGGTTCTTCTAATCAATGCCGTCATTGGCACGTTCCAAGAACACTCTGCCAACCGGGCTGCGGCAGCGCTCAGAAAAATGACCACATCGCTGGCCCGGGTGCGCCGGGGTGGTGAAATCTGCGAAGTGGATGCCAGCAAACTGGTGCCGGGGGACATTGTGCTGCTGGAAAGCGGGAACAAGATCCCCGCGGACCTGCGGCTGATCCGGACGGTCGATTGTCTGATTGACGAATCCCTGCTGACCGGGGAATCCCTTGCGGTGACCAAAGACGCCGACAGAGTGCTGGACGAGGAGGTCGCCACGGGGGACAGGGTCAATATGGCCTTTGCCGGCACCTTGCTCACCCGCGGGCGGGCGGAGGGGGTTGTGGTCGCCACGGGGCTTAATACCCGATTGGGCGAAATTGCCCGCCAGATCACGGAAAAGTCCCGCGCCCGCTCCCCGCTGCTGATCCGTATGGAGCGGTTTACGTTCAGAATTTCCGTGCTGATTGCCGTGCTGATCCTGCTGATTTCGACAGCGCTTTATTTTCAGGGCGCCACGCCGGAGCAGATTTTTCTGATTGCTGTGGGGCTTGCGGTGGCCACCATCCCTGAAGGTCTGCCGGTCACGCTCACCATCGCGCTGGCCATCGGCATGCAGCGCATGGCCCGACGTCATGTGATTGTGCGTCGGCTGGTGGCGGTGGAGGCTCTTGGGTCCTGCACCCTGATCGCCAGCGATAAGACCGGTACGCTGACCCGTAATGAACTGACGGTGGAGCAAGTCGTCTTTCCAGGGGATGCGACGCCGTCCCCGGCGGGCCGGAAGAGCCTGTTTGCGGCCGCGGTATTGGCCAATGAAGCCTATCTGCGGGAGGAAAACGGGGCCCTTCACGGACATGGTGATGCGGTGGATGTGGCACTGTTGATGAAGGCGCGGGAGGAAGGATTCAGCCGGGAAGACCTTGAAAAGACCTATCCGCCGTTTCAAAAAATTCCCTATGAATCGGCGCTCAAAATTGCGGCCAGCATGCATGAAGCCCCCCATGGCGAGCCCCTGGTTTTTGTCAAGGGCGCGGTGGAGACTCTTCTGGAAATGTGCTGCTATCAACTGGGCGGGGAAACGGAAAGGGTGCCCCTTGATCCAGCAGCAATCCGCCGGCAGGAGCAATCTCTCAGCCGCCAGCAATACCGGGTACTGGCCTTTGCCATGGGCCCCATTGAAAAAAAGGATCATTACCATATTTCGGATCTGAAAGAATTGACCTTTTTGGGCCTTATGGGCATGCGCGACCCCTTGCGTGAAGAGGCCCGTCCGGCCATCCGGGCCTGCCATGAAGCGGGTGTGGAGGTGGTCATGATCACCGGGGACCATCCTGAAACGGCACGGGCCATCGCCCGTGATCTGTCTTTAGTGTCGGATCAGGATGAGGTAGTAAGCGGCCGGGAGCTGGAGGCGGCCAAGGCGGAAGGGCCGGCGGCGGTGGACCGACTGACCCGGGATCATCGGGTGTTCGCGCGGGTGGAACCGGGACAAAAGCTGGATATTGTGGATTCCCTGATCCGCAATGGTCATTTTGTGGCGGTGACTGGCGACGGGGTCAATGATGCGCCAGCCCTCAAACATGCCCATGTGGGGGTGGCCATGGGCTGCAAGGGCACGGATGTGGCGCGCGAGAGTGCCGAAATCGTACTGACCGATGATAATTTTGCCTCCATCGTTTCAGGCATTGAGGAAGGCCGGACCGTTTATGCCAATATCCGCAAGATCGTCTTTTTCCTGATTTCCACCAGCATGACGGAAATCATCATGATTCTGGCGGCGATCTTGCTCAGCATGCCGGTCCCGCTTTATGCCACCCAGCTGTTGTGGCTCAATTTCGTCACCAGCATCATTCAGGATGTGGCCCTGGCCTTCGATCCGCCAGAAGGCAATGAACTGAAGCGCCCGCCCCGCAATCCCAAGGAGCCCATCTTTGACCGGCTGATGATTGGGCGGATTGCCCTGGTTTCAGGTATTATGGGGCTGATCAGTTTTGCCGAATTTTACTGGATGCTCAATTACGGCGGCTTCAGTGAGGCGGATGCCCGCAATCTGGTGCTGTTGCAGTTTGTGTTTTTTGAAAATGTGATGGTGCTGAACTGCCGTTCGGAAACCCTATCCTTTTTCCAGCGCCCGCTGATGACCAATTCGTTGCTGATTTACGGCACGCTGGCGGCCCAAATGTTGCATATTGCGGCCATGTATACGCCGGGCCTGCGCGAGGCTTTGCATATTCATCCGGTCAGTCCGCATCAATGGGGATTGTTGCTGGCGGTGGCCTTTGTCATCATGCTGGTGATTGAGGGGGAAAAAGTCCTGCGCCGGCGGAGTGCGCGCCCGGCCTCGGGGCGCAGATTCAGTTTCACGGATAAATGAAGCTTCACAGATAAATGAATTGCAATAAATGAATTGAGACCGGGGGCAAACCAGTGTTATTCCTGGGGCAAGGGCCTCGCTCTGCAAGGCCGTAAAAGATCCGCACCAACACCTTACAAAGGAGACATCATCATGGAAACCCGCGCCGCTGTGGCCTTCAAGGCCGGTGCCCCGTTGTCTATTGAAACCGTTGAACTCGACGGCCCGCGGGCTGGCGAGGTGCTGGTGGAGCTCAAGGCCACCGGGATCTGTCACACCGACGCCTTCACCCTTTCGGGCGACGATCCGGAAGGTGCCTTTCCCGCCATTCTCGGCCATGAAGGTGCCGGCGTGGTGGTCGAGGTGGGCAAAGGCGTCACGTCGCTCAAACCCGGGGATCATGTGATCCCGCTCTATACCCCCGAATGCCGGGAATGTGAGTATTGCCTGCATCCCAAGACCAATCTGTGTCAGGCGATCCGGGAAACCCAGGGTCGGGGCGTCATGCCCGACGGCACCAGCCGTTTTTCGCTCAACGGCGAACCGATCCTACATTATATGGGCTGTTCCACCTTTTCCAATTACACCGTGCTGCCAGAGATCGCCTTGGCTAAAATCCGCCAGGACGCGCCCTTTGACAAGGTTTGCTATATCGGCTGCGGGGTGACCACCGGCGTCGGCGCCGTGGTCTTCGACGCCAAGGTGGAGCCGGGCAGCAATGTGGTGGTTTTCGGGCTCGGCGGCATCGGCCTTAATGTGATTCAGGGCGCGCGCATGGTTGGCGCTAACAAGATCGTCGGCATCGACATTAACGAGACCAAGGTGGATATGGCCCGCAAGTTTGGCATGACCGATTTCATCAACCCGCAAAAGGTGGACAATATCGTCGAGGCGATCATGGATCTCACCAATGGCGGTGCTGATTACAGCTTTGAATGCATCGGCAATGTGAACACCATGCGCCAGGCGCTGGAATGCTGCCACAAGGGCTGGGGCGAAAGCGTCATTATCGGCGTTGCCGGGGCCGGGCAGGAAATTTCCACTCGCCCGTTCCAACTGGTCACGGGACGGGTCTGGCGGGGGTCGGCCTTTGGCGGTGCGCGCGGGCGCACCGACGTACCGAAGATCGTCGACTGGTACATGGACGGCAAGATCAATATCGACGATCTGATCACCCATACCATGCCGCTGGAGGACATTAACAAAGCCTTCGATTTGATGCATAAGGGCGAAAGCATTCGCAGTGTGGTGCTGTATTGATGGACAACATAGACATGACGGATCTGATTGTCGGCGAACATCGCTGTTTTGGCGGCCGGGTGCTGTATTGTGAACATTCCTCCGCCGTCACCCGGTGCCGTATGCGTTTTTCCCTGTTTCTGCCGCCGGCGGCAGAAGAGGGACGAGTACCGCTTCTCACTTATCTGGCGGGACTGACCTGTACCGAAGAGAATTTCACCACCAAGGCCGGGGCGTACCGGAAGGCCGCTGAACTGGGGCTGGCGCTCCTGGCGCCGGATACCTCGCCGCGCGGCGAGAATGTCCCGGATGATCCGGCCTATGACCTGGGCCAGGGGGCGGGCTTTTATGTGGATGCGACGCGCGATCCCTGGCAAGAGCATTTCCGGATGGAAACCTACATAACCGAGGAATTGCGGCGGTTGGTGCTCGATGCCTTTCCCGTGGATGGGGCGCGGCTGGGCCTTTTCGGACACAGCATGGGCGGACATGGTGCGATCACGCTGTATCTTAAAAATCAGGACATTTATACATCGCTGTCGGCCTTCGCGCCGATTGTCGCGCCGATGAACTGTCCCTGGGGGCAAAAGGCGCTCAGCGCCTATCTGGGCGAGGACCGGGAAAGCTGGCGGCGCTATGACAGTTGTGAGCTGATGCGGGCGCTGGGCGCGGCGACGGATCGTCCGGAAATCCTGATTGATCAGGGCTTGGCGGACAGTTTCCTTGAGAACCAGCTCAAACCGCATCTGTTCGAGGAGGCCTGCCGGGCGGTGGGCCAGAAACTGACCCTGCGCCGGCATGAGGGTTATGATCATGGCTATTTTTTCATCCAGACCTTTATGGATGATCATCTTCGGCATCATGCGGCCCTGTTAGAGTGAATTGAGTCAACCTCTTCACAATTCACTCTCTCTTCACAATTCACTCTAGGGGGGTAAAGCCGGCGGTGGTGTAGGCGACGAAGATAAACTGTGATACAATGTCCCCCACAACGGAGGCCGGAGAAAAGGAGAATATGGGGTGGCAACAGAACGGAACCCGGGACCCGACTGGGACCCGGGTCGGGCGGATCAGATCATCTCCGGACATTGTGGGGTGAAAGGTGGCCTGATCGAAGCGCTACACGCCTTGCAGGCGGAATTCGGGTATATTGATGAGGCCGCTTATGAGACGCTGGCCAAGGCTTTTAACCTGTCCCGGGCGGAAGTTTATGGGGTGGTGAGTTTTTACCACGATTTCCGCGACCGCCCGGCCGGACACAAGGTCGTGAAACTCTGCCAGGCCGAAGCTTGCCAGGCGATGGGGTCACGAAAACTCACGGCTGCGGTCAAGGATTTCTTGGGGGTTGATTTTGGCGAAACCACCTGCGACGGGGCGGTGACCCTGGAAGCGGTCTATTGTCTGGGCAACTGCGCCACTCCGCCCAGTGTCATGATTGACGATCGGGTCTATGGCCGGATGACGGCGGAAAGGTTCAGTCGTCTTGTTCGGGGGAGGCCCTCATGAGCGACCTTTATACCCATAACGATCGCCTGGCCCGGATTTATATCCCGCTGGAAACCACGGCGCTGTCCTTGGGGGCGGATGAGGTGGCCGTGGCAATCTTTGATGAGGCGCGCCGGCGCGGTATCGAGCTGGATATTGTGCGCAACGGCAGCTGGGGCTTAAGCTGGCTGGAACCCATGGTTGAGGTGGAAACGCCCTGGGGGCGGCTGGCCTATGGTCCGGTGAACCCGGATGATGTGCCCGGACTTTTTAAGGCCGGTTTCCTGGACGGGGGAACACATGAGCTGTCACTGGGGCCGACGGTGGACATTCCCTATCTGGCGCGGCAGGAACGGCTGACCTTTGCTCGCATTGGCCGGATCGAACCCCTGAATGTGGAAGACTATCGGGACACTGGCGGGTTCGAGGGACTGGAAAAAGCCCTTGTCATGTCGCCTGAGGCCATCGTGCGGGAGGTGATCGGGTCCGGGCTGCGCGGACGTGGGGGGGCAGCCTTTCCCACCGGCATCAAATGGGAGACGGTGCTGAAGGCTGGGGCGGATCAGAAATATATCGCCTGCAACGCCGATGAGGGCGACAGCGGCACTTTTGCCGATCGGCTTTTGATGGAAGGGGATCCCTTCTCTGTGATCGAAGGTATGATTATTGCCGCTCTGGCGGTGGGAGCGGACAAGGGCTTTATCTATCTCAGAAGTGAATATCCGCTCTGTTACGAAATCCTGGAAGAGGCGCTGGAGGTCCTGCGAACGCAGGGATGGTTGGGACCGGATATCCAAGGCTCCGGTCGCGCGTTTGACATTGAGCTGCGCAAAGGGGCCGGCGCTTATATTTGCGGGGAAGAGACCAGCATGCTCGAAAGCCTGGAAGGCAAACGCGGACAGGTGCGTGCCAAACCGCCGCTGCCAGCGCACGAAGGCCTGTTCGGCAAGCCGACCGTGGTCAACAATGTGGTGACGCTGGCCACCGTGCCGTTCATTCTTGCCGAAGGTGCAGAGGCTTATGCCGATTTTGGCCGGGGCCGTTCCCGTGGCACCCAGCCGTTCCAGCTTGCAGGCAATATCCGGTGCGGCGGGCTGGTGGAAAAGGCGTTTGGTATTACCCTGCGCGAGCTGGTGGAAGATTTCGGGGGCGGAACGTTTTCAGGAAGGCCGATACGTGCCATTCAGCTGGGCGGGCCGTTGGGAGCTTATCTTCCGGCCCGTCAAATGGACCTGCCGATGGCCTATGAGACGTTGGCCCATGTCGGCGCCATGCTTGGCCATGGCGGGGTCGTGGTGTTTGATGACACGGTGGATATGGCGGAACAGGCGAAATTTGCCTTTGAATTCTGTGAAGTGGAATCCTGTGGGAAATGCACCCCCTGTCGTCTGGGATCGGTGCGTGGGGCGGAAACCCTGGACAGGATTATCAGCGGCGAAAATCCGGTAGACAATCATGCGTTGCTGAAGGATCTATGTGAAGTCATGGAGCAGGGCTCGCTTTGCGCCATGGGGGGGCTTATTCCCTATCCCGTGAAATCGGCGCTGAAATATTTTCCGGAAGACTTTCCGGCCCTGAAGAATGTGGCGGAGTGAGGGAATGAGTATTCTCAAGGAACGTGATTATGGCACGCCGGCAGGATCCGGGTCTCGTCAGGTAACGGTGACAATTGACGGGGTCGGAATCACCGTGTCCGAGGGAACGACGGTGATGCGGGCGGCGGCGGCGGCGGGCATTGACATTCCCCGGCTCTGCGCTACGGACAGTTTGAAGGAATTCGGCTCCTGCCGGTTATGTCTGGTGGAAATTGCCGGTCAAAAAGGAACGCCGGCAAGCTGCACCACCCCGGTGCGCGATGGTATGGAGGTATGTACGGAATCAGAACGTCTCGCCCGGCTGCGTCGGGGGGTAATGGAGCTGTATATTTCGGATCATCCGCTGGACTGTCTGACCTGTTCCGCCAACGGGGACTGTGAATTACAGGATATGGCGGGGGTCGTGGGATTGCGGAATGTGCGGTATGAAGCGGGGGGCAGAACCCACCTGGATCAGCCCCGGGATAGCAGCAACCCCTATTTCACCTTTGACCCGTCGAAATGTATTGTGTGCAGCCGTTGTGTGCGGGCCTGTGACGAAATTCAGGGCACCTTTGCGCTGACCATTGAAGGGCGCGGATTTGACAGCCAGGTGGTGGCCGGCGCGAAGCAGGCTTTTCTGGACAGCGAATGTGTGTCCTGCGGCGCCTGCCTTCAGGTCTGCCCTACGGCCGCGCTGATGGAAGATACGGTGATTGAGCGGGGGTTGGGCGAGCATACCGTGCTGACCACCTGCGCCTATTGCGGCGTGGGGTGCGGCTTCAAGGCTGAAATGAGGGGCGAGGAGGTGATCCGCATGGTGCCGTGGAAGGACGGTAAGGCCAATCACGGACACAGCTGTGTCAAAGGGCGTTTCGCCTGGGGATATGCCACCCACAAGGATCGCATCACCACCCCTCTGATCCGTGACAAGATCACCGATCCCTGGCGCCAGGTCGGCTGGGACGAGGCCATTTCCACCGCCGCCCGCCGCCTCAGGGACGTGCAGGACAAATATGGCCGCAAGTCTATCGGCGCCATCACCTCGTCGCGCTGTACCAATGAAGAAGTGTATGTGATGCAGAAACTGGTGCGGGCCGTCTTTGGCAACAACAATGTGGATACCTGTGCGCGGGTTTGTCACAGCCCGACGGGCTACGGGCTGAAGCAGACTCTGGGCACGTCCGCCGGCACCCAGCATTTCGACAGCGTGATGCAGGCCGAGGTGATTATGGTCATCGGCGCCAACCCCACCGATGCGCATCCGGTTTTCGCGTCCCAGATGAAACGCCGCCTGCGCGAGGGGGCGAAACTGATCGTCATTGATCCGCGGGCCATTGATCTGGTGCGCTCGCCACATGTGGAGGCAACCTATCACCTGCCGTTGCGCCCCGGCACCAATGTGGCTTTGCTCAATGCCTTGGCCCATGTGGTGGTTGAGGAAAATCTGGTAGATGAGAAATATGTGCGCCAGCGCTGTGATCATGAGGCGTTTAAAGCTTGGCGAGAGTTTGTCCTGAAGCCAGAAAACAGTCCCGAAGCCGTTTCCGAACTCACCGGGGTTTCAGCGGCAGATATACGCGCCGCAGCACGTCTTTATGCCGCGGCCAGGAAAAATGGCGAAGGCCGTGCGGCCATCTATTACGGACTTGGCGTGACCGAACACAGTCAGGGATCCACGGCGGTCATGGCAATGGCGAATCTGGCCATGGCCACTGGCAATCTCGGTTTTCCGGGCTGTGGCGTTAATCCGTTACGGGGGCAGAATAACGTTCAAGGCTCCTGCGATATGGGCTCTTTCCCCCATGAACTGCCAGGCTACCGGCCAGTGAATGACGCGGCGACCCGTACGCTTTTCGAAGCGGACTGGGGAGTGATGCTGGACGGGGAGCCGGGCCTGCGCATTCCGGGCATGTTCAACGCGGCGGTGGACGGGGCGTTCAAGGCCCTTTATATCCAGGGCGAGGATGTCGCGCAGAGTGATCCCAACATTCAGCATGTGGAAGAAGCACTGACCAAACTCGACTGTCTGATTGTGCAGGATCTGTTTCTCAATGAAACTGCGCAGTTTGCCCATGTTTTTCTGCCGGGGACCAGTTTTCTGGAAAAGAATGGCACTTTCATCAATGCGGAACGGCGCATCAACCGCGTCCGCCGGGCCATACGCCCCAAAAATGCCCCGCCGGGGGAGACGGGACTGGAGGAGTGGGAGATTACCTGCCGCCTCGCCCGCGCCATGGGATATGATATGCGTTACGGCAATGCGGCCCAGATTATGGATGAGATTGCCCGGCTGACCCCGACATTTGCCGGGGTGAGTTTCCGGAAACTTGATGAGGTGGGCAGCCTGCAATGGCCGTGCAATGATGCGGCGCCCGAGGGGACGGAGATCATGCATGTGGGGGGATTTGTGCGCGGTAAGGGCAATTTTGTCATTACCGAATTTGTGCCCACCCGCGAAAAGACCAGCCGGAGGTTTCCGCTGATTCTCACCACCGGCCGGATCTTAAGCCAGTATAATGTGGGGGCCCAGACCCGGCGCACGGACAACAATATCTGGCATGAGGAAGACCTCCTGGAAATTCATCCGCGTGATGCCGCAGACCGTAATATCCGCAACGGGGACCGGGTGGTGCTCAAAAGCCGCATGGGCGAAACGACGTTGCGTGCTGTCCTTTCCGAAAGAATGCAGCCCGGGGTCGTCTATACCACTTTTCACATGCCGGAAACCGGGGCCAATGTGGTGACCACGGAACTCAGCGACTGGGCCACCAACTGCCCGGAATATAAGGTGACAGCGGTAGAGGTACGCCGATGCGACAAGCCCGCCTCATGGCAGAAGCATCATGAAGCCCTGGCCCGGAAAACCCGCCGGATCGCGGAATAACCCGCAGTACCATTGGGGGCATGAGGAATGTTGCCTCAGCGGCGCAGCACCAGCTCCTCACCCTGGAATTCGAAACTATTGAGCTGATTGAGAAAACTCATGCCCAGCAGTGAGACGGGTAATTGTCCTTGCTGCGCTACTGTGGCGCTTACGTCAGTGACTTCCACATCACCCAGGCTGACGGAGGGCAGCGTGACATGGGCCATCCGGGTCGGGCCATTGGCAGTACTGACAGATATGCTATATTCCAGATGTGCAGGATACAGACCGATCTGTTCGGCGTCTTCATATGTGAGGGCAAGATGGCTCGCGCCGGTATCCACCACAAAGGAAACTTTCACCCCCTTGATGTCGCCCTTCACCCAGTAATGTCCGTCAGGACCGCGGGGAATGTGAATTTCGTCAAAAACTTCAGCGCTTGGTGCTGCTGGCGGGTCTTCGCGGGGCTCATCACGTCTTTCGCTCCCGGAAGAACCGCCCTGTCTGTCCACAGCCGCCATGAAACCGTCGGCCCAATAGGCAACCCCGATGGTTATGGCCAGGGCGCCAAAAAAGATCTTGTAGGGATGTATCATCGTCATTGTCCCAAAATCATCCGGACTCCTGGCGCGATGGCGACATCCCCAACAGGGTTTGCGCCCCTGAGCCCATCCTTATTTTGGGACAAAAGGGTTAAGGGCCGTTTAAGATTAGACGGGATTCTATCTAACGGGAGTTATTTGCCGAATTTGTCGCGGAATTTATCGAGCGCGCGCCGCTCCGCCTTGGTCGGCCGTCCGGCCCCCTTGTCCCGCTGGCCGATTTTCGGGGATGCCGATTTGGGGGCGCGTGGCGGGGTCAGGTCCTCATATAATTCGCGGGCTTCCGCTGCCGGGCCGCGCCGCAGCCCCAGCGCCCGCACCCGGGCAATGCGCGTTTCGCCGCCTTGGGGAAAGGTGATCACGTCTTCTGTGCCAATCATAACGCTGGCTTTTTTGATGGTCTGGCCATTGAGGCGGACTTTACCCCCGCGACAGATTTTTGTGGCCAGAGTGCGGGTTTTGAAAAAACGGGCATGCCAGAGCCAGACATCCAGGCGCTGGCTTTTGGTCTGTTCTGTCATGCCGCTGTTTCCATTACTGGCCTTCCGGCTTGCTTGATCCAGCCTATTTTTTGCCGCTCAGGCTTTTTTTCAGCTCGGCCAATGCCGCAAAAGGTGAATCCGGATCGATGGCCTGGTTTTTCTTGCGCGGGGCGGTTGCGGTGATCACCCGTGGCTTGGAGGCGCCGCCCTGGCGGGGTTTACCGCCTTTGCGGCCCTTGCCTCCCTTAGTACGCCGGGGATCGGCATCCTTCGGTCCGGATGACGGGCCTTTGGCGTTCCGGGCAAAAGATTTTTTCGCTCTTTTATGACGGGACGGGGCCCGGGCGACATCCGGCTGATGCACAAACAGCATGATTTTTTCAGGAACTTCCGGTTCGGCGGTCTTTTCGGCCGGACTTTCTTTCCGGTCTGTTTCTTCCGGATTTGTCCCTTGTGCGGCCGTCTCCTGCGGAGTTGTTTCTTCAGCCGTTTCTTCAGCAGCCGCCGGCGCTTCCCCGCCGCCTGTTGCGGCGGCCGCATTTTCTTCCAGCTCGGGAAGGGGGCTGTTCGTTTCCGCGGCCATTTCAGAGGGGGCTTCCGGGGGTGTTTCAGAGGGGGCTTCCGGGGGCGCCTCAGCAGCGGTTACCGGGGCGTCTTCTGATCCGTTCTCGGAACTGGGCTCAGGCTGGGCTTCGGTCTGGTTGTCTGTGCTTGCCTGCGTTTCGGCTGCGGGGGGTGTTTCTGTTGCGGCGGCACCCCGTTTTTGTTCGATTTCGGCCGCTTCCTGTGGGCTGAATTCTTTCAGCACATATCCCAGATAGCGCATGATTTCCTCAAAATCCTCACCGCTGACGCCCACCAGACTCATCAGATCAGGGCTGGGTGGAAAGGGGCCCTTGAGGGAGATTTCCCGGGCGGCATTGGCCAGCCGCTCCAGCATATCAAGCCGCACGGCATTCTTGCCGGTCACCCGGTAGCCGGAAACTTCGTAAAAGGTGCGCGGGGCTGTCTCATCAATCTTGATGGTACATAGGCCCGCCGGCGGCATTTCCGGCAGGTTGGACATATCGTTATAGAGCGCCCAGAGAAACAGCCTGAGCTGCGCCGGCGCGGGTTTGAGGACGGCTGGAATATAAAGGCTCGCCGCCCCCAGCCACACGCCCAGTTTCTTGATCTGGAACCGGCCTTCCCGATCCACCTGTTTGAAATCTCGGGCGATCAGTCGGCGCGGAATGGTGCCCAGCTTTTCGACCATCTGGAAGGCGATGCCCCGGGCCAACCCTTCAATCAAGGGGGTGCCGTTTTCGTCCGTGCCGCCATCGACGGCCTCTTTGAGGACAAAGATCGGGGCCAGAATCTCTTCCACATGATTTTTCAGCCAGCGGCTCACCGTTTCCTGAACCAGTGCCAGGCTGTCACCCTGCAGCAGCGGTGTGGGGATCACCTGCGTCCGCGGAGAGAGGATGTCCGCCCCCTTGATCACACGGGCGATGGGGATGCCCCGCCAGTTGATGGTGCTCTGGGTCAGGTCTTGTGCAAAAATCAGCGAGAGTTCGCCCTCACTCGCTTCACTGAGGTCCCGGGCCCGCCGGGCGATTTCTTCAGCCAGCACCTTGTCGGCTGCATGACGCAGCGTTTTGCTGTCTTCTCCATAGGCTCCGGGATCCTCCCGGAACTGGAATCCTTCCAGTGTTCCGATGAAATGGCCTTCCACGAAAACACTGCCGTCTGTATCAATCGTTGCCATCAACCTTCCTTTTTGGCGTAACTCTCTCATCAAGACCGACGTGCGCCGGTCGACGAATCGTTGTGTCAGGCGTTCATGTAGCGCATCTGACAGCCTGTCTTCAATATCTCTTGTCACATCCTGCCAATGTGCCGCCCTGTCCAGCCATCCCGCCCGGTGGGAAATATACGTCCAGGTCCGGATATGCGCAATACGCGATGACAGGCTATCGATCCCGCCATCGGTACGATCCAGGGGAGCGATCTGGCGGGCAACCCAATCATGGGACAACACCCCGTTGTCCGAGGAAATCTGCCAAAAAATCTCCGCCAGGAGGTTGACATGTTCCTCGTCTGAGGTTTTGCGGAAGTCCGGAATCTGGCATACTTCCCATAATGTCTTAAGGGCTGCGGGGCCCCCGAGCAAGGGTCTGATCCGGGGGTTGTCCACCAGGCGGCGCAGCGCCAGCAGGTCGATCTTTTCCAGGGTGCGGGTGAGGCCGGGCCGCTCCGGCGGGGCCTCCAGCGAACGAATCAGGGCGTCCGGGTGACTGAAATCCAGATAGGCATTGCGCCATTGCAGGACGGTTTCCGGGGCAAAGTCATGATCTTCAATGGCACGAACCACCTCTTCCGGCAGGCCGCGTTCATAATCCGCGCCTTCGCTCAGGATGCCGAAGGTGCCATTGTTCATGTGGCGGCCGGCGCGTCCGGCGATCTGACCCAGTTCCGCCGGGGTGAGCGTGCGCATCCGCTGACCGTCGAATTTCCAGGTCTGGGCGAAACAGACATGGTCGATGTCCATATTGAGCCCCATGCCGATGGCGTCGGTGGCCACCAGATAATCCACATCGCCGTTCTGGTATAATTCGACCTGGGCATTGCGGGTGCGCGGGCTGAGTGCGCCCATGACCACGGCGGCCCCGCCTTTTTGCCGGCGGATCATTTCCGCATAACCGTACACATTATTGGCGCTGAAGGCGACCAGGGCCGAGCGCCGCGGCAGACGCGAGAGTTTTTTCGGCGTGACATAGCTCAGGGTTGAAAAGCGCCGGCGGGTGGAAAAGTCCACATTCGGCACAAGTTGCCGAATCAGCGGACGCATGGTGTCGGCGCCCAAAAACATGGTTTCCTCCCGCCCTCGCGCCCTGAGCAGCCGATCGGTGAACACATGGCCCCGCTCCCGGTCTGCGGCCAGTTGCACTTCATCGAGGGCGAGGAACGCCACCTCCTTTTCCATCGGCATGCTTTCCACGGTGCACACATACCAGCGCGGATTTTTGGGCATGATCTTTTCCTCGCCGGTAATCAGCGCCACGGTATTACGTCCGCCTGGATTCTGTGGCGAGGTGATGATACGGTCATAGATTTCCCGGGCCAGAAGCCGCAACGGCAGTCCGATCATTCCTGTGGAATGACCCAGCATGCGTTCGACAGCCAGATGGGTTTTCCCCGTATTGGTCGGGCCCAGCACCGCCTTGACATAACCCGGCTGATGCAGGGAACTTTCCACGGCCCGGTTGGATACAGTCATCATGCCTGCGGTTTAGCATGAAACGGTCAGGTCGTCATGCAGAATAGACAGAAAAATCACCGTCAAACCGTCGCCACGATCCGCGGGGCTAGTCTTCTGACTCTGAAATTCGTATCATATTTGTAGCGGGCTATTCGAATTTCAGAGTCAACAAGAAGACTGGTTAATTATTTGGCTCTAGTGTGGTTTCTGAATTTGAAGTTCCTTAGTCGTATGACATAATCAATAACAGGAACTTCAAATTCACCACTCTAGATGGCTTCGATGCTGGCGCGCCTCGTCATGACGGTGAGACTGTGCCGCCATTGCTTACGCTCGGAAGGGCGGGTTGTCAGAGAGAGGGCTTGTATCGCCGGTCCGCCATGAATGCAAAAAATAATGAACATTCGTCATTTTTGTGTTACGGTCGTTCAAAATCATTGAACAAAAGGGCAAAATATGGATCTTCAGGACAATGAAAAGAAGCTTTTGGAGCTGTTGAAGGTGAATAGTCGGTTGAGTGCGGCGGAGCTGGGGCGCAAGCTGGGGCTGGCTCGTTCCACCATTCATATGATGCTGCAAAAACTGGAAGAAAAGGCCATCGACAGCTATACCATCACCCTGAAGCCCGAACTGGATGTCCCGAAAATCAGCTGTTATGTGATGATCACCCGCGACCCCAAAAAAACTGCGGAAATCGAACAGGCGCTTTATGATATGCCTAGCGTGGAGTGTCTGAGCACAGTGGCAGGGGCCTATGATTTTATTGCCCTGGTGCGCACCACCACCCATGCCGAACTGGATGATGTGTTGACCAGTATCGCCCTGTTGCCCGGTATTATTAAAACCGAGACTCACATCATCCTGTCGCCCAAGTTCGACCGCCGTATTGGGAAATAGGCGGAGAAATAGCAGGACACCGGCAGGAAAGTATCGAATTATCTATAATAACTAATTATTGTTCATATTAAGAACTATTTGTTCGTTATTTCTTGACTTTTGTAGATATTGCCGTCTTAATCCAAAGAATTTACGGTGCTGGAAAGGCGCTGGCTGAGGTTCGGTTTTGAAGATGCCAAATTTGAAGGTGACAGCATGACAGAAAGGATGACCGCGGCCCGTTCTCTGGTCGAATGTCTTCTGGTGAATGGCGTGAGGCACGCCTTTTGTGTGCCGGGAGAAAGTTATCTGTCGGTGCTTGATGCGTTGTATGACGTGCGGGACCGGCTGGATCTGATCACCTGCCGTCAGGAAGGCGGCGCGGCCAATATGGCGGAAGCCTATGGCAAGCTGAGTGGCCAGCCGGGGATTTGTTTTGTGACCCGTGGCCCGGGGGCCACCAATGCCAGCATCGGGGTTCATACGGCGTTTCAGGATTCCACGCCGATGATCCTGTTTATCGGCCAGGTGGCCCGCGATCAGGCGGACCGGGAAGCCTTTCAGGAAGTGGATTATACCCAGATGTTTGGGCCCCTGTGTAAATGGGTGGCCGAGATTCGCGATGCCCGCCGGATTCCCGAATATGTCAACCGGGCCTTTCATACGGCCCTGTCCGGCCGGCCCGGCCCGGTGGTTCTCGCCCTGCCCGAAGATATGCTGGTGGAGCCGGTCAACCCGCAGGAGTTGCGCCCCGCCTGCCCGCCACGGATTGCGCCGGCGGCTGAAAGCCTCGCTGAGGTGCAGAAGGCGCTGATCCAGGCCGAACGCCCGCTGCTGCTGCTGGGCGGCAGTGGTTGGACAGCGGAAGCGGTCACGAACATCCGGATTTTTGCGGAAAACAATCATCTGCCTGTGGCCTGCGCCTTCCGGTGTCAGGATCTGTTTGACAACACGCATCCGCATTATATCGGGGATGTGGGCATCGGCATCAATCCGAAGCTGGCCAGGCGGATCAGGGAGGCCGACCTTGTGCTCAGCATCGGGCCGCGTCTGGGGGAGATGACCAGCAGTGGTTATACGCTGTTTGATGTTCCCTTTCCAAAGCAGAAGCTGATTATGATGCACACGGCCCCGGAAGAAAGTGGCCATGTCTATTGCCCGTATTTGAGCCTCTCGGGATCCCTGCCGGAACTGGCGCGGGCCCTCAGGGATCTGCCCTCGGTGGATAATCCCCTATGGCGGGAAGAAGTGCAGGCGGCGCGGCGCGATTATGACCACTGGAGCACGCCGCCGGCCTCGCCGGGCGGGGTGGATCTGGGACAGGTTTATCAGTATCTGAATGCCGAAATGCCCAGAGATGCCATTCTCACCAATGGCGCGGGCAATTTTTCCATCTGGCTGCACCGGTTTTTCCGGTATTCCCGCTTCAAAAGCCAGCTTGCTCCCACCAGTGGGGCCATGGGTTATGGCCTGCCGGCGGCGCTGGCGGCGAAGGTGGCGGCGCCCGACCGGCCGGTGGTCTGTTTTACTGGGGACGGGGATTTCATGATGACGGGGCAGGAACTGGCCACCGCTGCCCATCACGATTTGCCGGTGATCATCCTGCTGTTTAATAATGGCATGTATGGTACAATCCGCATGCATCAGGAACGCAGTTATCCGGCCCGGGTGATCGGCACGGACCTCAGCAACCCGGATTTTGCCGCCCTTGCGCGGGCTTATGGCCTGAATGGGGTGGTGGTGGAAAAAACAGAGGATTTCGCACCTGCTTTCGAGGCAGCGCTCACAGCGGGCAAAACCACGCTGCTGGAGGTCCGGGTGGACCCGCAGGCGCTCACCCCCGCTGCGACTCTGGAGGAGATTCGCCGCCAGGCCCGGCAGCCAAAATGACGCCTCTTGTCAAAGACGGCATTTCAGTAACCTGACCATAACGTTTTACAACGGGGATATATGATGGATAAACAGAAAATTTTTGACAGTCTGAACCTCAGCGATGCCGATGTCAAAGGCGGCAAACTCAAGGTCACCAGTCCCGTGGACGGGGCCGAAATTGCCCATGTGCATATGGATACGGTGGAAGATGTGGATCGGAAAATCCGTAACAGCGTGCACGCCTTCAAGGCCTGGCGGTCGGTGCCGGCCCCGAAACGGGGGGAACTGGTCCGCCTGTTCGGCAATCTTTTGAGAGAGAAAAAAGAGGATCTTGGGGCCCTTGTCAGCCTGGAATGCGGCAAGATCCTGCAGGAAGGTTACGGCGAAGTACAGGAAATGATCGACATTTGCGATTTCGCCGTGGGCCTCAGCCGCCAGCTTTACGGTCTCACCATCGCCTCCGAACGGCCCGGTCACAAGATGCGCGAATACTGGCAGCCATTGGGGCCGGTGGGCATCATCAGCGCCTTTAACTTCCCCGTGGCCGTTTGGGCCTGGAATGCGGCGCTCGCCGTGGTCTGCGGGGACAGTGTGATCTGGAAACCGTCAGAAAAAACCCCACTCACGGCTTTGGCCACCCAGAAGCTGTTTCTGGAAGCCTGCGCCCGGTTTGGCGAAGCTCCGGAGCATTTGAGCCAGATCATCATTGGGGACCGGGACATTGGCGAGGAACTGGTGACGGATACCCGCGTTCCGCTGATCAGCGCGACGGGAAGCTGCCGCATGGGCCGCGAGGTGGGCCAGAAAGTGGCCGCCCGTTTCGGCAAGTCCATTCTGGAACTGGGGGGAAATAATGCCGTGATCGTAACCCCGAACGCGGATCTGGATCTGGCGTTTCAGGGCATCCTGTTCGGTGCAGTCGGCACCTGTGGCCAGCGTTGCACCACGACCCGGCGTCTGTTCCTGCACGAAAGCGTCTATGACAGCATGGTGCCCCGGCTGAAACAAGCCTATGAGGGTCTTTCCATCGGCAGCCCCTTGGACGAAAAGACACTTGTGGGACCCCTGATTGACAAGGCGGCCTTCGAGGCCATGCAAAACGCGCTGGCAAAAGCCCGGGAGAAGGGCGGCGAGGTGTTCGGCGGTGGCCGGGCGCTGGAAGACCAGTATCCCGACGCCTATTACGTCCATCCGGCCATTGTGGAAATGCCGGACAGCGTGGACAATGTGACCGAAGAGACTTTCGCTCCGATCCTGTATATTTTCAAATACCGTGATCTGGAAGATGCCATCGCGCGGCAGAATGCGGTGCCACAGGGCCTGAGTTCGGCGATCTTCACCCGCGATGTGCGCGAAGCGGAGCTGTTCACCAGCGAGGTGGGCAGCGATTGTGGTATCGCCAATGTGAATATCGGCACCAGCGGTGCGGAAATCGGCGGGGCCTTTGGCGGAGAGAAAGAAACCGGCGGCGGCCGGGAAAGCGGCTCTGATGCCTGGAAAGGGTATATGCGCCGCATGACCAGCACGCTGAATTATTCCACAGAGCTGCCGCTGGCCCAGGGCATCAAATTCGGCGCCGAAGACTGAGGCCAAAGGTCGATGAAATGAAATCCCAATGCCGCAGGCCGGACCGGCCTGCGGTTTTTTGGGTCTTATGTGGATCTGTTGGGCGGAAATGGTGAAAAAAGACGCGTTGAAAAATGAGGATGGAACGATGAATGGACCGCTGTCGCATGTTCGAGTTGTGGATTTGAGCCGGGTTCTGGCGGGGCCGTGGGCGACGCAGATGCTGGGGGATCTGGGGGCGGAAGTGATCAAGATCGAACAGCCCGCCTCGGCCCGTCATCCGGGGGGCGATGATACGCGTGGCTGGGGGCCGCCTTTTCTCGAAAACGCCGATGGCACGCAGGGGGATGCGGCTTATTTTCTGTGCGCCAATCGCAACAAGGACAGCCGGGCCATTGATTTCACCACCGCTGAGGGTCAGGCGCAGGTGCGTGACTTGGTGCGCGAAAGCGATGTTGTGGTGGAGAATTTTAAGGTTGGCGGCTTGAAAAAATACGGTCTGGATTATGACAGCCTGAAACAGATTAATCCCGGACTGATTTATTGTTCCATCACCGGTTTTGGCCAGAGCGGCCCCTATGCGGCACGGCCGGGATATGATTTTCTGATCCAGGGTATGGGCGGGTTGATGAGCCTTACCGGCAGTCCTGAGAGCGGTCCGCAGAAGGTGGGGGTGGCGATTGCCGATCTGATGACCGGCATGTATGCCAGCGTGGCCATTGTGGCGGCGCTCAATCATAAGGAACGCACCGGCGAAGGACAGCATATTGATCTGGCGCTGCTGGATTGTCAGGTGGCCATGCTGGCCAACCAGAACATGAATTACCTGATCGGGGGCACGCCGCCGGGGCTTTTGGGCAATGCCCATCCCAACATCGTGCCCTATGAGGCGTTTGCCACCAAAGACGGGCATCTGATTCTGGCGGTGGGCAATGACGGACAGTTTGCCCGCTTTGCGGCGCTCATCGGCCGGGACGACTGGGCAGCGGATTCGCGTTTTAAAACCAACGCCGCCCGGGTCCAGCACCGTGATCTGCTGATCCCGCTGATTGGGGAGGTTCTGCGTGAGAAGACCACGGCGGACTGGATTGCCGCGCTGGAAGACATCAATGTGCCATGTGGACCGGTGAACCGGCTGGATCAGGTATTTGAGGACCCGCAGGTGAAACATCGTGGCCTGCTTAGGGAGCTTATGCGCGAGGACGGTACCTGCATCCCCACTGTTGCCAATCCGATTAAATTTTCCAGGACTCCCGTCACTTATCGCAAGGCACCACCCAAAAAACCCTGATTCTGCCAAAAAACTCTGATTCCAGATGACCGTAGGCGCGGACTGGCGTATCCTAGGAGAATGACAGCACAAACGGGCCTTCTTTTGATTTCTCATGGCAGCCGCTCGGTGCGGGCGGCGGCGGAGTTTGACGCGCTGGCGGCGCAGATACGGGGGGAGTGGCCGGATTTGCCGGTGGAAGCAGGGTATTTGGAACTGGCGGAGCCGTCGCTGGAACAGTGTCTGGAACGGCTGATTGACCGGGGCCTTTACCGGATTCTGGCCGTGCCGGTCATGCTGTTTCCGGCCCTGCATGTGGCGGAGGATATTCCCGGGCGGTTGGCTCATTACCAGCAACAACATCCGGCCATGCATATTCAGTATGGTGTTGAAATCGGCAAAAGCGAAAAACTGATCGACGCCACCCGGAATGCGTTGGTCGCCGTTGCGGCGGATCAGGCCGACCGGCTGGTCCTGCTGGTTAAGGGGGCTTCCAACCCCGCCATTGCGGCACGCGCACAGGACGTGCTGGGCGCACTGGAACACCATTTCGGTTATGCGAGCACCCGCCTGGCTTTCAGTGGCGACAAGTCCCCGGGTCTGGAGGAGGTCCTGGAAGAAGCGGTCCGGGACGGTATTTCGCAGGTGGCGGTGTGTCCCTATTTCCTGTTTTCAGGCCGTCTGCTGGACTGCGCGGAAAAAACGGTCGAACGGTTCCGGCGCACATATGCTGCGCCCGACATCCGAATATCGGGCGCCCTATACAATCAGGCCGGCGTACGGGCCGCTATCCTGGAGCAGCTTCAGCGATTTTTGCCCTGAAAGGCGAGGGAGACCACTTTCTGGGTGTGGGCGCTGCCCTGATCATAGGGTTTGGCGCGCGCCAGATCGGAGATTTCTGCCCAATGTTGCGCAATCTGTTCCGGGGTGGGCTGTTCGCCCAGATAAACCCCGTCCGTTTCCACCACTGCGGCGCGGGCAAATGTTCCGGCCCCGGCCGATATAATCGCCCCCGTCGGCGCTTCTTCGGCAGCGAGAAACAGGACCGCCGGCGAGACCAGTTCCGGCTTGAGCAGGTCCAGCATCTCCGCCGGGATGATATTTTCCGTCATGCGGGTGGCGGCCACGGGGACCACTGCATTGACTTTGATGCCGTATTTGGCGCCTTCCAGTTTCAGCGTATTCATCAACCCGGCTAGCCCCAGCTTGGCGGCGCCATAATTGCTTTGCCCGAAATTTCCATACAGGCCGGATGACGACGAGGTCATGACGATGCGGCCATAATTCTGGTCCTGCATGACGGGAAAGACGGCCTTGGTGGCATTGGCAGAGCCCATCAGATGCACATCCACCACCGCCCGGAAATCCTCAAGGTCCATCTTGGCGAAGGTTTTGTCCCGCAAGATGCCCGCATTGTTGACCAGGATGTCTACCCGGCCAAAGGCCTTACAGGCCGCCTCCACCATATCCTGCATCTCGGCGAATTTGGTGACGTTGCCGCCATGGGCGATGGCCTTACCGCCTTTGTCGGTGATCTCGCGCACCACTTTTTGCGCGGCGCTTTCAGAGGCGCCCTGCCCATGCACATCGCCGCCCAGATCGTTGATCACAACCGCCGCGCCGCGTTCGGCAAAGGCCAAAGCATGACAGCGGCCCAGCCCGCCACCCGCACCGGTGACAATGGCCACCCGGCCTGAAAAATCGCCTGAAAATTCAAAAGAAGGGGGGGTGGAAGATGAAAGATCAGCAGACATGGCACTCTCCTTGGCAAGAAATCATACGTTTGTTTCTATTATATCTGGTTTATCATATTTGGGAAGAAAGGGAAGCTTTTCCGCAAGAAGTGATGCCAGTCATATTGATCAGGGTGTCTGGCTGGGTGGAACATTACGCAGCTCACTACTCAGAAGACCCCACCCAGAGGCTCCCACCCAGAGGCCCTCACCAAAGGTTCGGTGGATACCGGATCGCGCTTACGCGTGTCCGGCATGACGAAATAGCCAGGCGGGATGAAGCCCTATGGATTGTCGCATCGGCTACGCCGCCATTTATCATTTATGATCTGGCGATCCACGGGGGTTATGGGGGGATGGTGCTTAGAGTGAATTGAGCCAACCTCTTCACAATTCACTCCAGCAGGCAAGGACGCCGATGCCCCATAAAAGGGCTGCGTTCTCCTGTTCGGAGAGGCTTAACAAAGCCTCTCTTCAGAGAGAGTTCTTCCCGTGAAAGTCTGCTCAGGGCTTCCGGAATTCCTTTTCATGAAGCCAAGCGGCGTGTTTGACGGCCTTGCGCGTGCGGGACCATTCTTCCAGCATCTCCGGACCCAGCCGCTTGAGCTCCTGAAGCATTTCCTCCGTGGCGGTCACGGTGGTCAGTTCAATGCGATGGCCATTGGGATCGAAAAAATAGATGGACTGGATGATTTCGTGATTGGTTGGCCCTACGACCTCGATACCGGCGTCTTCCAGATCTTTTTTGGCTTGAAGCAGAGTATCCATATCTTTGACCCGGAAGGCGATATGCTGCACCCATTCCGGTGTGTTTCGGTCCCGGTCCATTTCTGGCGAGTTGGGCAACTCAAAAAAGGCCAGGATATTCCCGTTTCCGGCATCCAGGAAAACATGCATATAAGGGTCCGGCTCCTTGGTGGAGGGCACGTGATCTTCGGAAATGGCCAGCAGAAAATCCATATTCAGATGTTTCTGGTACCATTCAACGGTTTCTTTAGCGTCCTTGCAGCGATAGGCCACATGATGAATTTGTTCGATTTTCATGGCTTTGTCCTCTCAGGGCAAAAGTTTCAATTGAAACTTTATAGTTACATATGAAACTTTTGTCAAGGGGGGTGCTGCCCGCGTGAAAGAGGGCAAGGGGGTGGTGCTCCATCTCATGGGCCAAAGTGAAGTGCCGCGCGGAGGGAAGTCGAGCTGATGTGGCAGGCAGGAAGATCAGACAACCATTTTCATATCGGACGGGACCCGGGCGGCGGGCTGTTCGGTGGGTCGTGGACTGATGCAATGCAATATCATTGTCACCTCGCCGCGGTTATTGGCCAGAGGAAGGCTGAGACGGCTCCAGATTCTGGGGGTTCGCCGTTGGGCAGAGGTGGTCATATATTCGCTGAAATAGGGCCTCTTTTCAATCAGGCAGGCCTGAAAGAGAGCCAGATGAAACGGAAGATCGGAAAAATCTTTGCGTGGAAAGTGCCGGGGAATTTCCCTCAGTGTCATCCCCTGCAGATCATGACCGGCATGATAGGCAATGTTGCTGCCATAAAGCCGGTATTTCATGTCCCGCCCCAGATTGACCGCTTCCAATAGACAAATATTTCCCAAAGCGATGCCGAGACGACGCGGATCAATCTGTTTCCGGGAAGGCAGGGGTTCGTGGCTTCGCAGTGTTTCCCAATAATGGTAGGTATAGCGCAGTTTGGCACAGGGCAACAGGGTATGAAGCGGAGACGGGACCACCTGCACCCGGGCAAATCCCCGCTCTACCATGAAAGCCTCGAGTTTTTTGCTGTTTCCGGCCAGCAAATGTCGAGTTAGCGGTAAAATATACTCAACCATGGAGTTAATTCCATGAAATAAATTCGTGTTTTCAATGCATATTTACGAAAATAATATGTATTTCAGAAATCCCTAATATCAAGACATTCGAATATGTAAAAGAAAAAAACAGGCCAGCCGGAAAATAAAATTTAAATTGCTGTTTTATGAGTTTTTCTGAAGCAATATTTTGGGGCTGGCCTTCAAACAGTCATTTTTGTGCCTTCTGTTATATGAAGCAGGCTCATGAAACTGGCGGGCCAAGGTATCGGCGGGGCGCAATGATTCGCTTGAAAGGGGAGAGGACGCGTCAGAGAACAGGGGGCGCAAGGAAAAATCACAGTGATTTTCGATGATTTGCCGGTTGTCCCCCAGGAAAGCTTCACCTATTTTATGGGCCAAGAAATTTGGGGCGAATAATAACGGAACCGTAATGGCACGACAGTCTTCCCCTTCGCAAAAGGGCCGAACAGGCAAACAGAAACACAGCGCGTCCCGTAAGGCGCAGCGTGCGCCCCGGGATCGGCAAGCCCTGCCCCGGGGGCGATTTGCAAAGACCCTTTATATTCTGTCTGCGCTTTTCATCTGGGCGCTGGTGATCATGGTGCCTGTGGTTATTTATTTTGCCCTTGACCTTCCGGATGTTTCAAAAATAGCCCAGAAACCCGGGCGCGCCACGATCATGGTGATGGATCGTCAGGGCGAACGCCTGGCCAGTTATGGCAACGTCTATGGGGAATGGCTGGAATATGACGAGGTGCCCATCCCCTACATTCAGGCCCTGATCGCGACGGAAGACCGGCGGTTTTTCAGTCACGTGGGATTGGATCTGCGCGGGGTGGCGCGGGCGCTGGTACGTAATATTCAGCGCGGCGATGTGGTGGAAGGCGGCAGCACCATTACCCAGCAGCTGGCCAAAAATCTGTTTCTGTCCCCTGAGCGGACCGTAAAACGTAAAGTCCAGGAAATGATGTTGTCTTTCTGGCTGGAAATGAATTTTTCCAAACAGGAAATCCTGACCCTGTATATCAACCGGGTCTATTACGGCGGTGGCGCTTACGGGCTGGATGCGGCGGCGCGAACCATCTTTGGCCATGACGGGCGGAACCTGACCCTGACCGAGGCGGCCATGCTGGTGGGGATGCTGAAAGGGCCGGCGCTTTATTCGCCGCTCAGGGATGTGGAGCGGGCCTATCGGCGCACCGAAGAAGTTCTGGATAACATGGTGGAGGCCGGTTTTATTCAACCGGCGACGGCCGCCGCTGCCAAAGAAGCCAATGTGACGCTGGCGGAGCAGGTGGTGAGCAACAATGTGCGCTATTTCACCGACTGGGTGGTGGAACAGCTGCCCGATCTGATCGGACCGGTGGAGGAGCCGATTGTGGTCTATACCACACTGGTTTCCGAAATTCAGGCCATGGCCACTGGTGCTTTGCAACAGGTTATGGACCGGGACGGGCCAGTGCTGAAAGCGGAGCAGGCGGCGCTAGTGTCCATGGATATGGATGGGGCCATCCGCGCCATGGTGGGGGGGCGTGATTATGCCGAAAGCCAGTTTAACCGCGTGACCCAGGCCCGCCGCCAGCCGGGCAGCGCGTTCAAGCTGTTTGTCTATCTGGCGGCGCTGGAACGGGGCTTTGGCCCCGAAACTGTATTGCGGGACAGTCCGGTCAGTCTTGGCGGCTGGGAGCCGAAAAACTATTCGGGCACGTACCGGGGCGAGGTCACCTTGGCAGAAGCGTTTGAGCAGTCCATCAATACGGTGGCCGTCAAACTGGCGGAAAAGGTCAATCGCCGTACCGTGGCCGCCATGGCGCGCCGGCTTGGCTTGAGCTCGCCGCTGGTGGAGGAGCCAAGTCTGGCGCTGGGAACCTCCGAAGTATCGCTGTTGGAGCTGACCGCCGCCTATGCGGTGGTGGGTAATGGCGGTTATGAGGTCAATCCTTATGGCATTGTGGAAATTCAGAACAGTACCGGCCAGATCCTGTATCGCCATATGCCGGGCCCGCCCCGGCGGCTCTTATCGGAAGAGGTGGCCGCCACCATGCAGCAGATGCTGTCCCGCGTGGTGGAAAACGGCACCGCCCGTGCCGCCCGGCTGGGTTTTCCCGTGGCGGGGAAAACAGGGACGACCCAGGATTACAAGGATGCACTGTTTGTTGGATATGCCAAAAATATGATCAACGGCATCTGGGTGGGCAATGATCAGGCGACGCCCACCGCCGGCGTCACCGGCGGCGGCACCCCGGCGCGGATCTGGAAAAATTTCATGATCCGGGTTAGTCTGGGGCGTAATGATGCAACGTTGACCACTCCTGATGTGCGGCCCCGAAACAAACCGTCACCGGACGGGCCGCCGCCCGACAAGAGTGAATTATGATGAAATCGGCCCAAGTCACGTTGATAACTTAGCCCCTAACCGACAGGAACAGGATAATGTGTGCTTTGAAAGTGGATATGGCGAATATTGAAAATTATGTGGGCCGGGAGCTGGGGGTGTCTAGCTGGATGGAAATCAACCAGAGCCGGATCAACAAATTTGCCGAGGCGACCGGGGACTTTCAGTGGATTCATGTGGATGTGGAACGGGCCAGAACCGAAATGCCGGGGGGCAAGACCATTGCGCATGGCTATCTGATCCTGTCTCTGGTACCCCAGTTTTTTGAAGAAATCATCGAGATTTCCGGCCTGCGCTATGGGCTGAATTACGGGGTCAACAAGGTACGCTTTACCTCGCCTGTGCCCGTGGGGTCACTGGTACGGGGGCGGATGAGCCTGGACAAGCTGGAAAAACGGCGGGACGGAACCCTTCTGGGGCATTTCGGGATGGTGATGGAACGACAGGGGCAGGAACGGCCGGTGATGATCAGTGAAACACTGATTCTTCTGGCCCCGATAGACTCAGACGGTTAGACCTAATCCGGACTCTGCAAGGGGGGGCAATTGGGGTGGGGATCAAACCGCAACGCCATAAGAGCGGGGCCATGCTGCCTAAGCCAGGCGCGGGAAGTTTTGGCATGGGGGACAAGCCTGTCCACCAGTGCCCAGAATGCGGCACTGTGGTTCATTTCTTTCAGATGCGCCACCTCATGAGCGGCCACATAATCCAGCACCCGCTCCGGCGCCATCACCAACCGCCAGGAAAAGGACAATACCCCCCGTCCGGAACAGCTTCCCCAACGGCTTTTGGTGTCGGTAATACGCAACCGCCGAAACCTTACCTCCAACCGTTCCGCGTGGCTGCGGGCCTGTGCTTCCAGACTGTGCCGCGCTTCTTTCCTGAGCCAAAGTTCCAAACGTTTTTCAAACCCGTGGATCGGTCCGCCCACATGAATTCTGCCCTCTGAGTGGTGAACCCCGCCCGGCAGGTCGGCCCGGTGCAGCAGTTTGTGGTCATGACCCCGAAAGGCGATAAAGCCGCCGGGGCGGACCAGGTTTTCGGCGGGATAACGGGCCATTTCCGCCCTGAGCCAGGCACGGTGTTCGCTGGCGAAAGCATGGGCGAGGTCATGGGCGCTGCCTGCCGGCAGGTGCGACGGTACCGTGACGATCGCGGCCGCCTGGTGGGGATCGAAACGCAATTTCATGCGCCGGGCGCGGGGATGGCGGCGAACCATCAGCGGCACCTGTGGATCGGACAGATGCCCTGCTGTGGTGTCAAGGGTCTTGCGTCGGCGGATTATGAGACTTCTCCCGCCGTCAAAGGTTTCTCGACCACATGGTCTTCCAGCTCGCCGGCGTCCCGTTCGGAAATCGCCTTGCCGCGTACGGAGATGCCGGCCTCATGCACGCTGTCCGGGTTTCCGGAAATGAGTGGATGCCAGGGATACAGGTCCCGGCCTTCCGCAATCAGCCGATAGGCACAGGTGGTAGGCAACCAGGAAAATGCCGCCACCTGATCGGGACTAAGCACCACGCAATCCGGTACCAGAAGTTTGCGTATATCGTAGTTGCGGCAGCGGCAGCTATGCAGGTCCAGAAGCCGGCAGGCCACATTGGTATAGGCGATTTCGTCCGTGTCCTCGTCCTGGAGTTTATGCAGGCAGCATTGTCCGCAGCCGTCACAGAGCGATTCCCATTCCTCGCGGGTCATCTTTTCGAGGGGGGTGGTTTTCCAGAAAGGCGTGACGGCGATATTTCCCATCTGGTCGGTCCTTTACCTGACCAGTTTGGCAAGTCTGGCGGCAATCTGGTCCGCCGGGGTGCCATAACTGAAATGGCTGAGATAGTCGCCGTTTTTATCCATCAGATAAATCAGTGATGTATGATCCACCAGATACTCTGAGGCATCGGTTTCTTCGGTTTTGACCGCATAGACCCGATAGGCCTTTTTCACGGCATCAACCTGTTCCCGGCTGCCGGTCAGACCGGTCAACGCCTCATGAAACAGGGGGACATACTGGGCCATGATCTCCACTGTGTCCCGTTCGGGATCCACGGTGATGAACAGCGGGGCGATTTTTTGGCGCACGTTTTCCGGCACCAGGTCCAACGCCGAGGTCATGGCCTGAAGTTCGGTGGGGCAGACATCCGGGCAGAAGGTGTAGCCGAAATAAATCAGCATATATTTGCCTTTGTAGGTCTGTTCGGTGACCGTCTCGCCCTTGTGGGTGACAAGGGTGAAGGGGCCGCCGATCAGGGCTTTTGCATTTTCACGGGCACTTCTGTTCTGGGGAGCCTCGCCCAGCCAGGTGATCAATAGCACCGCCACAGCGGCCAGCGCTGCAAATCCCAGAAACACGCCGCGGGGGAAGCGTCGGGCGGCGGCGGATGAAGAAGCTTTTGAGTTTTTTGCCATGGGTCCGTTTGCTTTTTTGTTGGAATCCCCTAAATATAGAGCCTCTGCGATCAGGAACAAGAGATTAAAAACTGGAGTAAGGAATGTCGGGCAAATTGTTCACAGCGATGAAAGTTTTGATATTGGTGGCCATCGGCACTGTGGCGGTGCCATTATCCTCGGCGCTGGCATTTTCCGACTCTTATGAATTTCTTAAGGCGGTCCGGGAGCAGGATTACCGCCAGATCAAGATATTGCTGCAACGCGGGGTGAATATCAATACCCGGGATCTGGATGACGGGACCACGCCGCTTTATATCGCGGTCAGCAACAAGGATGCGCCGCTGGTCGGATATCTGTTGAAAAACGGCGCCAACCCCGATCTGGATCTTCGGGAAACCGGCGAAACCCCCCTGATGGTGGCGGCCCGACAACGGGACAAACGTTCCGCCAGCCTGCTGCTGGAGTACCAGGCGGATGTGGATCTGGCGGACCGGAACGGGGAGACGGCGCTGATCAAAGCCATCCGGGCCAATGCCCGGGATATTGTCCGTTTGATGGTCGAGGCCGGGGCTGATCTGACGCTGGAGGATTATTCGGGGCGTACGGCGCTGATGCATGCCCGGGAACAACGGCGTCGGGATATTGTCCGTCTTCTGGAAGACGCCGGCGCGGAATATTGACGGGCCCGTCCGTCCCGGTTACGGGGCGGGGTCGGGATAACGCCGGTGAATGTGCTCTACCCCCTGTTCCAGCTCATCGGTCCATTTGGTTCTGAAGGCGGCAATGTCTTCGCGGAGCTGATCCAGCGTGGTGGCGCCGATAATGCTGGCGGCTACGAAGGGGCGGCTGTCAACGAATTTCAGGGCCAGTTGCACCAGGCTCAGGCCATGTTGGGCGGCCAGGTCCCGATAGGCCCTGATGGCCTCATCCACATTTTCCTTCTGATAACGGCAGGTAAAGTCCGGGAACAACTGCCGCCGGCTGCCCTGGGGCAGGGCACCGTCCAGATATTTACCGCTCAAACACCCGCCACCCAGCGGGGAATAGGGCAGGCAGGAGACCTCTTCGCGCAGGGAAATTTCGGCCAGGCCCTGTTCATACAGCCGATTGAGCAGATTATAGGCGTTCTGGACGGAATGTACGCGCGGCAGGCCACGGACTTCTGCATGATGCAGGCATGACATTACCCCCCACGGGGTTTCATTGGAGAGTCCCACATATCGGATCTTGCCTTCGCGGACCAGATCGTCCAATACGGCCAGCGTTTCTTCAAGGGGCACCACATCTTTCTCCGGGATGTGGCGATATCCCTTGGAGTCGCCGAACAAATTCAGCGGCCGGTCCGGCCAGTGCAGCTGATACAGATCCACATAATCGGTTTTTAGGCGGCGCAGGCTTTGTTCCAGGGCATAGGTGATCTGTTCCCGGTTGAGCCTTGTCATGTTGGCAAAGGGACGAAACCAGGCGTCCTGGGAACGACCCGTGACCTTGGTGGCGAGAATGAGGCGGTCACGTCCGCCCCGCCGGGCCAGCCAGTTGCCGATATAGGTTTCCGTGCGTCCCTGGGTGTCGCCCCGCCGCGGCACCGGATACAGCTCTGCTGTATCAATGAAATTGACTCCCTGATCCAGGGCGTAATCCAGTTGCGCGAAAGCGTCGTCCTCGCTGTTCTGTTCTCCCCAGGTCATGGTGCCAAGACAGACCTGAGAAACGTTTAGGTCAGTGCAGCCGAGACGTCGATAGTCCATGGATACTCCCCTGTTTTTCTCTTCATCACAATTCATTCAATAGCGTTAACTCTATACGGCAGCTGTGTCGCCAGACAAGAAAAACGCTCAAAAAAAGAAGGGGAGCCCCTACTTTTTCCTCTTACTGGTTTTACAGTATCGCCTGGATCTATGTCAGGCTTTTTTGACCATGCCAACGACCCACAGCAGCAGCACGGCCCCAATCACGGCGGTTACCAGACTGCCGATCATTCCGCCGAAACTTATCCCCAGAAGCCCCAAAACACCGCCGCCCAGAAACGCGCCGACAATGCCCAGTATCAGATTACCCAATAGGCCGAACCCTCCGCCCTTCATGATTTTTCCGGCCAGAAACCCGGCAAGTATGCCAATCAGCAAAAACCCGATCAGATTCATGGATTTTTCTCCTTATATTTTTGGTGTGTTATGGTGTGATGTTATGTTGTGTCCGCCTTGCCGCCGGACTGAGGCTATTCTACAGCTAATGTTCTGTGAAGAAGAGTCTTTTATGTGAAGAGGATAAAAATGGCCGCCATGATCAAAAAATCGTTTCTGGCCTGGGACTATCAATGGTTGATGGAGTGCCCCGATCTGGTGCGCGGCTGTTACCAGGTCACCTGGCGTCCGCTAAATGCGGCAGGCGCAGATGATCTTGTGTCGTTTATCCCCGCTCACGCCCGTCCTCTTCTGGGGCAGTATTTTGAAAACCTGTTGGCCTTTGCGTTGACAGGAGACCGGCAGATTTCAGACCTGGTCCGCAATGTTCAGGTCAGCGACGGCAGAAACACCATTGGCGAATTCGATTTCCTGTTTCGCCGCCACGACCTGGCCTGCCATCTGGAAGTGGCCATAAAATTTTATCTGGGCAGCGGAGATCTTTCCCGGGCGGAAAACTGGTTCGGTCCCAACTGTCACGACCGGCTGTCGCTGAAACTGGACAAGATGTTCCAGAAACAGCTGAAACTTTCACAGACGTCGGCTGGAAAAGATTGTCTCGCCCAACTGGGATATGGGGAGGTGGTGCCCTGTCACCTGGTCAAGGGTATGTTGTTTTACCCTTATGATCGCTGGAGCCGGGCCGCATTTTCCTGGCCTGACGTGATCGCCCCGGCGCATCTTAAGGGCTGGTGGTGTCCGCTGGATCGGGCACAGGAAATTCTCCATACCGCCGAATACTGGACCATTCTGAAAAAACCGCACTGGCTTTCTACCGGCCAAAGCGCCAGAGAGGTGGATATTCTAACCCCTGATGAGCTCTTCCGCCGTCTGGAAAAACATTTTTGCCTTACCAAAAGTCCGCTTCTGGTGGCGGCCCTCCTGCCGGAAGACTGTCAGGGTGAAACCTGGGGGCAAAGCTATCGGGAAGTTCACCGGGGGTTTATTACGCCTGTGGTCTGGCCGTTTCGGGGCGCCTAGAGTGAATTGTGAATAGGTTGGCTCAATTCTGTTGCCGTCGGGTCACGGGGACGTCAGATCCGTTACCGAGCGGTTTAGGATCGTGGCCGCCAGAATGCCAAGCGTGATGACCCAGAAAATAATATAAAACCGCATGGCCCGGCGGGCTTTCTGCTGTTCGTACCATTCCCGGGGCCGCACCCCTTTGAAATAGAACACCAGTTTGGCCGCCAGATTGACGCAAACAATGTTTACTGCCAGCAGCAATCCGGCCCCGAGCGCCAAATCCAGCTCGCCGGCGCCGATCATAATGCCCATGGTTGCACCGGGCGGCAGCAGCGCCACGGCCACCATCACCCCTACCAGTACGCTGGAAATGCCGCTGGCCAGTGACAAGACGGCCGCCGCCCCCGAGACCAACGCGAGCGCAATGCTGTCAAACCCCACATCGGTGCGGCTCATCAGTTCCGGACTGTCAAGCTCATAGGGCCAGAGATAGCCCACGGCGATGCTGAGGGCGAGCGCCAGACCAAACCCCGTCAACATGGTACGGATGGCACGTTTCATCAGTTTCAGATCGCCCAGCGCCGTGGACAATGCCAGCGCCAGATTGGGCCCCAGCAAGGGAGCGATGACCATCGCACCGATCACCACAGCCACATTGTTTTCAAGCAGACCGATACTGGCGACGATGGTGGAAAAGATCACCAGAAGAAGATAACTGTTGCTGATTTCCGCCCCACGGGAAATGTCGGCGTAAAGTTCTTCGCGGCTGATCCCGGCAAAGGGACGCGGTTTTTTAGGCGGGGTTTTCTTGTCCTCTTCCGGGGCGGAGTCTCCTTCCTGGAGTGGCGGCAGGCCCTTGTCCACCTGCGGCAGGGGCATGACCGCCTCCACCGGCAGAACAACGATTCGGCGAATCTGGCTGGGCGGGAAAATATCCCGCAGCCGGTCGGTAACTGTCTGTACGTCCTGGGTGCGCACCAGGAGCGCATAACTCGTCCCTTCATTGCCCAACGGCCAGCTGTCGCTGACCGGTTTGATCCGGCCGATTTTATGGGCCAGATCGCCGGCACTGTCTGTGACGCGGATCTGTACAAGACGATAGGACATGTTTCCTCCCTGTTCGGCGTTTTCAAACATTGCCTCAAAAGGCCGGTCTTGAAAAGCCCTGCGGCGTTTTTTCCTGTGCTTGCTCCCTGTCGGGCTGGTCACGTCCGGCATCCTGGAGTATGGTAGGCTTATGAGCCGAAACCCCAATATGGAGCACATCCTGCCTGACCTGAAAAAATTGCTGGGCGAGCGATTGTCGCTGGCGGCAGCGGTGCGTGAACATCACGGCACGGGCCTGACACATCTTAAAAGCCCGCCGCCGGACGCCGTGGCCTTTGTCCAGAATACGGAGGAAGTGAGCCACCTTCTGCGTCTGTGTCATGGCGCACAGGTGCCGGTGATCGCTTTTGGTGCCGGCACGGCGCTGGAAGGGCATTTTCTGGCCTCGCAGGGCGGGGTGTGCCTGGATATGAACGGTATGAACCGTATTGTGCGGCTGGAGGCGCAGGATATGGACGTAACTGTCGAGGCCGGCGTGACTCGGGAACAGCTCAATCACCATTTGCGGGATCAGGGGCTGTTTTTCCCCATTGACCCCGGGGCCGATGCCACTCTCGGCGGCATGGCCGCAACCCGGGCATCGGGCACCAATGCGGTGCGCTACGGCACCATGCGGGACAATGTGCTCTCCCTCAAGGTTGTGCTGGCCGATGGCCGGGTGATCAAGACCGGGGGCCGGGCCCGCAAATCCGCTGCAGGGTATGACCTGACCCGGCTCATGATTGGCTCCGAAGGGACACTGGGTATCATTACCGAACTGACCCTCAGACTACAGGGTATTCCCGAGGCCATTTCCGCCGCCGTCTGTGCCTTTGACAGCTTGCAGCAGGCGGTGGAAAGCGTGGTGGACGTCATCCGGATGGGCATCCCCATCGCCCGGATCGAATTATTGGACGAGGTGCAGATGATGATCCTCAACCAGTATGCGGATCTGGACTATGCTGAAAAGCCAACCCTGTTCATGGAATTTCACGGCAGCGCTGCCAGCGTTCGGGAACAGGCGGAAATGGTCGAAGAAATCGCACTTGGCCAAGGGGGTGGTGATTTCCGGTGGTCAAGCCGCCCTGAGGACCGCAAACGGTTGTGGAAGGCCCGCCACGATGCCTTCTACGCGGTTCGCACCTATTTTCCGGGGCGGGATTTTCTGACCACTGACGTGTGTGTGCCGGTCTCAAAACTCACCGAATGTATTCTGCACACCCGTGAAGATATTGAGCGGGAGCGGCTTACGGCGCCGCTGGTGGGCCATGTGGGCGATGGTAATTTCCATTTGATCCTGGCCTATGACAAAACCGACCCGGATGAAATAGACCGGGTGGAAAAGCTGAATGCCCGTCTGGTGGAACGGGCGCTGCGCCTGGGCGGCACATGCACCGGTGAACATGGCATTGGCCTCGGTAAAAAGGCGTTTCTGGTGAAAGAACATGGCACGGCGGCGGTGGAGGTGATGAAAACCCTGAAACGGGCGCTGGATCCGCATAATATTCTTAATCCCGGCAAGATATTCTGAAGTAAGATGCGCTGAAACAGGACCACAATCGGCAAAGGGGTGTCTCATGAGCGATAAAATCAGCAAAACGGACCAGGAATGGCGGGAGCAGCTTGAGGAAGAGCAATATCGGGTGACCCGCCAGGGAGATACGGAACGCCCCTTTATGAACAAATACTGGAATCACAAGGAGGCGGGCATTTATCACTGTGTTTGCTGCGCGGCGCCGCTGTTCAGTTCCGAAGCCAAATATGAGTCGGGCAGCGGCTGGCCCAGTTATTATGAACCGGTCTCGGACTCCTCGGTGGCCCTACGACGGGATACCAGTCACGGCATGATCCGCGACGAGGTAATTTGTGTGCGTTGTGAGGCCCATCTGGGTCATGTGTTCCCGGACGGGCCGCCGCCGACGGGCCTGCGCTACTGCATCAATTCCGCAGCTCTTGTTTTCCGGAAAGCCTAGTTCTTTGGAAGCGTTAGAGTGAATTGTGAATAGGGTGGCTCAATTCACTCTAAGGGCCATCTTATTGCAAAAGAACGGCATAATTATCTGGAAAACAGGGTTATAACAGGGGATCGTTTTATCCTTTCCCGAGCCTGTGAAATATGTCTTGGGGCGTTTTCCGAAAATAGGTAGACTCCTTTTTTGCGTTGACCAACAGCCCTGCCCATGACCGGGATTGGGGCCATAAACAGGGAGTGTGACACATGACCTTCGGCAGATGGGTGAATTTTTCCGCAATGGCGGGCGCATGGATGACGGTGATGGGCACGACCCTGTCGGTGTCGGCAGGGGCGGCGGATATGGCGGATAAACCCCGACAGGTGCAGGATGAGGACCTGTTATGGTTGGAAGATATCGAAGGGGAGAAGGCCCTTGACTGGGTGCGCGAACAGAATCGCAGCACCCTTGAGGAGCTCACCAAAGATCCGCGCTTTGACCAATATAAACAGGAGGCCCTGGCCATTCTTACCGCTCCGGACCGGATCGCTGCCGGCCGGCTGCGCGGGGGGTATGTCTATAATTTCTGGCAGGATGAAAGCCATGTCCGTGGCATCTGGCGGCGCGCGCCGATCGAAACCTACAAGGCCGGCGCTCCGGAGTGGGAGGTGCTTCTGGATGTGGATGATCTGGCCCGGCGGGAGGGGAAGAACTGGATCTTCAAGGGGGCTGACTGTCTGGCGCCGGCCTTTGAACGCTGCATTTTGTCTCTCTCGCCCGGGGGAACGGATGCCGCGGTGTATCGGGAGTTTGATATTCCCACAAAGGATTTTGTCAAAGACGGATTTTATGTGCCGCTGGCCAAATCCTCGGTCGGCTGGCAGGATGAAAACACGCTTCTGGTTGCCACGGACTGGGGCGAGGGGAGTCTGAATACGTCCGGCTATGCCCGTATCCTCAAACGCTGGCAGCGGGGTACCCCGATGACGGCCGCAGATCCCCTGCTGGAGATGGCGGTTGAGGAAACCTTTGTCTTTCCGGTCAGTTTCGATCGGCCCGAAGGCGGCGCCAATTTTATTATGCGCGGTCATGACTTTTATCGTTTTACCTACTATGTGGTGGATGACACGGGTGGGTTGAAACAGTTGCCCCTGCCGCCAAAATCCGATCTGTCGGGCATGTTCGAAGGGCAGGTGCTTGTCACCCTGAAAGAAGACTGGCAGGGCCATCGTGCCGGCAGCCTGATCAGTTTTGATCTGGCGGCCTTTATGGAAAAAGGCCAGATTGACCACCTTCACCAGGTCTTTGACCCGGGGCTTGAGGGCACCATTGAAAGGGTGGTCACCACCCGGGATGCGGTTTATGTGCAGGGGCTGGAACATGTGTCCAGCCGGCTCAGGGAATTTCGTCTGGTGAACGGGGCCTGGACAGGCCGTTCGCTAGCGTTCGGGGACGGGGATGTGATCAGTCTGATGTCCGCGGATCCGCGCAGCAATGATCTGTTGCTCAGCCGCGATGGTCTTTTGACCCCTGACAGCCTGTATTGGGCTGATTTTGTCAAGGGGGACCAGAAACTGGTGCAATCCCTGCCACCTCGGTTTGATAGCACAGGCCTCAAGGTGGAAAAGAAATTTGCAACAAGCCGGGATGGCACCCGCATTCCCTATTTCCTGGTCTATCACAACGACAGCCCGATGGACGGCACCACGCCGGTGCTGCAATATGGCTATGGCGGGTTCGAGATTTCCATTTTGCCGCATTACCGCCCGCTGATGGGCAAGTTATGGCTGGAAAAGGGCGGCGCCTATGTCATCGCCAATATCCGCGGCGGTGGTGAATATGGGCCGCGCTGGCATGAGGCGGCGCTGCTGGAAAACCGCCAACGGGCCTATGACGATTTTTTCGCCGTGGCCGAGGCGGTGCAGAAAAGCGGGCTCAGTTCTCCGCGTCATTATGGCGCCATCGGACGCAGCAATGGCGGTTTGCTGATGGGTGTGGCCTTTACCCAACGGCCGGACCTGTTTAACGCCATCGTCTGCGGGGTGCCGCTTCTGGATATGAAGCGCTACAATAAGCTTCTGGCCGGGGCCAGCTGGATGGCGGAATATGGCAATCCGGACAATCCGGAACATTGGGCGTTTATCAAGGAATATTCACCATTCCAGAATTTGCGCGCCGATGTGGACTATCCAAAGGTTTATTTCTTCACCTCGACCAAGGACGACCGGGTGCATCCGGGGCATGCCCGCAAGATGGCCGCCAAGATGGGGCTTCTGGGCCATGACTATTATTATTATGAGAATATCGAAGGGGGACATAAGGGCGATGCCAATCACGAGCAGGAAGCCACCATGCGGGCGCTGGAATATTTGTATCTAAAGCGTCATCTGGAAAAGGAATAAAGGCTGAGGGCGACGGGTGCGTCCCCTTGGATAGCCTCGTTTCCCCTTATTCTGTTTCCTTTTGCCCCCTTTCCCGGGCGCTTTTCTTATCTGAATAAAAAACGGCTCCGTGGGGGAGCCGTTTTTATAGCTGGGTAAATCTTTTAGGAAATCAGGTGGGTTTCAGTACAACCGGAGACGCCGGCGACGATATAACAGGCCCGCTACACCGGCCAGCAGCAGAGACATCACGGCCGGTTCCGACACGGTGGTGCCGTTGAAATGTTTCACGCCTTCGATAATGTCATTGGCACAGCTCATGGTCCAGTGGAAGGCGATCTGGTTTGCCGTCGCCAGGGACGTGCCGCTGACATCAAAAATAAATTCCAGATAATTGTCGGCCGTATTGGCTTCGACGCTGCCGCCGCCAAGCGATGTGGTGTAGCGGTCATTGACCCGATAAATATGGTCATTCACGCTATGACCATCATAACGTTCGCTGCCATATTCATAGGATCCTGACCAGGAAGGATATTGCATCTGCACCAATTCGGCGGAGTTGTGGTCGACAAAACTGCCCTGTGTGTCCCGGGCGCCATTCAGGTCATAGGCATATTCCCAAGTGGTGCCGGTTCTTTGAAAGTCGTCACCGTAATACGGAGCGGAACCATACGGATTCCAGCCGGAGGTGGTCATCAGCAGGTCCCCGTACTCATAGGTCCCCACATGATCCACAAATTTGGTGTAAATGCGCACGGTCATGACACCGCTGTCGCTTCTGTCCACGGTCATGCCGTAAACATCATATCTGTAGCCCCCGATGACATCCCGGCTATCCCCTTTGCCGATGTAATTGTCGGTAATATCGTAATCAATGGCGAATGCCGATGAAACGATGGCGAGGCTCAGCCCGGCGGCAAGACCTAACAGTTTCACTATTCTCATTTTACCCAACCTGTTCTTTTTAAAATGTCGCAATATACGTCTTTCGTTAGTCTCTGAACTTGTAAAGCAATTAATGTGCCAATATATAAAATGCAATAGAGTCAGTACGTTAATAAAATTAGTTATGGAGGCGCTTCAGTATTGTGTAAAGATTCCCGACAGCATGTCTGGCAATGTCTTAAAATGATACAGGCGCGCTTCCTGCCCGCTTTTGTCTTAGGGCACACGTCTTATGGGTCACGCCATATTTGGCAGAACCGATCGTCTTTGGGAACTCGCCCCTCTCTGTGTGAAAACCGTATTTTAGAGAAATTGTAACCTTTCTTATTCATAACTCTGTTGCAGTAATATATGGTTTTACATTGTTTAGGGGCAGAGCTCTAAATAAATCTTTAATAATCAAAGACACGGACGGCATGAGATATCAAAAAAGTTTTGAACAGATCCGCTGGAAGATAGACACAGGGTTTCGTCTTTTGTGCGGCCCGGACAGGGACCGGGACAACAGCACAACCTTTGACGGCTCCCAAAGAGCCGTGGTGCGGGCTCGGGGGCCGCAGTCTTTGCTGAGGACAGGGATTCTTGTGATCGCGCTGTGTCTGGGCGGGGGGATGACCCCTTTTCCGGCCTTGGGCGCTGACGCCAATAGCGCCTATGAAAAAGCCCTGACCAGTTTCCATCAACGGGATATCGAGGCCACCATCATTCATTTGCGTAATGCTTTGAAAGCCGACCCCGATCATTTGGCGTCGCGGCTTCTGATGGCCGAGGCGCTGATTGCCCGCGGGGACGGGGCGGCGGCGGAAATCGAACTCAACTTCGCCCGCTCTCTTGGCGCGGATGCGGATCGCCTGGCGGTGTTGTTCGGCGAATCCTACATTCTGCAAAACAAATATGACAAGGTGCTGGAGACCATCCGCCCTGGCAATCGCGGCCGGCTGATCGAAACACAAATCGCTTTTCTGCGTGGGCAGGCGTATCTGGGACAACGCAAACTGGCCAATGCGGACCGCAGCTTTGCCAGGGCCCTGGAGCTTAACCCCGATCATCAGAACGCCATGCTGGGGCGCGCCCAGGTGGCCGCCACCCGAAAACAATATGGGGCGGCCATGGCGTATATTGATCAGGCCCTGCAAGGCCTGACCCCTTTGCCCAATGCCTGGCTTATGAAATCCCAGATATACAAAATGCAGGGGTTTCCCCGGGAAGCGTTGACCGCCATTAATGAAGCTTTGGCTTTGGCGACGGATCATCTGGCGGCACGCCTGACCCGGGCGGCTCTGTATGTGGATCTCAGGGAATACGAAAAAGCCGAAGAGGATGTGGATTATATTCTGGAAAGAATTCCCCGCGAACCGCGGGCCAAATATCTGAAGGCGGTGATTGCGGCCGCCACAGGGGATTTGGGGGAATCGCGGGAGAAAATGGATGAAGTGATTAATACCCTGCGGGCCGTTCCCGAAGAGATCATGAAAAACAACCCGTCCTATTATTATCTGGCGGGACTGACGAATTTCCAGTTTGGGAACCTTGATGAGGCCCGGGAGTTTTTGCAGGAATATTTGAAACTGGAGAAAAACGACATTGGCGCCCGCCGGGTTCTGGGGGCATTGGAATTGCAGGCCGGGGACCCGATGGCGGCAAGCCTTGTCCTTGTGGATGCCTATCGGGAACAGCCGGACAACCCCACCATTCTTACGCTTCTGGGCATGGCTTATCTGGAAATGGGCAATGTACGCAAAGCCAATTATTATTTTGAACGGGTAGTTTCGTTGCTGCCCACCTCGGCCCAGGGCCTGACCAATCTGGCGCGGGGGAAAATGGCGGCCGGGTCCATTTCCGAAGCCATTCAGAATCTGATCAAGGCGGAACAGCATAATCTGGATTCAACCCGGATCAAGTTGCTGCTGGCCCAGGCCTATCAGAAGGCCGGAGACCATAAAAAAGCCATTGCCATCGTGGAAGAGCTGAAAAAACAGGATCCGGACAGTTCGTTCCTGCATCAGCTTCACGCTGTGGCTGTGGGGCTAGACGGGCAGCATGACCTGGCGCGGCAAAGTTTTGAGAAAGCGCTGGAACTTGATCCGGAAAATATCTCCGCTCATATTCATCTGGCGCGGATGGATTTGATTGCCGGGGACGTCCGCAAGGCCATTGACCGGATTAAGGGGCAACTGGGCAGGCATCCCGAGTCCGTGGTGCTGATGACGGAACTGGGAGACCTGTTCACCAAGGCCGGTCAGCCCGAAGAAGCGCTGTTCTGGTATAAAAAGGCCTATTCCCTGGATGGGGAGACATTTGCCACACTGGCCAAGCTCGCTGAGGGCTATGCGGCTGTGGAGGAGCTGGACAAAGCCATTGAGGTGGCGCAGTCCTTCACCATCCGGTTCCCCGAAGACAAGGACGTCTATGATCTTTTGGGACGCCTTTATATGCAGGCCAATGATCCGGTGGCGGCCATTAAATCCTATAAAATGGCGGTGGAATATGCCATCAATCGGGGGGAGGCGCTGATGGCGCTGGGCGCGGCGCAATTGCGGACCAATGACCGCAAGGGCGCGGCGTCTGCCTTTCGCAAGGCTATCGCCTGGGACCCTGAGCTGCGGGAGGCCTATATCGCCCTAATCAATATCGCCATTGAAGAACGGGACCGGCTTAATGGTCTGGAACTGCTCAAATCCTTGCGCAAAATCACATCGGGATCGCCGGCGGCGGATATTCTCGAAGGGAATCTGTATTATGCGCTGCGGGATCTGGACAAGGCCGAAGCCTCCTATAAAAAGGCCATGACGATCGGGGATAATCCCCTGGCGGTCCTGGGTCTGTTCAAAGTGTATCGGGACAGCGACCGCCTGCCGCGGGCCATTGCTCTGCTGGAAAAATGGACGGAAAAATATCCCCAGGATCTGCCCCTGGGCCTTACGCTCGGGACGGCTTATAAGCTGGATGGGCAGCTTGAAAAAGCCGTGGTTCATTATGAAACGCTGCTCAAGCGGTTCCCCGATATGCCCGCCGTTCTGAATAATGCCGCCAATGTGCAGTTCCTTCTGGGAAATGAAGAAAAGGCCGTGGAATATGCTCGCCGGGCGCAGGAACTGCGACCGGAAGATGTCACGATTCTGGACACGCTGGCGTGGATCGAAACCCGTCGGGGCCGGCCCGAGGTGGCGTTGCCGCTGTTGCGGAAGTCCCTGGCGCTAGAATATGGCAATCCGGAAATCAAATATCATCTGGCAGTAACCCTCGACAAACTGGGCCGGCGCGCCGAAGCTCTCCGTCCGCTCCGGGAAGCGTTGCAGTCGGGTCAAGATTTTGAGGGACGCGAAGAGGCGGAAAAACTGCTCGCCGGCTGGCGCCAGAATTAACCCCGGATGAGGAATTAACCCACAGAAGGAATAGAGTGAAGTGTGAGTGGGTCAACCTATTCACAATTCACTCTAGGGGGTGTGGGCTTGGCGGATATCAGGAAGAAAAGCTGCAACAGAAAGGCGGTGGACCATAAGGCTGCCGCCGCCTCCAGCATTGGCAGCGCGGGGGAGGCATAAGGGGACAGCAGCCTCAGCAGCGCGGCCAGATTGACGGCGCCAAGAATGAGCAGGGTGAGAGCTGGCAGACGTACCAGCTGGCGGCTGCGTTGCAGGGTTAGGCGGGTCATGATAGTGATGGACAGGGTGCCGAGTGCACCAATGGTCAGGCTGTGCAGCAGATCGGCAACGCTGAACAGCTCAAGAAGCGGGTGGGCGGCAATCAGGATGAAGCCGCCGGCGAGCCAGAAAAAGCCCCCGTGCAGGGCAAGGATGGAAAGATCCGAGAGCTTCCAGAAATGCCAGCGGATCAAACGCAGGGCGGTGATGCCGGCAAATCCCAGCGCCAGCAGGCTGCTGACGAAAGGGGGTAGGCCCATGCCAAAACTGAAAATCATCAGCGCGAGACACCCCAGGCCCAGCCATTCCAGACGGGGTTGGGACGGTTTGTTCAGGCGGAGGCCTTGTTTTTGCAAGGCGCCATTGGTAGCGGCGGCGGTGATGCGTCCCCCCATGGCGTAAATCATGGCGATCAGGGGCAGCAAACCGAAAGAAAAAAAGCCGGGCGCGGGCATGTCCCCATTGCGGAATATCATGATGCCAAGCGCCAGATCCAGGATCGGGAAGGCGGCCAGAATAATTCCGAAAATGCTGTTGCGCCATGATTTGGCCGCTTTCAGCATGGGCCCGCCGACAAAGAAAAACAACAGGCCAGGATAAAGGATCACAAGCGGCGTAAACAGGAAAAGGTTTGGCAGAAAAATGTTTGGTGGTGGAATAAGAAACACAATCCGGGCCAGCAGCCAGCTTATCAGCAACAGAACATTTTTCTGCAAGGGCAGGCCGGCCGCAAAATATCCGCCCATCAGGCCCAAGCCGAATCCGAAAATCATTTCATGAGCATGCCAGTATGGCGGGGGGAGCGTCAGAAAGGACAGCCTTCCGCCATAGTGCAAAACAAGAACCGGCACAGCCCCTGCCGCGAACAGACAGGCCAGGCTGAAAAACAGGCGGTCAGCGGAACCGCGGCGGAAGGCGAAGAGATTCTGTAACATGATCGGTCGCCCCTACGTTCTCCCCGTAAAACAACGCTTCCGCCCCTGAAAGGGGGCGGTGACCCATAGAGTGAATTGTGCAGAGGTTGGCTCAATTCTGTTGGCGGATTGTGGCCCGCCTCACGCGGAAGACGGCGCCGGGCGATGCGGGGCATCGGGCCAGGCGTCTGACCCAGGCATCGGGCCAAACGTCTGACAAAGTGAACGGCCCCAAGCCGCCACCCCGAAGGGCCGATCAGGTCTGGCCCAGTTCCTGCGGGGGTTGGCTGGGCCGTACCGCCAGTATGGCCTGCGCCAAATCCCTGGCCCCTGAACCAGACCTGATCGGCAGAATGGGTCAACCTCTGCACAATTCACTCTAGAGGCCAGCATGGATTGCTTCATCGCTGACGCTTACTTACAATGAGACGCTTACCCGCAATGACGAGACGCTCTCATCACCCGTCACCCTGGTCACCACATATTTTATTCAAACGCCTCTTCCCAGGTTCCCCGGGTGGAGGCCTTGGAATATTCCGTGGCCCGGTTTTCAAAGAAGTTGGTATGTTCAATGCCGTTCAGGATCTCGTCCATCCAGGGCAGCGGGTTATTGCCTACATAATAAATCGGGCTCAGGCCCAGCTGGGTCAGGCGCCGATCGGCAATATAACGGATGTAATCCTTCACCTCCCGGGCGCTTAGGCCTTCCACATCGCCCAGTTCAAAGGCAAGATCAATAAAGGCGTCTTCATGTTCGACAATGGTCTGGCAGGCTTCCGTAAGTTCCTTCTGCAACTGCTCGGTCCAGACCTCTGGGTTTTCCCGCAGGAAGGTGTGGAACAGCTTGATGATGCTGTTGGTGTGCAGGGTCTCGTCGCGCACCGACCAAGTGACCACCTGCCCCATGCCTTTCATTTTGTTAAACCGCGGAAAATTCATCAGAATGGCAAAGGAGGCGAACAGCTGCAGCCCTTCGGTAAACGCGCCGAATACGGCCAGGGTTTTGGCGATGTCTTCCTTGGTGTCCACGCCCCAGACCTGCATATAATCGTATTTATCCTTCATCTGTTGATACTTCAGGAAGGCTTCATATTCCACTTCCGGCATGCCCAGCGTATCCAGCAGATGGCTGTAGGCGGCCACATGAATGGTTTCCATATTGGAAAAGGCCGCCAGCATCATTTGCACCTCGGTGGGTTTGAACACCCGGGTGTAATGGCGCATGTAGCAATTGTTCACTTCCACATCGGCCTGAGTAAAAAATCGGAAGATCTGGGTCAGCAGGTGTTTTTCCACTTCCGAGAGTTTCAGATTCCAATCCTTGACATCATCCGCCATGGGAATTTCTTCCGGCAGCCAGTGAATGCGCTGCTGGGTCAGCCAGGCATCATAGGCCCAGGGGTACTGAAAAGGTTTATAGACAACTCGTTCCTTCAGGAGAGACATGGAAAGTCCTCATTTTGCTGAAATGGACATCAGGATGTTTCACGAACAAATAATCGCGTCATCGCGCCTCCCCCGCCTTATTGGCAGGACAGGCATTCTTCATAATTGGCCACTTCGGTGGTCGGCTGTGCAGTGTTTATCTCTGCGCTGCGCTGCTGAACCGTCTTGGAGGCTTCGCTGCTTTCGGCCCGCTGAATGGACAGCGAGCGGCAATAATACAGGCTTTTCACACCCTTTTTCCAGGCCTGGTAATGAATCTGGTGAAGGTCCCGTTTGTGCACATCCGCCGGCAGGAAGACATTGACGGACTGCGCCTGGTCGATCATCGGCGCCCGGTCGGCGGCATGCTGCACGACCCAGCGCTGATCCAGTTCAAAAGCGGTCTTGAAAACATCCTTTTCATCCTGGCTGAGGAAATCCAGATGTTGCACGGACCCGCCATTGACGGTGATGGAAGACCAGACCTCGTCGGTATTTTTGCCTTTTTCTTCAAGCAGGCGGGTCAGGGCACGGTTACGCACGGCAAAGGACCCGGACAGGGTTTTCTGGGTAAAGCTGTTGGCGGCAATGGGTTCAATTCCCGGGCTTGCGCCGCCACAGATGATGGAAATGGACGCCGTTGGCGCAATGGCGGTTTTGTTGGAAAAACGTTCCATAATGCCGTAATCGGCCGCATCCGGGCAGGGGCCGCGTTCTTCCGCCAGCAAACGGGAGGCCTTATTCACCTCTTCCTGGATATGGGTGAAGATTTTCTTGTTCCAGACCTGGGCCATGACGGATTCAAAGGGAATCATCCGGTCTTGCAGGAAAGAATGGAAACCCATCACGCCCAGCCCCACGCTGCGTTCGCGCATGGCGGAATATTTCGCCCGGGCCATGGTGTCCGGGGCCCGCTCGATGAAATCCTCAAGCACATTGTCGAGGAACCGCATGATATCCGGAATGAACTGCTCATTGTCTTTCCAGGCGTCATATTTTTCCAGGTTCAGCGAGGACAGGCAGCAGACGGCCGTGCGTTGGTTGCCCAGGTGATCCTCCCCGGTGGGCAGGGTGATCTCGCAGCACAGATTGGACGTTTTGACATTCAGGCCAGCCAGTTTGTGATGTTCCGGGATGTTGCGGTTCACATGATCCCCGAACAGCATATACGGCTCCCCGGTTTCAATTCGGGCGGTAAGAATCCGAATCCACAGGCTGCGGGCCGAGACCGTCCGCTGCACGCTGCCGTCATGAGGGCTGACCAGCGCCCATTCCTCATCATTTTCCACCGCCCGCATAAACGCGTCGGAAATCACCACACCATGATGCAGATTAAGCGCCTTGCGGTTTGGATCTCCGCCGGTCGGGCGACGGATTTCTATGAATTCCTCGATTTCCGGATGGCTGATCGGCAAATAAACCGCCGCGCTGCCGCGCCGCAGAGAACCTTGGGAGATCGCCAGGGTTTGGCTGTCCATGACCCGGATAAAGGGGATGATGCCGCTGGTTTTGCCATTGGTGCTGACCTTTTCACCAATGGAACGCAGATTGCCCCAATAGCTGCCAATCCCGCCGCCTTTGGCCGCAAGCCAGACATTCTCGTTCCATAGGCCGACGATGGATTCCAGGCTGTCCTGGGTTTCGTTGAGAAAACAGGAAATAGGCAGACCCCGTTTGGTGCCACCATTGCTGAGGACTGGGGTTGCCGGCATGAACCACAACCGGCTGATATAATCGTAAAGCCGCTGGGAATGCGCCCGGTCATCACCATAATAGCTGGCCACCCGCGCAAAAAGGTCCTGATAGCTTTCTCCCGGCATCAAATAGCGATCCGACAGCGTGGCCTTGCCAAATTCCGTCAACAAGGCATCCCGCGAGGGATCCGTTTCAACCCGTGAGTGATCTTTGACCTGCACCGCATCTGTTAAAACTGAAACCGACACATCCCACCTCTTATGGTTAATTGTCCCTCATCCGAATCATTTACCGGCACAGCCAACTTTCCTGAGACTATGGACTCTACCGGTCGGAATTGGGCCTGAAGTTTGCCCGATGAGGAAGACCCTGAAACATGGAAGAAGCCGAAAAGAAAGCCCTGATTTGCCCAATGGTTTGTCCAGTACTTTTCCCACGCAAGCCTGCTAGAGCCCTGTGTGGCAACGGCTTTCGGCCTTTCATCCCCTTAGTATCACCCTCGACACAAGATATGGTATTTACACCCCTACATCTTGTCAATAACTAGTATTTTACTCTTTTTTCTTGACGGTCATTTTTTCGCAAAAAACGGCTGTTTATACTTAAATTTTCATTGCAAAAAAATACATCAGGGCAAAAAATACATCAGGGGCCGCAAAGGGACGACTGCCCGAAACCGCCGTCATGGGTCTTTTCATCGCTGAGTCCACTGACTCACCAGTCTGGCGAACAAGTATACACAACAGCCGCAGGCATTTCATCCGCAAACAGGTTACTTCCGAAGCGGCCTCATGCCATAACCAACCTATTCACAATTCACTCTAACCGGCTCACTCTAACCGGCTTTGGCGATGCCCGATTCCACCGCCAGGCCCACAGGAACAGACCGGATAAAACCGGGGCCGCAGACTCAGCCGCAGACTCAGCCGCAGGCTCAGCTGCGCGGTTTGGTCCGCCGTGTCGGTGTGGCCTGTCGCGGATCATCGGGCCAGTAATGTTTCGGATAGCGGCCTTTCATCTCCTTTTTGACGGTCTCATAACCGCTGGCCCAGAACCCGGCCAGATCCTGGGTGACCTGCAGCGGACGCTGCGCCGGGGACAAAAGGTGGACAAGGAGCTTTACTTCACCCTCAAGCACCGCTGGTGTTTCCGTGGCCCCGAACATTTCCTGCATCCGTACCGCCAGAACCGGCGGATCCTGGCTGTAATCTATGGCCATGGACGACCCGCTGGGTACCGTGATGCGGGGCGGGGCCAACCGGTCCAGTTCCTGTTGGGCGTGCCAGCCGAGCAAGTCGGTCAGGATGGCATAAAGATCCAGCTTTCCCAGATCCTCCTTGCGCCGCATCCCGTCAAGATACGGCATCAGCCAGTCTTCCAGCGTATCCGTCAGCGCCTTTTCTGACAGGTCTGGCAGGTTGGTTTCGCGGTGTTGGCGTATAAACGCCACCCGTTCCCTGAGTGACAGGCTTTTTCGATCCCAAGGCAGACAGCCCAGTCCCATACGCCGGATTCCGTCAATCAGGGCAGTGGCAACCAGATCCGCCGGCGGATCCGCCAGGGGGGTGTCCTGCAACACCAACCGACCAAACAACCGGCGGTTTTGACTGAGGACGGCGGCGCTGCGGGTGTCCCAGCGGATGAGCGTTTCCCGGGTGATCCGGTCCTCGAAATGGTCTTCCAGGTCATAAAGGTGCAACGGCGCCGCCAGAAAAATCCGGGCATCCCGGGTGCCTTTGTCCAGGCTGGCGACGGCCAGAAAATCCTCAGCCGCCAGTGAATCTTCTGGGGGGAGGACGGCGCCCCGGCCCCCCGCCAGCTGGAACTGGCCCTGCCGCTGGGACGAAGCGGAAAGACGCTGCCGGTTGCCGGCAATCCGTTCGGGATAAGCCAGCGCCAGACACAGCCCGGCTTTTTCCAGGGACTGTCCGGGACGTTTTTTGATGCCCAGTTCTTTCATCCACTGTTTCGCCTGTCGCAGCACCCGACGACAGGCGGCAATGTCGGCCCCGAGCCGCCGGGCCTGCCCCGTTTCATTCTGGGCCACCATGGCCAGGGCTTCCAGCCGCAACCGGAAATCGGCTTCCGGTTCCCGAAGCTTAAGAATGTCCCGTTCACTTAAAAGGGCTGCCACATCCACGGCCAGCCACCCCAGCCCCATTTCCCGGGCCTTCAACACCATATGAGCCAAGCGCGGATGCATGCCCAGCGCCACCATATCCCGGCCATGGGCCGTGATCATGCCGTTGGCATCCAGCGCCCCGAGGGAGGTAAGCACCTCCCGCGCCGCTTCGATTTTTGCGTTATCCGGCGAGTCCAGCCAACGGAGTTCGCCGCTATCCCTTACCCCCCAACAGGCCAGTTGCAGCATCAGCGGCGTGAGATCCGCCTGGGTGATTTCGGGCGGCGTATACGGCAGCAGGCCGCGCTGTTCCGGTTCTGGCCAGAGTCGGAAGCAAAGCCCCGGTTCAAGTCGTCCGGCCCGTCCGGCCCGCTGATCCGCCGAGGCCCGGGAGATTCGTATGGTGTCCAGTCCGCTCATGCCGCTTTGCACATCATAGTGGGGGCGGCGGGCAAGGCCGCTGTCCACGACGATGCGAATGCCGTCAATGGTCAGGCTGGTTTCTGCAATATCGGTGGCCAGCACCACCTTGCGTTGCCCGGGCGGGGCGGGTTCAATGGCCCGGTCCTGATCCTCGCCGCTCATCTGGCCGAAAAGTGGACAGATCAGTATGTCATTGCCCGCCTGTTCCGCAATCAGTGCGGCGGTGCGGCGGATTTCCGCGGCCCCCGGCAGAAAGGCCAGCACACTGCCTGTCTCCTCCCGCAGAGCGCGGCCTACAGTTGCTGCTACGGCTTGTTCCACAGCCCCCTGCACCGGGCGGTCCAGATACCGGATGTCCACCGGATAACTGCGGCCGGCGCTGGTGATGACCGGGGCGTTGTTCAGCAGTGCCGCCACCCGGTCCCCGTCCAGAGTGGCAGACATGATCAACAGTTTGAGGTCCTCACGCAGGCCCCGCTGGCAATCCAGGGTGAGCGCCAGCCCCAGATCTGTATCCAGCGACCGTTCGTGAAACTCATCAAAGATGACTAGCCCGATTCCGTCCAGGGACGGATCTTCCTGGAGATAGCGAATAAAAACCCCTTCGGTCACCACTTCGATGCGGGTTTTGTCACTTACCCTGCTGTCGAGACGCACTTTATAGCCGATGGTTTCGCCAACTTTCTCACCGATCATGGCCGCCATACGCCGGGCCGCTGCCCGGGCCGCCAGACGGCGCGGCTCCAGCATCAGGATACGTCCGGTTGCCGCCCTTTCGTTTCCCGCAAGCCCCTCGCTTAACAAAAACAGCGGCACCAGAGTGGTTTTCCCGGCGCCGGGTGGGGCCTGTAACACGACTGATGGGGTTTGGCGCAACTTCCGGCCCAGATCCTGCAGGATCTCCCGGACGGGCAGTGCGGTGTGCCGAACAATATCCTTTATGGTGTCTGTCATTGTTTTGTCTGTCATGTCATCTTTGGAGTGAATTATGATTGGATTTACTTTAGGTCCAAGGCCCCGTTTGCAAAAAAGTTCACCAACAGAGTTCATAACGGAGAATGACGGCCAGGACCAGTCCCCCGCGTCCCCGCCCGGCAGCTCTCTGGTCTCTGCAAATTAAATTGTTTGAAAACAGTTTCTTGCAGGATTTTATGCTGTAAAAATTGTTTATACGAATTTTTTTTCTGTTTGTGGCGTGGAATTAATTTGTTGAAAAACTTTGTTTTTTCTGAAGATCCGCAATCGGAAAAAAGATAAAATCAGTGTGCAGTGCAACGAAAAACTTGCATTTTGGCAACGGTATAGGTAGGAATATTATCGGATACAGGGTTAAACTGCAGATATTTTATAAAACAGACCACAAATCTGCAGGAAAATTACGGCCAGCGCTGAAAGTGTATCTTCACTCGTTTTTATGGAAGGGGTGAAGCGGGCTCTCTCGGCCTTGCGCCTGTCTGAGACAGGTGGAGAGCGACGTTGCGGCTCACTTTACGGCTCATGGTCTTAAAGAAAAATAATAAAGCAGGCAGTTCCGCGCCCCATTACCCGGTTCGGAAAAGTGTTTTGACGCGCCTGCAGTAAATTTGGACTTAGGAGACTTATATAGATGACCCATCAGGTGCCATTGAACAATAAGGGTCTGCCCCTTGCTCAAGGACTGTATCGTCCCGAAAATGAACGCGATTCATGCGGTATCGGTTTTGTCGCCAATATCAAAGGCAAAAAAAGCCACGCCATTATTGAGCAGGGCCTCAGAATTCTGGAGAATTTGACCCATCGCGGTGCCGTGGGGGCGGATCCCCTGGCTGGGGACGGGGCTGGCATCCTGATTCAGATGCCGGACAAATTTATGCAAAAAGAGGCCGCCAAACTGAATATTGATCTGCCGGAGGCCGGAAAATATGGGGTGTTGATGATTTTTCTGCCCCATGACGAAAGGGTGCGCGGCAAGATCAAGGCCAAGTTCGAGGAGCTGGTGGCGCAGGAAGGCCAGATCTTTTTGGGTTGGCGCCGGGTACCGACGGACAATTCCAAGTTTAGCGAAGGGGTGAAAAAAACCGAGCCCTATATTGCGCAAGGTTTCGTCGGCATGGGCGACAATTGCAAAACCAATGCGGATTTCGAACTGAAACTCTATATCATCCGCAAGCAGCTCAGCAATGCCGTGGTGGCCATGGAAGAGGATACCAGCTTCTATTACGCCAACAGCTGTTCCAGCCGCACGGTACTCTATAAAGGCATGCTGCTGGCCGGACAGGTGGGGGAATATTATCAGGACCTGCGCGATCCGGATATGGAAACCGCATTGGCGCTGGTGCATCAGCGGTTTTCCACCAATACCTTCCCCACCTGGAGCCTGGCGCAGCCATTCCGCATGGTCTGTCATAACGGGGAGATCAACACGGTACGCGGCAATGTGAACTGGATGGCCGCGCGGCGGTACAGCATGAAATCCAAGGTTCTCGGCGATGATCTGGAGAAGCTCTGGCCGCTGATTCCCGAGGGTCTGTCCGATACCGCCTGTTTCGACAATGCCCTGGAATTGCTGGTGGCCGGCAATTATGACATCGTGCATGCCATGATGATGCTGATCCCCGAAGCCTGGGCCGGCAATCCGCTGATGGATGAAAAACGCCGAGCGTTTTATGAATATCACGCAGCGCTGATGGAGCCCTGGGACGGTCCGGCAGCTGTAGCCTTTACCGATGGCACCAAGATCGGGGCCACACTGGATCGTAACGGCCTGCGTCCGGCCCGTTATCTGGTGACCGATGATGATATGGTGATCCTGGCGTCCGAAATGGGGGTGCTGGATATTCCGGAAGAAAAGATTGTGGAAAAATGGCGCCTGCAGCCGGGCAAGATGCTGCTGATCGACACGGCGGAAGGCCGCATTATTTCCGACGAGGAAATTAAAACCAAATTCGCCACCGCCCATGATTATCAGGCGATCCTCAACCGCACCCAGATCAAACTGGAGGATCTGCCGGCGGAATCCGTGCCGCGCGATCATGGGGATGTCCCGCTTTTGAAAAAACAGCAGGCTTTCGGCTATACCCAGGAAGATATGAAGATTCTGTTCCCGCCCATGGCCACCAGCGGCCAGGAGGCGCTCGGCTCCATGGGTACTGACACGCCGATTTCGGCCCTGTCCGATAAACCGAAACTGCTGTATACCTATTTCAAGCAGAATTTTGCCCAGGTCACCAACCCGCCGATCGACCCGATCCGTGAAGAGGCGGTGATGTCGCTGGTCTCCTTTATCGGGCCGCGCCCCAACCTTCTGGATCTGGAAGGGGTCGGCACCCATAAGCGGCTTGAGGTGCGCCAGCCCATTCTCAGCAACGAGGATCTGGAAAAAATCCGCACCATTGGCGACATTCCGGATAATAATTTCCGCACCGTGACCATTGACATCACCTATGACGCCAAGGAAGGGGCCCAGGGCATGGAGGCGGCCATTGAACGCATCTGCCTGCTGGCCGAGGTTTCCGTGATCGAAGGCGACAATATTATTATCCTTTCAGACCGCAAGGTGAGTGCGGAACGCATCGCCATTCCCGCGCTTCTGGCTACGTCAGCGGTGCATCATTATCTGATCCGCAAGGGGTTGAGGACCTCCGTCGGGCTGGTGGTGGAAACCGGCGAAGCGCGTGAAGTGCATCATTTCTGTGTGCTTGCCGGGTATGGCGCTGAAGCGATCAACCCTTATCTCGCCTTTGAAACCATTGCCGAACTGGCTAAAAAGCTGCCGGAAGAGGTGGATGTGGCGACGGTTCAGGCCCGTTATATCAAGGCCATTGACAAAGGCATTCTCAAGGTGATGTCCAAAATGGGCATTTCCACTTACCAATCCTATTGCGGGGCGCAGATATTTGACGCCGTAGGGCTGAACAGTGCCTTTATCGAGAAATATTTCACCAATACCAAAAGCGCCATCGAAGGGGTGGGGCTCGACGCCATTGCCCGTGAGACGGTGATGCGTCACCGGGACGCCTTTGGCGATAATCTGATATACCGCAACCAACTGGATGTGGGCGGCGAATATGCCGTGCGCCTGCGCGGCGAAGCCCATATGTGGACATCCGAAAGCATCAGCAACCTTCAGCATGCGGTGCGCGGCAACAGCCGGGACAAATACCGCGCCTTTGCCAAACTGATCAATGAACAATCGGAACGGCTGCTCACGCCGCGGGGGTTGTTCAGGATCAAATTTGCCGACACCCCCATCCCGCTGGATGAGGTGGAGCCGGCTTCTGAAATCGTCAAACGTTTCGCCACCGGGGCCATGTCTTTTGGCTCTATCAGCCGCGAGGCCCACACCACGCTGGCCATTGCCATGAACCGCATCGGCGGCAAGTCCAATACCGGCGAGGGCGGCGAGGAACCGGACCGCTTTACCCCGGACCGCAACGGTGATCTACGCCGCAGCGCCATCAAACAGGTGGCCTCCGGCCGATTTGGTGTGACCACGGAATATCTGGTCAATGCGGACGATATCCAGATCAAGATCGCCCAAGGTGCCAAGCCCGGCGAAGGCGGTCAGCTGCCCGGGCATAAGGTGGATCCGGTGATTGCCAAGGTGCGTCATTCGACGCCGGGGGTGGGGCTGATCTCTCCGCCGCCGCATCATGACATTTATTCCATCGAGGATCTGGCGCAGCTCATTTATGACCTGAAAAATGTCAACCCTGACGCCCGGATCAGTGTGAAGCTGGTCTCCGAAATCGGAGTCGGGACCGTGGCGGCCGGGGTATCCAAGGCCAAGGCCGATCATATCACCATCGCTGGTTATGATGGTGGCACGGGCGCAAGTCCGTTGACCAGCATCAAACATGCGGGCTCCCCGTGGGAAATCGGCCTCGCCGAAACCCAGCAAACCCTGGTGCTGAACCGGTTGCGGGACCGGGTGTGCGTGCAGGTGGATGGCGGCCTCAAGACCGGGCGCGACGTGATCATCGGGGCGTTGCTGGGGGCCGACGAATTCGGTTTTGCCACCGCTCCCCTGATTGCCAGCGGCTGTATCATGATGCGCAAATGCCATCTGAATACCTGCCCGGTAGGCATCGCAACCCAGGATCCGGTTCTGCGCCGTAAATTCACCGGCAAACCGGAACATGTGATCAATTATTTCTTTTTTGTTGCCGAAGAAGTGCGCGAAATCATGGCCCAAATGGGCGTGCGCAAATTGGATGAAATCATCGGTCGTTCCGATCTTTTGGAAAAAGATGCGGCGATCAAACACTGGAAAGCCGATGGCCTGGACTTCACCAGACTGTTCCACAAGATCGAACCGTTCGGGGATGACAAAATCTATAACGCCCGGGCCCAGCAACACGATATTGAGGACGTGCTGGATCGCAAGTTGATCGAGCAGGCCCGCCCCGCCCTGGAAGACGGCACGCCGGTCAAGATTGAAACCAAGATCGGCAATACGGACCGTTCCGCCGGCGCCATGCTGTCCGGCGAGCTGGCCAAACGGTATGGCTTCAAGGGGCTTGAGGATGACACCATTCATATCAAGCTCAAGGGGACGGCGGGCCAGAGCTTCGGGGCCTTTGTCGCCAAGGGCATTACGATGGAGCTGGAAGGAGAAGGCAATGATTATGTGGGCAAAGGCCTGTCCGGCGGCCGGCTGATTGTTTATCCCCCCGCCGAAAGCAGGATTGTGCCGGAAAAAAGTATCATTGTCGGCAATACGGTGCTCTATGGCGCCATCACCGGGGAATGTTATTTCCGCGGTATTGCCGGCGAACGGTTTGCGGTGCGCAACTCCGGCGCCATTGCCGTGGTGGAAGGGGTTGGCGACCATGGTTGTGAATATATGACCGGGGGCTGTGTGGTGGTGATTGGCCCCACGGGACGCAACTTTGCCGCCGGTATGAGCGGTGGGATCGCCTATGTGCTTGATGAAGCCGGTGACTTTGATCGCCGGTGTAATCTGGCGATGGTCGAGCTGGAGCCGTTGCCGGATGAGGATGCCATGGCGAAACTGCAGCACCAGTCCGGTGAGCTGGAAGGCCACGGACGGGTGGATGTGCTGCGTAACAATATGTCCGGCAACGATCGGGAACGCCTGGTCACCCTGCTGGAAAACCATGCCCGTTATACGAACAGCCGGCGGGCGCGGGAAATTCTGGATAATCTGGAGGATTATCTGCCCAAATTCGTCAAGGTCATGCCGGTGGAATACCGCCGGGCGCTGGAGGAAATGGCCTCTGCCCAGACTACGTTGTCAGCGTATACCGAGAAGGGAGCATAATCATGGGGAAAGTAACAGGATTTCTTGAAATTCCGCGTCAGGACCGGACTTATGCCCCCGCCGGTGACCGGGTGCGCCATTATCATGAATTTGTCAATCCGTTGCCGGAAAATGTGGTGGTGCAGCAGGGTGGACGCTGCATGGATTGTGGTATTCCCTATTGTCACACCGGTTGCCCGGTCAACAATATGATTCCCGACTGGAACGACATGGTCTGGACCGAAGACTGGGAAGAGGCGCTGGAAACCCTGCATTCCACCAATAATTTTCCGGAATTTACCGGGCGTATTTGTCCGGCGCCCTGTGAGGCGGCTTGTACGCTGAACATTGAGGATGTGCCGGTTACCATCAAAACCATCGAGTGCGCCATCATTGACAAAGGCTGGGAAAATGGCTGGGTCAAACCGGAGCCGCCGCAGGAAAAGACCGGCAAAAAAGTCGCCATTGTCGGCAGCGGTCCTGCCGGCCTTGCTGCGGCTCAGCAGTTGGCTCGGGCTGGGCATGATGTGGCGGTGTATGAAAAAAACCGGCGTGTGGGCGGCTTGCTGCGCTATGGCATTCCCGATTTCAAGATGGAAAAACATCTCATTGACCGCCGGGTCCGTCAGATGGAAGAAGAAGGGGTCACCTTCTGGACCAGCATCCATGTGGGCAAGGATATTCCGGCCCAGAAACTGGTGGATCATTATGATGCCGTGCTGCTGTGCGGTGGCTCCGAACAGCCGCGTGATCTCCCGGTGCCGGGCCGTGACCTGGAAGGCATTCATTTCGCCATGGACTTTCTCACTCAGCAGAACCGGCGGGTTGCGGATGAACCGCTGGGGAATGAGCGGGATATTCTCGCTGCGGGCAAAAAAGTCGTGGTGATCGGTGGCGGTGATACGGGCTCCGACTGTATCGGCACTTCTTTCCGCCAGGGAGCCGTTTCGGTGACCCAGCTGGAGATCATGCCGAAGCCGCCACTGAAGGAAGACAAAGGCCTGACCTGGCCCAACTGGCCCATGAAGTTGCGCACCTCCACCTCCCAAGAAGAAGGGGCGGAGCGGGACTGGAGTGTGGCCACTGCCGAATTTGTGGATAATGGCAATGGCCATGTGACGGCGCTGAAATGTCACCGGGTGGATGAGAATTTCCAGAAAATAGAGGGCAGCGATTTTGAGATTGAAGCCGACCTGGTGCTGCTGGCCATGGGGTTCACCAATCCGGTCAAGGAAGGCATGCTGACGCAGCTGGGAGTGGCTTTGGACGGCCGCGGCAATGTGGCGGCCGATACCCGTAAATACCAGACGTCTTTGCCCAAGGTTTTTGCGGCCGGTGATATGCGCCGGGGGCAATCTCTGGTGGTTTGGGCCATTCGCGAAGGCCGCCAGGCGGCCAGCGCTGTGGATGAATATCTGATGGGGCGCACCAAACTGCCGAGATAACGGCCTCATGATGAAACAGAATTCTTGATCGTAAATACCCAATATCGATCAATTCACTTGCCCCGGACCCTGGGTCCGGGGCTTTTTTTTATATGTTGAGAAATTTTCCTGAACAGCTTGATTCAGATCAAAGGCAGATTTTTCAGGCGCGGTATGAAAAGCGGGTAAGGTAGCTGTATATCCCCGGAATATACCGGGCCAGAAGAAAGGAAAAACCATGCCGCATATGCAGGAAGCCTTGGCAGAAGAATTTCCCAGGGCCCCGGAAGAGTTAAATAATTTTGATCAGAAATATGCGTATTTTGTCAAATTGCATTATGCCTATGACCGGGTGATCAGGGAAATCCGGCTTATGGAGACCAGCGGCCGGAAAGCTTCGGCCAAGGTCTTGAAAGAATTGAATAAAAAACGTCTCTTGTTAAAAGACGAGATTTTCGCTATGCTATAGGCTCCGGCCTAAAAAACCGGACACGAAAATACCCCGCCGCCGGACCTGAGATCGACGGCGGGTTTTCGTTTGTCCGTTTTTTTGTCTTCCGTGATCTTCCGCGTGAGGCGGGCCGCAATCCGCCAACAGAATTGAGCCAACCTCTTTGCAATTCACTCTATTCTTCTGACTCTGAAATTCGTATCATATTTGTAGCAGGCTATTCGAATTTCAGAGTCAACAAGAAGACTAGTTAATTATTTGACTCTAGGTCATAAACTCATAAAGGGGCTAGCGAGATTTGGCGACATCTGATTCTCTTGGTTCAGTTTGAACAAGGAGGGTTGACGGATGTCGCGTCGTCGTTATGAACTGACTGACTTTGAATGGTCGATCATTGAGCCACTGTTGCCGAACAAGCCGCGGGGTGTTCCGCGAGTGGATGACCGTCGGGTGCTCAACGGCATTTACTGGCGGCTCAGGACGGGCTCGCCGTGGGCGGACATTCCGGAGCGCTATGGCCCTGCGACGACCTGCTACAATCGCTTTGTGCGGTGGCGGAAACAGGGGGTGTGGGACAGGATTTTTGCGGCGATATCGGCCGCTTATGACGGCGATCTGCAAATGATCGACTCCTCATCCATCCGCGTTCACCAGCATGGGGCGAACGCAAAAAAGGGGGGCCCGATGCCAGCCCCGGAAGTTCCGCTGACGCCCGATGCGTGGGGCGCTCGAGAGGCGGTCTGACGACCAAGATCCATGCCCTGGTGGACGCCAATGGACTGCCCGTCGGGCTCAAGCTGACGCCTGGACAGGCGCACGACGGGCGCGCGGCCGAGGATATGCTGGGCGTCATTGGCAAAGGACAAATCCTGTTGGCCGACCGGGCCTACGACTCGGACGCCTTGCGCCAACGGCTCGCCGATCAGGGCGGATGGGCCTGCATCAGGCCATTGGCGCATCGCAAGTCCAAGCCCGCATTCAGCACCTTCCTCTACCGATATCGCAACCTCGTCGAGCGCTTCTTCAACAAACTCAAGCACTTCCGGGCCATCGCCACGCGCTTCGAAAAACATGCCGAAAACTATCTCGCCCTCGTCAAACTCGCCGCCATCAAAATATGGATGCGGTTTTATGAGTCGGTAACCTAGTGTGGTTTCTGAATTTGAAGTTCCTAAGTCATATGACATAATCAATAACAGGAACTTCAAATTCACCACACTAGAATCTCATCCTGACAGAGCCAACGACCTGCTCATGCTGGCCGCCGGTGAGGCCAAGTTCCGCCTGATAACCGCCGCTCAGCACCAGACTGCCCACGGCCACATCCAGGCCCAGGTCAAGGGCGATCACATGGTCCTTCAGCAGGTCATCGGACACGGTAACCGGGGTGGCTGTATTGTTGACAATCCGACCGGTCAGACTGCGGTCCCCGTCAAATTCGTGTTCATAGGCAATGCTGGCCCGCGGCGCCCACTGAATTTCGCCGCTGGTGAAGGTGCCGGCAAATCGCAGTCCCAGCAAGCCCACCAGGGAGGAGACGTCCTGGCGGTTCACATCCAGATTAAAGATGACCCCCTCTGTTTCCTGATAACCGTCAATGCCGAGGTCGATATAGCGCAGGCCGGCGAAGGCTTCGACGCTGCCCAATTCGTCTTCAAAACGATAGGCGGCCTGCCCGCCGATGGTGGTGTGATCGCCGCCGGTCTCTGCGGTCGCCACAATGGGGGACAGGGCCGTGGGACGCTGGATGTTTTCATAATCCGTTGAGCCATACCCGCCATATAGTTCGAGCGCAAAGGCGTTATACAGATAGGTGGCGTAGCCGGCGATCTGCCAGCTGTCGAGGTCGAACCCCCCGCCCAGATCCTGTGTGGCATCGCCCGAGGCATAGGATCCCGCAATCCCGATCAAGAGGTTTTCCCCGTTGTGATAATCCGCCCCCAGGGTGAACAGGCTGTAGTTATACTCAAAAGCGGTGCGTGCTGCGGTGGCTTCAAGAGTACGTTCGCCCTGAATATACTGACCGGTGAAAAACAAACCGAAACCGCGATCCCCTTCGGAGCGGCGCTCAAGCCCGCTGCGGCTCTGATGAAGGCGGGTGGTGAGCGGGCGGGTCATGCTTCGGGCCAGGCTCAGCCCCACCTCACTCTGGCTCAGAACCCCCACAAGATGGCGGTCCGTATTCACCAGTTCACTGGCTGCCGCCGCAATGAGGGTGCCCATGCCTTCGGTCGGATGAATGTCATCCCAGAACACATAGCTGTCCTGGGTTGCTTTGTCCGCGGTGGCGCAGGCGGGATCGTTCAGGCAGCCTTCCGTCACATTGGTGAACCCGAACAGGGCGCTGTTGTCGAGTACATAGTTAAAAAGCGTTTCGGTATCGAAAAAAATAAAATTGGCGTCAGCGAAATTGCCTTGCAAGGCGGCAATGGTCTCCGGCAGAGCGGCATTATGGGCGCCGCTCAGGTTGGTGGCGAAGGCGGACAGAGCGGCATCATCATTGACCAGCGGCGTGGTGCCCAGATCCGGCAGGTTGAAAACCAGAAAATTCCGGGCGCCCAACTGATACAGTCCCCCCAGGCCGGTGGCGATATTGTTTTGCACGGTGGCCACTTCCGCCGTCACATCAGGCGCGGTTCCCAGAAGACCCAGATAGTCATTACCGCCAATGAACAGGGTGATCAGGTCATTGCCGTCTGGGGGCGCCACCCCGCCATCCACCGCCTGCTGCAAGAGGCCGAGCTGTCCCAGGAAACCGGGAATGCCCCCCGCATCCACGATACCGGATTCCGCACCGCCAAAGGCCATGTTCAGATTTGTGGCCGTGGGATTGATCGAAATGGGCGTGAGGCCCGGGGCGAATTTTTCCGCCCATACCGGGCCGTTGGAAAAGCGACCTTCGAAATAGGGCGGCGGCGGGGTGGTATTGCCGGTCTGTTCAAACACATTACCGTTGTCCGACAGGCTGTCACCGAAGACATAGACATTCTCAAATTCGGCAGAATATGTTGTGGCGGCGTAACATGTCAGGGCCATGAAGGCCGTTCCGCTGAGCAGGTGCTTGATCATTTTCTCTCCCCATATTGTTGTTGTCGTCCAGGATAAACAGCTTATCGGTTTAGTTGCGTTCAGACAATTTTTTTCTTCCCCGCGCAAGCTTCCGGATCTGCGGTTTTAGGCTTGGTGCCGGGAAACGGTCGTGGTATATGGCTGGTATGACAAAAAACACCACATTCCCGGAAGAAGACAAACTGACCGAGCTTGAAATCCGTATCGCGCATCAGGACCTGCAAATTCAGGACTTGAGCGATATGGTGAACCGTCAGTGGCAGGAAATTGACCGGCTGCGACTTTTGCTGAAAAAGGCGGAAGGGCGACTGGACAGCCTTGAGGAGGACGGGCCCGGGGGCCGGCCGTTATATGAAAAACCGCCTCATTATTAAGGCATCATGGGGGCGGAGGTCTGGCATAAAGGGGCCCACCGGAAAAACGGGCTTTCACAGATTAAATTAAGGGGGCGTATCAAATCATGAACCGCAAACTAGCCTTTATCGGACTGGGGGTTATGGGGTATCCCATGGCCGGGCATTTGCAGAAAGCCGGAAATGACGTCACGGTCTATAACCGCACCAAATCCAAGGCTGACGCCTGGGTCAGGGAATATGGCGGGCGCGCCGCGCCCACGCCGGGCGAAGCGGCGGAAGGAGCGGATATTGTTTTTTCCTGCGTGGGCAATGACGACGATGTGTTGGAGATTGCCCTTGGCGTGGACGGCGCCTTTTACGGCATGAAAGCGGGCAGTATTTTTGTGGACCATACCACAGCCTCCGCAGGACTGGCCCAGCATCTGGATATTGCGGCCCAGGACCGGGGCATCGCTTTTTTGGATGCCCCCGTATCTGGCGGTCAGGCCGGCGCGGAGCAGGGCACGCTGACCATCATGGTCGGGGGAGATGCGGCCTATTACGATTTGGTGGCCCCGGTTATGGACGCCTATGCCAGAAAACAGCAACTTCTGGGGCCCACAGGATGCGGCCAGCTGGCGAAGATGGTCAATCAGATCTGTATCGCCGGGGTGGTCCAGGGGCTGGCTGAGGGGCTGCATTTTGCTGAGGCGGCCGGACTTGATCCCGAGGCGGTGGTGGAAGTGATCTCCAAAGGGGCGGCGCAGAGCTGGCAGATGGACAACCGGCACAAGACCATGGTTGCCCGGGAATTTGATTTCGGTTTTGCCGTTGACTGGATGCGCAAGGATCTGGGGATTGTGCTTGATGAGGCCCGCCGCAACGGGGCGCAGCTGCCGCTGACAGCCCTGGTGGACCAGTTTTATGCCGATATTCAGCATATGGGCGGTGGTCGCTGGGACACGTCAAGCCTGATTGCCCGGTTTCCAAAACCCCGTTTCACAGAAGAATAACGGTACAGATTGAAACACGCTTATGACAGCCGAAAAATTACAGAAAGGCATTTCATGACCGATTCCGACACCAAGTTCTATGGCCGCAAAGACACCCTGTTTGCCTCCATCGCCAAGGGGCTGCGACGAGCCTGCCCGCAATGCGGAACCGGCAGGATTTTTGCCGGCTATCTGAAGCTGAAACCGGCTTGTCCCAGTTGTCAGGCGCCAATTGGGGAGATCCGCGCCGATGACTTCCCCCCTTATCTGACCATTTTCCTGGTCGGGCATATTGTGGTCCCGCTACTGGTTTATGTGGAAGCCGCCTTCCAGCCACCGACCTGGGTACAGATTACCGTCTGGCCGTTGATTTCGTTGATCTTGGCGCTTGCTTTCCTGCCTTATCTGAAAGGCGGGGTTGTGGGCCTGATGTGGTCTTTGGATCTCAAGGGGGACGAGCGGCATTAAGAGGCTTTTGTCAAAATTTCGTGTAGAAGCCTAGAGTGAATGGGTCAACCTATTCACCATTCACTCTAATGGGCCGGATTCACTCTAATGGGCCGGTTTGCGGAATTTGAGCGTAAACCGGTCGCTTTCCCCGATCGCTTTCATGCGCGCATGATCGACCGGATTCCCGGCCAGGGTGGGCGGCAGGGTCCACACCCCTTTTTCATGATCGCCGGTGTCCTTTGGATTGGCGTTAATTTCGGAGGCGGCCACAAATTCGAAGCCTACCTTTGCTGCCAGCTCCTTGACATAACCCACACTGACATAACCGCCCTTGGACTCTTTGGTCGGGCTGCGGTGATCGACAAGACCGAAAATACCGCCCGGTTTCAGCGCCTTGTATACGGCGCGCAAAACTTTTTCATCATACCCGCCGCTCATCCAGTTATGGAAATTTCGGAATGACAGCACCATATCGGCAGAGCCCGCAGGAGCGATGTCGTAATGATCGGGATCCTCCAGGATTGTCATTTCCACCTTGCCGTACAGGTCCGGCCGGCTTTGCAGACGGTCCTTTTCCTTTTTCAGCGAGCGCACATAATAGTCACGGGACGAATCGGGGTTATAGGACGCGGAAATATAGCGCCCCTGATCCCGCAGATAAGGTGCCAGGATCTCCTGGTACCAACCACCCCCGCCGGGCCAGATTTCCACGACGGTCATATGGGGTTCAATCCCGAAAAAGCGGAGGGTTTCCAGTGGATGGCGATAGCGGTCCCGGGCCACGTTCTGGGGGCTGCGGTGGGCGCCGGCAATGGCCTCTTCCAGGGTCATGGCCCGTGTGACAGTGCTTTGGCCGCCACCAAGCAGCAGTCCGAAAATAAGGCTCAACACAACGATAAACGGTTTTTGCTGTCCTGAAATCATGATCTTCCCCTTAAGTGATTTTATTGTCTGTGACTGGTTTGGTTTACGACCTAATGATCGGAAATCTCAAAACTGTCCAAAAGGCCCGTGTCATAGTCGAGTCCCGCCCGGGTCAAGGTAATTTGCAGCGGATAGGCGGACCGGGCAAGCCCTTTGCGTTCCAGGGCCCGCCAGACATTTTCATTGGAAAAACCGCTGGCATCGCGGCTGGAGATCACAAAATCCCCGATATGTACATGATCGCCATGGGGCCGCGGCAGATAGGAAATGGTCACTTCTCCGGTTTCGGCATCCGGACTCCCCGTTTCCGGACGTTTGGCAAGTTGCTGAAACAGGGCCAGTGTTCTTTTTTGTAAGGCATTGAGTTTTATGGATTTTTTATTCATTGGCGAAACCGGTTTCCTGGTTGAAGAGGGGCAAAGGTTAAGAAAACCTTGCCTAAAAATTGACATTTCATTAAAATTTTATTAGTTTCCCCGCGACTCAAGTAAAGTTTGAGCGCGTTAATGAGTCTGCTTGTAAAGTAAATTAGTAATTCAGAAGCGTATAAGCAGCAAGAAAATTCCGGAAGATGGCTTGAGCCGGAGTTTATGAGGAAACGCTGAACTCGCAAGAAATCACGACAGCATAGTTGCAAGGAAAATTTGCAGAACGGATTCCGTTCAGGGTTTTGGTCCTGGCGTTACGGTGGTGACGTCTGTCTTGTGCTGTGAATGCGGGTTTTGGCTTATCCTGCTTCATTCGGTCCGGTACTGACCGGACCAAAAGGAGAAAGCTCATGAAAAGGGTTCAGTCGATTATATATGCTCTGCTTCCTGTTTTCCTGCTTGTCGGGTTGACGGCCATTTATATGGCGTTGCAAACGGAAAGCAAGGCCTCAATCGGCCCGGAAAAAAATGCGGCGCCGGCCGTGGCCGGATCCTCGGCACAGCCTCGTCGGGCTTTTGGGCGCCAGAACGCTTCACCGGGTGACAGTGACCGGCTGGCGCAACTTTTTGAGAGCGGCCTGTCCAGAAGGGAATTTCGATGCCTGGCCCAGGCCATTTATTTTGAGGCCCGGGGCGAACCTTATGAGGGACAAGTGGCGGTAGCCCATGTCATCATGAATCGCGTGGAAAGTCCGCGTTATCCCAACAGCATTTGTGGTGTGGTGTTTCAGAATGAACATATGCGGCACCTGTGCCAGTTTTCCTTTGCCTGTGACGGACGCTCGGATAATCCCTATGAAATGGCCGCCTGGCGGCAGGCCCAGCGCATTGCGGAAAAGGTACTTCTGAAAAATTATCGCGATGTCACCAATCGCTCGACCCATTATCATGCGGATTATGTCAGCCCGTCCTGGGCCAATCACATGCAGCCGACAATGAAAGTGGGGACTCATATTTTTTACCGCGAAGAATCCTGATCTCTATCCTGTTATTCCGGATCATTTATTTCGCATTGTTTCCGGTGAGGCGACCGCCTGCAAAGGCGGGAGCCTCTCAGGGTTTTCGTGGTTCCTGTGCCGCAGGAAAAATTAGATGCTTGAATTTTTCCGGACTTCGGGGTATTTGACCTATGTCAATGTGAAAGGTTTCACAGGGCTGTAACTTAAGACTCGGTACAGGAAAAGAGATTATGGCGAACAAGATTACGATTATAAGTGGAATTTTGCTGTCCCTGATTCTGCTGGGGAGCATCAAATTTGCAGGTCCTGACCTGCTGTTGCCCGCAGTATTTATGATCGTAACGGTTTTTGTCGGCGGTCTTTGCATTCATGTCGTTACCGGCATTCTGAAAAGACGCGAAGAAGTCGTCAAGGACTGGGAAGCCAGACATCAGGAATAACGCCCTTGCCGCATGCAGCGGTTTTTTTTCCGGCGTTTCTTTTCCAGCTCGATATACCCTGAGTACTTAAGCCCTGATAAGTACTTTACTTTAGCGCCTTGCCTTTATGGCAAGGCGTTTTTTTCGGTGCGCCGGCCGGGAATATAGTATATTAGAGTGAATTGTGAATAGGTTGACCCATTCTGCCGGTCAGGTCTGGTTCAGGAGCCAGGGGTTTGGCGCAGGCCATACTGGCGGTACGGCCCAGCCAAATCCCGCAGGAACTGGGCCAAACCGGCCCGGCCCGGCCCTTCGGGTTGGCGGCTTGGGGCCGCTCACGTTGTCAGACGCCTGGCCCGATGCTCCGCATCGCCCGGCGCCGTCTTCCGCGTGAGGCGGGCCACAATCCGCCAACAGAATTGAGCCAACCTATTCACAATTCACTCTAGAATGAATTGAGCCAAGCTATTCACAATTCACTCTCGTTTTTTATCGGGCCCAAGATAAATATAAATAAGGCGTATGAGCGGTGATTTTGGGCCGAATTGATCAAGAGATTGGTCAGGAGAAAGGGCAGTAAATGACCACATCCGGGGAGGACACTGATCCTGTTGTTCAGGCCGCGATGGCCATTGATCAGCTTGCCGAGAGCTATCTGGACTGGACCCGGACTCAGGTGCAGGATATGTGGACACTGATGGCCCCATTTGACGGCACTGCAAAGGTGCCGGATCAGCTCACTTTGGACAAGATTTATGATCTTTCCCATAACATCAAGGGGTTGGGCGGCAGTTTTAACTATCCCCTGATGACTGATGTGGGGCGCCTTTTATGCGCGTATCTGCGGCGTGTCAAAACAGCCGAAACAAAAGCCCATCCGGGGCTGATCACGGCACATATTCGGGCGCTGGACCTGATTCTGCGGGATAATATCACCGGCAGCGGCGGTGATGTCGGGCGCCGGCTGGTGGAGCGTCTGTCGGTGCTAGCACATCAGGATCTGGCCAAGGCAGAAGCCTGAGCTTTCCTCTCTGAACAATTTATCTGGTTATCTGGCGTTTTACCCGGTTTCGGGATCCTTTCCGGGCCCTTTGGGTGCGGGGGAGGTATTTTCTATGCCCTGTTCTTCAGCCTTCTGCCGTTTTTCTTGGGCATGGGGCGCCGAAGCAGGCGATTCGGGAGGCTGGCCAAAACTTTTCCAGGCCTCAAGCCCGCCTTTGTTTTCAAGATAATTCAGCAGTGCGGCCACCGGCCGCCGGTCATAAATTCTGTCCGCATCATTCATTAGAATCATGGCGGCCTCTTCCATGTCCAGGCCCGGCCGATGGGCCCGGGCGCTGACCATGGCCACAAAGGCATTGGCCACGGCAATAATTCGGGCCGGCAGCAGGATGTCTTCACCGCTAAGGCCGGCAGGGCTGCCGCTGCCGTCCCAGTGGGCCCGGATTTGGCGCAGGGTTTCAACCACCGGCCCCTCAAATTCCAGCCCTTCCAGCATATCGGCGCTTTTCTGAATGCTTTCGCGTACTGTGATCAGCTCTTCCGAAGATAGTTCCCCCGGTCGTGTCAGCACTTCCCGCGGCACGAGAATCTTTCCCAGATTCATCAGCGCCCCGGCAATTTCTGCGGTCTCCACGGTAATTTCGTCACATTCCATTTCCCGGGCCAGGGTCCGGGCCACCTGGCTGACCCGGGTGGAATGCCTGGCGCTGTAAGGATCGCGCCGGTCAATGATCATGGTCAGGGTCTGCACCAGGTTTTTCAATGCCTGTTCCCGTCGTTCCCGTTCGCGCACCAGCAGGGAAATATCTTCCCGCACGATCAACACTCCTTTTTCCGGTCCCACCATCAACGGCAGATAATCGGCCTTGACCGTCGTCCGGTTTTCTTCCTGGGTCTCAAGGCGGGAAACGGGTTGGCCTTCATCCAGAACTTCTTGCACATGAGAAAGGGTTTCGCGGGCCAGGGCCGGATCCAGGATTTTCTTCACCGGCTGCCCCACAATGTCATTGCGCATCAGCCCCAGCTCCTTTTCCGCTTGCCGGTTGGCGAATGTGTACTGACCGTTTTCATCCACTGCCGTGATCGACGTGGGCTGGCTGTCGGTGACCACTTCCATAAAATGGCTCAGCTTTTCAAATTTAGCTGTCAGGGCGCGTTGGCGTTTGGCCGCTTCGCTGACCCGGACGGATACACCATGCCGCCAGATCAACAGCAACAATACCGCCACCGTCACAATAATCAGACCGGAAATCCAGATGATGTTGCGCCGGCGTTCTTCCACCTGGCCGAGGATTTCCTTTGCTTCAACGCTGCGCACCAGGGTCCAGTCCGTGCCCTGAATGTGCCGGCCGGTGGCCATGACTTTCCTGCCGTCATAATCCAGCCCCTGGACAAAACTTCCCGGATTTTTACTGACCTCGGCCGCGATCAAAGACGGGGTATTTTCGTCCATCAGCAGGGTCAGTGGGGCGTGTCGGTCGCCATTGCTTCTTTCGATTGGCGAAAGATATTCAATAATCCCGTTGTTGCGACGGATCAGGTAACTTTTTGCCGTGCGTGCCATGTCGCCGGGTTGGTGCAGTTTCTTGTAGAATGACTGGTCCAAAATCTTGATGCCCACCAATACCCCTAGAGCCAGGCCGGTTTCATCCTCTTGAACCCCGAACACCGGCGTGACAAAGGCAATCTGGGGGGCGCCGGTGGCCCCCGGATAGGGGCCGTATATTATGGGATCGCTGCCGGCCCCGGCTTCCAGATACGCGGCAATGGGGCGGGTTACCGGGGGCATGGCCGGCGTGGAAACCAAAAGCTGCCCTTCAGGGGTGGTCAGCGCCAGCCCCGCCGTGGGCACGGTATCGAGACTGGCCCCGATGTCGGCGATGCCTTCCGGGCGGGAAGGGGCGTATCCGTAACGCTGGGCGTGGGCGAGAAGCTGATTTTCCAGATAGACCATTTGCGCCAGCGCCTCTTCGTTCTTCTCACCTGTCGGGGCGTTGTCTTCAATCACATGGGCAAGATAAATGCGTAAGGCCGCGTTATCCGCCAGTCGCGACAGCGCCGTGGTCTGTTCTTCCAGCCAGTCTTCAATGGCGGCTTCCCGGCCGGCCACGATCACCGACATCTGCTGTTGCCAGGTGATTTCATCCCGGGTCTTTTCCGCGTCTGCGAGTTTGAGCGCAAAGATCATGGCGGCTACCGCCGCTGCCAGGACCAGCACGGCAATTACGGCGCCTGCGCTTCTGATTTTCCAGGGGGAAAAGTCCGCCATTATATCCAGCCCTCTGAGACCTGTTTGTGTTTTTTTAAAAGCTTATTGGTCCTTTAACACGGTGCGCTTTCTGAAAATTAAGAAAGCGGTAACCATCCTCTGCCTATAATCAATATCATACTCATAAGAAGTTTAAAAAAGGTTCCCGGTCCGCTCGGAAGATATTTACTGATTATCGTCCATGATATTATAGTGTTGCAAGTTATTAATAAATAAAGTTTTTTATTAGGACCTGTTGATGTTTAGAAATCAGGTGGGGATCTGCATTGATAATGGGAGGGGGGAGTCTCGGTCGGGATGGACAAGCCCTTTGCCCCCGGCCTCAGGAGCCGGAACAGGTTGGGGGAGGGGCCGCCAGATGTCTTTGGGGGTGATGTCTTCTGGATATTGTTTCCGTCGTTTTCTGGTGATGATTTCCCGGGTTGTGATTCCGTGTTTTGTTGTGGCACTGGGTCTTGTTCTGGTCGGTTCCGGCAGTTCCCGCGCCGTGGCCCAAGAGACGGGGCTGTTTGGGTCCCGGGAGGTGCGCAGCACCCAGCTATCCGCCTTCAAGAAATGGAACAGCATGGTCGAACGACATGCTGAAGAAACCCGCCCTGGCGCCCGGCGCAAAGGGCCCTGTCGGGTTACGGCCAATTTCCGGTGTCCGGTGGATGAGTGGAAGGATTTGATCGCAGCACTTAAGGGGCAGGATTTCGCCACGCAGCTGGATGAGGTGAACCGTTATATGAACCGGGCCCCCTATATCACCGACATTGTCAACTGGGGGGTCAAGGACTATTGGGCCACTTTAAGGCAGTTTTTCACCAAGGACGGGGATTGCGAGGATTACGCCATTGCCAAATATTATTCTCTGAAGGAGCTGGGCATCCCGCCGGAAAATATGCGGATTGTGGTGGTCCAGGATACCAATCTGGATGTGGCGCATGCGGTGCTAGTGGTATATGAGGGCAAGACCGCCTGGGTTCTGGATAACCAGATCCCCTACGTGGTGCGCGCTCAGGCGGTGGTCCATTACCGGCCATTTTATTCCATCAACGAAACGGCCTGGTGGCTGCACAAGATGTAAAAAATTAATACTAAATTTTAACCATTGCCCCGATATGATATTGGGCATGATACGGCAAAAAGATACACTCATCAGCGAAGCTCGGATAGCGTTCAGGCATGCAATCTGAAAAAAGGTCTCTATACGCGGAAAGCTCGGCCCCGCCGTCTCAGGTTGACGATCTGTACAGCTATGCCCGATCCTTGCGCCGTCACCCCAAAGGCTTTCGGGCGCTGCATTTGCATTTTTCGCTGCTGGACCGCCTGCACAAACAACCCGTTCACCGCCGGAAAATCGCCACGGCCTTTAATAGTTTGGTCCACAAAAATGATGGCCGCCTGTTCTGGCTCGGTAATTTTGATCTGTTTTTTGTCTGCAAAAACGCCAGTGTGACGGCTTTGGATCGGGCCGTGCTGGAAGCCCGCCGGGCGGTCAAGGAGTCGCCGGTATTACAACAATATCTGGATGCCGGCCGGGACGAGGAATTATGTGACTGGTATGATCTGGAAAAGGATTTTACCGCCTTTCTAGGCAAGGTGGAAACCCTGAAGAGCGAAGAAGGCAGCTCTCCTAACGCGGAGGAATCTGACGCGCCGAAACCGGCCGGGGGCGCGTTGCCGAGCCTTAAGAAACTGGTGGAGAAGCTGGATAAGAAGGTCAACGCCCATGCTATGCCTCAGAAAACCGTTGAGGGGGGCGCTTCCTTGGCCGGGAAAGACAGGAAAACCGCCACGACCCGCCCATTATATAACCCGCTTCTGCGGCAACCGGAGGTGCCGCCCATGGGCCCCTTGGAGCTGGACAAGCTGGAGCGCGGCTTGCAGAATATGGACATCAGCCGTCTGATCGGCCGTCAGGATGCCTGCGTCATTGTGGGGAATGCCCCGCCGCAACCGGTTTTTACGGAAATTTTCATTTCCGTAGACGAAATCAAAAACACCATTCTGCCAGGATATGACCTGCATGCGGACAAATGGCTGTTTCAGCGGTTGACCCGCACCTTTGATATCAAGTTGCAACAGGCGCTGATCAGTCAGATTAGGGATTTTACTACTGTTAAAAGCATCAACATCAATGTGGACACCGTTCTGTCCCCGTCCTTTGACAGCTTTATTCAGGAGTATAAACAGGTTTCTTCCCAGCCGCTGATTCTGGAAATGAAACTGTTTGATGTGCTTTCCGACATCGGCGCCTATTACGAGGCGCAGAGGAAATTGGCTGCGCAGGGCTGCAAGATGTCCATTGACGCCATGGACCTGCAATCGGTTTGTGTTCTGGACCGGAAGCTGCTGAATGTGGATTTTCTGAAAATTCGCTGGTCCAAGGCGTATCCGGCCATGGTGCAGGATGTTGAACGGCTCAAGGTGATCGAGGCCCTGAAGCTGCATGGCAAAATGCGGTTGATTTTCTGCCATTGTGATAGCGAGCAAGCCGTTCATTTCGGCCAGGAAATCGGCATTCACATGTTCCAGGGATATTATATCGACAAACTTCAACGGCGCTGAGGCGAGGCGCCTGAGGGATAAGGTCTCGTGTGAATTGTGATGAAGATGGACACGTCATGGCGAGTGAGCGCCAGCGATGAAGCAAGCCATATACCTTTGTGGATCGTCGTCCCCCTTCCGGGGGTCGCGATGACGTTGATTCCCCTTCATTGTCCTTGCCGCTTCTCCTTCGTCATTGCCGCGAAGGCGGCAATCCAGCCATCACCAAAGACTTTGGGCTCCCGCCTGCGCGGGGGCGGCGGAAGGGGGCTTCGGAAGATCGCGATGATGTAGGCTATCCGGATATATCCGGATGAGAACCTAAAACATGGCAGATGACGCGGTCATCAATTCGCAATGTATTTTAGAAGCGGTTAACGCAGAGGGAGCCAAATGGCTCCCTCTTTGTTTTGGAGCTTTCCGGAGAGTCCTGGAAACGGAGTCCGGAAGGCTCCCGCCCTGATAAGCTCTAATTTGGCAAGTTCTGGTTAGCCTTCATCGGGTTTATTCATGGTGGCCGGACCGATCGGAAGAACCGGCAGGGCGATTTCCGGCTGCTTGCCGGTCAGGCTTTCCAGAAAAGCCACAATATCGGCCACCTCATTGTTGGTCAGGGTTTCGCCCAACTGACTTTCGGCCATAATGCGCACGGCTTCCCCCAGGTCCCATACGGCGCCGGAATGGAAATAGGGGGCAGTAAGCGCCACATTGCGCAGGGTGGGGGTCCGGAACACATAGGCGTCGGCCTCGTCACCAGTGAGGTCCTGGAGCCCCTTGTCGTTTCGCGGCAGAACCTGTTCATCCGGCAGGTTGAAGACGCCGAACCGGAAGAACCCGTTGCCGCCCAGATTGACCCCGGAATGACAAGCGGTGCAGCCATAATCCATGAACGCCCTGAGGCCGCGCTTTTGTTGCGCGGTGAGAGCGTTTGTATCCCCTTTCAGATATTGATCAAAAGGCGCATCGGGGGTGCGCAGTTCGGCCGCTTCAAAGGCGGCAATGGCCTTGGCCGCATTGGTATAGGTGAGCGGGTTCTGTTCGTCCGGGAACGCCGCCTTAAACCGCTCCACATAAGCCGGAATTGCGGACAGAGTTTTCACCGCCATCTCTTCGCTATGGGCCATTTCCACCGGATTGGTGATCGGCCCCTTTGCCTGTTCCTCAAGGGTTTCGGCACGCCCGTCCCAGAACTGGCTTTCGTTAAAGACGGCGTTCAGAACGGTCGGGGAATTGCGACCGCCAAGCTGCCAGCGATGGCCGATGGATTTGGGGCGCATATCCACGCCGGCCGTGGCCACGTTATGGCAGCTGTTGCAGCTGAAGACCCAACTTTTTGACAGACGCGGCTCAAAATACAGCATTTTCCCCAGCGCCACTTTTTCCGGCGTAATTGGGTTATCGGGGCGGGCGGGGGCTTTTTCCGGCAGCGGGGAAAAATAGTCCCGGGCTTCACGCAGCAGATCATCGGCCTGGACGCTAAAGGCGGTTAAAAATACCGTCAGATATGTCAGAAAGAAGAAAAATAATCTGGTGAGTTTCATGATCAATACCTTACACTATATATTCGACCATTGGAGGTATGCGGGAAGCATGCGGACAGACGAAACCTGTCCGCAAAGCGTCCACAGGAAATAACACACTTCCAATGTTAAATATTCTTTATGATAAATAGGGGCTTGGGCCACTAAAAACAAGAAAAAATTTATAAATTCTAAAAAGCTCTACAACTTATTAATAATTAATAAAAAATAGAATATATCCAGGAGAAGGCACCATGAAAGAAGAAAGAGCAATTTTTGCCGCGGGCTGTTTCTGGGGCGTGGAATTGAACTTCAGCAAGGTCGAGGGGGTTGTGGCCACACGGGTCGGTTACATTGGCGGTCATTATGACAATCCGACCTATGAGGATGTTTGCGCCGATACAACGGGCCATGCGGAAGCCGTGGAAGTTACCTTTGATCCCGCGGTCATCAGCTATGAAGACCTGCTGGAAAAGTTCTGGGACTTTCATGATCCCACCACCTATCATCGCCAGGGGCCGGATGTGGGGTCGCAATACCGTTCCGCCATCTTTTATCTGGACGATACCCAAAAACGCCTTGCCGAAGCATCGCGGGAAAAAGCCGATCGTTCCGGGCGCTGGAACAATCCCGTGGTGACCGAAATTGTACCTGCCGGCACGTTCTGGCCGGCGGAAGACTATCATCAGAAATATCTGGAAAAACGCGGAATCACCATTGCCTGTCACTGAGGCAGGGATAGAACCTGCCAGGTGCGCTAGTGTGGTGAAATTGAAGTTCCTGTTATTGATTATGTCATATGACTTAGGAACTTCAAATTCAGAAACCACACTAGAGTCAAATAATTAACCAGTCTTCTTGTTGACTCTGAAATTCGAATAGCCTGCTACAAATATGATACGAATCTCAGAGTCACAAGACTAGAGTGAATTGTGAATAGGTTGGCTCAACTCATTCTATTATAGGGTGCAAAGATATTGCATAAAGACATTGTAAGAAAATCTTAAACATGCCGTCTTTATACTTTCTGTAATAATGAAGGGATTGTTTCCGCATGGGATACAGGATGCCAGAAATATTTTCCCGGCTGGCCAGGACTGAAAAAAGCCGGCAAATTCTGATGCATCTGGGCTTTGGCCTGATTCTGATCGTATGTATTTTGGCTGCCGCGCTGGTTGTGAGCCGGATTGTCCAGGAAAATACCCGACGGGAAACCCGCCTGAAAATCCTTAATGACCTGTCTATGATTCAGTATCGAATTGAATATCAGCTGGTGAAGGATTTTTATCAGTTGGGGGCGCTGGCGTCATATATCGCGGTGCGTCCGGACCTGGATGCGGAAGAGTTTGATGCCTATTGCCGGTATCTTTTTCGCCAGGAATCCCACATTCGCAGCATCGGCGCCGCCCCGGACATGGTAATCCGCTATGTCTATCCGCTAGAGGAAAACCGGATGGTGTTGGGCAAACGCTATCAGGAGCTGCCACATCAGGTAGATGCCGTGATCCGGGCGCGGGATAGCGGAAAAATGATTCTTGCCGGTCCGGTAAAATCCATTCAGGGTGGCGGGTTTCTCTTTGCCCGGGCGCCGGTTTATCTGGCTTCCAACGTCATACCGGCGGAGCACAGGGCCGGGGCGTTCTGGGGGGTGGTCAGTGCCCGGTTGGATGTGGATCAGTTGTTTAGGGATGTGGGCCTGGAAACGTTGGAGATGCCTGTGGCGTTGCGGGGGGCGGATGGTCTCGGGCCCGAGGGAGACGTTTTTTACGGAGATCCCGAAATTTTTTTTCAGGAGAAGATCGCCCTGCCCATCCAGGTTGCGGGAGGCACATGGGAAATCGCTACGCCGTTGCCGCATATTTCGGCGCTGGCTGCGTCCCGCCAGGTGAGCCTGGGGATCTGGGGATCGGGAATTTTTCTGATTGTGGTGGTGGCTTTATTCACCGCGCAGCGAATCAGGTTCCTGATAGACCGGTATGACATCCAGGCGCGGCTGGAGCGGGCCTTGTTTCAGGCGGAAAAGGCCAACCGGGCGAAATCGAAGTTTCTGGCGCAGATGTCCCATGAGCTGAGAACGCCGCTTAATGCGATTATCGGCTTTTCCGACATTCTCAAAAACCCGGCCCATAATAAAATCGGCCCCGAAAAATATGCCGAATATGCCCGCGACATCAATGAAAGCGGCATTCATCTCTTACAGATTATCAATGATATCCTTGATCTGTCGAAGGTGGAAGCCGGCAAGTTCGACGTGCATGAGGAGACGGTTTGGATTGATGAGCTGGTGCCCCAGGTGATCCGGTTGACCAAGGAAACGGCGCAGCAAAAAAACCTGACGGTGGAAAGTGATGTGGCGGAGCCGTTGCCTGGTCTGGTGGCTGATGAGAGATTGATGAAACAGGTGATGATCAACCTTCTGGTCAACGCCATCAAATACACGCCCCCCGGCGGGCACGTAAAGATCAGGGCGGTTTACGATGAAGGGGCCGGGATGACCATTTCCGTTTCCGATACGGGGATCGGCATGTCGGCGGAAGAGATCAAGGTGGCGCTTGAGCCTTTTGGTCAGATTGAATCCTATCTGACCCGCAGTTACCAGGGCACAGGACTGGGATTGCCCCTGGTCAAGGCGTTTGTGGAATTGCAGGGGGGCGAACTTTTCCTGGAGAGCCTCCCGAACAAAGGGACGACGGCCCGAGTTACCTTCCCGCCCCATCTGACCGTGATGTCATGATATCATGATATAGAGTGAATTGATGACCGCGTCATTTAGGGTGAATTGAGCCAACCTACTTACAATTCACTCTAGCAGTTTTGTAATCTGTGCAGTTTTGTAATCTGTAAAGAGAGGAGAAAATGGTCGGGGAGAGAGGATTCGAACCTCCGGCCCCTACGTCCCGAACGTAGTGCTCTACCAGGCTGAGCTACTCCCCGACCTTTGAAGGTGCCTCATTTACACCTGATGGTGTGCTGTCGTCAATAGTCTGTTTTGATTTTTTGCCTGTCGGGCCGCGGAAGGGCGCCAAAGCGCCCGTCGTCGGAAAATCACCGTGTTTGCCAGTCGAGAATGACCTTGCCCGAATGGCCAGACCGCATCACATCAAAGCCTTCCTGGAACTCTGAAATTTCGAAATGATGGGTCAGCACCGGGCTGAGATCAAGGCCGCTTTCCAGCATGGCGATCATCTTGTACCAGGTTTCAAACATTTTTCGGCCGTAAATGCCGTGAATCTCCAGCCCCTTGAAGATGACGTGATTCCAGTTCACCCCGGTATCCTGCGGCAAAAGGCCCAGAAGCGCCACCTTGCCGCCGTGATTGAGGGTTTCCAGCATATCGCCAAAGGCGGCCGGTACCCCCGACATTTCCAACCCCACATCAAAGCCTTCATGCATATGCAGGTCTGCCATTACATCCCGCAAATTCTGCCGGGTGACATTGACCGCGCGCGTTGCGCCCATCTGTTTGGCGATGCCAAGCCGGTAATCATTGACATCGGTAACCACCACATTGCGTGCGCCCACATGCCGGGCAATGGCCACGGCCATGATGCCGATGGGGCCGGCGCCGGTAATCAACACATCCTCGCCCACCAGATCAAAGCTGAGTGCGGTATGGGCCGCATTGCCGAAAGGGTCGAGGATGGCCCCGAGATCGTCGCTGATGCTGTCCGGCAGCGGGCAGATATTGACCGCCGGCACGGCAATATATTCGGCAAAGGCCCCCGGCCGATTGACGCCGATGCCTTCGGTGTTGCGGCACAGATGGCGTTTGCCGGCGCGGCAGTTGCGGCAATGGCCACAGGTCACATGTCCCTCGGCTGACACCCGCTGGCCGAGGGCAAGCCCCTGAACCTCGGACCCCATGTCAACAATCTCGCCACAAAATTCATGGCCGACCTGCATGGGCACAGGGATGGTGTCCTGCGCCCATTTGTCCCAGTTGTAAATGTGAATGTCGGTGCCGCAAATGGCGGTCTTGCGCACCTTGACCAGCACGTCGTTGGGACCGATTTCCGGCTCCGGAATGTCTTCCAGCCAGATGCCTTCTTCGGCCTTGGCTTTGACCAGCGCTTTCATTTCTTCTGTCCTTCTCCGTTGAGGACCCCAAGCTCCCGTCCGATGCGGACAAAGGCGTCCACGGCCTTGTCAATCTGTTCAAAGGTGTGGGCGGCGGACATCTGGGTGCGGATGCGGGCTTCGCCGCGGGGTACCACCGGATAGGAAAAGCCGATGACAAAAATGCCTTCTTCGAGCAACCGGTCAGCCATCTCGCCCGCCAGGCGCGCATCGCCCAGCATCACCGGGATGATGGGGTGATCCGCCCCGGCCAGGGTAAAGCCGGCCTCTTCCATCCGGGTCCGGAAGTAGCGGGCATTGTCATGCAGTCTGCGGCGCAGTTCCCCACTTTCCTTCAGCATGTCAATCACCGTACAACTGGTGGCGGCGATTACCGGCGCCAGGGTATTGGAAAACAGATAGGGACGGGAACGCTGCCGTAGCCAGTCCACGATTTCCCGGCGGGCTGCGGTATAGCCGCCGGACGCGCCGCCCATGGCCTTGCCCAATGTACCGGTCAGGATATGTACCCGGTCCTGAACGCCCCAGAATTCCGGGGTGCCGGCGCCGCTTTCGCCCATGAAACCCACGGCGTGGCTGTCATCCACCATCACCAGGGCATCGTATTTTTCGGCCAGGTCGCAAATGGCCGGCAAATTAGCGAGGATACCGTCCATGGAAAATACCCCGTCCGTGGCAATCAGCCGGAACCGGCAGTCTTGTGCCTGTTTCAGACAGTCTTCCAGTGCCTGCATGTCATTATTGGCATAACGGAAACGTTTGGCCTTGCACAGCCGCACCCCGTCGATGATGCTGGCGTGATTGAGCGCATCGGAAATGATGGCGTCTTCTTCTCCGAGCAGTGCTTCAAACAGTCCGGCATTGGCGTCAAAACAACTGGGATAGAGAATCACATCTTCCGTGCCCAGAAAATCGGCCAGCTTCCGTTCCAGTTCCTTATGAATGGACTGGGTGCCGCAGATGAAACGTACGGACGACATGCCATAGCCATAGTCATCCAAGGCCTGTTTCGCTGCCGCCACCAGCCGCGGATCATTGGCCAGTCCCAGATAATTGTTGGCGCAAAAATTGATAAAGTCCTGACCGGCCTGTTCCGCCACCCGGACCACGGCCTGTTGCGGGCTCGTAATGGTGCGTTCCCGTTTGTACAACCCGGCCTCTTTCAGGGCCTCAAGCTGCCCTCTCAGATATGTTGTGTATTTTTCACTCATTCGTTTTTCCCGCCTTAAAAGTCTTGCCTTGCGATGATTGTGCGGCGCGCCTTATATGAGGACAACCTGCCTGATCGCCCGAAAAAAGAAACCGCCTTAACGATAAGGGTATAATATAGGATATTGAAAAGTTCAATATAATAGATATATAGTTCACTATATTGTGTTTTCTGCTGCCCGCCGGGCACAAGGGCACATCCTATGCGGTCAGAACCATCAAGATGGCTCGCGCCGGCTTGTTTCCCGGATTTTCAATGGCATGGGGCGTGTCGGCATCATACCGGGCGGTATCCCCTTTCTCCAAATCCTGATGACGGATGCCATTGCTTACCCTGAGCCGGCCCTGTAGAACCGTCAGATGTTCCCGCGTTCCTGGCGCATGGGCCTCGGATTCGAGAATTCCCCCTGGTTCCAGGGTCATGTCATACCATTCCGTGCGGGAGACGAGGTCGATGGGCCCAAGAATACGTAAGGAACATTTTCCGTCGGCGCTTTGGATTTCCGGGGTCTGGTGGGTTTTCAGCACCTCGATGTCATGGCGGTCGGGGCCGTCGCTGCCGCTATCCAGAAGATCGCTGAGTGCCACGCCCAGCGCACCGGTCAGGCTCCACAGTGTTGCGACCGTCGGGTTGGTCCGGCCGCGTTCGATTTGGGATAACATGGATTTGGAGACTCCCGACGCCTGGGCAAGTTGTTCCAGGGTCAGATGCCGGTGACTGCGTAATTCCTTGATTTTCCGGCCTACGTCGGGGGGAGCGTTTCGTGACATGGTGTGTTGGCGATATACAGGTGATCCGTGTTGTTGCGTATTTCCACTATATTGAACTATATAGCTTTTGAAAAGAGGCATGTGCTCGTGTAGGATGAGGTCATAGGGAGTGCCGAAATTAAAAAATGCCTGAGCCGGATCATCAGTTTCTGAAAAAAATGTACAGGGACTATAACGAGTCCCTGTTGCGTTTTCTTGTCTCGCGTCTAAGGGACAAGGAAGATGCGCTTGAGGTGATGCAGGAGGCGTTTCAAAAACTGATGACCCGCGAGGATTGGGAAAAGATGGAAAATCCCCGGGCCTATCTGTTTCAGACGGCCGCCAATCTGGTGGTTGACCGTCAGCGCCGCCAACGCCGCCAGCGCGGCTATCTTCGGGAAGCGGCCAATGATGCCGTGCCGGTGATGTCTGCAGAAACCCTGCAACTGTCCCCGGAACAGCATGTGTCCGGCCGACAGGAGCTGGGGCGTATTTACAGGGCATTGGAAGACCTGCCGGAAAAATGTCGCACGGCTTTTCTGCTGCATCGGGCACACCATAAAACCTATGATCAGATTGCACGGGAACTGGATGTTTCCGTCAGTATGGTCGAAAAATACATGATCCGGGCGCTGAAACATTTACGGCGTCGGTTGCGGCCGGCAGAAAAGGGATAACACCATAATGGGGGGTTAGCAATTTTATTGACTGTGGGGCGGAAGTCGTGTCCGCCGAAGTTTTTGTAGAAGTTTTTGTTGAGGGAATGCCGCGCTAAATCGTTATGGAAGGAAGAGCGGGATTCGGGAAGAATGAATAAAAAGTATATTGATGAAGCACTGCTGGATGAGGCCACCGAATGGTTCGTACGTCTGAGGAACTCTCAGGCGGATGAGGTTTTGCGGGATGAATTTCAGGCCTGGCTCGACCGTAACGAGGCCCATGGCGCAGCCTATGAAGAAATCCAGGTTTTCTGGAATGATTTTAAAATCCTGGAACAGGATAAAGCCAGACAGGATAAAACCGGCCTGTCCAATACACTCGCTATTTCGGATGTGGATCCCGATCCCCTTTCTTTGATGCAGGAGAGGGCCCGCCGCCACTGGAAAACAACGTTCCAGAAGCCGGCGCGCACCTTTGGCGCCTTGGCCGCCTCACTGGTCTTGCTGATTGCCGTGACGATGGTTTTTATGTATCGCGATATTATTCTGGCGGATCATTATGAAACCGGCATTGGGCAGCAGGCAGATATGGTGCTTGACGATGGCAGCCACATTTTCCTGAACACGGATACCAAATTGCGGGTGGCCTATCGCTCCGGGCAACGCCGGGTCTACCTTGATCGTGGCGAGGCCTTTTTTGAAGTGACGCGTGATGAATCCCGGCCGTTTCTGGTGGAAACCGCTGGCGGAGTGGTGCGGGTGCTGGGTACGAAATTCAATATCCGCCGGGGGATGACCACCAGCGAGGTGCAGGTGGTGGAAGGATCGGTTGGGGTCGTGGATCACGCGCGTCTGGCGGAATTGAATAAAACCGGGGCGGTTTTTGATGCGACACTGGCCCCAGCGGAAGGCTTCGTCCTGGGCGATGACCGTCAGCCCAATCAGGCCTATGCCATTGACCGGGAAGCGGTGATGGCCTGGCGCGAGCGCAAATTGATCTATAACGGGGACAGTTTTGCCCGGCTGGTGCGTGATCTGGACCGTTATTTTGAGGAACAGATCCTGATCGCCGATCCGGCGCTGGAAGAGATGCAGGTGGTGGCCATTCTGCAGGTGAGCGACCGCGACGCAACCCTCCGGGCTGTGGAAAATACCTTTGACGTGGTGGCGGTCAGAACGGCGGATCGGAAGATCCTGTTCTACCCACGCCCCTGAATCTGGCCTATCCCAAGCCGGATATCGCTCTGAAAATCAAATTGAGAATCAGATGTTATCCCGAAAATCAACACCATCATTACCTGAATAGGAAAAACATGTCATAATGGCCTCAAAAAGGGCGTGGCCCCTGTCATGATAATTTATATAACAAGAACAGGTAACGGATAATAAAGTCTCGGGAGGAGTCACACATATGTGGCATCACAGAACAAGGGGGGGGCCCCCTGGTCTGTATTGTATCTCTGGTTTATGGCGTAAGACATCTGCCTCAGGGTCAGCTTTAGTCCTGTTGGTTTTGGTTTTTTTGTCGGTGACAAAAAGCCAGGCCCAGTCTTATGGCCGCCTCACCTTTGATATTGCCCGCCAGGATCTGGCGCTTTCCCTTTTGGAATTTGGCCGGCAGGCCGAACTGTCCGTTCTGGTTCGTAAGGAAGATGTGAAAGATCTGATTGCGCCGCCTTTGTCAGGCCGGTATTATCCGTGGGAGGCCCTGTCTGTGCTGCTCAGGGACAGCTCATTGGGGTTTCGGTTTATTGACCAGAATACGATTTCCGTGGGGCCCGGTCTGCCGCGGCCGGTTTATAAAAGGGATTCGGCACACCCCGCTCCAGAGGAAGATCTGGTTCCGCCGCAAGAGATTGTGGGCTGGGTGCCTGCCATTGATGAGGTGATTGTGACTTCCCAGAGGCGGACGGAAAACATGCAGACTGTGCCACTTGCGGTTTCCGTGATCAGACCTCCCTATATCCGTGAATCGCGCATTTATGATCTGGATGATATCGGTACCCGGATCCCGGGGCTGACCGTTTCTTCGTTCAGTTTGGGCCAGCCCACCATTCATATGCGGGGGATCGGCTCGGGAGATGACGGGGCGGCGCTAGACAATTCCGTGGCCATGTTTTTGGATGATGTGTATGTGGGCCGGATCACGGCCATCAATTTGGCGCTGTTTGATGTGGAACGGGTGGAGGTCCTGCGCGGGCCGCAGGGCACGTTATATGGCAAGAATGCCATTGGCGGGGCCATTAATGTCATTACCCGCAACCCGTCCCGCCAGTTCGAAATGGTCGGGGAGGCCACGATCGGCAATTACGATCGTCGGGACTTTCGGGCGGAAATCGGGGGACCCTTGGAGGAGGAAAAACTATTGGGCAAACTGTCCTTTCATTCCCGCCGCCGGGAGGGGTGGCAGGAAAGCCTTTTCCTGCCGGGGGAAGATCAGATGGATGACAATAACCTCAGCCTGCGCGCCAAATTGCTGTACCAGCCGGAGAATGATCTGCGATTTGATCTGATTGCCGATTACAGCCGGGATGATTTGGGCAGTACCGGCCGCATTCCCGTTGTGGGGCGGGTGCCATTGCGGTTGCTGGACGAGACGGGGCAGCCCACCGGCGAGGCGGCCTTGCCGACGGACATTTTCACGGCGTTGGGCGGGTCTGTCCGCCGGGCTGCCAATGATGAGAGGGGGTTTACCGACCGGGACATGTGGGGGATAAGCAGCCGGGCGTCGTGGCAGACCGATGCCGGACAGCTATTGTCCGTGACGGCCTATCGGAAAAACAGTTTTGCCTGGGCGGAGGATTCGGTGGCCCTGCCCAATGACCTGACCGATCAGCAGGTGAACAGTGTGGTGGACGAGGACCATCAGCAGTTTTCCCAGGAATTTCGCTGGCTCTCACCCGACGACAGACGCCTGCGGTATGTGTTTGGGCTGTATTACCTTTATGAAAAAACCCACAGGGTTGAGACCTTTGTGTTTCCGGACCGTGCAGCGGTGACGGATCAGAACAACCGCACCCAGAGTCTCGCCAGTTTTGGGGAACTAAGCTATCGTTTCGCCCGAGGCTGGGATCTGAAGCTGGGGGCCCGGCTCACCTATGAAGAAAAGAAAATGGATCAGCTTGCCCTCAGCGGCAATGCCCCGGCCATCATCCGCGAAGATTTCCAGCTGACCAACAAGGGGGACTGGACGGACTTCTCCCCGCGTCTGGTGCTCAGCTGGCAGGCGGATCGGGATTTGATGCTGTATGGCAGCCTGTCGCGAGGGTTTAAAAGCGGTGGTTTTCAGGGGGCACCGGGCACGCGCGAACTGGCGGAACGTATCATTCGCCCGGAATCCGCCTGGAACTATGAGCTGGGTATCAAATCCCAGTGGTGGGAAGACCGGATGCGCTTTAATCTGGTAGGTTTTTATACCGATTATCGGGATTTACAGGTGGTGCAGTTTGTCACCGAAGGCAATTTCGGGGTGTTCCGCACCAGCAATGCCATGTCTGCCAGTCTTACGGGGGTGGAACTGGAAGTTGTTCTGAATCTCTGGCACGGCCTGGAGCTGTCGGGGTCTTATGCCTGGTTGGAGGCGGTCTATGATGAGTTTACGGATGTTTTGGGCCGCGACTTTTCCGGCAACCGGCTGCGTCAGGCACCGGAAAACAGTTTTGATATCGGGGTATATTATGAACGGCCCCTGGGCGAAGGGCGTTTACGGTTCAGGGCCGAATACCGCTATCAGGATGAAAGTTTTCGCGAACCCGACAACCGGGTGACCAACCAACCGGCTTTTGACATTCTGGATGCATCTGTCGCGTATGAGCAGGCGGAAGGTGACTGGGAAATTACTCTTTGGGCCAAAAATCTTCTGGATGAGGAATATATTTCTCATCTCTATATTCTTGGGGGCAATGATTATGCCCTGTTTGGCGAGCCGCGCACCTATGGGGTGACGTTCACCTATAATTTTCAGTAAACCGTTCCGTGCGGGACCGAATTATCCGAACAATTGTTAAATTTATTAAAAAAATATTGAGGGGTTTTTAAACCGGTACGTTGAACCCGTGATGCCGAAAGATTCCGCCAGCTGAAATGAGCGGACCGGTACTGTGTTCAATGCCATTTGGGAGGCTACTTATGATCAGAAAATTAACGACGACAACTTCTGTTATTGCCCTTGCGGCGGCTCTGCTGCCCCTCTCTTTTGCTCAAGGCGCTGAAGAAGAAGCCCTTGTGCTTGAGGAAATAACCGTCACCGCCCAGAAACGGGCCGAAAGCCTGCAGGATATTCCGATCGCCATTACCGCCATTGGCGGTGATCAGCTGCGTGAGGACGATATTTCCAATCTTCAGGACATCGGCAACCGCACGCCGGGTCTGGCCTTTGCCGCCTTCAGCGTGGGGCAGCCAGAAATCGCCATTCGCGGTATTGGCACCAAGGAAGACGGTGCCTCCGCCAGTGATTCCACCGTGGTGTCCGTGGATGATGTTTATATCGCGGCGCGCACAGCCCAGGTGTTTGATATTTTCGACCTGGAGCGGGTCGAGGTGTTGCGCGGTCCACAGGGCACGTTGTACGGGAAAAACACCATTGGCGGGGCGATTAACTTTGTGACCAGCAAACCGACCGAAGAAACCGAATTGCGCATCCGTCAGACTGTGGGCAATTACGGCCGGTTTGACACGGGGGCCATGCTCAGCGGCCAGATTGCCGAAAACCTGTTCGGAAAATTCTCTTTCAGCCGCCGCAGCCATGACGGTTACCTGACCAATGTGTTACAGGGATCCGAGCATTTCGGGGAACAATGGGGCGAAAGCAACACCTTCGCCTACCGGGCGACGCTGCGCTGGTTGCCGACCGAAAAACTGGAAGTGATGCTGACCGCCGACGGCGCGGATGATAATATGGGCGCCTCCAATCGTGAGCCGTTTGGCTCCGCCGGGCCGCTGCACGACTGTGGCTGTGCCTCTGATCCGATTGCCGTCAATGAAGCTTTGGGCGGCGCGGGTGATCCGCATACCACCCTGTCTGATACCGAAGGGTTCACCGAACGGGACGTAGAAGGGTATAACATGAAAGTTACCTGGGACGGGGACAGTGTCACTTTCATGTCCATTTCCGCCTATCGGGAAAGCACCTTCGATTGGTTGGAAGATTCCGAGGGCCTACCGCCGTCAAGTGCCTTTGTGCCGCTGAATGTCAGCCCGGCCAACTTCCTGGCGCCGGCGTCTTCCGGTTTCGCCTTTGACGTGAATGACGCGGCCATCGAAACGACAGAACAGATCACCCAGGAATTCCGTCTGCTGTCCAACAGTGGTGAAAAATTCAACTGGGTGGCCGGTCTTTTCTATTCTCATGAAGAAGTGGACCGGACGGAAAGTTTCTTCTTTCCGTCTATTGGCCTGGAAATTAACGGAGAGCAGTTCCCGAGCGCCATGGCTTCTATTCAGACCAACGAATCCAACAGTTACGCCGCTTATGCGGATGCCTCTTATGATGTTTCTGAACAGTTGACGGTTCGCGGCGGCATCCGTTATTCCTATGAGGAAAAGGAAATGACGGCCGCGGCGGATGTCACGTCCGGCATTGGGCTGTTGCTGCAGGATTTCGATAAGGTCGCGGCTTCGGAAGACTGGGATAATGTGTCTTGGCGTCTGGTGGCGGACTGGAAGTTTGATGACAACTCCCTCGCCTATGCCAGCGTGGCGACCGGTTTTAAAGCCGGCGGCTTCACCGGTTCGGCGTCAACGGCCGAGCGGGCGACAACGCCGTTCGACAATGAAACCGCCACCAACTATGAAATCGGCATCAAAACCCAGCTTTGGGACAACCGTCTGCGGCTTAACCTGGCCGGGTTCTATACCGATTACAAAGATCTTCAGGTGACCCGCTTCTTCCAGCCGCAGGGCGGCACCTTTGGCGAATTCATCACCGAAAATGCCGGGTCTGCGGAAATCAAGGGGATTGAGCTGGAATTCACTGCCCTGCTTACCGAAGGGCTGGAGATGGGCGGCAGCTATTCTTACCTGGATGCGGAATATACCGAGTTTGACGGCACGCCGGATGTGTCCGGCGGCGGGGATTTCTCCGGCAACCGGTTGCGTCAGGCGCCGGAACACATGCTGTCGCTCTATGGGAAATACACCCACCAGCTGGAAGACGGCAGCGAACTGTCCGCCAAGCTGAGCTACCGCTATCAGAGCCTCAGCTTTTATGATCCCAACAACAATCCGATCACCATTATCCCGGCCTATGACATTTTTGATGCCCGGCTGGGCTGGACTTCGGCGGATAATCATTGGAATGTGGCGGCCTGGGTGAAAAACCTGACGGATGAGGATTATGTCACCCATATCTTCTCCCAGCGCGGCAGCCGTATTGCCTTTGCCACCTATGGCGATCCGCGCACCTATGGTCTGACCATCACCTATAATTATTAAAAGCAAAACCCGGGCCGCCTTTATGCGGTCCGGGGTCTGACCCCCAACGTTGCAACCAAGCGCTGAAACCAAACGCCGGAGTGATGTTCACCCCGGCGCTTTTTTACGCTTCTCTTGATTCTTTTAGGCTTCTTTTGATGGCGGACGCAGCCCCATCAGTTCCTCGCTGCGGTCCAGAATATTTTTTTCAAGGCGCTTCATGAAGTCATCCTTGCTCAGCCCGCGCGGCAGGGCTGGCTGATATTCGACCACCACGGTTCCCGGATATTTGCGGAAATTGCGTTTCATCCAGTGCTGGCCCGAATTGGTGGCGACAGTGATCACCGGCAAGTCCGCTTCTTGCTGCATGTAAAAAGCACCGCTTTTCAGCTTGCGTCGTTCCCCAACAAGTGTCCGAGTGCCTTCGGGATAGACTAATAGGGGTTTTTTCTGGTTTTTGATCTGTTGGGCTACTTGCGGGGTGATTTTATGGGCGGTGCCGGACTGGCGGTCGATTGAGATAATGTTGAGTTTCTTCAGCACCTGACCGAGCAAGGGCACCCGAAACAGTTCCTTTTTGCCCAAAGCCGTCAGATCGGGTAGCCGGTTGAAGAGCACAAAGGCGTCCAGATTGCTCATATGTTTGCAGCACAGAAGAAAACCCTGGTCCCGGGGCAGGTGTTCAACCCCGCGCTCTTCCACCCGAATGCCGGCGATCAGATCCAGCATGCGGATCACGAAACGCAGCCAGACGCGAATGGCCCGGCGCATGGGTTGGTCGGTGTTGCAAAACATCAGGGGCATCAGGACAAAGAGAATCCATAACGGCGTTCCCGTCCAGAAAAAGGTGTTAAAACAGATCGAACGAAGATACAGCATACTCCACAAACACGTTTTGGTCAGTTGATGATCCAGGGACAGTTCCCTAATTTTCGGCCATATCCTAAGGCGATTTCTTATCCGGCAAAAGGAAATTCTTGTGTTCTAGGGAAGTGCTTGGTGTTTTTCCCGTTGTAAATCCGCATGCGACAGATAAAAAAAGCGCGAACTGAGCAAAATAAAGGATAGAATGCTGGTATAAATAATGCCTTCAAACAGTCCCCTTGTGCCATGGCCTAGCGGGAACGCCAGCACCCAGACCAATGGAATCTGTACCACATTATAGGCAAATATATAGATCAGTGTGGGAAACCAGATGTCCTGGCGTCCACGCAACGCATTGCCCATCACCGCTTGACTGGTATCGAACACCAATAACCAGCTGACCAGTCCCACCAGCGGAATCAGTTCTCGGATCAGTTCCGCCTCAGTGCTGAACAGGAGGGCAAGCGTCGGGGCGAAGATCCCCATCACAAGCGCCACGGGAAAAATGACCAGGATGTTGAGGCCCAGCCCCGCGGTGCCCGCCAACATCATGTCGCGACAGTCCCGCCGACCGTGTGCCAGTCCCACACGTACGGCAGTCGCCCCTGCAATGCCGACCGACATCATGAAAGGCAAGCCCAAAATGTTCAGGGCAATGGTGGTGGCACCAAGGGCGATGGTACCGATCCAGCCGGCAAAAATGCTGAGTACCACAAACCCCAGATGCTCCGCACCGTTGGTCAGACCCGCGCCATATCCGATATGGCGCAGACGTTTCCATTTGCGCCACGTCAGATCTACCTTTTGGCGGATGCCAAACTGATCCGCGTCTTTCATGGTCAGGATATAACTGACCAGGGCCACGACCAGAAACAGGCGGACGCTGGTGGTAGCCCAGGCGGAGCCCACGGCTCCCATGGGGTCGAAGCCCAGATGTCCATAGACAAACACCCAGTTCAGGAAAATGTTCAGGAGATTGGCCAATATCATGAAAATCATGCCAGGCAGGGGCCGTCCGATGCCTTCCAGAAAGAAGCTGCACACCAGCATCAAACAGATCAGCGGCATACCCAGAGCCAGTACCTTCAGCACCGCACCCCCGCCGCGGGCCAGTTCCGGGGCCTGATTCAACATCAGAAGAATCTCTTCACCGGCGAGACAAATGCCCGCGGCCAATATTCCCAGGCCCAAACCATAGACCATGCCCCGCTGCCAGATTCGCCCACATTCCCGGTAGCGCTGCGCCCCAAGGGCATTGGAGGACAGCACCATCACCCCCATGAGCAGGCCGATGCCGATCACAATCACGGTCGAGGCCGGCACATTGGCAATGCCGGCATAGGCCAGTTCTTCCGCCGAATACCGGCCGACCATGATCACGTCTACAATGCCCATCAACATGATGCCAAGGCGTTGCAGAACGATAGGAAAAGACAGACGAAGCAGCTCGCTAAGCTGTCGTTTGAGTCGATCCCTGAACCAGTTGTCACTCGGCATGTCCGGCAGTCCTGTCATGGTGGTGGTATTTTAGAGTGAATTGAGCCAACCTATTTACAATTCACTCTAGTAAAAAGGCCTCAACACATACGCCGCTTTAGGGGGTTTGTCAGCAAAAAACAACGATTTGCGCAAGACAAAAAAAGCCCGGCACAGCGGCCGGGCGGAAGAGATCAGGTGAGGGTGAGGGGGTCAGGCCGCGATAAGGGCGGCCCGCCGCCAGCGGCGCAGCCGGCGGCCATGGCGGTCATTCAACGGGACAGCTTTTGACGCGGGGGTGTCGGATTTTTTGGTGCTTCTGATCAGGGTCCAGATTTCCATTAGTACATCTCCTTGGCATTATGCGAAACGTTGGTGTGTCTTTCGTGTTGCCTTATCAAATGCAGGAGACGTGCCAGTTTTTTGAAGAAAATTATAACATATTGTAAAATAACATTTATTTAAAATTTTTAAGAAGGAGGAGACAAAGGAGAAACCTAAAGTTAGCGCATTTCAAAAGGCAGTTTTGTCTTATGCGCTAATTTTTCGTCTTTTATTTATGCTGCAAAAAAGGCGGTGCGAATGCCGTCAAACATATATTGTGTGGCCAGGGCGGCGAGGATGACGCCGAGAATACGGGTGACCGCATTGGCGACGGTATGGCCCAGAAATTCAATGATACGGCTGGCCAGCAGCAGGATTACCACGGCAGACAGCAGTGTGGCCAGCAGCGCGCCGATAATCAGCGCCTGGTCCAGATAATGGCCGTGGTTCTCGCTCATCAGCAGCATGATGGTGGCGATGCTGCCGGGGCCCGATAGAAAGGGGATTGCCAGTGGAAAGACGGAAATATCGTCGGGATCTTCTTCCAGCGCATCATAAAACCGGTCGGGCTCGGCCTTTTTTTCACGTCGTTCAGTGCGTTTTTCAAACACCATTTCCATGGCGATCAGAAACAGGAGAAAACCGCCCGCAGTCCGGAAGGCGGACATGCTGATGCCCAGCGCGCTGAGCAGGCTTTTGCCAAGAAAGGCAAACAGCAGCAGAATCACGGCGGCGGTCAGCGTCGCCTTGAAGACCATTTTTCGCTTGTACGCGGCGTCCGTGCCGCTGGTCATGACCGCAAAGACGGGCGCGATGCCCGGCGGGTCAATCACCACAAACAACGTAATGAAGGCTGCGAGAAAGGTCTCCAGCATCAGGTTCAGACCTCCGGTTCCGTAACGCCATGTTGCCGGCAGGCGGCAGTCACGGTGTTTTTGAGCAGGCAGGCAATGGTCATGGGGCCCACGCCGCCAGGGACCGGGGTGATGGCGCCAGCGCGGGTTCGGGCTCCCTCGAACTCCACATCCCCTACCAGGCGATTTTTGCCATCTGGGCTGCTCAACCGGTTAATGCCCACGTCAATCACGGTGGCGCCTTCCTTGATCCATTCCCCCTGAATCATTTCCGGCCGTCCCACCGCGGCGACCACGATGTCGGCCCGTCCGATCACCTGGGGTAGGTCCCGGGTGCGGCTGTGGGCCACGGTGACGGTGCAGTTTTCCTTCAGCAAAAGCTGCGCCATGGGTTTGCCCACAATATTGGAGCGGCCGATCACCACGGCTTCCAGACCGGAAAGGTCACCCAGCCGGTCCTTCAGCATCAACAGGCAACCCAGCGGCGTGCAGGGAATCATGGCGTTGCCCCCAGTCGCCAGCAGACCGGCATTGATCACATGGAAGCCGTCTACATCCTTGGCAGGGCTGATGGCGTCGATCACGGCATTTTCCTCGATATGACCGGGCAGGGGAAGCTGCACCAGAATGCCATGAACCGCAGGATCGTTGTTCAGTGTGTCCACCAGAGCCAGAAGCTCTTCCTGAGTGGTTTCCGCCGGCAGCCTGTGTTCAAAACTGTTCATGCCAGCTTCGCGGGTGGATTTGTTTTTGTTACGGACATAAATCTGACTGGCCGGGTCTTCGCCCACAATGACCACGGCAAGACCGGGGGTAAGATTGTGTTGTTCCTTAAGATGTGCCACCTGCTGGGCGACATTCTCTTTCAGCCGCGCGGCAAAGGCCTTGCCATCGATGATATCTGCAGTCACGGGAACCGATCCTTTATCCAGTTGTTGAACAGGGTGTGGAGCGCCTCCGGGTCGCCCTCAATGTCGATCTGTTTATTACGGTTTGTCGCGCCGGATGCAACTGAAATCTTGCTGACGGGCAGACGGAAGGTTTTGGCCAGGAGTTTCATCAACGCCGCATTGGCCCGCCCCCCTTCGGGGGCGGTTGTAACCCGCGCCTTGAGATGCCAGCTGCCGTCGGCACGACGTTCCAGGGGGCCCAGATCATTGCGGGCGGCATTGGGGTTGAGGCGGATGGCCAGCCGAACGCCGGTGGGGGTGCGGTGGAGCCAGGTGGCCATCTTGTTGCCCTACATCAACGGCAGCAGGATATCATGTAAGATAAACACCTTAAGGAATTGCAAGGCAATAATCAGGATAATGGGGGAAATATCGATGCCGCCCAGATCCGGCAACAGGTTGCGAATGGGGCGCAGAGCGGGTTCCGTGATCCGGTTCAGGGCATAGGAAATGTTATAGACAAATTGGTTATGGGTATTGATGATACCAAACGCCACCAGCCAGCTGATCACAATCGAAATAATGATCGCCCAGATATAAAGAGTAAAAACCGTATCAATCAGAAAATATAACGCCTGCATGAACCGCACCTGCTGTCAAAACTGTTAGGAAACTGTTCTCATAACTTAAGTTTTGTGGGACAAGAGTTCAACTGTTTGTTCGGGAGTTTGGCGCAAGGCGCGGGCGGCCAGGAGGATATTCTCCCGGCCACCCGGTTTGTAGAACTCCATCGGGGCAACACCCTTAAAGCAGCCCCTTTTTCATTACCTCGCTGAGACGCCGGGCAAATGCCAGCGGATCGGCCGGGGTTTCGCCTTCCATGATGCGGGCCTGATCCAAAAGCAGCAGGGCGGCGTCCTTGAGGGCGGCAGCAGCCCCGTCCGCCGTGGCCTGCGCTGCCAAGCCCTTGATCAGGTCATGATCGGGGTTGATCTCCAGAACCCGGCTGGACATCTGGTCAATCTGCTTATGGGCCTTGAGCAGGCGTTGCAGATGCATGTCCATGTCTCCGTCATCTGCGATCAGGCATACGGCGCTGTCGGTAAGACGCTTGGACAGGCGCACGTCCTTGACCTCATCGCCCAGATTGGCTTTCAGCACACCGACCAGAGCCTCAAGTTCAGGCCTGGTTTCCTTTTTGTCCGCCTTGTCCTTTTTATCCTTGTCCTCATCCAGATCGGCCATGCCGCGGGTGACAGACTGCAGTTTTTTGCCGTCAAACTCGGTCACCATCTGTAGCCAGAAGTCATCCACCGGGTCGGTGAGCAGCAGAACTTCCAGCCCCTTGGCGCGGAATCCTTCCAGTTGCGGTGAGCGTTTGATGCGTTCCGGGTCGTCACCGGTAATGTAATAAATGGTGTTCTGCCCGTCTTTCATACGCTCCACATATTCCTTGAGAGAAGACAGGCCCTTGTCGGCGGTGGTTTCGAACCGGGCCAGTTTCAGAAGCTGCTCTCGGCGTTCGAAATCCTCATATATGCCTTCTTTCAACACCGCGCCGAAATTTTTCCAGAAAGTGGCATAGGCGTCGGGATCCTTTTCCGCTTTCTTTTCCAGTTCGGACAGGATGCGATTGGTCAGCGCCTTTCTGATTTTGTTCATAACCGGGTTGTTTTGCAGCATTTCGCGGCTGATGTTCAGCGGCAGATCCTCGCTGTCGACAATGCCGCGCATAAACCGCAGGTAACCCGGAACAAGGTCCTCACAGTCATCAGTGATGAACACCCGCTTGACATACAGTTTGGTGCGGGGGCGTCGGGCCGGGTCAAACAGGTCCATGGGCCGCTGGCCGGGAACAAACATCAATACGGTATATTCAATGACCCCCTCTGCCCGGTAATGCAGGGTCATCCAGGGATCATCAAAGGCATGGGCCACATGATGATAGAATTCCTTGTACTGGTCTTGCGTAATTTCGGATTTGGGCCGGACCCACAGGGCCGTGCCGTCATTAACCTTGTCCTGATGTTCCTTGCCGTCTTTTTCGCTCACCAGATTGATCGGGATGGCGATGTGGTCGGAATAGGTTTTGATGATGTTTCTGAGGCGATGTTCTTCCAGAAACTCCTTGGCGTCCTCTTTCAGGTCAATAATGATGTCGGTGCCCCGCCCGGCTTTTTCCGCGGAGGAGATCGTATATTCCCCGAGACCGTCGGATTCCCAGGTCCAGGCGTTGTCCTCTCCGGCCTTGCGGCTGAGCACGGTCACCTTGTCGGCCACCATGAACACCGAATAAAAGCCGACCCCGAACTGACCAATCAGGTTCAGGTCTTTTTTGGTGTCTCCGGTGAGCTGTTCCAGAAAGGCTGATGTGCCGGAGCGGGCAATGGTGCCCAGATGGGAAATCAGATCTTCCCGGTTCATACCGATGCCGTTGTCGCTGACGATCAGGCGGTTGCCGGTCTTGTCACTGCGTACCGTAATGGAAAATTCGGTATCGTCGCCCAGCAGGTCCTTGTTGGTCTGGCTTTCGTAACGCAGTTTGTCGCAAGCGTCAGACGCGTTGGAAATCAGTTCTCTGAGGAAGATTTCCCGATCGCTGTAAACGGAATGCACCATCAAATGCAGGAGTCGTGAAACTTCTGCCTGGAAGCCGTGTTTTTCGGCGTTGGCCGTTTGACTATCCGTGTTGTGTGTTTCTGTGGTCATCGTGACTTTTACCCCTGTTGATCCTTTTCTGTCGTGTTTCAGATATGGACAAACAGGGCGGAATTTCAAGAGCGCCGCTGAAAAAGCATATTTCTGTCTCAGGTGCGCCGTTTCAGAGTCTGGCCCAGCCCGTCAAACAGCTCATCCATGCGCTCCAGCCAGCTATAGAGGGGGCTTTCTTCTTCGAGAAGGGGATCGGGACTGCAATATCGGGCCCATTGGAAAATACCATAAAGGATATAATCCACATATGCCGGTTTGTCCCCAGCCAGAAAAGCGTATTCCTTCAGCGTGGCGTTATAGGGCCAGAGATTGGTCCGAAAGATGTTGAGGTTTTCCGGTTTGCGGGCCCGCATTTCCTCCAGCGTCTGGCCGAGCCGGGATTCGCGACTCTGGCGGAAATAGTCCTGGTCCTTTTCATCAATCACCTCGAAGATGTCTGCGACAATGGCCCTAAAAAGCGGCAGCATGAGATGATAGATGCTGGACATGTTGAAATGTCGGGCCAGCGTGCGTCCCGTGTCGCCGCCAAACAGGCTGGGCTGGTGCGGATAGGTGTCTTCCAGATAACAGGCGATATTCCAGCTGTCCACCACCACCTGGTCGCCGTCCTCCAGAACCGGCACCGTCTTGGCGTTGGCAAAGGCAAGCTTGTCCGGAATTTCCGTGAAGGTGAGCGGCACCCGTTCCGGCGCAAATCCCTTATGCGCCAGGGCCATTCTGATGCGCCAGACATAGGGGCTGAAGCCCTGACTACGGTCCTGGCCGACCAGTTCGTACAATTTCATGCGGACTCTCCTTCATACCATCTCATATAGACCTGCCGTAGGGAGATCAGCTTAACATGACAGGAGAAAAAAAGAAGCCAGTTATCCGAAAGATGACAGGGTGTAAGGGGTAGTAAAGATGATCAAAATCCGGATAACTGGCAGAGGGGATTTAGCAATTTTTAAGAGTAATGGCGGATTGGGGCGCGAGTGAGATGGAAACGCGGCAATTTTATGGCAAATCCTGTGTTGGGGCCTGATCCTAGAGTGGATTGTGTCAGCCTATGCACAATTCACTCTAATGGCGGTTCTGTGTCTATGGGCGGTCATGGTCATGATGGCGCCATTATTCAGGGCTTGCAATTCTGGCCGTTTCGCCGCATCTTTAGGGTATGGTTGATGAGACGTCCACGATCATTCCATTTCATCATGGCGGCGGTGCCGCCGCCGCTTCCTCGCCGCAGCAGATTTTTTTCACCCGCGAAGAATTGCAGCATATTCTGAATATCTATGGCCGTATGGTTTCGGCCGGCCACTGGAAAGATTACGCCATGCAGGCCGGAAAGGAACAGGCCTGTTTCGCCATCTTCCAGAGGGCCAGCGAACGGCCATTGTACCGCATTACCAAAACCCCGAAGCTGGAGCGCAAACAGGGGGCGTATGCGCTGATCTCCGCCCAAGGGCAGATCCTGAAACGCGGTCATGACCTCAGACAGCTGCTGAAATATTTTGATCGCAAGTTTTTTAAACTTATCCCCTGACCTGTTTGCCTCCCTGGTTTTCCTGCTGATCTTCTCTCTCAAAGGCAGTATGGCGACGGCGAATCTACCCCGAATAATATTTTGACATTCTAAATATGAGCATCCTTGATATGGGGAATGATATTCCATATTTTCACCATATTTCTGTAATATAGATTCTGTTTTCATTCTATAAAATTTTACAATAGATTGTTATTATTAAATTTTTTTGAAATTTTCCCCTTGAAATAGATTTTTTCGGATTTATATCAGCTGTACCGGCTCAACCGGTATTACACCAAATTATATTCTGTAAAATAATGTAAAGGCATAAAGATGAAAAAGATGATGATCGCCCTTGCTGGCGCTGCTCTCCTGTCTGGTACGGCTCTGGCCTCTGCTCAAGAGGGGCTGTTCCATGGCCCGTATGCGGGCGTTGAGGTCGGCTACAATGACTTCAACGTGGATGTGGATGGTGTTGACGTTGGGGCCGACGGGTTCAGCTATGGCGGTTTCTTTGGTTACCGCAGCCAAATGAGCAACAACCTGGTGCTGGGTCTGGAAGCCCGTGTGGGTGAATCCACCGCTTCTATCGAAGAAGCCGGTGCGAAAATTGACGCCGGTCGTCAGCTCGGCATCGACGCCACCATCGGCACCACCCTGGGTTCTGAAAACAACATGCTGGCTTTTGCGTTTGTCGGTTACGAAAATGCCCGTCTGACGCTGAAGGAAGCTGGCATGGAAGAATCCGAGGACCTCGACGGCATCCGCTTCGGTGTTGGCGGGGAATATGCCCTGGCCCAGAACCTGAATCTGCGCGCCACGTTTGCCTATACCGATTATGAAAGCGATCTGCGCAACATCCAGGTCCTGACCGGTCTGGTGTATAACTTCTAAGATTTTGTTCTTAGAGGAGAATCATCGGATTTACTGCGGCCCTCCATATCCTGGAGGGCCGTTTTCGCATCAGCGGGCTACGGGCCGGCGGGCCGGTTTGAGAATGGTGTCCACCCCGTCCATGGTGGGGTCCGTTTCCGGGAAATCAAGGGTATAATGCAGCCCCCGGCTTTCCTGGCGGCGCAACGCCGAACGCACAATCAGGTCCGCCACTGTCACCAGATTGCGCAATTCCAGAAGATCGGGGGTCACCCGGAAGGAACTGTAGTATTCCCGGATTTCACCGGACAGCATGTCGATACGTCGGGCCGCCCGTTGCAGCCGCCGGGTGGTGCGGACAATGCCCACATAGTCCCACATGAAATGCCTGAGTTCGTCCCAGTTATGGGTCACCACCACCTCTTCGTCCGAATCTGTCACCCGGCTTTCGTCCCAGGGCTTGATGTCGCCGGAAATTTTTTCCTGGCCCAATCTGGACAGCAGGTCGTTGGCGGCGGCTTCCGCCATGACCACGCATTCCAGAAGCGAATTGCTGGCCATGCGGTTGGCGCCATGCAACCCCGTATGGGTGACCTCGCCAATGGCATAGAGGTTGTTCACATCGGTCCGGCCATGAAGATCGGTCATCACCCCGCCACAGGTATAATGCGCCGCCGGGACCACCGGGATCGGTTCCTTGGTCAGGTCATACCCCAGCTTGAGGCAACGTTCATAAATGGTCGGGAAGTGGCCCTTGATAAACGCCGGCTCTTTGTGGGTAATATCCAAGAAAACGCTTTGTGAGCCCAGGCGTTTCATTTCATGGTCGATGGCGCGGGCAACGATATCGCGGGGCGCGAGTTCGGCGCGCGGATCAAACTTATCCATAAAACGCCGCCCATTCGGCAGGCGCAGATAGGCCCCTTCGCCCCTAAGCGCCTCGGTCAGCAAAAAGGTCCGCGCCTCAGGATGGTACAGGCAGGTGGGGTGGAACTGGTTGAATTCCATATTGGCCACCCGGCAGCCGAACCGCCAGGCCAGCGCAATGCCGTCGCCGGTGGAGCCATCCGGATTGGAGGTGTACAGATAAACCCTGCTTGCCCCGCCTGTGGCCAATACTGTCATTTTGGCGCGAAAGGTTTCCACTCTGCCGTGCCGGGTGTCCAGCACATAGGCCCCGATGCATTTGCGTTTTTTGGGATCGGGGTTTTTATTGCTGACCAGGTCCACCGCCATGTGATTCTCAAACAGGGTGATATTGGGGTGCGCCCGGGCCTTGTCCTCAAGGGAGCTTTGGATGGCCTTGCCGGTGGCGTCGGCAGCGTGAATCACCCGGCGGAAGGAATGGCCGCCTTCCTGGGTCAGATGATATTCCTTTTCCACAAAGGAATCGCGGCCGTCGATTTCTTCCCGGGTGGTGAAATGCACGCCCTGCTCCGTGAGCCAGTTAATGGCGGCGGGGCCACGCTCTACCATAAAGGATACGGCGTCCCGGTGGCACAATCCCGCCCCGGCATTCATGGTGTCTTCGATGTGGGATTCCATGGTATCGCGGTTATGCAGGACGGCGGCGATTCCCCCCTGCGCCCAGCTGGTGCTGCCTGAAGATAATTTGTTTTTGGACAACACGGCGACTTTGGCGCGGGACGCCACCCGTAACGCCAGGCTCAGGCCCGATGCGCCGCTGCCAATCACCAATACATCAAAAACATGATTTTCCGGCATTTTTGTTTTCCTGTTGGCTCGATTCCCTGTGGCTTCCTGAAATCGTTGTTTTCTTCCGGCCGGAAATTTCCGGCAGGGAGGGTTATCCTTCGGCGCGCATGTCTGCGCTCCGGGTGAGCTGCAGGAAAATATCCTCCAGATCGCTTTCCCGGGTGGACAGGTCAATGATGTCGATACCAGCCTGTTGCACCCGTTTCAGGATTTCCCCCACATTGATGGCGCTGGGGCTGAAATGAATCAGCAATGCGCCGTCCTCGCGAAGGCTGGCATTCAGGTCGCGTAACGGTTCCGGTACCTCGCACAAGGGCGTGGCTGGCTGAATAATGACCACTTTTTCATCCAGTTGCCGCAGCAGATTAGGCGTGGTATCGCAAATTACCACCTCCCCATGATTGATGATGGCGATCCGGTCGCAGAGTTCTTCAGCTTCTTCCAGATAATGGGTGGTCAGCACAATGGTCACGCCGCGCGCATTCAGATCCCGGACATAGTCCCAGAGCTGTTGGCGCAGTTCCACATCAACCCCGGCCGTGGGTTCGTCCAGCACCAGAATGGGCGGATTGTGGACCATGGCCTTGCCCACCAGAAGGCGCCGTTTCATACCGCCGGAAAGGGTGCGGGAATAGGCATTGGCTTTGTCGCTGAGCCGCAGGATTTCCAGGATTTCATCACTGCGCCGCCGGGATTTGGGGATATTGTAATATCCCGCCTGCAATTCCAGCATTTCCCGGGGGGTGAAAAAGGCGTCAAAATAAACTTCCTGGGGCACGATGCCGATATGGGCCTTGGCGTTGCGGGGATGTTCGTCAATATCGAATCCCCAGATCCGCGCCGTACCGGCGGTTTTGCGCACCAGTCCCGCCAGAATGTTGATGGTGGTTGATTTGCCCGCGCCATTGGGGCCCAACAGGCCGAAAATACTACCTTTGGGAATGCTCAGGTCAATGCCCTTGAGCGCTCGTTTGGGGGCAGTTCCCCGCCCCCCGGCATAAACTTTTTCAAGTCCCCGGATTTCAATGGCAAGATCGGCATCGACTGACGCGGCCGCATCCCCGGAAATTTTCCCGGAAACTTTCCCCGAAACCTTCGATGCCGTCGTTGCGGTATTGGCCGCGTTCGTCCCGGCTGGATGAGGGGGGAAATCTGTGGCGGAGGAGGGAGACTGGGTCATGGGAAAACGCTACCTTGCCGGATGGATAAAAAAATCTTGTTTATTTGCAGCCTCAGGGTTAATTCTCTTAAACAGGAACCTATCGGTAGCATCAGGCCCCGTGACGGTCAATGACAAATATGTCACGATCTGTGCCGGGTTTTGTCCGGAAAGTTTTGGGCGGGGCGGGGGATGCTCAAAGATGAAGCGAAATGGGATGAATAACAGCCATCCAGGAAGAGGGATACATCCATGAATAAAGAAACCCCGGTTGCAGTTCAGGCTATGTCTCCCGATGCGATCCTCAACCAGGATATTGTTCTGGTGGATGATCATCGGGTGTCCTGTAATGGCGGGGAGGGGCCGCTGGGCCACCCGCTGATTTATTTGGAAATGGCGGGCAGGAAAGAGGTAACCTGTCCCTATTGCAGTCGCAAATTCGTCACCAGAGAGCGTTCCGAAAACAGGTGAAGAAGTCCGATCATGAGGCGGTGGGTCGATCAGCGGCCCCTGTCTTTGCCGGATGTTTTCAATATTTCAAATCATTTCATGTTTCCGTTTTTACGTCACCTTTTCGGTTTTAGACTCAAACATTACAGGTTCGCATCATGACCACCAAAAAACCCGAACATCTTTATCTTGTCGATGGCTCGGGTTTTATTTTCCGCGCCTATCACGCCTTGCCGCCGCTCACCCGCCATGACGGCACGCCGGTGAATGCCGTGCTTGGTTTCAGCAACATGTTATTTAAGCTGTTGCAGGATCTGGAGGATGCGGAACGGCCCACCCATATTGCCGTGATTTTTGATGCCGCCCGAAAAACGTTTCGTAACGACATCTATCCCGATTACAAGGCCCACCGCCCGCCGCCGCCCGAAGATCTGGTGCCGCAGTTCCCGCTGATCCGCGAGGCGGTGCGGGCCTTTAACGTGCCAGCCATTGAGTCCGACGGTTATGAAGCCGATGACATTATCGCCACCTATGCCACGGAGGCCGCAAAACAGGGTTTTGAGGTCAGTATCGTCTCCTCCGACAAGGACCTGATGCAGCTGGTCAATGACCGGATCAGCCTGTTTGACAGCATGAAAAACAGGGAAATCGGGGTTGAGGAGGTGATCGAGAAATTCGGTGTCACCCCTGAAAAGGTGGTGGATATCCAGGCCCTCGCCGGGGATAGTTCCGATAATGTGCCGGGCATTCCCGGCATCGGGGTCAAAACGGCGGCGCAGTTGATCAACGAATATGGTAGTCTGGATGAATTGCTTGAGCGGGCCGGGGAAATCAAGCAGCCCAAGCGGCGGGAACGGCTTCTGGAACATGCCGACATGGCGCGCATCAGCCGGGAGCTGGTCACCCTCAAGCGGGATGTGCCGGGCCTTGTGGACCTGGATGAGCTCAAGGTCCAGGATCTGGATGCCGACATGCTGATGCCTTTTCTCGAAGAACAGGGATTCCGCAGCCTTCAGGCCAAGGTCTTAAGCCATATGGGCAACAGCCTGCCGGCGGGGACCCCGGCGCCGGAAGAAATCCCCCCGGGAGAGGCGGAGTATGAAACCGTGACCACGGTGGAGGCGCTGAAACGCTGGATCAAACGCGCGGAACAGGCTCATCAGGTGGCGGTCGATACGGAAACCACCTCGCTGAATGCCATGGCCGCAAAACTGGTGGGTATTTCGCTGTCGGTGGAGGCCGGGCGGGCCTGCTATATCCCGCTGGGCCATGTTTCGGGAGAGGACGGCGAACTGGAACTGGAGGGGCAGAAGGGACCGGAACAGATTCCCCTTGAGGAAGCCCTCGCATTGCTCAAGCCGCTTCTGGAAAATCCCGCTGTGCTCAAGGTCGGCCAGAATCTGAAATATGACTATCTGATTCTGGCGAAACACGGCATTCATATTCACCCGATTGATGATACCATGCTGATCTCCTATGTTCTGGATTCGGGACTGAACGGCCATGGTATGGATGAGCTGGCGGAACTGCATCTGGATCATAAATGCATTTCCTTCAAGGACATCTGCGGCAGCGGCAAAAAGCAGATTACCTTTGACAAAGTGGCGATTGACAAGGCCACCGACTATGCGGCTGAGGATGCCGATATTACCGGTCGACTGCACCGTCTGTTGAAACCGCGGCTGGCGCGCGAGGGCATGATGACGGTTTATGAAACCCTGGAACGGCCCATGGTGGCGGTGCTGGCGCAAATGGAGCAGGCCGGTGTGCTGGTAGATCGGCAGATACTCTCGCGCCTGTCCAATGAATTTGCCGAACGTTTAAGCCATCTGGAACAAGAAATTCACGAGCTGGCCGGGCGAGAATTCAACATCGCCTCGCCGAAACAGTTGGGCGAGGTGCTGTTCGGGGATATGGGGCTGCCCGGGGGCAAGAAAGGCAAGACCGGCGCCTATAGCACCGATGCCGAGGTGCTGGAGACGCTCGCGGCGGAAGGACACGAATTGCCGGCACGGGTGCTGGACTGGCGGCAGTTGTCCAAACTGAAAAGCACCTATACAGATGCGCTACAGTCCCAGATCAATGCCAAGACGGGGCGCATTCATACCAGCTATTCCCTGGCGTCCACCACCACCGGCCGCTTAAGCTCCAACGATCCCAATTTGCAGAATATTCCGATCCGTACGGAAGAGGGCCGCAAGATCCGCCGCGCCTTTATCCCCGCGCCGGGCCATAAATTCATCGCCGCTGATTACAGCCAGATCGAACTTAGGCTTCTTGCCCATGTGGCGGATATGGACAGCCTGAAACAGGCCTTTCATGACGGGCTCGACATTCATGCGCTGACCGCCAGCGAGGTGTTTGGGGTGCCGATGGAAGGTATGGACCCGATCGTCCGCCGTCAGGCCAAGGCCATCAATTTCGGCATCATCTATGGCATCAGCGCTTTTGGCCTGGCCCGCCAGCTTGGCATTCCGCGCGGCGAAGCCCAGAAATATATCGACACCTATTTTGAACGCTTCCCCGGCATCCGCGAATATATGGACAGGACCAAGGCGTTTTGCCGCCGTCACGGCTATGTGGAAACCGTGTTCGGGCGGCGCTGCCATATCACCAGCATCAATGACAAAAACGGCGCCCGGCGCGCCTTTGGCGAACGCGCGGCCATCAATGCGCCGTTGCAGGGCTCGGCCGCGGACATCATCCGCCGGGCCATGATCCGCATGCCCGAGGCCCTAAAGGGGGCGGGACTCAAGGCCAAAATGCTGTTGCAGGTCCATGACGAACTGATTTTTGAAGTGCCCGAAGCGGAAGTGGAGGACAGCATCCCCGTCATCCGCGAGGTAATGGAAGGCGCAGCCCGGCCCGCCGCCGAGATCGCCGTGCCGCTGATTGTGGACTGCGGCGTCGGCGACAATTGGGACGAGGCGCATTAAGAAAACGGCGTCTCAAAGGGCACTGCCCATAGGGAAAAAATATCTGGGCCGGCGCATTTCCCTACTTCCCTGTCCTTGCCGCTTCTTCCTCCGTCATTGCCGTTTCTCTCTGTCCTTGCCGTTTCTTCCTGCGTCATTGCCGCGAAGGCGGCAATCCAGCCCCTCACCAAAGACGTCCCGTCTGGCTTGTCTGAAACGGTTTTTTTGAAAGAACGCTTACAATAAGAATTTTGGCAATAAGAATTCTGGCAATAAGAATTCTGGACTCCCGCCTGCGCGGGAGCGACGGAAGGAGGCTTCGGGAATTGCAATGACGGCACAGCTTCACCGTCATGCGAGGTGCCCCCGCAACGACACAATCCATAAGCCGTGAAGCCTGGGGCTGATCGGTCCCGGCGTGACCTCCAGCGCCGGGCGACTTCCGATTCTTCTAATTCAATTGTTCACTTTTTGTTCTTTATTTTTTGCGCGTTTTAGGATATAAGACAGGAACTTTCTCATCTTATTGGGGGATTCCAGATGCATCTCCAGGACCGGGAATTTCAAAAACAGCGCTTCACCCATTACCTGCACACCGGCCGCAGGCTTACGAAACAAGACAATCTCGACACAAAAATTATAGGAGATCGCGTGGGCCGAACGTTTGACCTTGTGGCCCGGAATCTGTTGTCCTATGTCACCCGCAGCCGCGCGTTTCGGGAAGCCAAAACGGATTTCCAGAAAAAATCCTTCAATATTTTCGCTCAGAGGCCCGAGAAAGATGCGCAACTGATGGAGCGCTGCCGATGGTGAAATTCACACGCCGGTTTTCCGACCGCCAGCCTGTCGATTTTACCGCCGATTTTTTCTCCCTCGGCAATAGTTATCTGGCCATGGCGGCAGAAGTAACCGCTCAGGCGGACTGCCTTCGGAAAAGAATTAATCTCAAAGGCCAAATGACCTTTGAGATCAATGACAGATTTGCCGATCCTGTTGACATCTTTGACTGGTGGAATAATGACATAGAAATCCCCGGCGGCACCCCTTTCCCGATCAGGGCGCGGTGGTCGGACTCCCTGAGTGAGAGTGGAAGTTCTGATGATCACGGACATAAGCCGCTGGCCCGGTCGGGTGCTTCTGACGCTTGCTTCTACATATGCAGGGCTGCAACTGATTATATATGGCGTGGTGGATCTGGCTTTATATTTCAAAATGCATCCACCGCCTATGCCGCCTGAAGACAGTATCTTGCGGGACCCTGTATATTTTCAGCTTATTCTCTATACTACACTTGGAGGGCTGGCAGGACTGACCTTGCTTTTGCCGCTGCTGTGGCCGAGAATTTTTATCTGGCCGACGCCGTGATGTTGAGCATGATCCTGCTCTTATATGTTTATCTTGCCTGTTCCATGCGGGCGGATCATGCCTATGCGCTATTTTATTTTTTCGCGGAACTGCTGACCAATATTTTCATTCTGATCCCGGCAGTGTTTCTCGCCCTGCTGATCCCGCCCGCCTGGCGGCTGCTGCGCCGCAAGAGATTACCGCCGCCCGAGGATCCGCCCGCGCAGAATCGCCCATAATGAGCCGAAGAAGACGGCCCGACAGGGACAGGCACCCCTGATCCGGGGGGCGGGGGGCATGCCATGGGAGCCCGGCGCCGCGTGATGTGGCCGGAAACGCGAAGCGGCCCCCTGAGGGGCCGCCCAATGTTCCGGATCAAAAAAGTCTTAGAAATTCTGTTTTACGCTGACATATACCATGCGCTGGCGCGGATCATGCACCTTCACATCAAAGCCCGCATTGGTGTCCAGCCGGGGAATATCCTTGTCAAAGATATTGATCACCCCAACCGTAAGACGGGTGCCGGTATTTTCATCCGCATCGCCCAGCAGATAGCTGTATTGCGCATCAAAGGTGGTATAGCTCGGCACGGTCACATTGTTCTGGTCATCCAGATAGCTGTCGATATAGCGGGCAAAGAACGCCACCGCATGGTTGTCCTTATACCAGCTCACATGGGCGTTGGCGCGCCATTCAGGGATTGAGCGGGCAAAGTTGTTGAAGTTGCGGCTGCCCGCCCCGTCAAATTCCATGCCAGCCTGATCCACAGCACTGTACTGGAACACATAGGTGGCCTCGGCGCCAAAGTTGAGCGTGCCACTCGTGCCCATGTCATGGGTGTAATTGAGGCTGAGGTCAAGCCCGTCAGTGGTCACGGTCGGCGCGTTGATGATGTCGGTGCGGATCCGGAACAGGGTTGAGAAGTCGCCGGGAGTTCCGAAATCCAGCTTGGCCAGCGCTGCCATATCCCCGGCCAGGGCCCGGTTCACGATGGACTGGGCATTTTCCTGAGTGATCAGGTTGGTGAACTCATAGCGCCAGTAATCGGTGCTGAAGGACAGGTTCTCCACAATTTCCCAAGTGAAGCCCACATTATAGATGTCGGCTTCTTCCGGTTGCAGATCGGCACTTCCGAAAGAGGTGACGGGGCGGAAGGTGGAGGTTCCGGCCAGATCAATTTCCACCAGTGAGGTCTGCTGCGCCACTGTGTTGAACAGGCTTGGTGCCCGGAAAGCGGTGCTAAAGGAACCGCGCAAGGACAGGTTGTCCATAGGCCGCCACAAGGCAGAGATTTTCGGGTCAAAGCTGTTCAGCCCATCGCCGTAATCCTCATAACGGGCGGCGAGGGTGACTTCCAGCGTATCGCCCAGCGGCACCAGAAATTCGCCAAACAGGGCATACACATCCTGATCCGCGCCAAAGTCGCCGCCGCCAAACAGGAACATCAGGTTACCGCCCGTGCCTGGTCCGGTAATCAGGTTGCCGCCATTGGTGCCGTCGCCATTGGGGCCGTTGTAATCATCGGACCAGTCATAGTCCATGTCCGAATTGCGGTACTGCGCCCCAAAGGCCGCGCTGACCATATTGTCGCCCAGTTCGAACAACTCGCCGGTGACCACCGCGTCAAAGGTAAACAGGCTGGTATTGCCCACAACACTTAATTCGGCAATCAGGCTGTCAATGACTTCGGGGCTGTTGGGCAGGGTGGTCTGATTGGTGCCATAGGGGTTATAGGTGCCCGTAGCCAACGCATTGAAATAAGCATCCCGCAACACGTCCTCAACAGTGAGGAAGAATTCATTCTCACTATAGGTGCCTGCCAGATTCCAACTCCATGAGCTGCCCATGGATCCGGATAATTCGGCCGCGATGCGGAAGGTTTCATTATCATGGTCAGTAATCAGCGGATCCGCATCGCCCCCCAACAGGCGGCCCAGAAAGACGTTTGGCACCGCAGGATTGATCCCCAGTGCCGCCCGAATCCCCTGGATTTCCAGCGGGGTGCCCGGATGGGTGGAGGGGACAATAACGGTTTCTGCGATGGGGAAGGCCGGGGCGTTGCTGCGGTTGGCCTTGTTATTGGCGTATCCCACTTCCATATAGAAATTCATGTCATCGGCAAAGTCCTGGGTGAAGGACGCAAAAGCCTGGAAGTTTTCTTCTTCCGCCACCAGGTCATAGAAAGGATCGAACTGGAACCGGCACAGCCCCACATCCAGCGGCAGCCCCAGCGCCGCCCCCGGGGCGATGACGTCGGGAATGCTTAGGGTCGAGCCTTCACAGGCCGGATCAATCAGCGGCAGCGTGTCGCCGGTCGCCGGATTGGTCACACCGGGAATGAAGATGGTGCCAGGCTGGCCGGACCCGGAAATGCCGGTGCCGTCTGTCAACTCCGGCCGGTCGCTGGCGCGCAAGGGATCGCGTTTCTTGTAGGCAGCGGCAATCACAAAATTGCCTCCTTCGCCCACTTCGGTACCCCAGATGGCGCCGAGGTCATAGTCCCGCTGGGAATCCTCGGTGGTGGTCTGGAACCGGCCTTCGATTTCAAAGCCGACGAAATCCTTGCGGGTGATGTAGTTGACCACCCCGGCCACGGCGTCCGTCCCATAGGTGGCAGATCCCCCGTCCTTGAGGGTTTCCACGCGTTCCACCATAATCATCGGCACCAAGGAATTGGTATCCACAAAGGTGCTACCGTCATCGGCATAAGCAGCGGATAGGGTCTGACGGCGGCCATTCAGCAGCACCAGCGTGGAGCTCAGTCCCAGACCTCGCAGGTTCACATTGGCGGTGCCGGTGCTGAAGTTCTGGGTAAAGGCGTCGGTATTGATTTCCGACCCGGAGGCAAAGGTGAAATTGCGCGCGATATCCCCTACTGTATTCAGCCCTTGGGCTGAAATGTCGCTACGGCCCAGGATATTCAGCGGTGAAGGCGAATCTTCCTGGGATTTACGTTTGATGTAAGAGCCGGTCACCACCACCTCTTCGATAACCAGAATGTCTTCTTCCTGGGCCGTCGCCAGGGACGGCAGGGCATAGAGCAGGCTGGCCCCCAGTAAAGCGGATGTGGTTTTGAGATATTTTGAGTAAGACATGGATCCTCCCGTAATTGTCTGTTGGCCCGTTAAGGTTTTCCTGAAAAGGCAAGATGATTTCAGATCATGTTGGATTGGCATTTCCCCAATGTCATGTTTCCCCATTGGCATAGGTGCTCGCGATTGGTATTCTTCAGCCAGGCGGTTCGGACCGCCACCTATTTACACTTCTCAGGGTGTTCATCATACTCGAAAAGAAAGACCCCTTCAACTTAAAACAGTCGTTCGTTTTTTGCGAATGATCCTCGTTTTTGTCAGGCGCGTTTTAACCTTTTGGAGCCGGGGCGGTGACGGCTCATATAGGCCAGCAGGGCTTCGCGGGACTGGCCAACAAGCCGGGCAAAATAAGGGGCGTCTTTTTTGATCGCTGTATAGAGACCACGCCCCTGAATATTTTCCATTTCCTTCAGATAACAAGACAGAGCCGTAAGGCCGAACGTTTCGGCCAGGCTTTTAAGACTATGGAGTTGGAGGCGGCAGGCAGCATTATTCTCTTCATGCAGGGCGCAGAACAGCTTTTTTTCCCGTGCGGACAGATCGTTCAACAATTCATGAATAATGGGCCAGTGCAAGCGCTCCTGGATCCCTTTGAAGATCTGCTCCAGCGCTGCTGCATTCAGAATGGTTTGTTCTGTCTTTACCATGCCTGCCCCGGTTAAGCTGTGGCATATTGTCGGCGGGATTTCCCTTCGGTCTCGTCGACATGTGCCGCAAAGGAAAAGGGGACTCACCCGACCGATTATCTTTTTATCTTTTTTGCACCACGACGTTGGAAATCAGAACCCTGGCGTCCCCGTGTTTCAGAAGACGGTCGGTGGCCTGTTGATAAACCCTGGTTAATAATGCAACATTTATCGGACGATTGATATCAAAATATTCAAGCGACAGCCTGTTGGCTTTTCTCAGGTAAAGGTCGCTCAGACGCGGCATCTGCCGGAGCGCCTCGGCGCGCTTTTTGGCATCAACAACTTTCAGCTGCACAGATATGGTTAAAATGCCCGCAGGGCGGCCATGATCGAACAGGCTGATGTTGACAGGGGGGACCATCAAATATATTTCCTCCCCCAGATTTCCATTGTCCTGGGGTTTTCCATTGTCCTGGGGTACTGTTGCGGCCAGGGCTGAACTGGGGCCGGCTGGTCCTGCGAACAGGACTCCCAGCAGAATCAGCACCAGCGCCGCATCCCGCCACCGGGGGGCCATGAGCCTCTGATCCTTCTGATGGATGGAAAAGCTTATCCTGGCTCTGGTCAAGGGAAATTTTAAGAACATTCCATGCCCCGTTTTATTCTAGGGTCAGGACCCTAACGTTATTGTGTCCATAAAAACAGTATTATCATTGCGGATTTGAGTTTAGAAAAGAAAAGTGAGCAGGGGGTTAATAAGAAACCGGCTATAAAAAATACACTATAAAAAATACTATTTTAGACTTTTGCAATATGAAAAAAAATCAAGATTTTTGCAAAACGCAATGCATTTTAAGAAAATTTGAATGCCGCACTTTTCTCAAAAAACTTTTGACCCAAAGAAGAATGGTATCTTTTTTATATTTTTTCTTGGTTTTTGAGTGGGATATAGATCTTTGTTTTTAGGTTTTAAAAGCTCCATGTAAAACTGGCACGCTGTTTGCTGATTAAACCATGCCTCTGGAGCAGGGCGGAGTCAGGCCCACTATCCGACCCCCCAACGGAACACACTTGCCTGGCTCCGCCCTCTGGGCTTTTGTCGCCTGTTCTCCCTTTTTTCTTTCCATTTATGTGTTTTGCGCATTGAGGATTGATGATCGCGTTATCTACCCCGTTGGGGGGTTTCATTCTGCAGAGCCTGCGTCATCGCGCTCTCCAGCCATTATTTGGGAAAGGGGCGTAGCGATTCATTTTTCTGGTCCACTGGATTGCGTCGTCGCTGACGCTCATTCGCCATGACGTGTCCATCTCATCACTATTCACTCTAGATGAACAAGCTTGCGCCCGAAGTGCCGCCGCCCGCCAGCAGACGGTTGAGGCCGTTCTGATAATTGGCGAGCTGTTTGGTGAGATGGGCCGGTGCCTGGCCTGCGATTTGTCCCTGACGCAGGATTTCCGCCTTGATGGGGTCATAAGTCAGGGAGCGGTAGGCCCGGGTGATGGTAGACAGGGCCTGTTCCAGTTGCCCGGCCACATATTTCGCTTCCTGCTTGGTGCGCAGCACCCGAAGCTTTTCGATGCCCAGCCCAAACACCCCGCCCAGATTGTCCGGGTCCGTGCCCGTGGCTTCTTCGCCAATCTCGAACAGGGCCTCGGAGGTCAGAATGGTGGCGGGTTTCATGCCCAGTTTGGCCAGGGCATCCTGCGCGCCTTTTCCGGCGATAATCTTGATTTCCGCGTCGTTCTGCGCCTTGATGCTCAGTCGCGGCCCTTCGGAGCCCAGAGGGGCCGTGGCCTTGATGAAGCTGAATGACAGCCGGTCGATGCGTTTGGCCAGATCGTCATAGGTGTCTCCCTCGCGAATGGTCACCTTGACCGGGGTTTTGCCGTTGATGGAAATGTAAAAATGATCGCCGGGCCGGGCCGTGGTCTGGGTCGCGATATCCCTCGTCTCCCGGTTCTCAATCTGTCCCGTCGGCAGGCCCAGAACCGACAATACGGAGGTGCCGTTTTGGGAAAAGGCGATGCCGGTGCTGCCGCCATAGCCGGTGACGCCGCCCAATTGATGCTGCCAGTCCAGTGCGCCCGTGGTGCCGTTCAGCTTGGCGGCAAAACCGTCGATAATGCCGGATTTCTGCTGCCCGTTCAGGGTTCCATAGGTCTTTCCGGCCACATAGACGGCACCGTTCTGGGCCACGATGTCTTCGATGCTGTCCGCCGAGCCTGTGCCCAGAAAGTGAGTCCAGTCAGGTGTGAAAGACGTGCCATTATCGCTCAGTCGGGTGACAAAACCATCCTTGCCTCCCTTGGAGGCTTCCACCACGGTGCCCCCGGACAGGCCGTTGGTACTTGTGGTGCCGGCAAGATAGATGGCGCCCCCCTCCACCGCCAGCCCTTCAATGCTGCCATACCCCAGATCTCCCAGGGCGTAGCTGGCCAGTTCCGTGTTAAGATCCGCCGCATCCAGTTTGCGCAGGATAGCTTGCCCGTCTTCTTCCGAAGCCACCAGAATGCTGCCGTCACTGGCAATGGCGATTGCCTTGCCCCGTTCCGTGCCGGCCCCGCCGATCTGCGTGGACTGGCTGACGACACCGTCTTCCCCGCTCAACTTGAGCACATAAATATCTTCCCCGCCGCCCGGCGTGGTGGTGCTGTCGAGCCGCCCGCGAATGGTTCCGGTCACATAAATGTCCCCATTGGTGTCGATGGCCAGACCGTTGGCCTGATCCTCGGCCAGGGTGTCAAGCTGGCGGGTCCATAAAGTTTCGCCCTGCGAATCATATTTGCGCACAAAGCTGTCCGCGCCGTCGAAAACGTCCGAACTGACCAGTTCACTGTCGGCCTGGCCGGCAATAATGACGTTGTCTTCGCCATCAATGGCAATGTCATAGGCTGTGGCCGCGCCAGTGCCGCCCACCAGCCGGGACCATAACAGCCGGCCATTGGCGTCATATTTGTTCAGATAGACATCGGACGTTTCGGCAGCGTTGCGCTGGGTGTCAAAATCTCCTTCGGTGGAACCCAGGATATAGACATTTCCCTGACTGTCCACGGCCGTGCCCGCCGCCGTGGTGTGCAAGGGATCCTGTTCTGCCTCTATCTCGTTGCCGTCCTCATCTTCCAGCGGTGGCAGAGGCGTACTCAGATCCGTGGCGGCTATGGTGTCGGTAAATTTCCGGCTGCTGGCGGGGGCAAGCACATCTTCAAGTTTGCTGAGCGTGGCCTGTTCCCGGTTTTCCCCAAAGGCTCTGGTGGTGCCGGTAATATACAGGGCCGGCTCTGGTGCCGCAGCGGTGAAAGTCAGCTTTTCCGAACTGAGACCGTCGATTTTAAGGGCGAACCGGCCTTCGCTGACTTCTTCCACGGCAAACCGGGTGGTGTATTTACCAACCTCTTCCCCTTCGCTGTTCAGGGTCTTGACCGCCGCGATCTGGGCATTGATATGGCTGACAAGACTATTGAGGGTGATGTCTCCGGCAATGTCCGCCAGATTGATCTGGATATCGTCATTATCGGTGAACTTGCTGATGTTCAGGGTGAAAGATTCCGTGCCGTTCAGGCCAGAGATGACCTTGTCGGCAGACCCGATGGAAACCACCCGGCCGACCAGGTCAAACTGATCCTTGCCCAATGCAATACCGGATTCATATCCGGCTTTCTTTTCCCCGGCCAGGAGTGTGAGTTTGTCCAATTCCACATTCGCCACATAGTCCAGGACTTCCTTCATGCCTGTATTGAACTGGCTGCTGAGGCGGCCGAGCTGTGAGTCCAGGGTGTTGTCATCGGCGGCATAGTCGGCAATGGTCTTGAGTTTGTCGAGCGCCACATACAGCGCAAACAGGGCCTCGGAATCCGCATCCCCATCGGCCTTTTTCACCGCTTCGTCATTCAAATCAAGAAAGCTGGTTTCATTGCGGATCTTGTTGTATCGGCTGACCAGAAGACTGTCCTGCTCCCCTTCATTGGCCCAAGGGGTGATGTCCTTTGGGCTGGAGCCGGAAGGGGGTGTTGCGGGCACCGAAGAGGCGGAGGCCGTCGCCAGGGTACGCAAATTGGACTGCGCCGTGTAATAACTGCCCAGTAAGCCAGTATCCAGAGTGATCAGCGTAAAGTTCGACATGGGGACCACTTTGTTCAACGCTATGACGGGAGCCTCTTTCCCGACCGGACTCCTTCAGGACTGATCATGGCCCGGAGTCCTTAATATTTTCTTGATATCAAAACTCTATCACGGCCCCGAAACCCTGCCAATAGGACGATTTTGCCTAGTCCCTGTGCTGAAATGTGCCAAAGTGTCCCAAAGTGTCCCAAAATGAGACAGTGGCCTGCATTACTCCTCTATAAGCCATTACTCCCCCATAAAAAAGGGCTTTGCCGGCAAAATGTATGGCAAAGCCCATCCAGTTGTGGGGGGTAATGAGAGGTTACTCGGGGTTATTATTATAGACAGAAGCTTTAAAATCGATTTGCGCGGCGGACAGAATCGGTCCGGTTTTTTGTGCCTGGACCAGCACCGCCAGCCGGTCACAAAGTCCCCCCACCGTGGTCAACGGGTCAAAGGTGAGCCGGGTTTCCTGTCCCGTCCAGCTGCCAAGCGGTTTCAGCGCCCGCACCACATTACGGTAATGGCGGGTCTGTCCGGCCAGTTCGCCGCCTTTGATGTCTACGGTTTCATCAATGTCATAGGCAATCAGCCAGATGGTTGCTGGGCGGCGGGTTTCTCCGGCGGCTATGGTAAGGTGGATCAGGTTCTTCTGGTGGTTCAGGGTGATCCGGGGACGGGCGGCGGGTTTCAGGTCCGCATCTTCCAGGGTGCGATACACCTGTTCCTTACGCGATCCGACCACGGCTTCCCGACCGTTAATGATCATTTGCGGCGTATAGACGTTGCGGCGTCCCAGGCTGCGGTTATACTCCCGTTGCCGGGCGGAAAATTCCGGCTTGGCGAAACTATCCTTCCAGCCCAGATAATTCCAGTAGTCAATATTGAAGCTCAGCGCCAGAATATTTTCCTGCTGGCTTAATTCATGCAGCAGTTCGTCTGCTGGCGGGCAGGAACTGCATCCCTGGGACGTGAACAGCTCAACAACGGAAAGCCGTTCTTCCGTCAGGGCGGGGGCATGCAGAACCAGTCCCGGCAAGAGAACCACAAAAAAAGATAAAAACTGCACAAATGATAATGTCTTTTTCATGCTTTAAAGGTATATTTTTTAACGTTCAACTGCCAATCACACTATGGTGATGAAACGACACAGTTTTGGGATGGCGGCAGATGCCCGGGAGGTCTCCGGCCCTGGGGCGTTTGGTAGGGACGCGCATGAACCGTGCCCGAAAAGGGGGCATGTCGGCAAGGGAGCGACGGGTTTTGAGTAAAACAGAAAAATTTCATGTCGGGTCGTCCATTTCGGAAAGTTACACATTCTTCCAAAATCATATCCGTCATTTTATCCGGCTGTCCTTGGGGCCGCTCGTGCTCTGGCTGTTGCTGCGGCTTTTGGAAGAATATCTGCCCCGCGCCTATGGGCTTTCCTTTGAGGCCTCTTATCTGCTCAGTCTGGTGACGGCGGCTTTTGCCCTGGTCTGGTACCGGCAGTTTCTGCTGGGGGCGGAACTGGCGACCTATGGCCGGCTGCTTAAACAGGGGTTCACCGGTGGTGGGTTTTCCCCGGGCCGTTTGCTGCGCAGCCTTTTGCGGGTGGTGGTGATTTCTCTGGCACTGGTAATCCCAACCATCCTGCTGTCACTTGTGGCGTTGTTTTATTATCAAAGTCAGGGAGAGGCTTTTAGTCAGAACCAGTTGAACGAAATTGTCCTTAAATGCACCTTTGTGGTGATGTTGCTGGTTTCGCCTTTTCTGGTGCGCCTGTCCCTTTTTACGGCCGGTATCGCGCTCGGCCGGCGCAGCATGACCTTGCGGGATGTCTGGGACAAAACCCGGGGATATAGTCTGGCGCTGTGGCTGCTGACCTTTCGGGCGTTTTTGCCCATCACCATTTATGCCTATGTGATGACCCGGCTGTTGCAGGCCATAACCGAACAGCTTGATCTGCATTATGTGGTGGCGACGCTGGTGGTGAATATTCCGGCGGGGCTGCTGACCTTTTTCATGCTGGCGATTGTGGTGGCCGCCAATGCAGAAGCTTTTCGGGTATTGATTGGCGTCCGCGAAGGGGATGCGCCGCATCGTGCCAATGCCGGCCCCAGAAGAGAGGCTGCCCTGCCCCAGCCGGAATAGGCGGAACGCGGGGCGGAATTATGCTTCACGGCATAACTCAAACAATTCTGCCCGGGAACGTATGCCCAGCTTGGTATAGGCCCGCTTGCGGTAGGTGGTGACGGTATGGGGAGAGACCCCCATTTCATGGGCAATGCGTTCGGTTTTTTGGCCTTGGAGAATGCCGCTGCAAACGGTTTGTTCCTGCGGTGACAGGAAAGACAGGGGGCCAGCATGGAGACCCGGCCTCATATGCCGAAAATGGCTGAGCAGCAGCGAACCGATCAGGGCCGCAAAATCCTCTTCCTGCAAGGGGTTCTGGTCGCCGAACGGGCCATGATCCCGGCTGCGATAGAGATTGAGGTAATAAACTTGGTCCTGATCCCGGCGGATCAGGGAGATCTTGTCGATGATGCCCGGAATGCTGAAAAAACGGTTGCGATACTCTTCCGGGAACCCCTGTTCCACGTCCCGAAAACGGATAATTTGCCATTCTCCAGACGGCGCATTTTTCAGAAGGTCGAGATTGGGGTCCTGAAGGTAGCCGCCCCCGATATAGGCGCCGGCGAGAGGGCGCGCCAGGGTTTTATCCTGGAAGTTCAGCGACAGCAGACAGCGCATGGGCTGGTCTTCGCGCCAGACAAACAACATACACTGATCGACCCGAAGTTCTTGTTCCAGCATCCGGGCAAACGCATCCGCAAATGCCGCCCCGCCGGAATCGCGAGTACATTCAGCCAGGGCTTTGAAGGGAAAGGATTTGGGGGATTTCGTGACCATAACCCGGCTATACCATATGGGATGGACCCGGGCAATATGGCGGGGCTCAGCGGGGCCTGTCCCCCGGCAAAGGGGACAGACAGCCCCCTGCAAACCGGATATGATTGTCCGGTCCACAAACACAAGAGGTGTTCCATGCGCCCGGCCGGCAAAAACCCGAATGACTCGTTATATTTCCGGTATCCGCATTTTCCTTTTGTCCGGCCCCCGGAAATGGAAGAAATGGAAAAAGCGGCGCACGAGCTGGACATCCGCCACCCCGTGACCATTGTGGGGGCGGGGCCGGTGGGCCTTACGGCGGCGCTGGAACTGGCGCGGCACGGGGTGCGCGTAGTGGTGATGGATGAAAAGGACACGCTGAATGATGGCAGTCGGGCCATCTGCATTTCCCGCCATAGTTATGAAACCCTGCAACAACTCGGGGTGCATGAGGCGTTCACCGCCAAGGGACTCGGTTGGACCCATGGGCGCTGTTATTACAAAAACAGGATGATTTACCGGCTGGAAATGCCGCACAGCGCCGAAGACCGCTTCAAACCCATGTATAACTTGCAACAACAATATATTGAACAGTTTCTGGCGGAAAAAGCGATGGCTTCACCGCTGATTGAGATGCGTTGGCAGAATAAGGTCACGGATGTCCGGCAGGATATGGACGGGGTGCGGCTCACGGTGCAAACGCCGGAAGGGGCCTATGAGTTGAAAACGGACTGGCTGTTGGCGGCGGATGGCGGGCGGTCCCGGGTGCGCGAGACGCTGGGCCTGAAACTGAAAGGGGAGGCGTATGAAGGCCGTTATGTGATTGTGGATATTCAGATGGATCATGATTTCCCCACCGAACGCCGCGCCTTTTTCGAACCGGAAGGCATTACGCGGGATGCCGCCAAGGCGACCATTCTGATCCACAAACAGCCGGATAATATCTGGCGCATAGATTATCAGCTTCAGGAGGGGGAATCGGAAGAGACGGCGTTGGAGGAAGGGGAGATCCGCCGACGCATTCAGGCCATTTTGGACATGATTGGCCACCGGGGTCCGTGGGCCCTGGAATGGTGGAGCCTGTATAAGGCTTATAGTCTGTGCCTGGATGAGTATCGGGTGGGGCGGGTGCTGTTTATCGGCGATTCCGCCCATCTGGTGCCCATATTCGGGGTGCGGGGGCTCAATAACGGCTTTTCGGACGCCACCAATGCCGCCTGGAAACTGGCTTATGTGGTCCAGGGGTTTGCGCCCGAGAGCCTGCTGGACAGTTACACGCCCGAACGGCGCGGCGCCACATTGGACGTGTTCGCCAATGCCTCCAAAAGTGCGAAGTTCATGACCCCGCCGAGCCCCGGCTATGCGCTGATGCGCCGGGCCGCTTTGTCGCTGGCGCTGCATCATGATTTCACCCGGCAGTTTGTCGATCCCCGACAGGTACAGCCCTATACCTATGTGGACAGCCCGCTGACCAGTTTTGCGGACCGGGATGCCGAGTTCAGCGCCGGCCCGGGCCGGGGTGCGGCCGTCTTCAACCGCAGATTGGGGGATAACGATTATCTCTTGGACCATCTGGGCCGGGGGTTCAGCGGTTTTTATTTTTCCGAAGACGGGACGGTGCCCGGGAAGGTCCGCGCGCTGTTTGAGCGGCTGGCCGTGGGAGAGGAAAGTTTCACGCCCATTATCCTCGACCGGCGCATCCATGCCCCTGTGTTCAAAGCTTATGGGGCGGCGGCGGGCAGTTTTTATCTGATCCGTCCGGACCGGCACGTGACGGCCCGCTGGCGGCAGATCAATCCCGAAGAGGTTTTGCGGGCCTTTCATATTGCTCTGGGAGAGCGGTCATGAAGTTCACCGACCTGGAACGGATTTACGATTTGATGGCGGAAACACTGGATGAGGTGGGGGAAGACCGGCACGCCCTGTTTCTCGCAAAGCTGAGCCTCACCCTGGCCCATAAGCTGGGCGACGCCGATGCGGTCCGGGACGCCATCACCATCGCCCGCGAGGATCTGGATTAAACCTGATAAGGTTATAAAAAAGGCCGGATCGGATGACCCGGCCTTTTCCGTGTGATTTCCTGAGCCCGCTTTATGACGTGGCGAGGTTGCGCAGTACGTAATGCAGGATGCCGCCGCCCACGTAATAATCCACCTCGTTGGCAGTGTCGATGCGGCACAGCACCTTGATCTCCCGGGTGGAGCCGTCTTCGTAGGTGATCTTTACATCCACATCCTGGCGCGGGGTGATGCCGCCGGCAATGCCGGTAATGTCAAAGGTCTCCTTACCGGTGAGGCCGAGGGTTTCGCGGTTATCCCCATCTTTGAACTGTAGCGGCAGCACGCCCATGCCGACGAGATTGGAGCGGTGAATCCGCTCGAAGCTTTCCACCAGCACGGCTTTCACACCCAGAAGATTGGTGCCCTTGGCGGCCCAGTCACGGGAGGAGCCAGTGCCGTATTCCTTGCCGCCCACCACGACCAGCGGCGTGCCGGTTTCTTTATAGCGCATGGCGGCGTCATAGATGCTGATCACCTCGCCGGACGGATAATGGGTGGTCCAGCCACCTTCGGTGCCCGGCGCCATCAGGTTGCGCAGGCGGATATTGGCGAAGGTGCCACGCATCATCACCTCGTGGTTACCGCGCCGGGAGCCATAGGAGTTGAAGTCCTTGGGCTCCACGCCATGTTCCAGAAGATATTTGCCGGCCGGGCTGTCGGCCTTGATGGCGCCGGCGGGGGAGATATGGTCGGTGGTGATGCTGTCGCCGAGCAGCGCCAGCAGCCGCGCGCCGGTGATGTCGGCAAAGCCGCCAGGCTCTCTGGACATGCCCTGGAAATAGGGCGGGTGCTGGATATAGGTGCTTTTGGGGTCCCAGTCATAGGTTTTGCCTTCGGCCACGTCGATGGCCTGCCACTGGGGCGTGCCGGCAAAGACGTCCTTATAGCGTTCAATGAACATCTCGCGGCTCAGTCCGGCATTGATGGCTTCCTGGACTTCCGCGTTGGTCGGCCAGATGTCCTTCAGATACACGTCATTGCCGTTCTTGTCCTGACCGATCGGATCGGTGGTGAGATTGATGTTCATGTTGCCGGCCAGGGCGTAAGCCACCACCAGCGGCGGTGAGGCCAGGAAGTTGGTTTTCAGATCCTGGCTGACGCGGCCTTCAAAGTTGCGGTTGCCGCTGAGCACAGAGGCGCAAACCATATCATTGTCGTTGATGGTTTTGCTGAGCGCCGGGGCCAGCGGCCCGGAGTTACCGATACAGGTGGTACATCCATACCCCACCAGATCAAATCCCAACGCGTCCAGATGTTCCTGCAGCCTGGCTTTTTTCAGATAGTCAGTCACCACCTGGGACCCCGGGGCGAGGGAGGTCTTGACCCAGGGCTTGGTCTTGAGCCCCAGCGCGTTGGCCTTTTTGGCCACGAGACCGGCCGCCATCAGCACGCCGGGGTTGGAGGTGTTGGTGCAGGAAGTGATGGCGGCGATCATCACATCGCCATGATGAAGTTCATAATCCTCACCCTCGACGGCGAATCCTTTGTCTTTTTCAGCCGTTTTGCCGAAGCCGTCCAGAGCTTTGGCGAATCCTTGCGGGGCCTCGGCCAACAGGATGCGGTCCTGCGGCCGTTTCGGACCGGCGAGGCTGGGCTCAACCGTGGAAATATCCAGTTCCAGCGTATCGGTGAAGACCGGATCCGGCGTGTTACTGTCACGCCACATGCCCTGTGCCTTGGCATAAGCTTCCACCAGCGCGATGGTTTCTTCATTCCGGCCGGAGAACCGCAGATAGTCCAGCGTCTGGGCGGAGATGGGGAAGAAGCCGCAGGTGGCGCCGTATTCCGGGGCCATATTGGCGATGGTGGCCTGATCGGCAATGGTCAGATGATCCAGACCGTCCCCATAAAATTCCACAAATTTGCCGACCACGCCTTTTTCACGCAGCATCTGCACCACGGTCAGCACCAGATCGGTGGCGGTGATGCCTTCTTTCATGGCGCCGGTCAGTTTAAAGCCGATCACTTCGGGAACCAGCATGGAAACCGGCTGGCCAAGCATGGCCGCTTCGGCTTCGATACCGCCCACACCCCAGCCGAGCACCGCAAGACCGTTGATCATGGTGGTGTGGCTGTCGGTGCCCACACAGGTGTCGGGATAGGCGATGGTGCGCCCGTCCACGTCGGCGGACCAGACGGTTTTCGCCAGATATTCCAGGTTCACCTGGTGGCAGATGCCCGTGCCCGGGGGCACGGCGGAAAAGTTATTGAAACTTTTCTGGCCCCATTTCAGGAACTGATAGCGTTCCTTGTTACGCTCCATTTCCAGGTCCACATTCTGCTGAAAAGCATCCGGTGTGCCGTAATAATCCACCATGACGGAATGGTCGATCACCAGATCCACAGGGCTGAGCGGGTTAATCTTGTCCGGATCCCCGCCAAGCTCCACCATGGCGTTGCGCATGGCGGCCAAGTCCACCACAGCGGGAACGCCCGTGAAATCCTGCATCAGTACGCGGGCCGGGCGATACTGGATTTCGCGGTCGGAACGACGTTCCTTCTGCCAGTCGACAAGCGCCTGAATATCCTCGGTGGTGACGGTGACCCCATCTTCATGCCGCAACAGGTTTTCCAGAAGCACTTTCATGGTAAATGGCAAACGGCTTACATCACCGAGCGCCTCGCCGGCGGCGGGAAGGGAAAAATAATCATATTCCTTGCCGTCCACATTGAGGGTCCGGCGTGTTTTCAGGCTGTCTTGACCAACAGATGCCACAACTCTTCTCCTTTGGGTAATGTTATCATGGTGGCAGACCGAAAACCTCCTGGTGGCTTGGCGCAACATTTCCGGTCTGCGGGGAAATATAGCCGTTTTCTGCACCAAAAAGCCGGATTTCTCAAGGGAAAATATGTTATTGCGAGAGGTTCTTAATAGAGAGATAGGGGGCCGGTTCAGGCGCGTTAATTGTGTTTGTGGCCCACCAACCCGGGAGCAGAGGCGAAACTGTCACAAAAGCTTCACGGACGGATAACCCTTTTTTAAGGGAGCCGGCACATACATTTGTGTCCGTGGTTCAGTGCGTTGCAGGTGTGTGATGTGTTGGGACATTTACCAGGGTATTTGCTGGGATACTCACTGGGACACTTATTGGGACACTTATTGGGACGTTGGGCCCTGAAAACTGTTTTGAACATTGGGAAATGACATTATGATCCGTCCGTCTCGCGCCGTAGCTTTTTTCAGCCGGTTTTCCATTAGCCGCAGAATATCCTTTCTGACCGGTCTTACCGTCATCTCCATGATTTTTCTGGCGTCGGGTTTTGCCTGGAATTACGCGCGCATGCATGACAGTTTTCTGAAATACAGAAATTTTCAGGAACAGGGGCGGTTGGGCGCGGAACTGTATCGGCTGGGACTCCAACTGCGTCAGGCCGAGAAGGATTTTCTGCTTTCCCGTGAGGAAAAGAATCTGGCGAAACACAGCGGCGTGCGCCGGGAGGTCATGGCGGTTCTTGAAGAATATCGCCAGCGTGCTGCCGATGAAAACCTGATCCGTTCCCTTGCCGCCCTGGAAGAAAAAATACAGCGATATCAGAATCGTTTTGAGACGGTGAGCGCAGGGGTCCGTCGCATGGGTTTTACCAGTGACAGCGGTTTGCGCGGTGCGCTGAAACAGGCAGGGGTCAAGGCTGAAGAGGCTCTGGATGAAACCAACCTGCCGTCCCTTCGCACGGACTTCCTGAAAATGCGCAAATTCGAAAAATCCTATCTGGTGGAGCCAGACGAGCTGAGCCAGCGCTGGTTCGGGATTCATTTACGCAATGTGACCCGTGCCCTCTCGCTAAGCAATATGTCCGAAGAACGCAGGGAAAAGATCCTCGCCCTGGTGCAGAAATATGAGAAGGGTTTTGTGGAATATGTAAAAACCGATACGAAGGTAAAAGACGCCGTGCGGTTGCTGGAAGAGGGCTATCAGGACATGGCGCCCGACTTTGCCGCCATTTCCCGTTATGCTCGTGAGGGCCAGCAGGCTGCCGCCATTTCTTATGCCGCGGCAAAAAACCGGTTCCTAGTCATGATGGGGGGGATAGCGCTGGTCACCCTGGGGCTTTATATTCTGGTCAGCATCCCTCTGTCTTTGAGCCTGACCCGCCCGATCCGGCTGATAACGGAGTCTTTGAGGGCCCTGACGGCCGGGGATCGGATCCGTGAGCAAGAAATGATTGCCCGTATTCCGCCGCAAAAACATGAACTTGGGCAGATGATCGAGGCCATCGAAACCTTTCGTAAAAACCGCGAGGAAATGGAACGGGTTCAGCGCCAACAGGCGCAGGAACAGGAACGGCGTCTGGCGGCGGAAAAACGGATGATGGAAAAGGAACGCCAACAGGCTCTGGAGCGGGTGCGCAAAGAAGAAGAGGAGCATAAGCGGGCCGCAGAGAAGCGCGAACGGCTGGAGCAGGTCTGCCGAACCTTCGAACAGACCATGCGCGGTGTGTTGTCTCAGCTGCGCACTGCCGCGCGGGAAATGGAAGGCTCCGCACAACAGATGTTTTCCATGGCGGACAAGACCAGCGAAAAAACCCGGGCGCTGACCGAGGCGTCACACCAGTCCAGCCGGAACATGTCGCAGGTTTCGGCGACATCCGGTGAGCTGCTGCATAGCGTGGATAAAGTCACCGTGCAGGTCATGGAAGCCCATCAGTCCACGACCCATGCAGTTGCGGAAATCGAAAGGGTCAACCTTCAGATCGGGCAACTGGAAGAGGCGAGTGCGCGCATTGGCAATGTTATCAAGCTGATTCATGATATTGCAGAACAGACCAACCTTCTGGCGCTGAACGCCACCATTGAGGCGGCCCGGGCCGGGGAGGCCGGGCGGGGATTTGCCGTCGTGGCTCATGAGGTCAAGACCTTGGCCGGGCAGACTGCCGAAGCGACCGAGGAAATTTCCGCCCAGGTTGGCGACATGCGCAGCGCGACCGAGGGGGCGGTGCGCATTATGCGCCAGATCAGTGAGATCATTCACCAGATTTCCTGTGCTTCTGAACAGATCACCTCTTCCGTCAAGAGCCAGGAGCACTCCACCCACGGCATCGTCCGCAATGTGAACGAGGTTTCGGCGGAGATGTCGTTCATGCTGGAGACCATTGCGACGGTCAGTGACGGTGCCAGCAAGGGCACGCTTGTCGCCACGGATGTGTTGCGCAATGCCAACAGGCTCGGTGAGGAATCTGCGTTACTTGCCGAAAAGTTCGAAAAATTCCTGAGTGACGTCAAGGCGATATAGGTTTTTCTGGGCGATATAGGTCCTGTCCGGGCGAATTATGGCGGAAGGATCATGACCTGCCGTGTTTTTTCCATAATGCCGCCCCGGCCTGACCGCATTTGTTGTCTAGAGTGAATTGTGAATAGGTTGGCTCACTTCGCTCTAGTGTAGTCTCCCGAACAAAACCCCCGACAGTACAAACAGGAGGTTCACATGAAAATCAGAACCCGCAACACCTCATCCGCTGACACCCGATTCAGGCGCTGGGTTCGGGCGGTGGTGTTCATTCTGATGGTAAGCGTATTTCTGGTCTTTTCCACTGACATGTCCCTGGCTGGAGATGGCGGGCGGCTGGGGGATGTATTGATCGGCAGCCTGGCCTTTGCCCTGGCGGTGGCGCTGGCCTTTCATGCCGCGGACAAATATCGGCGTTTAAAGCGCTGAAGGGGCCATCACGGGGTTTGCTTTTTGCTTCTTAAAGCCCGCACAAAATGTTATAGCTCCCGATAGATCAAAACCTCTATCCCATAACGATACTATACGGGGGCACATCATTCTTACGGCAGAACAGCTTACAGTCATTCGCGGCGAGACGGTCGTCTTTTCGGGATTGTCCTTTGCGCTGGCACCCGGACAGGCGCTGATCTTACGCGGGCCTAACGGGTCCGGAAAATCCAGCCTGCTGAAAAGCCTGGCCGGTATTCTTCCGGTGGCTATAGGAGAGATTCGTTATCAGGGCGAAAGTCTGGCGGGGGAGCGAGACTGGATTGCCCGCAACATCTGTTATCTGGCCCATAAAAATGGTCTGAAGCCGGAACTGACGGTTGGCGAAAATCTTGTTTTCTGGCGGCATGTTCATGGAGACAGGGGGCTGGCCGTAAAGGACGCCTTGGCGGCGCTGGGAATTGCTCATCTAGAGGACCAGCCGGCGCGATATTTATCATCGGGACAGGCCCGGCGCACGGCGCTGGCGCGGATTTTGTGTCAGCCCGGGCGAATCTGGCTTCTGGACGAACCGACTGTGGGATTGGACCGAAGCGGGGTCGAGCGGCTGGCCGGATTGATGAATCGGCATCTGGCGGAGGGAGGCATGATTATGGCCGCCACCCATATGGATCTGGGGCTTGAGCCTGGTTATGTGAGCCAGCTTGACCTGGAGAGCTATTCCCGGCTGGTGCCCGGCAGGCAGGACGCGCCACTGTCAGGGAACATTGCAGCCGGGGCCACGGAAAGAGCGGGAGCATGACGGGACGGTTTGTGGCCATTATGGCCCGGGATATTCGCCTCACCTGGCGGCAGGGCAGCAGCACCGGCATGGTGCTGGCCTTCTTTGCCATTGTGGTGTCGTTGTTTCCGTTTGGGGTCGGCCCCGAACAGAATATTCTGGCCCGCATTTCCGTGGGTATCGTGTGGGTGGCGGCGCTGTTATCGTGTCTGTTGTCGCTGGACCGTCTGTTTCAAGCGGATTATGAGGATGGGTCGCTGGACCAGTTTCTGCTCAGTCCCCTGCCTCTGGAGCTGGTGGTTCTGGCCAAATGTGTGGCGCACTGGCTGACAACGGCGGTGCCCCTTATTCTGCTGGCTCCGCTTCTGGGGCTGATGATGAACCTGCCGGCCCGCGGATATGTGCCGTTGGTTCTGGTGATGGCGTTGGCCACCCCGGCGCTGAGCTTTATCGGCGCAATCGGGGCCTCTCTTACAGTAACCTTACGGCGCGGTGGGGTGCTGTTGTCGCTCTTGGTGCTGCCGTTGTATATCCCCGTGCTGATTTTCAGCGTCCTGGCGGTGGAGGCGGCTGTCGGCGGTTACGAGATGCAGTCCCATATCATGCTGCTGTCGGGGGTGACTTTGGGCAGCGGGGCGCTCAGTCCTTGGGCGGCAGCGGCGGCGCTGCGGTCGGGTCTGGAATAGGCCGGCAGGGTTCTTTCAGACTCATCTCCGCTCCGCTCAATCTTTGGCGGGCCGGGACTCATTCTCCCAGATGTAGGGGGTCGGTGGTGTCGATCAGATTTTTCAGGAAACGGGGCATGTGCGGGCGGACTCTTTTTAACTGGCGGCAGAGACCGGGAAGTTTGCGGCGCAGTTTTTGCACTCCGATCCGCACGGTTTCGCTTTCGGATACCAGAACGCTCAGCCCCACCAGCGCAATGATCTGCCCGATGGGCATGGGCAGCGGCGCAATGATCAGGCCGATAATAAACAGGATCCAGCCGATCAGAAGTTTCAGAGGTTTTTTAATCACATACCAGATCATGAAGCGAAAATTACCGCCATTTTGTTAATAAAAGTTTGAAAACAAGGCCTTGTATTATTTCTAACATATCATATTACGCCATAGGATGACGGCAAAACTATGGCTTGTCGATGAAAGTTTCATGGTGTGCGACGAAGGGCGCTTGCCGTGATGTTAATGTTTTAGGCCCTAGCATCGGCTGACCGACCGGAAATATGCGGTTTATGAGGTTATTTGACTTGATTCAGGGAACAGTTGGCGATAGACCACACCTATGCATAAGTTCGCGAATCCGGCCCGCTTTATGCGGCTCAGTAAAATAATCCTGCCCTGGGTGGCGCTTTTGGCGGCGGGGCTGCTGGCGGTGGGGCTTTATCTGTCGCTGTTTGTGGCGCCCGCTGATTACCAAATGGGGGACGCTTACCGGATTATTTTTGTGCATGTGCCGTCTGCTTATATGGCCATGTTTGGTTATGTACTCATGGCGTTGGCCAGTATTGTGGGCATCATCTGGAAACACCCTCTGGCGGATTATACCGCCCGTGCCACCGCGCCCATCGGTGCGGCTTTTACCCTGTTGGCGCTGATCACCGGCAGCCTGTGGGGCAAACCCATGTGGGGCGCTTATTGGGTGTGGCAGGATGCGCGGCTGACATCGGTACTGATTCTGTTTTTCCTGTATCTGGGGTATCTAGCGGTATGGCAGGCGATTGAGGATCAGGCCCGCGCCGCCCGGGTGGCCGCCATCGTGGCCATTGTGGGGCTGGTGAATATTCCGATTATCAAATTTTCCGTGGAATGGTGGAGCACCCTGCATCAGCCGGCCAGCCTGATGCGGCTCGACGGGCCCAGCATTCACCCGGATATGCTGTGGCCGCTGATCATCATGATTTTGGCCTTTAATGCCTATTTTGTCATGGTGCTGATCTGGCGGCTGCAAAGCCTTATTCTCAAACGGCGCATTCGGACCCTGCGCCTCAAGCTGGCAGCTAAGGTCGTGGACTGAAGGGGGCGGCGCGATGGAATATGGAATTTTTGTCTGGCCGAGTTTTGGCATTGTCGTGGGGGTGATGGCCGCCTTGGCGCTGGGCAGTTGGATCGGGCGGCGGCGGGACGAAGCCGAACTGGAAAAACTGGAACGGGCTCTGCCCCGGGAATCATCCGGTCAACAGTCTGGACAACAGGAAAAACTACACTCAGAGCAACAGGAGAGTAGCGTTTCATGACGGATACGCAGACCATGCCCCCTCTCCCGCCTCGTAAAAGGGCCGCTGGGCGCAAACGTCGCCGCATGATTCTGGTGCTGTCATCTCTGCTGGTGCTGGGACTGGCGACCATGCTTGTGATTCTGGCGTTGGGCGATAGTGTGCGCCTGTTTTACGATCCCACCGAAGTGAAGGAAAAGCAAATCGGTCCGGGCCGGCCGTTCCGTCTGGGCGGTTTGGTGGAAGAAGGCAGTTTCCGCAAGGGGGGCGATGAACTGGCCTACAGTTTCGCCATCACTGATGGCAATGAACGCATCGAAGTCAGTTACCGGGGCCTGTTGCCGGATTTGTTCCGCGAGGGCCAGGGGGTTGTGGCCGAAGGCGAACTGACAGCCGACGGAACCTTTCGGGCTAGCGAAGTGCTGGCCAAACATGATGAAAACTACATGCCCCGGGAAGTGGCCGACTCGTTAAAAAAACGCGGCCTCTGGCAGCATGGCGCAGACGGCCCGGAAGAAGGGTATATGCCATGAATATGGGCCCGGGTATTGTGGAAGCCGGCCATTTTGCGTTGGTGTTGGCGCTGGCGCTGGCCATAATTCAGGCGGGTTTTCCCTTTGTGGGCGCGGCCCGGCGGGACCGGCGGCTCATGGGGGTGGGCGCCCCGGCGGCATACGGACAGTTTGTGTTTGTGTTTCTGGCGTTTCTCGCCCTGACCCAGGCCTATGTCACCTCCGATTTTTCCGTTAAGAATGTGGCGGCCAATTCCCATACCCTGAAACCGATGCTGTATAAAATTTCCGGCGTCTGGGGCAATCATGAAGGTTCGCTTCTGCTGTGGGTGCTGATATTGGCGCTGTTCGGGGCATTGGTGGCCCGGTTCGGCCGGCACTTACCGCCCAGTCTTTATGCCCGGGTTCTGTCCATTCAGGCGCTGGTGGGCGTAGGGTTTTATCTGTTTCTGCTTTTGACTTCCAACCCGTTTGAACGGCTCAATCCGGTGCCGATGGAGGGCAACGGCCTTAATCCGTTACTACAGGATCCGGGACTCGCCTTTCATCCGCCGTTTTTGTATTTGGGATATGTGGGGCTGTCGGTGGCCTTTTCCTTTGCGGTGGCCGCATTGCTCGAAGGCCGGGTGGACCCGGCCTGGGCCCGCTGGGTGCGGCCGTGGACCCTGCTGGCCTGGTGTTTCCTGACCATCGGGATCACACTGGGCAGCTGGTGGGCCTATTACGAACTGGGCTGGGGGGGATGGTGGTTTTGGGACCCGGTGGAAAACGCCTCGTTCATGCCGTGGCTGGTGGCGACGGCGCTGCTGCATTCGGCCATTGTGGTGGAAAAACGCGATACCCTGAAGAGCTGGGCGGTGTTGCTGGCGATTATCGCCTTTTCCTTCAGCCTGCTGGGGACGTTTTTGGTGCGTTCCGGTGTCCTGACATCGGTCCATGCGTTTGCCACTGATCCGGAGCGGGGCGTGTTTATCCTGCTGTTTCTGCTGCTCGTCATTGGCGGCAGTCTTACCCTGTATGCCTTACGGGTGGACAAGCTTCAGCCCGGCGGACTGTTTGCGCCCATGAGCCGCGAAGGGGCGCTGGTGTTCAATAATATGCTGCTGACGGTGGGGGCGGCGACGGTGCTGTTTGGTACATTATATCCGCTGCTGCTGGATGCCCTCACGGGCGAGAAGATTTCCGTCGGGGCCCCCTATTTCAACTGGACTTTTGTGCCGCTGATGATGCCACTGGTGCTGATTATGGCGGTGGGGCCGTTCTTGACCTGGAAACGGGCCGACCTTCGCGGGATCAGCCAGCGTCTGGGGCTGATGTTGCTGATCAGTCTGGTGGCGGTGGTCGCAACCCTGCTCATCGGCGGCGACGGGGTGACATCGGTTCAGGTCATGATGGCGCTGTGGATGGGACTGGGGGTGTGGTTGCTCATGGGCACGCTGCTGGAGCTTGCCGGACGGATCAAGCTGTTTCGCACCTCCCTTGGAGACAGCCTGCGACGGCTGGGGCGGCAACCCCGGGCGAGCTGGGGCATGACTCTGGGGCATCTGGGGCTGGCCATTGCCATTCTGGGGATGACGGTAACGTCCGGTTGGCAGCGGGAACATCTGGACGTGTTAAGGGCCGGTGATGAGGTCACGCTTGGCGGTTATGTGGTAGAGTTTCAGGGGGTGACCCCGGTGGCCGGACCTAATTATACGGCTCTTGAGGGCGATTTTGTGCTGCGGGATCAGGAGGGTGCGGTGCTCAAACATCTTTATCCGCAAAGCCGGACCTATACCAGCCCGCCCATGTCCACCACCGAAGCGGCCATTCATGCCACCTTCTGGGGTGATCTGTTTATTGCCCTTGGTGAAGCGCAGGGCGAAACCCCGGGCGGCGCGCCGCGCTGGGGAGTGAGGGTATATTACAAGCCCTTGCAGCTGTGGTTGTGGAGCGGGGCGGCGATAATGGTGCTGGGAGGATTTGTTTCACTTAGCGATCGGCGGTTCCGGGTCGGCGCCCCTAAAAAGAAAATGCCAAAAACAGCGGCGGCTCAAAAACCTTCGGGAGAGACAGTGCATGCGTCTTAAGGCTCTTGTTCCTTTGATTCTTTTCGTGGCGCTGGCCATAGCGCTGGGCGTGGGGCTCACGCTCAATCCGCGGGAAATTCCTTCGGCACTGATTGATAAACCGATTCCGGAATTTTCCCTGCCGGGGTTGAACGGACCGGGGCCGGGCCTCAGTGCGGCGGATCTGCGGGCGGAAGAAGGACTGGTGCTGGTCAATTTTTTTGCTTCCTGGTGTGCGCCCTGCCGGGTGGAACATCCACAGCTGGAAAAACTCACGCGGGAGTATGGCGTGCGCATTTACGGCATCAGCCACAAGGATAAACCGGAAGATTCTTTGAGGTTTCTGACTGCGCTGGGCGACCCCTATGTAAAGACCGGGGCGGACCTTAAGGGCCGGGTCAGCATCGACTGGGGCGTCTACGGGGTGCCGGAGACCTATTTTGTCAAGGAGGGGCGCATTGTGCACAAACATATTGGTCCCATTCATGAAAGCGATCTGGAAGACAGGATCTTGCCCAAGATACGGGAGCTTGACCGGTGAAAAAGCTGTTCTTAGGGGGGGCTCTTGTCGTGTTTGCCTTGTTGGCCTTTTCCGGGACGGCCACCTTTGCCATCGGGGTCGATGACGAGCGCCTGAAGGACCCTGCCGCCGAGGCCCGCGCCCAGACGCTTATGAAGCAGTTGCGCTGTCTGGTGTGTCAGAATCAGTCGATTGTAGACAGCAATGCGGATCTGGCCAGGGATCTGCGGATGATTGTGCGCGAGCGGGTCATGGCGGGCGATACGGATGCGGAAATCATCGCGTTCATGACGTCGCGCTATGGTGACTGGGTGTTGCTGAAACCACCGCTTAAGGAAGAAACTCTGGCGCTGTGGTTCCTGCCGGTCGGATTTCTGCTGCTGGGGGGAATATTGGTCATTCTGTATCTGCGCCGCACGCCCCGCACTCCTGATGTGACACCACTAAGTCCGGAAGAACAGGAGCGGCTGGCCCGGTTGTTGCCGAAAGAAGAAACGGGCTCAGAAGAAACGGGCCCAGAAGAAACAAAACAAGGAGAGCGGCCATGATGACCGGGCTGGTTATGGTGCTGCTGCTGGTGAGCGCGCTGATCTTTGTAGTGCTGCCGCTGTTGAAAAAGCAACCTTGTGCTGAGGATGAGCGGGCGGATCTTGCGGTTTACCGCGCGCAGCTTCGGGAGCTGGAGCAGGATGTGGCCGATGGCCGCCTGGCCGAAGAGGCCGCCGCCGCGGCCCGTCTGGAAATTGAACGGCGTCTTCTCAGGGCGGCAGAACGTGAAGAAGGGAGCGTTAAGGCAGGGCAGGTCATGCCGCGGACGGCGTTGCTGGCGGTGGTGATTATCTTCGCCATGTCAGCGCTTTATCTGGAGCTGGGGCGTCCGGGTATGCCGGACTTTCCGACGGCAAGCCCTGCGCAGGATGCGCCGGTTGATGACGAAAGCCGCAAGGTCCTGGAAATCATTGAAAAGGTAGAAGCGCGTCTTGCGGACCATCCGGAGGAAAAAACCGGCTGGCTGCTGCTGGGGCAACTGGAAAACCGGCGCGGCAATTATGGGGCGGCGGCCCGGGCGTTACAGAACGCCTGGCAACTGGAGCCGGACAATTTCGATCTGTTGCTGATGTATGCAGAAGCCCTGATCGCCGCTGCTGAGGGGCGCGTCACGCCGGCCTCGCTGTTTGCTTTGCAACAGGCCGACAGACTGCGGCCGGACCAGCCCGGCACGCTCTATTATTTGGGCTTGGCTGAATATCAGGCGGGGCAGGTGGACAAGGCTCTTACGCTGTGGACGAAAATCCTTGAAATCTCGCCACCGGACGCCCCGTGGGTGGATCAGGTCAAGACGGTAATGGCGGCGGCCCGGGGCGACGGCAGGCCCCGCAAAGACAGCTCCCGTCAGGGGGCTCCGGCCCAAAATCCAGCCCCAAATATGCCGCCCTTGAGCGAGGAACAGATCCAGGCCGTTGAAAACATGTCCCCCGAACAGCAGCAGGCCATGATCCGGGACATGGTTGAACGCCTTGCCGCCCGGTTGCAGGAAAACCCCCAGGATGGGGCGGGCTGGGCGCGGCTGGGGCGGGCATATCGGGTCCTGGGCGAGAGAGCCAAAGCCCGGGCCGCGTATGAAAAGGCGCTCGAATATTCACAGGAAAGTGACCGTCCGACGATTCGGAAAGAACTGGATAAACTGGGGGATTCAGAGTAAAATAGATGCCCTGTCACAGAAATTGGCGGTTCCCATTAGAAAAAATGGACACAAAGTCTTAGAGAAACGTTCCGTTTGTTTATGGGGGTGAGATCCCCGGCTGAGAACCGATGAAAATCACATCACATTCACATTTGCTGTCGTCTTTGATCGGGTTGGCGGACCCTAATCAACGCCAGGCCCAGCAGCAGTTAGCAGACCAGCAGCAAACCAGGGAACAGATGCAGGCCCGGTCCGAACGACAGCAGGCCCGGGAACTGGATCGGCAGGCGCAAATTCGCGAGACTCAGATTCAGGAGAACCGCGATGCCCTTAGCCGGATTCAGGAAGAGCTGCGCAACCGGAATCTGGAAAAGCTGAGTCATGTTCTTGCCGCCGGATCGGATGAGGCCCCCGGGAGCGGCATGGCGGGCGCTCCGAACCTCAATCTGCGGGAAAGTCTCGGCGGGCCAGTGGGACAACCCCGGTTCGAACGCCTGGGTCAGATCATTGATATCAAAATCTGAGCTTGTTATCCTTGAATGACTCTTATGATGCAGAACATCCGCCATGCCTTTTGAAAACCAGCCCTATAACAAACATTCCTTTTCCCGGCGCGTGCCTGACGGGGACAATCGGGAACGTCATGTCTGTGACACCTGTGATTTTGTCTATTACGAAAATCCCAAGATTGTGGTGGGATCGGTCGCGGTCTGGCGGGAAAGCCCCGAAGCAGAGCCCCGTTTTTTGCTGTGCCGTCGAGCAATCAACCCGCGCAAAGGTTATTGGACCATTCCGGCGGGATTTCTGGAAGAAAAAGAAAGCCCCGAAGAAGGGGCCATGCGTGAGGCCCGGGAAGAGGCTTGCGCTGAAATTCGTCCGCGCGCTTTGCTTGCCGTCTATTCCATCCGGCATATTTCCCAGGTGCAAATGATGTATGTGGCGGACCTGAAGACCCCAGAGATCAAGGCCGGGGAGGAAAGCGAGGAAGTGGCCCTGTTCCGTTGGGAGGAGATTCCCTGGGATGACATCGCTTTCCCCAGCGTGCATTGGGCGCTTCACCATTACCGCGAGGTCGCGGATCGGGACGTCTTTGCCCCCTTTACCAACCCTGACGGCGCCACCGGCCAGAGATAGGGGCCAGAGATCGGCCGGAAGCATTGCCGCAACCCCGCGATAAAAGAGCGCGGCTGCCAGGCCACGCTCTAGAGTGAATTGTGAATAGGTTGGCTCAATTCACTCTAGACCTTATTCCTTTTCCGGGGCGTCTTCTTCGATCTGGTATTTCATGATCAGCGGCACTTGGGCCATGGCAAAGACAAAACTCAGCGGCATGAACAGCCATAGTTTGGCAGCGATCCAGGTCTGGGTGTCATAGGTGCGCCAGATATATTCGTTGAGCAGGGCACAAAAGAGAAAAAACACCCCCCAGCGGAAATTCATCTTGGTCCAGGCCACATCTTCCAATGGCGGAAAGCCTGCCTCCATCACATTGCGGATAAAGGGTTTCTTGAGCAGCGTGCCCAGCAGTAGTACGGCGGCAAACAGGCTGTAGAGAATGGTCGGTTTGATCTTGATAAAAGCTTCATCCTCAAAATACAGCGTCGCGCCGCCAAAAATGGTCACCAGCGCCACGGACAGCCATAACATAAGCGAGATTTCCTTGAGCAAAATTCGGCTTGCCACCATGGAAATAATCATGGCTGTCATGAAAACCGCCGTCGCCGCATATATGCCCCACTGGCCGTTAGCAATAAAGAAAATGACCAGCGGGCCGGCCTCGATCAACAGTTTATAAAGCTGGTTCATCTGGTGTCAGATCCCTTTTCTCTCCGGCGTATTGTTACGCTTCCAGCCCTACGAGCATACGGGAAAATTCATCGGCGTCAAAGGGTTGAAGGTCATCTATGCTCTCGCCAACGCCGATGGCGTGAATGGGCAGGGCAAATTTTTCCGCACATGCCACCAGCACCCCGCCGCGGGCCGTGCCATCCAGTTTGGTCATGATCAGGCCGGTGATCTGGGCCACTTCACGGAACACTTCCGCTTGCATCAGCGCATTCTGCCCGGTGGTGGCATCCAGCACCAGTACGGTATCATGGGGCGCCTCGGGATCGAATTTCTTGATGACGCGCACAATTTTCGCCAGTTCCTCCATGAGGTGATTCTTGTTTTGCAGCCGTCCGGCCGTATCAATCAGAAGCACGTCAATATTCTGGGCTTTCGCCTGCTGGAGCGCATCATAGGCGAGCCCCGCCGCATCGCCGCCCACCTTGCCGGCAATCACCGGCACCTTGTTGCGTTCGCCCCAGACCTGGAGCTGCTCAATGGCCGCCGCCCGGAAAGTGTCTCCGGCGGCCAGCATGACTGATTTGCCGTCCAGCTGGAACTGTTTGGCCAGCTTGCCGATGGTGGTGGTTTTGCCGGACCCGTTCACGCCCACCATTAAAATCACATGCGGACGGTGCGCGGGATTGATGGCGAGCGGCCGGGCCACTTGTTCCAGAATGCCGGAAACTTCTTCGGCGAGGGCCTTTTGCACCTCTTCGGCGGCAATTTCCTTGTCATATTTGTTTTTGGCAAGCCGGTCGCAGACCCGCCGGCTGACCTCGACGCCCAGGTCAGACATGATCAGCAGGTCTTCCAGCTCTTCCAGGGTCGCGGCATCCAGCCGGCGTTTGTTGAAAATCCCGGATATGCCGCTGCTGAGGGCAGAGGTGCTGCGTTTCAGGCCGTCTTTCAGGCGTCGAAACCAGCCTTTTTTGGGTGCTTCTTCGTTCATGGAGTCCACTTATTTGAGTTCCGCGATAAGTATGCCATCCTGATACCCGGTCACAACCGCTTTGGCAATATGACCGGCCGGAAGATCCGCCATCAGGCGGGCCGGGGCGAAATGTTCCGTATGGCCGACCACGCTTTCCCCGGCTGTCAGGGGTTTTTCCACCAGAATGCTGACGGTGCGGCCGATTTGGCTTTTGAGGAAGCGGTCCAGATGTTCCTCGCCCTTGCGGCGCAGCCGTTCCGCCCGTTCCTTGCGCACTTCCCTGGGCAGCTGAGGCATGCGCGCTGCCGGCGTCCCCTCGCGCTCGGAATAGGGGAAGACATGAAGAAAGGTCAGGTCACAGTCATCCACCAGCCTGAGGGAATTTTCAAACATGTTTTCCGTTTCAGTTGGAAAGCCGGCGATCAGGTCGGCCCCGAACACTACATCGGGCCGCGCCGCCCGCACCCGGCGGCAGAAGTCGATGCTGTCCTCGCGGCTATGGCGGCGTTTCATGCGTTTCAGGATCATGTTATCGCCGGCCTGAAGGCTTAGGTGCAGATGCGGCATCATGCGTTCTTCTTCGGTGATCACCCGGAACAGCGCCTCGTCCGTTTCGATACTGTCGATAGAGCTGAGGCGCAGGCGTTTGAGCTCCGGCACATGATCAAGAATCTGTTGGCACAGTTTGCCGAGCGATGGACGACCCGGCAGGTCCGGCCCATAGGAGGTGATGTCCACGCCGGTCAGAATTACTTCCTGATAACCGTTTTCCACAAGGCGGCGCACCTGACGCACCACTTCTCCGGCCGGTACAGAACGGGAATTGCCGCGGCCATAGGGGATGATGCAAAAGGTACAGCGATGATCACAGCCATTCTGCACCTGGACAAAGGCTCGGGCCCGTTCAGCATAGCCGTCAATTAGCTGCGGCGCCGTTTCGCGCACGCTCATGATGTCGTTCACGGTAACCTTTTCCGTGGTCTCCAGGCCAAAGTCCGGGCTTTGTTGCCGCAGTTCGGTCCAGCTCTCGGCAGCCAGTTTTTCCTGATTGCCGATCACCCGGTCTACTTCGGCCATTTGGGCAAATTGTTCGGGATCGATCTGGGCGGCGCATCCCGTGACCACAATTTTTGCGCCGGGATTCCGGCGTTTCATCCGGCGAATGGTTTGCCGCGCCTGGCGGGTGGCTTCGGCGGTCACCGCACAGGTGTTGAAAATGATCGTGTTTTCCAGCCCCGCCGCCCGGGCATGGTTGCGCATGACTTCCGATTCATAAGTGTTGAGACGGCAGCCAAAGGTGACGATTTCTGGCGACAGGCTCGGCGCGCGGCTCATCAGTCGGCCTCCTGATCAAAGGACCCTTCCAGGCTGTAGGGGCTAAACACATGGCCGGCAAACACATAACTTACCGCGCCGGTCATCAGTACATGATCATTGGTGTCCCATTCCAGAGTGAGAAACCCGCCGTCCAGTTCGATTCGAGCCCGCCGTTCCACAAGTCCCCGCAGGGAAGCGGCGACCACGGCGGCACAGGCGGCCGAACCACAGGCCTGAGTGATGCCTGCCCCCCGTTCCCACACCCGAAGCCGCAACTCTCCCCCGCCGCGATTTTCCACGATGCTGACATTGGCGCGTTCGGGAAACAAAGGATCATATTCGATTTCGGGACCAAATTCGCTAAGTGGTACATCATCCACATTGTCCACAAAAAACACCACATGAGGATTGCCCATATTGACCGCCACGGGCTGATTCAGGGGCCCGAAGGTAAAATCAAGGGTGGTCGTGTCCATTTCCCGGGCCAGCGGAATCGCCTGCCAGTCCAGTCGCGGCGGTCCCATATCCACCCGGATGAAGGCGCCTTCGCGGGTGGCTTTGAGCAGTCCGGCGAGGGTTTCGATGGTTACGGCGTTTGTGCCGGCTTCCTGCATCAGAAGATCGGCGACGCAGCGGGTGGCATTGCCGCAAGCAGCCACTTCGGACCCGTCGGCATTCTGGATGCGCATAAAGGCGTCGGCCACGTCCGACGGCCACAAGGTGATCACCTGATCACAGCCGATGCCACGCTTGCGGTCGGCAACATAACGCACGCCATCCCCGGACAGATCAAAGCGATCCATCCGGCCGTCAAAAATGACAAAATCATTGCCGAGGCCGTGCATCTTGACAAAAGGCCGCGGTTCAATGGTGGTGCGTGTGGTGTCTGTTTCCTGGCTCATACTGCCTTATATGGGCGGATGAGGGAAAAAGTCCACTAAAAAGGCCAAAAAAACCGGCAAAATCTGTTTGTTTTATGGGCTTGGCGGGGGTCAGCCGAACAGAATCGGCACCAACAGGTAACTAAGCGACGTGATCACCAGAATGCCCAGAAGATTGAGCCGCACCCCGGCATTCATCATTTCCGGAATCGTCACCCGGCCAGTGGAATAAATCACCGCATTGGGAGCGGTGGCTACCGGCAGCATGAAAGCACAGCTGCCGGCCAGCGCCGTGGGCGCAAACAGCAGCATGGGTTCGAATCCGCCGGCCCCGGCCAGTGCCCCCAGCACTGGCAGCAGGGTCGCCACCGTGGCGGTGTTGCTGGTCAGTTCGGTCAGGAAAATTACCAGACTGGTAAGCGCCATGATCATCAAAAACAAATGCAGGCTGGTCAGTCCCGACAAGGCCTCGCCCAGCCACAGGGCCAGCCCCGTTTCTGAGACGGCGGCGGCGAGGCTGAGCCCGCCGCCAAACAGCAGCAGAACCCCCCAGGGAATTTTTACCGCCGTTTCCCAGTCCAGCAGGGCCGTGCCTTTTTCCTTTTTGCAGCCAGAAGGAATCATAAACAAGGCTACGGCGCCGATAACGGCGATCATGGCGTCACTGAGCCAGGGCATGAGCCCCAGATCTTTCTGGATCACCTGGCGGAAAATCCAGGCCCCGGCAATCAGCGCAAAGACCACCGTCAGGCGCCGTTCCGGCACGGTGATGGAGCCCAGCCTGTTCAGTTCCGCCTGAAACAGGTCCCGGGCGGCAGGAATATCCTTCAGGTCGAACCGGTAGGTCCATTTTACCAGGACGAACCAGGCCACGGGGACCAGCACCACTACTGTGGGCACGCCAAACAGCATCCATTGCAGAAAACTGATGTCCACATTGTAGGTTTCTTTCATGAAGCCGACCACAAACAGGTTGGGCGGGGTGCCAATCATGGTGCCAAGGCCGCCGATGCTGGCGGAATAGGCAATGCCCAGAATAAGACACAGCACAAACCCTTTGTGAGAACGGCTGTTGTCATGAACCAGTTCTCCGGCCAGTGACAGGGCGATGGGAATCATCATGATGGAACTGGCCGTATTGCTGATCCACATGCTGGTGATGGCGGTGGCGGCCATAAAACCGGCGATGATAGCGCCGGGATGGTGTCCGGCGCGTACCAGAATATGCAAGGCAAGGCGCCGGTGCAGGTTCCATCGGGCTAGCCCCGTGGCAATGATAAATCCGCCCATCAGCAGAAATATGGTCGGCCGGGCATAGGGAGCTGCGGCCTCGTTCATTTGGGCGATCCCGAAGGCGGGAAACAGGATCAGCGGCATCAGCGAGGTGATCGGTACCGGCAGGGCTTCGGTCGCCCACCAGATGGCCATGAGTCCGGCCACGCCCACTGTCATCCAGGCTGTCCCGCCCATGCCGTCCGGTGCCGGAAAAATCTGCACCAGAAGGATCGGAATCATGCCCAGGGCAAGTTTAATCATCCTGTAGCCCAGTTCTGCCTCCCTTTATGACACGTCCCTCACGTGATGTTATGATGACTGGGGTCTATGTTGACCGGTTACGCACAACAAAAACGACGGTTAACTCATGTGCAGCTAATTCATGTGTAACACCAGCCCGATGGACAGGCGCTGTTCTGACGGGTCAAACGTAAACTGGTCCACACCCTGCGTAAAGGTGGTGCTGCCGAATTCGGCGCGGGTATATTCAATCCTGAGGGCTACGTCTTCGAATACGCCTACTTCCAGGCCGCCGCCATAACGGAAACCGTTCAGCCGTTCCCCGACATCGCCTTCAAAACCATCGCCATTATATTTTGTGGCGGCGTATCCAAACAGGCCGTAAATCAGGAACCGGTCGGACGGCACAACCCCCACCCGGCCGTTAATGTCAAAAGTGTTGCCATTTTTGATGCCGAACTCGGCGGTGCCATCGGTGACGCGCCCCGCACCCCCGCCAATGGCCCAGCCGGCTTCAATACTGGTATAGACCGGACCGAGACTCATGCCATAGCCGCCATAAAATCCCCCCCCAAGGCCATTGCCGGAGGTTTCGTCCGTAATGCCGGTAAAACCGCTCGTCTCTTCGCCGGCAATCTGCGTATAGGCGGCGTTAGCGCTTTCCTTGTTGTAGTCAAAACGCAGCCCCAGATAAAACCCTTCGAAGGGATTGTTGTCCAGACCGGCCTGTGCCGGTGTCGCGCCCAGGAAAGAGGTTCCAAGGCTGGCGCTGCCCGTCAGTCCCATCAGCAAAAAGAGCTTAAGAAATATGTTTCGCATTATCTTTTGTATCCTTTGTCCTGTGTTTTGTTCAGGTTCTGTCGGCATGGCTGGCCTTGGTAAGGCCACCCTTTTTTAAGATGGCGACCATATTACAGCTTTTTTCCCCGCTGAAAACAGGAGAGATGCCAAAACCGCCATCAGGCCGGATTTGATTTGCTATTCCCTACAGCTATTCCCTACATCTGTGGGGCAATTAATGAGTTTAGAGTGAATTGTGCATAGGAAAAAGGGCTGGGGAAAAAGGACTGGCTTATTTTTTGCCCCTAAACTTCTTGACCTAAACTTCTTGACTCTGGCGAAGAAAGCCCATATTTTGCCCGCATTCCGTAAGGAGATCAGGATTTCAGTGTCCTTCTTGTGAAAGAGGATACCCACCAGTCAGCGAGAGTTCGCCCACTGGTGCGTTTTTGTTTTGTGAAAAGCCTCGTGATGCGGGGATGGTGGAAAAGACATGTTTGACAGCTTAAGCGATAGACTGGGCGGCATATTTGACAAACTCAAACGCAGTGGGGCGTTGAAGGAAGCAGATGTCAACGAGGCCATGCGCGAGGTGCGTATTGCCTTGCTTGAGGCTGACGTAGCGCTGCCGGTGGTCAAGGACTTTATCAACAAGGTTCGGGAGAAAGCCGTCGGGCGCGAAGTCCTGAAATCCGTCACGCCCGGTCAGATGGTCATCAAGATTGTCAACGATCACCTGGTGGAAATGCTGGGCGGGGAAGGCGAAACCATTTCTTTGGCTGCCCCGCCGCCGGTGCCGATCCTGATGGTCGGGCTTCAGGGGTCAGGGAAAACCACCTCCACCGGGAAGATCGCCAAGCGGTTGCAGGAGAAAGACAAGAAAAAGGTTCTGATGGCGTCACTGGACGTGCGCCGACCGGCCGCCATGGAACAGCTGAAGATCCTTGGTGAGCAGGCCGGGGTCGCCACCCTGCCGATTATTCCGGGCCAGATGCCGCTGGATATTGCCAAGCGAGCCATGACCGCCGCGCGCCTGCAGGGGTTTGATGTGGTGCTGCTGGATACGGCCGGGCGGCTGCATGTGGATCAGAGTCTGATGAGCGAGCTGACCGCGATCCGTAACGAGATCAATCCCCATGAGACGCTGTTGGTGGCAGATGCGCTGACCGGTCAGGATGCGGTTAATGTGGCACAGCAGTTCAGCGAGCAGGTGGGGCTTACCGGCGTTGTGCTGACCCGTATGGACGGGGACGGCCGGGGCGGTGCGGCACTCAGCATGCGGGCCGTAACCGGCAAACCTATCAAGCTGGTGGGGGTCGGCGAAAAACTGGATGATCTGGAAGAGTTCCATCCCGAGCGCGTCGCATCGCGGATTCTCGGCATGGGCGATGTAGTTTCGCTGGTGGAAAAGGCGGCTGAGACCATTGAGGCCGAAGAAGCCGAGAAAATGGTCAAGAAGATGAAAAAGGGACAGTTCGACTTTAATGATCTGCGGTCCCAGATTCGTCAAATGAAAAAACTGGGCGGGATGTCCGGCGTTCTCGGGATGTTGCCCGGGCTTGGCAAAATGCAAAAACAGCTCGCTGCTGCCAATGTGGATGACAAACTTCTGGCTCGCCAGGAGGCCATCATCAACAGCATGACGCCGAAGGAGCGAGCCAATCCAGCCCTGATGAACGCATCGCGCAAAAAACGTATTGCTCAGGGGGCCGGTGTTTCCGTGCAGGATATCAACAAGCTGATGAAAATGCAGAAACAGATGGCCACCATGATGAAAAAAATGGGCAAGATGGGCAAAAAAGGCCGTCTGCCCCTGCCGGGCCAGTTGCCGCCGGGCATGGAGAATCTGTTTCCGAAGTGATGGCGTTTCGGAAAAGACATAAACCGCGTTATCCCGAAGGGATGAGCAGAGAGTTCAAGAACAGCAGTATTAAAACTTATTGAAGACCAAGAAAGTGAGATTGAAGACATGGCATTGAAAATTCGTCTGGCCCGTGGTGGCGCTAAAAAACGTCCTTATTACCGTATCGTGGTTGCCGATAGCCGCGCTCCGCGCGACGGGCGGTTCATCGAAAAAGTAGGGACCTATAACCCGCTTCTGCCCAAAGACCGGGAAGACCGGGTTACGCTGGTGACCGAGCGGGTTCAGTATTGGCTGGAACAGGGCGCGCAGCCCACGGACCGGGTTCTGCGTTTCCTGGATGCGGCTGGTCTGAAAAAACGCCCGGCGCGGAACAACCCGATCAAAGGCAAGCCGGGTCAGAAGGCGCTGGAGCGTGAGGAAGAGCGTCGCCAGAAAGCCGAAGAAGCTGCTGCCGCTGCGGCAGAAGGGGAAGCCGCGGCTTCTGAAGAGGCTCCCGCTGAGGAAGCCGCAGCCGAAGCTTAAAACCTATGGCGCCCCGTGCTTTGCATAAAAGCCGGAAACCATCCCGGGACGGGGGCAGCAGCGCCATCTGGGTCGGGCCGGAATGGGTTTGCCTCGGGGTCATTGTCGGCGCTCAGGGCGTGCGGGGTGCCGTACGCCTCAAACCCTTTACAGAGGACTTTTCGGCCATTGCCGACTATGGCCCGCTGACCCTGTTCAGTCCGGAATATCCCGAGGGGCGCGTCTTTCGGATCGAACTGCTTCATAACATCAAGGCCGGGGTGGCGGCGCGCCTGGAGGGCATTACCGACCGGGATCAGGCGCTGGCGCTCAAAGGGCAAAAACTTTACGTCCGCCGCGAGGCCCTTCCGGAACCAGAAGAGAATGATGTTTTTTATTACGAGGATCTGGTGGGGCTGGAGGCCCGGGATGAAACGGATGCTGGTTTCGGTGTTGTCAGGGCGGTTTTCAATTTCGGCGCGGGCGATATTCTGGAAGTGGCGCTGGATCCGGCCCGCAATGATGGGGAGACGGGCGTAAGGCTCTATCCCTTTGCCACGGAATTCGTCCCCCGGGTGGACCTTGAGGCCGGCTATGTGGTGATTGACCGGGCCGCCTTTGGTGAACGGGATTGAGAAATGACCATGACGTCCCCCAAATGGCAGGTGCAGGTTTTGACACTGTATCCGGAAATGTTTCCGGGGCCGCTGGGGCATTCTCTGGCGGGGAAGGCGTTGGAGGCGGGGCTGTGGGCTCTTGATGTGGTGAACATCCGGGATTATGCCCTGAACAAACACCGGAATGTGGATGATACCCCGGCGGGGGGCGGGCCGGGCATGGTGATGCGTCCCGATGTGCTGGGGCTGGCGCTGGATGAAACATTGAAAAAACGGCCGGCGGATCCGCAGACACCCCTGAGCGTTGAAGACTGGCCGGTGATTTACCTGTCCCCGCGGGGGCGGGTTTTTGATCAGGGCCTGGCGCGCGAGTTTGCCGCCGGGAAGGGGCTCACGCTGATCTGTGGCCGGTTTGAAGGAATCGATGAACGGGTGCTTCAGGCCCGCGAGATTCAGGAAATCAGCCTGGGGGATTTTATCTTGAGCGGCGGGGAACCGGCGGCATTTGCGCTGATGGATGCGGTGGTGCGGCTGATTCCGGGGGTGATCGGCGAGCCGGAAACCCTGGCGGAAGAAAGTTTCGAATCCGGGCTTCTGGAATATCCCCATTATACCCGTCCCAAAGTTTGGGAAGGGCGGGAAATTCCCGAAGTGCTTCAATCGGGGCATCATGAACGGATTCGGGCCTGGCGTCAGGAACAGGCGGAGAAACTTACCCGGGAGCGGCGGCCGGACCTTTGGGAAAGGTATCTGCGGCAAAAAAGCGATAAATAGGCCGCCAGGATGCCGAAAAAAATTGCGTCTTGGGGCAACTTCTGTTAAAGCGGCTAGCGAAATGCCGTCACCCGGATTTGCCAGTTTGGGTCGCAGCCGGGGCAGAAGGCGGCTTCGGGCCGTTTGACAGGTCGAAAACCGGCCAGGGGATAACCGGTGGTTTTTGAGGTAATGATCTCTGAATGTTCCGAAGAAATAATGGGCTCGGAACCTCTGAGGGACATGAGAGAAGAGAAGAACAATGAATATTATCGAAAAGTTTGAAAAAGAGCAGATCGAGAAACTCACCCAGGGGAAAACCATTCCCGAATTTGCGCCGGGCGATACGGTGCGGGTGAATGTGAAAGTGGTGGAAGGGACACGTGAACGTATCCAGGCCTATGAAGGAGTGTGTATTGCCCGTTCCAACCGGGGCTTGAACTCTTCTTTCACCGTGCGTAAAATTTCTTATGGCGAAGGGGTGGAGCGTGTCTTCCCGCTTTATTCGCCCAATGTGGACAGCATTGAGCTGGTGCGCCGCGGTCGTGTCCGCCGGGCCAAGCTGTACTATCTGCGTGAACTGCGCGGGAAAAAGGCGCGTATTGCCGAGAAAAAAGACTGGCTTGTCAAGAAGTCGGCTTCGGAAAACGACGCGTAACGCTGTACGCAACATAATGATTCCGGGGCCATGTCATAAAGGCCCCGCCAAAATGGGGCTCGCCAAAACGGGTCCCATTTGCATATGTGGGGAAGATTGTATACAAAACCTGAGCCCCTTATGGTTGGATATGGGGTGCCGGCCGCCGCAAGCGGTCGGGAAACAAGTGGCGTGAAACATGGCAAAGACGTTATATGACAAAATCTGGGACAGCCACCTGGTGGACAGCCAGGAGGACGGTAATTGCCTGATCTATATAGACCGGCACATCATTCACGAGGTCACCAGCCCGCAGGCCTTTGAAGGGCTGCGCCTAGCCGGTCGCATATTGCGCCGTCCGGACGCCATGCTGGCCGTACCCGATCATAACGTGCCGACCACCCAGGACCGGGCCACGGTGATCAGTGATCCCCAGTCAAAGATCCAGCTTGAGGCGCTGGAAAAGAATTGTGCGGAGTTCGGGGTGGAATATATCCCCATGGTGGACGTGCGTCAGGGGATCGTGCATATTGTCGGGCCCGAACAGGGATTCACTTTGCCCGGCACGACCATTGTTTGCGGCGATAGTCATACCTCCACCCACGGGGCTTTCGGGGCGCTGGCGTTTGGCATTGGCACCAGTGAGGTGGAACATGTCATGGCGACCCAGACCCTGATTCTGCGCAAGGCGAAAAACCTGCGCATTGATGTTTCCGGCACGCTGGGGGCTGGGGTGACGGCCAAGGATGTAGCGCTGGCGATCATCGGCGCCATCGGTACGGCGGGCGGGACGGGCCATGTGATTGAATTTACGGGCTCCGCCATCACCGGACTCAGCATGGAAGGGCGCATGACCCTGTGCAATATGTCCATCGAGGCCGGCGCTCGCGCCGGGCTGATCGCGCCCGATGAAAAAACCTTTGACTATATCAAGGGCCGCCCCAAAGCGCCCAAGGGCGGGGCGTTTGAGCAGGCGGTGGCCTATTGGCAAACCCTCAAATCGGACGAGGGCGCGTCCTATGACAAGGAGGTGTTTCTCAAGGCCGAGGACATTGCACCGCAGGTGACCTGGGGCACCAGCCCGCAGGACGTGCTACCCATCACCGGCCGGGTGCCGGATCCCGCCGACCAGGACGGCGACCGCCGGGTGGCCACGGAACGGGCGCTGGCCTATATGGGGCTGGAACCGGGCACGCCGCTGGACCAGATTAAAATTGACCGGGTGTTTATCGGATCCTGCACTAATGGCCGGATCGAGGATATCCGCGCCGCTGCCGAAGTGGCCAAGGGCCGCCAGGTGGCGGATCATGTCCAAGCGATGGTGGTGCCGGGCTCCGGTCTGGTCAAGCATCAGGCGGAACAGGAAGGCCTGGACCGGATCCTGATCGAGGCCGGATTTGAGTGGCGGGAGCCGGGCTGTTCCATGTGTCTGGCCATGAATGCCGACAAGCTGGAGCCTTATGAGCGCTGTGCGTCCACCTCCAACCGTAATTTCGAAGGTCGACAGGGGCCCAAGGGACGCACGCATCTGATGAGTCCTGCCATGGCGGCGGCGGCGGCTGTCACCGGGCATCTGTGTGATGTCAGAAAATTGTAAGGAAGGCCGGATAAGATGGAAAAGTTCACTCAACTGACCAGCGTGGCGGCGCCCCTGCCGATGATCAATGTGGATACCGACATGATTATTCCGCAGAAATTTCTGAAAACCATCCGGCGCACTGGGCTGGGCAAACACGCCTTTGCCAATATCCGCTATAATGAGGATGGCAGCGAGAAGCCGGATTTTGTGCTGAACAAACCGGCCTATCGTAACGCCCGGATTCTGATCGCCGGCGATAATTTCGGGTGTGGTTCCAGTCGAGAACATGCCCCGTGGGCGCTTCTGGATTTCGGGATTCGTTGCATCATCGCGCCGAGTTTCGCGGATATTTTTTACGGGAACTGTTTTAAAAACGGTATTCTGCCCATTACCCTGCCGCGCCAGCTGGTCAACCAGCTGATGGAGGATGCCGAACAGGGGGAGGGTGCCGTTGTGACGGTGGATCTGGAAAACTGTGAAATCACCGCTCCTGACGGAAGCAAAATCAGGTTTGAGATTGATCCCTTTCGCCGGCAGTGCCTTCTGGGCGGTCTTGATGATATTGGGCTGACCTTGCAGAAGGTGGATAAAATCGACGCTTTTGAAGCCCGACAGAAAACTGTGCAGCCCTGGCTTTACGGCGCCTCATAATCCCGCCGCCGGCTCATCTCCGACAGACACAAGGGTCACAGATAAGATATAAGGCCATAGACATAAGGAACATAACCACATGACCAGCACAACCCACAGCCTCCTGATCCTGCCGGGGGACGGCATCGGTCCGGAAATCATGGAACAGGTCCGCCGGATCATCGACTGGTTGACGGCATACCGGGGAATACGTTTCGATGTGAGCGAAGACCTGATCGGCGGGTGCGCCTATGATGCCTATGGCGCGCCGCTGGCCGAGGATACGCTGGAACAGGCCAAAGAGGTGGATGCGGTTCTGCTGGGGGCAGTGGGTGGACCCAAATGGACTGATGTGCCCTATGATAAACGCCCGGAAGCCGGCTTGCTGAAAATCCGCAAGGAACTGGGGCTGTTTGCCAATCTGCGCCCGGCCTTGTGTTTTGAGCCGCTGGTGGAGGCCTCCAGCCTGAAACCGGAGCTGGTCAGTGGATTGGATATCATGATTGTGCGCGAACTTACGGGCGGGATCTATTTCGGGGAGCCGCGCGGTATTGAAACCTTGCCCGATGGGGAGCGCCGGGGGATCAATACCCAGGTTTATACCACCAGCGAAATCCACCGTATTGCCCATATTGCCTTTGATCTGGCGCAAAAACGCGCCGGCGGCAAACGTCAGGCGAAAGTGACCAGCGCGGAAAAAAGCAATGTCATGGAAAGCGGCCTGTTGTGGCGTGAGGAAGTGACCGAGGTGGCCAAAAACTACCCGGATGTGGCGCTGGAACACATATTGGCCGACAATTGCGGCATGCAGCTGGTGCGCGCGCCGAAACAGTTTGATGTGATTGTGACGGACAATCTGTTTGGCGACCTGTTGAGCGATGTGGCCGCCATGCTGACCGGTTCTCTAGGCATGCTGCCGTCAGCATCGCTGGGCGGTGACAAAGGCGGGGCATTGTATGAGCCGGTGCACGGCAGCGCCCCTGATATTGCCGGAAAGGGCATTGCCAATCCGATTGCCGCCATTTTAAGCTTCGCCATGGCCCTGCGCTACAGCCTCGATCTCGGGACGGAAGCCGACATGATCGAACAGGCGATCAACGGGGTGCTGGCCGGGGGCATGCGCACGGCCGACATCATGCAGCCGGGCAAGGCCAAGGTGTCTACCTCGGTGATGGGCGACAGTATTCTCAGACAGCTGGAAAAGCTGAATAAATAACAAAATATACGGTATTATGAACCTCAAAAAATCAGGAGAACATTATGTCTTATAAGGTCGCTGTCGTTGGCGCGACGGGAAATGTCGGCCGCGAAATGCTGAATGTCTTGCATGAACGTCAGTTCCCGGTTTCGGAAATTATTCCGCTGGCGTCCCGCCGTTCTATCGGTCAGGAAGTTACGTTTGGCGACAAGACCATTAAGACCAAATGCCTGGATGATTTCGATTTTTCCGGTGTGGATATCTGTCTGATGTCCGCCGGCGGCAGTGTGTCCAAGGCGTGGTCCGAAAAGATCGGCGCCCAGGGATGTGTGGTGATCGACAACAGCTCCTATTTCCGTATGGATCCGGATGTGCCGCTGGTCGTGCCGGAAGTCAATGCCGAAGATATTGCCGGATATAAAAAGAAAAATATCATCGCCAATCCCAATTGCTCCACGGCGCAGCTCATGGTGGCGCTGAAACCCCTGCATGATCGGGCGAAAATCAAACGCGTGGTGGTGTCCACCTATCAGTCCGTGTCTGGCAGCGGCAAAGCCGCCATGGACGAACTTTGGACCCAGACCCGGGCCATTTTCGTCAACGATCCGGTGGAAAACGAGGTGTATCCGAAACAGATCGCCTTTAACGTCATTCCCCATATCGACGTCTTTATGGACAATGGCGACACCAAGGAAGAATGGAAAATGGTGGCGGAGACGGCCAAGATCCTGGATCCGGATATTAAACTGACGGCCACCTGCGTGCGGGTGCCGGTCTTTATTGGCCATAGTGAATCGGTCAATATCGAATTTCACAATCCCTTAAGCGATGACGAGGCCCGGGACATCCTGCGCCAGTCGCCCGGGGTAATGGTGGTCGATAAACGCGAAGACGGCGGTTATGTGACACCGGTGGAAGCGGCCGGGGAATTCGCTACCTATATCAGTCGCATCCGTCGCGACGAAACGGTGAAACATGGCCTCAATCTGTGGTGTGTATCCGACAACCTGCTCAAAGGCGCAGCGCTGAATGCGGTACAGATCGCCGAAAGCCTGTGCAATAACTTTCTCCGGAAAGCATAAAATAGGGCAGTATCCAGACTTAGCGACATAAAATTCTGTATAGGGATGGGCGGTGTGCTGCTCGTCCCTTTTTTTGTGGGGTTTGTCGTTTTTTTGCTGTGGAAAACAGCACGGACTGCTACCTTCTCCCGATAATCTGCGTCCACTGGCGGCGCCATAACAAGGGGATGTTTAATCACATGAGTAAACCCATGAAATTCTTACGGAACAGTTTTCTTGTCGGCATCATTGGCGGTTTGATGACGTCGGCGGGGGCTTCGGCGCTGGACAAGGCGCCTGCCAATATCGACGATTTTTTTGCCGAGGTCTTTGAAGAGGCCCTGATGGAATCGCCGGAAATGCTCACCTATACCCGCTATATGGAAACCCGGGGCAAGGCATGGCGGCATAACCGGCTGGACGATTATTCTGCGGCTCATTTGCAGAAAATGCATGACCTGGAAGTGCGCAATTACGAACTTCTGAAAGGCTATAAGGACAAAGATTTGAGCCCGGCCCAGAAACTGTCCCGGGACATTATGAAATGGGATATGGAGCAGAATATCGCGCTCGATAAATACCGGGACTATGGATATATCGTGGCGCAAAATGGCGGGGTCATTATTGACTATCCCAACTTTATGGCCAATTTTCACGCCATAAACAGCAAGGCGGATGCCGAAGATTATGTCGCCCGCCTGAAAGAAGCCCGTCGGGTGTTTGATCAGGTGGAAGAGCGCATCCGGGCCCAGGCGGAAAAAGGCATTATCCTGCCGAAGATGCTGATGGAGAAAGTGATCAAGACGGGGCGAGACTACACCGCTGTCGCCCCTGAAGAAAACCTGCTTTATGTCAGCTTCGCGGATAAGCTGAACGGGGTAAGCGATCTGGACGAGGCGGATAAACTGGCCCTTCTGAAACAGGCCCGCGCCGCCATTGCCGATGATGTTTATCCGGCGTTCCGCAACCTTACGGCTTTTCATGAAAAGCTGATCCAAAAAGCCACCAATGATGCCGGGGTCTGGAAATTCCCTGATGGCGACAATTATTACAAGGCCATGGTGGCCCGCATGACCACAACGGATCTTACCCCTGAGGAAATTCACCAGATCGGTCTTTCCGAAGTGGCCCGCATTCAGGGGGAAATGCTGGCGCTGTTCGAGAAGGAAGGGTACGATATCTCGAAAGGGTTTGAAGTTTTGATCCAGGACTTGGCGGACGAAGAGCGGTTTTATTATCCGGATACCGACGAGGGCCGGGAACAGATTCTGGCAGATTACCGCAAGATGATTGCGGAGGTGAATGAGCGGGTGCAGGATGTGTTCAACGTCAAACCCAAGGCCGGGGTTGAAGTGCGCCGTGTCCCCGAATTCAGCGAAGAATCAGCCCCCGGCGCCTATTATACCGATCCGGCGCTGGATGGCTCCCGTCCCGGTATTTTTTGGGCCAATCTTTATGATATCAAGGCGACCCCGAAATATGGCATGCGCACGCTAACCTATCACGAGGCGGTGCCAGGTCACCATTTCCAGATTGCCATTGCCCAGGAACTGAAGGATGTGCCGCTGTTCCGCAAATATATGTTCTTTACCGCTTATGTGGAAGGCTGGGCGCTGTATGCGGAACGGGTGGCCAAAGAACTGGGGCTGCTGGAAAATTCCTTTGACGATATTGGCCGCTTGCAGGCCGAATTGTTCCGGGCCGTGCGCCTGGTGGTGGACACAGGTCTGCATTATAAGCGCTGGACCCGGGAACAGGCGATCGACTATATGTATAAAAACACCGGACAGGCGATGTCCGATGTGGTCAGTGAGATTGAACGCTATATGGTCTGGCCGGGTCAGGCGCTGGCCTATAAGGTGGGTATGCTGAAAATACTAGAGCTTCGGGAAAAGGCGCGCCGCGCACTAGGCGACCGGTTCGATATGGGCGAATTCCATGATGTGATCCTGACCAATGGGGCGGTACCGCTGTTCATTCTCGAAGATCTGGTGGAGGCGTATATTGCGCAAAAGAAAGGCGCTGCCTAAGCTGTGATCTGAAAGGGCGGGCCGGTCTTTTGGCGGCCCGCTTTTTGATCTTTGTTGTTTGACCTATGCCGTTTGATCTTAGCCATTTGATCTTAGCCATTTGATCTTTGATGGGGATTAGTTAAGGAGAAAAAAATGAGGAAAACACTTCTGGCCGGCACCGCGGCCATTGCGCTGTTTGTGGCGGCCTGTTCACCGGAGGGGGAAAGAGAGGCCGAAAGCAAGGCGGTCACGGCCGAAGACGCCAAAGCCTTTGTGGCGATGGTGGAAAAGGAATATGAAGAAAAGGGCCCCCATACGGCGCGGGCCTACTGGGTTCAGGCCAATTTCATGACCGTAGATACCAATGCGCTGGTCGCCAAGGTCGGCGCGGACATGACGGCTCTGGCGGTCAAATTCGCCAATGAAGCCAAAAAGTTTAACGATCTGGAGCTTGACCCGGATACCCGGCGTAAGCTGGAAATCATCAAACAGGGGATTACCCTGCCCGCGCCGAGCGATCCGGAAGCCAATAAGGAACTGGCGACCATTACCGCCGAACTGGACAGTATGTATGCCACCGGCAAGGACCCCGAAGGCCGCACTCTGGGCGAGTTGACCGAGCTGATGGCTAATTCCCGGGATGAGGCGGAGTTGCGCAAGGCTTGGGAAGGCTGGCGGACCGTCTCCCCGTCCATGAAGGAAAAATATGCGCGGATGGTGGACATCGCCAATGAAGGGGCGCGCGAGCTGGGCTATCAGGATGTGGGCGCCATGTGGCGGGCCGGATACGATATGCCGGCGGATGATTTCCGTAAGGAAGCCGACCGGCTCTGGGGTCAGGTCAAACCGTTGTATGATGCCCTGCACTGTCATGTGCGCGCGAAGCTGGGCGAACAGTATGGCACCGATGTGGTCCCTCAGGACGGCCCGATTCCGGCGCATCTTCTGGGCAATATGTGGGCGCAGCAATGGGGCAATATCTATCCCCTGGTGGCGCCGGAAGAAAGCGATGTGGGATATGACCTCACCGAACGGCTGAAAGAAAAAGGTTATGATGAGGTTCAGATGGTCAAGGCGGGGGAGAATTTCTTCACCTCGCTGGGCTTTGAGCCCCTGCCGCAGACATTCTGGGAACGTTCGCTGATTAAAAAACCGCGGGACCGGGAAGTGCAGTGCCACGCCAGCGCCTGGAATATTGACGGCAAGGAAGACATCCGTATCAAGATGTGCACCACCATCACGGCCGAAGATTATGAAACCATCCATCACGAACTGGGGCACAATATTTACCAGCGCGCCTATAAGGATCAGAGCGTATTGTATCAGGGCGGCGCCCATGACGGGTTCCACGAGGCCATCGGGGATACCATCGCGCTCAGCATCACCCCGGAATATCTGAAACAGGTGGGGCTCATTGACAAAGTGCCGGGACCGGAAGGCGATATCGGGCTTCTTCTGCGCCGGGCCCTGGACAAGGTGGCGTTCCTGCCGTTCGGCCTGTTGGTGGACCAGTGGCGCTGGAAAGTCTTTAACGGCGAGCTGAACCCAGAAGACTATAACCGGGGCTGGTGGGAACTGCGCGAAGCCTATCAGGGGGTAGCTGCACCGGCAGAGCGGACGCCTGAGGCCTTTGATCCGGGCGCCAAATACCACATTCCGGGCAATACGCCCTATATGCGCTATTTCCTCGCTCATATCCTGCAGTTCCAGTTCCACAAGACGGCTTGCGAAATGGCCGGATTTGAAGGGCCGCTGCACAGTTGCACTATTTACAACAACAAGGAAGTGGGCGAAAAACTCAACGCCATGCTGGAAATGGGCCAGAGCAAGCCCTGGCAGGATGCGCTGGAAGCCTTTATCGGCACCCGTGAAATGGACGGCAGCGCGGTACTGGAATACTTTGCGCCGCTCAAAGCCTGGCTGGATGAGCAGAACAAGGACCGCAACTGCGGTTGGTAAACCATCCTGAATTTCCCCGCCTCCCGTGGCAGGGGTAACCATTTGATAAGGGCTCTTCCGTTGTCGGAAGAGCCCTTTTTGTGGGTAAACGGTCCGTCAAGGGGAGAGACTTATAAGTTATGGCCAGTACGTCATGTAAAAATGGAAAAATGGGGACAGTATACTATTTAACCAAGAACGGAGCGGATAAGATAAAAAATAGTATACTGGCCCCATTTTTCCTCCATTTTTCCTTTAAGCGTTCTTTTGGGTGTATTTTTCATCATCTATTTTAGATTATAATCAAGCATACCAAAGAACAGAGCTATTTTTGGATTCACCATGAAAGTTTATAAATACAGAGGCGGTAGCCCGGAAATCATGGCGCGTGATCTGGAAAGCATTGCGAGCAATTATTTTTGGGCATCTACAGCCGATCAGTTGAATGATCCATCTGAGGCTTACGTTAATGAAAATGATGCTAGAATCCTTTTTAAGGCTTTAGGGGCTAAGGACGTAGAAACCGAATTCGATAATCTTACAAAAATGCGACATACCGTTGGCGTATATTCACTAAGCCGGACACCGCTTGATGAATTGATGTGGGCCTACTATGCCGGAGGTCATAAGGGGTTTTGTATAGAATATGATTTGAACAGACTTGTCCATGAAGCCAGAACTTCATGGAATATAGTTGATGTAGCCTATCATCCTGAACCTCAAAAAATCGTATTTGACGATATGTTTCAGACCCAAAATGAAACGGCAATTCTTGGCAAGATGATAGGAACAAAGTCTAGCCGCTGGGCGCATGAAAAGGAAGTAAGAATAATTACTAGAACGGCCGGAAAAAACCACTATGCTCCTGCTGCTATGACGGGAATATATTTCGGATGCAGGTGTGAAGGATCATTCATTCAGGAAGTTCGCGGAAAACTAAAAGGGCGTGATCTTAGATATTATAAGATAGAGTTTTCTGACAACTCTTATTCAATGGTGGCGCGAGACCTTGAATATGATACGGCTATTGATGGAGAGCGAATAGAACACTTAGCGCCTATTGAAGAGTCCGCCATACCGGGTCTGGAGGATATCAAAGAAGAGTACAAGCCGTTCTATGAGTATTTGACAAAAGCCGCTGAGATAGTTCGCCGCGATAGTTCCTGTGAAAAAATAGTTTTAGTGGATTTCAGCACCTATAAAGAAAGGGACGGAAAGCCCGCTGTGTTCGTACAATATGAAACAAATGTGCCAACACAGTTTTATAACGTACTGAACCAGTATTTTTACATAGACGAATTACAGCAGCAGCAATAATTTCAAGCATTCAAGGAAGTCCAGCAATGGGAACAGTATACTATTTATAATCTTATATACTCTGTTTTCCCCCATTTTCCAGATTATAAATAGTATACTGTCCCCATTTTCCCCATTTTCCCCATTTTTCCTTCATGGATTGCCGTCTGCACGGCAATGACGGGAGGGGGAGTCGGGCGCGACGAGAATAGAAGGATGAGGGAAAGACAGTATCTTCAGCATCAAAAAAGCCGGACCTTGGTCGAGGCCCGGCTTTGACGTTGTCTGAATTTTGACTCACTGAATTTTGACTCACCCCTGGCGTTCAACCATCATTTTCTTGATCTCGGCGATAGCCTTGGCCGGGTTCAGGCCCTTGGGACAGGTATTGGTGCAGTTCATGATGGTGTGGCAGCGATAGAGCCGGAAAGGGTCCTCCAGCGCATCCAGTCGTTCGCCGGTATTTTCGTCCCGGCTGTCCACCAGCCAGCGATAAGCCTGCAGGAGTACCGCCGGGCCCAGATAGCGGTCGGAGTTCCACCAGTAGCTCGGGCAGCTGGTGGAGCAGCTGGCACACAGGATGCATTCATAAAGCCCGTCCAGTTTGGCGCGGTCCTCGCGGCTTTGCAGCCGTTCGCGGCCGCTGGGCGCAGGGGTCTGGGTTTGCATCCAGGGTTTGATGGACGCATATTGCGCATAGAAATTGGTCAGATCCGGCACCAGGTCCTTGACCACATCCATATGCGGCAGCGGATAGATGTTCACATCGCCCTTGAAATCGCTGATCGCCTTGGTGCACGCCAGCGTGTTCATGCCGCCGATATTCATGGCGCAGGATCCGCACACCCCTTCGCGGCAAGAGCGGCGGAAGGTGAGTGTGGGGTCAATCTCGTTTTTGATCTTGATCAGCGCATCCAGCACCATGGGCCCGCATTTGTCCATGTCCACCTCATAGGTGTCAATGCGCGGATTTTCGCCGTCATCCTCGTTCCAGCGATAGATGTTGAACCGTTTGATGTTGGTCGCGCCTTCGGGGGCTTTCCAGGTTTTGCCTTTTTTATACCGGGAATTTGCGGGAAGTCTGAATTCTGCCATATTGCCTCTCCCTCCGCTTAATACACACGGGCCTTGGGTTTGATGTAGTCGATTTCCTCGGTCAGCGTGAAATCGTGAACCGGGCGGTAATCGATTCTGACTTTGCCATCCTCAAGCCAGGCGACGGTGTGTTTCATCCACTCCTTATCATTGCGTTCGGGATAGTCTTCATGCATATGCGCCCCGCGGCTTTCCTTGCGGTTTTCTGCACAGTGCATGGTGACCACCGCCTGTTGCAGCAGGTTTTCCAGCTCCAGCGTTTCGATAAGGTCGGAGTTCCAGACCAGCGATCGGTCGAAGGTTTTCACATCTGGCATCATGGCATAGACTTCGTCAATGAGTTTCTTGCCTTCCTCCAGAACCTCGGCGGTGCGGAACACGGCGCAGTTGGACTGCATGGTGCGCTGCATCTTGTCGCGGATCTGGGCGGTGGGCATGCTGCCGTTGGCATGGCGGTATTTGTCCAGGCGACTGAGCGCAAGGTCCGCATTGTCGTCCGGCAGCGGTTTGTGCGGCGTGTTCGGTTTGACCAGCTCGGCCACCCTGAGTGCGGCGGCACGGCCGAACACCACCAGGTCGATCAGGCTGTTGGAGCCCAACCGGTTGGCGCCATGTACGGAGACACAGGCGGCTTCGCCCACGGCCATGAGGCCCGGCACCACCCGATCCGGATCATCCGGCGTCGGGTTCAGAACTTCCGCATGATAGTTGGTCGGAATGCCGCCCATATTATAATGCACGGTGGGGATCACCGGGATCGGTTCTTTGGTCACATCGACACCGGCGAAAATACGGGCGCTTTCGGAAATGCCCGGCAGGCGCTCGGCCAGAATGTCCGGATCCAGATGATCCAGGTGCAGATAGATATGGTCCTTGTGTTCCCCCACCCCGCGGCCTTCGCGAATCTCGGAAGACATGGAGCGGCTGACCACGTCGCGGCTGGCCAGGTCCTTGGCGGAGGGCGCATAACGTTCCATAAAGCGTTCGCCTTCAGAGTTCACCAGATAGCCGCCTTCACCGCGCGCGCCTTCGGTAATCAGCACGCCGGCGCCATAAATGCCGGTCGGATGGAACTGGACAAACTCCAGATCCTGTAGCGGCAGGCCCGCACGCTGCACCATGCCGCCGCCATCACCGGTACAGGTATGGGCGGAGGTGGCGGAAAAATAGGCGCGGCCGTACCCACCGGTGGCGAGCACAGTCATGTGCGCCTTGAAACGGTGCAGGGTGCCGGTGTTCATGTCGAGCGCGATCACGCCGCGGCACTCGCCATCCACCATGATCAGGTCGATGGCGAAATATTCCACAAAAAAGTCAGTGTCGTATTTCAGGGACTGCTGATAAAGCGAATGCAGCATGGCGTGGCCGGTCCGGTCGGCGGCGGCGCAGGTGCGCTGGGCGGGCGGTCCCTCGCCAAATTCGGTGGTCATGCCGCCAAAGGGGCGTTGATAGATTTTGCCTTCCTCGGTACGGCTGAACGGTACCCCGAAATGTTCCAATTCGTATACCGCCTGCGGTGCCTCCCGCACCATATATTCGATGGCGTCCTGGTCGCCCAGCCAATCGGACCCTTTGACGGTGTCATACATATGCCATTGCCATTTGTCCGGCCCCATATTGCCGAGCGATGCGGCGATGCCCCCCTGGGCGGCCACGGTGTGGGAGCGGGTGGGGAAGACCTTGGAAATACAGGCGGTCTTGAGACCGGCTTCGGCAATTCCCATGGCGGCCCGGAGTCCGGATCCCCCGGCTCCGATGACGATGGCGTCATAGACGTGATCTGTCAGTTCATATGCCTTGCTCATAATACCCTCTAAATAATGATCTGTCTTATAAAGCCACCTTGAGAACGGAGAAGATGGCGGCGACGGCGACAAGAACGCAGCCAAAGGTGATGGCCATCTGGCATGCCAGTTTCAGGCCTTCGGTATGGACGTAATCTTCCACGATCACCTGCAGCCCCAGCTTCAAATGATAGAGTGCCGTGCTGATAAACAGGATCATCAGTACCGCCGGAATGGGGGAAGACAGCCAGCTCACGGCCATTTCATAATCGGCGCCGGTCATCTGCACTATGGAAGCCACGAACCAGACCGTGAGCGGGATCAACGCCACGGCGGAGACCTTTTGCATCCACCAGTGATGGGTCCCGCTTTTGGCGGAGCCGAGACCGCGAACCTTGCCCAGAGGTGTTCTTAAACTCATCTTTTCTTCTCCCTTAGATCAGGCCGTATCCGAAGGCCCAGGCGAGCCCGGTCAGCAGAATGGAGCCCAGCAGTACCGCCTGATTGGAGCGGGAGACGGTGGCAAGTTCAAAACCTTTACCCATGTCCCAGAACAGATGGCGGATGCCGTTGCACAAATGCAGCATTAAGGCCCAGGTAAAGCCCAGCAGCACCACTCGTCCCGGTATGCTTTCCATGCAGGAGAGGAACCGATCATACTGTTCCGGCCCGCTGGCCAGGGCAATCAGCCACCAGGCCAAAAGAAGTGTGCCCGCTCCAAGCGCCGCACCTGTTGCCCGGTGCAGAATGGACAGGACCATATGCAGGCCCCATTTGTAAACTTGCAAATGCGGCGACAGGGGCCGCTGTACTCGAGCCATCTGCTACTCCCTTCCTCAAATAAGATGAGTTGACCGTCTTATGTGTTAAGATGAATACCCTGAAAAATTGTCTTAGTCATTTCGGCGCCCAAGAGCAAGAGGCTTCCTGCCTTTATGAGAATGATTCTTAGAGATTTTGTGATTTTTTTGCTTATTTTGTAAATTTGGGGCAAAAAGATTTCAAAAATAGACAGGTCGGTCTGTATTATTGTGGGGAATCGGCGACCGGCTGCATTTCCTGCAAGGTGGCGTCATAGCGGCTTTCCTGACCATATTTGACGGCCTGTTGTGCGGCGGCGTGGGCTTCCGACGTTCGGCCCTGCTTTTTTAACGCATATGCCAGATTGTTCCATACTTCCGCCACTGTGGGATCAAGGGCGAGAGCGGCCCTATAAGAGGTTTCGGCGGCGTCATAGTCGCCCTGGCGGTAGTGTATGTTGCCCAGCCCCAACAGGGCCAACCAGTGGCCGGGCCAGCGCCGGGCGATGGCCTGATAGGCGGTGGCCGCCGCGTCCAGTCGCCCCGCCCGTTCCAGGCCGGCTGCAGCTGTCATGACGTCATAAATGCTTGCCGTGGCGGGCAGTCTGTCGGGCGGCAGGACCACCAGTGCCCAGCTGCCGCCCCGTCGCCAAGTGCGTTCAAACAGTGTGAGGCCCGTCACGCGATTCTGCTCATCCCCGGAATTGAGAATGACGTTTTCCCTGCCAAGGTCATAACCGGTCAGCACTGCATAATGCCAGCGGGGCCACCAGCTCAGACCCAGATTCTGGAACACGATGACCGGTGTTCCCCCGGCGACTTCTTCCAGCAGCGCCGGCAGACTGCGAACCGGCACCGCCAGACGGCCATGCCGGCGTGCGGCGGCAATCATGTCGTGTCGGAAGGTGCCATCGGCGCCGGGAGTATACACCTCGTGGGCCACCTTGTGTTGGCTGATTCTCTTGCCGGTCCATTCCAGAACCGCCGCCAGTGTGGCCGGGCCGCAATATTTTTCTTCCTGCGGGTAGAAAGGAACGGCCTCCGCCCGCCCGGTCTGCGGCAGATGGGACAGCAGGGCGGGGTCCGTAGTTGGTATGGAGGAACAAGCGCTTAGCATCGCGCTGAAAGCCATCAGCACGATACCACGCCAGAATGGAAATGTCGGCATCACCGCCCTAGCGGCGGGCGCAGCGGGTGAAGCTGAAGACATCAGTGAGGCACAGAATATCGGTCACCAGCAAGACCAGGAAGACGGTCAGCGCCACGCCCAGCACCGTCCCCAGCTCGCCGGCCCCGGCCGGTTCACTTTCCAGCTGGTCGGCAATCTGACGGATTTCCTCATCCGAAAGTGCCGCGATGCGCTTTTCGGCTTCTTCCGGCTCTACCCCATATTCCTTAAGTTGTTGGCGCACATCCGCCCGCTTCAGCAGGGCGGTGATCTGGGCCTTGTCCGCCTGGGTGGCGTATTTTTCCACGACCTGGTCCGTGGCCAGGATTTCCGCCCTGGACACCCCTGTCAGGAAAGACAGGACAGTGATGGACAGCAGAATAATCCTCAAGAATCTTGCCATAAACATTTCCTTACCCTTTCCCGGCTTCAAAGCCATGTTGTATGTGTTGTTATGGATGAGTCCGGGAAAGGACCCTATATGGAAAATACGGCAGAAATATTGCCACCCTCAATAGAGCCCAATAAAGAGCAAAAGAGAGACAGCAAAACCGGATAAAGCCTAATTTGTCGCCCGCGGCATCAGCACCCACAGATCCAAATCCAGCAACACCGAAGGATCATATTTGCCATCCTTATCCTTATAGGGGAAATCGGCAGGGTTGCGGTCCTTGACGGCCACAAGCCGCACACGAAGCGCGCCCACATCGGGGCTGCCGCTCAGTTCCGCTTTGTCCAGGATTTCGGTCCAGGCATAGACCGTATCCCCGGCAATACAGGGATTGACGTGACGTCCGGCATTGATGGCGGCGACAAACTGGGCGTTGCCGAGGCCGTTGTAGCTTAGGGCCCGGGCTAGGGAAATCACATGTCCGCCATAGACGATGCGTTCACCAAGACGTCCGTCTTTCATCATGTGCTGGTTGAAATGCACCTTGGCCGTGTTCTGATACAATCGGGTTGCCATCATATGGTCCGCCGCTTCCACGGTCATGCCATCCACATGATTGATTTTCTCGCCAATATCATAATCTTCCCAGACATAGGGAGATCCGGCAAGGTCCCGGTCATAGGATCTGAACGTCAGTCCCGGCGGCATGGTCAGGTCGCTGGCCGCCACCGTGTCGGGCAGGTCGGGAATTTCCGTTTTGGGGGCCGGGCTTTGGGGAGATTTTTTATTGACCATCACCCAGCGCACATATTCCAGAACCTTTTCCCCCCGCTGATTGTATCCGGTGGTACGCACATAGACATTGCCGTTCTTGCCGCTGGAATTTTCTTTAAGTCCGATGACCTGGCTGGTGGCGGAAAGTGTGTCGCCTGGATAGACCGGGTTGAGAAACCGGCAGTCGGCATACCCCAGATTGGCCACCGCATTGATGGAAATGTCGGGCACGGTCTTGCCGAAGACAATATGAAAGGTCAAAAGATCGTCCGCCGGCGCCTGGGTAAGGCCGCAGCTGCGGGCGAATTCCGTCGAGGATTGTACGGCAAACCGGTTGCCATACAGCGCGGTGTACAGGGCCATGTCGCCGGCTGTCACAGTGCGCGGGGTGGCATGGATAAGTTCCTGTCCGACCTGGAAATCCTCAAAATAATTGCCTTCAAAGGTTTTGGCAAAAGTTTTGGGTTCATTCTTTTTGGGGTCATTCTGGCTCATGATCAGGCCTCCGCGTTCAGTCTGGCAATCATCTCCGCTTTAGCCAGAAGATTTTTGGCTTCGGCGACATGCAGGTTTTCCACAAGTTTGCCATCCAGCAGCACCACACCCTTGCCTTCGGTTTCGGCTTTTTCAAAAGCCTCAATGATGCGTCGGGCCTGCTCGATTTCCGCATCACTCGGGGCGAAGGCCTCGTTGGCGGCCGCCAGCTGTTTGGGATGCAACAAGGTCTTGCCATCAAACCCCAGTTCCACACCCTGCCGGCAGGAGGCGATCAGCCCCTCATCGTCATTCAGATCTGTGAAGGTGCCGTCAATGATGGCGAGACCTTCGGCCCGGGCCGCGAGCAGGCACAGGGCAAAGCTCGGAATCAGCGGGAGGCGGTCCGGGGTATGCCGCGCCTGAAGTTCCTTGGTCAGGTCGTTGGTGCCCATCACAAAACCGCCAAGCCGTTTGCTGGCGCCGGCGATTTCCTCGGCCCGGAGAATGCCGCGCGGGGTTTCCATCATACACCAGATGGTGGTGCGGGCCGGCGCGCCGTATTGTGTCATCAACGCTTCCGCATGCTGGACCATTTCCGCGCTTTCCACCTTGGGCAGCAGAATAGCGTCAGGCCCCGCCGCGCAGGCCGCCTGAAGATCTTCCAACCCCCATGGGGTGTCCAGGCCGTTAATCCGGATGATCAGCTCGCGTGGACCGTAGCCCCCGCCCTTGACGGCTTCCGCGACCAGGCGCCGGGCTTCTGCTTTGGCATCCACGGCCACCGCATCCTCCAGATCCAGGATCAGACTGTCTGCGGCCAGGGTTTTGGCTTTTTCCAGGGCGCGCGGGTTGGAACCCGGCATATACAGCATGCTTCTTCGGGGGCGGGAGGGGGCTTTGGGCTGATCGGTCATGGTTTTCTCACAATCCTTTTGGTATTATAAAATTTCATTATCGCCGCAACTTTTGAAACATGGTTATAAACTTTTTTGGCAGAGCTGGCAAGATGCTGCACTGCGCAAAAAGTCTTTTTTGCGTCTGCGTTGAACTTTGCGTTGATCCTGGAGGGTCAAAAACTGTTTCGGCGGCGCGGGGAAAAGGTTGAACTTCCCTCCAAGATGCGCAAGACTGCGGCCAGAAATTATTTCATGAAATAATTTCAAGAAACAATTTCTAAGAATGACGGCATAACCAATCATCATACTGGGGATAAGTAGAGTGAACAGAGTATTTCAGGGTGTCCTTTCCATACTGGGCCTTTCCATACTGGGGATGTTTTGTGTGTTAACTGTCAACCCGGCGCTCTCTGAGGGGCGTGTGGACGGGGTGTCCGAGGAGATGCAGGCCACCGCAATCCGATTGCGCGACACCGTATTGAAATCGGATTTGTCTTACCGGTTGGATGAGCAACTGACCACGGAGGTAGGGCCGCGGCTGGTGGGCACGCCGGGCGATCGCAAAGGCGTGGAATGGGCGGTGGCCAAAATGAAAGAGTTGGGGTTTGACCGGGTATGGACCGAGGAAGTCACCCATGTGATGTGGGAAAGGGGAGAGATTGAGGCCGAAATTATCGCGCCTTATCCGCAAAAACTGGTGGCCATTGCGCTGGGAGGGTCTGTGGGCACGCCCGAGGCGGGCCTTAAGGCCGAAATTGTGCATTTTCCTTCTTACGCGGCATTGCAGGCGGCCGCGCCGGGCAGTCTTGAAGGGAAAATCGCCTTTATTTCTTACCGGATGGAACGCCGGATCGACGGCTCCGGCTATGGGCCAGCGGTGGTGGCCCGGACCAAGGGGGCGAGTGAGGCGGCCCGCAAGGGCGCGCTGGCGCTGCTGATTCGGTCGATCGGGACCGACGATAACCGTCTGGGCCATACAGGCAGTGTGAAATATGACGCTGATGCGGGAAAAATCCCTGCCGCGGCGCTGTCGAATCCGGATGCGGACATATTGATGGCTCAACTCAGCCGGGGCAAGCCGGTGGTGGTGCGCCTGCGTCAGACCTCAGAGCGGCATGATCAGACCGTGATCAAAACGGCCAATGTGATCGGTGAGGTGACGGGCCGGGAAACTCCGGAGGATTTTGTAGTGCTGGGGGCGCATCTGGACAGTTGGGATGTGGGGACCGGCGCCGTGGATGACGGTATCGGGGTTGGCATCACCCTGGCGGCGGCGCGGCATATCCTGGATCTGCCGGAACGGCCGAAACGGTCCATCCGAGTGGTGTTGTTTGCCGCCGAGGAAGTGGGCCTGGTGGGGGCTAAGCAGTATCTTGAACGGCATCGGGACGAATTGGATCACCATGTGATCGGCGCGGAATGGGATTTCGGTGTAGGGAGGATTTATGACATGCGGCCCGGGGTGGGGCCTGAGGCCCTGAATACCATTCGGGCGATGGCCGGGATTCTGGCCCCGCTCGGCGTGTCACTGAATCCGGATAATACGGCCAAAGGACAGTCTGATCTCAGCGTCCTGGGGGAAGCGGGTATGCCGGCCGTAAATTTCAGCCCGGACGGCAGCCTGTATTTTGATTATCACCATACGGAAAACGACACGCTGGACAAGGTGGATCGGGAAGCCATGAAAATCAACACCGCCATTTATACGGTGTTTGCCTATATCGCCGCGGAAAGCGGTGTGGACTTTCGCAAATAAACGGCCCGCAAATCCGCCAGCCAAAATCCGCCAGCCAAAATCCGCCAGCCAAAGGCCTGGGAGGGAGGCCGATAAGGCTTCCCTTTTCTGGTGAAGCCTCCTAGACTGAACGGCATGACAGAATTTATTCATCCTGGCGGCTGTCATTGCGGCGCCATTCGCTATGACTTCGCGACGTCACAAGACCTGGATGCGGTGGTGCCGCGGCAATGCGGGTGCAGCTTTTGTGTCAGGCAGGGGGCGTGTTATGCCAGCAACCCGTCTGGGCGGCTGGAGATCAGCGTCAAAGATGTGACCCTGTTGGGCCGATATCGTTTCGGCCACAAGACGGCGGATTTTATGTTCTGCCGGTCTTGTGGGGTGATGCCGGTCGTAACATGTGAATTGGATGGCCGCCTTTATGGCATTGTGAATGTCAACACGCTGGATGGGGCTGAGCGGATTGCGACCCCGCAACACCTTCATGATTATGAGGGGGAAGCGGGGACGAACAGATTGGCGCGGCGCAAAAAAAACTGGATCGCAACGGTTGTGTTCATCCAGAGTGACTTGTAAAAGGATAGAACCCTCATTGCGAGGCGCGCCAGCAGCGACGCAATCCATACTGCGCTCACCTATGAATCGCTGCGCCCCGCTTAAAATCTATGGCCCCGCCTAAAATCTATGGCGATGTTTGAGATGGTGCATGCTCTACGGATTGAAAACCATGACGCATGGCTGATGACGCGTCCCTCAATTTGCAAAACGCACTGGAAAATTTAAAGATGATGCTGTTATTCGACGAATTCTTTGATCAGAATGACGTCCCGGATGATAAACCCCTGACGTTCCGGATGGTGTTTACGGATGAGTTTTAGGGCCTCCTCCTCGGTTTCGGCCTCCACTTCTAGATACCGCAAATCGCCCCATTCGGGACCATAATTGGGGTGTTTCCTGCCATCGGCATAGGCCTCGCGCACATCCTGATTGTAAAGAGCAACTTCGTAGCGGTTCATGAGCAGTGGCTATCCGGTTAATCACACATTTTTTTGCCGTTGTGTCCTCTGATGTATATGCAACCAAGTCTGGTCAGGGAGAGAGGAAACGCGGTCCCTCTATGATTTAGGTAAAGAAGCTTAAGAAAATATGAACGCGCCGTTGTGCCGCCCTAAAATAAAAGACGTCATTACAATACGGAAATCACTATCATATTAAGGCCATCATAGACTTTCGGCGGCTTCCCCTAGAACAAAACCCATTTTCTGTGGATGTTTACGGCGGCAGATCTCCATCGCTTCATCGGCCGTATGGGCGCGGATTTCGATCAGGTGCATGTCGGCCCAGCTGTCTTCGAGCACTCCGTGGGAGCGTCCGGCGCGCACGGCATCACGGACTTCTTGATTATAGACGGGGATTTCAAATATTTTTTTCATGGTTTGATCTTTTCCAGTTATTGATTATGGTGCCTGTTGGGCTTTTTCATTCCGGTGCGGCCCCTGATTGGGCGAGGCCGGTTTGGGTGAGGTTGATTTTAGATAGGACTTTAGATAGGACTAATGTACAAATCGTTAAAATTTTAAATAACGGCGTTTTGTTCATCATTGTCGGCGGCGTGCATGGATAAGTCTTCGATCTCTTCAGTGTCTTCTGGTTCTTCAGTGTCTTCTGGCTCTTCGGCCTCTGCGGTATCTTCCAAGGCTGCGGGGGCTGATTCGGCACCGGCTGGCGATCAGGAATCGGGGCGGGGCGGGGCGATTCCCCGCTCTGGTGAGGGGCCGCTTCGGCGTTATCATGACATGCGTCAGGCAGGAGAGTTGCACCCTGATGCCGCCCAGGAACAGGTGGTCCGGCTTCTCCAGGGTCTGCATGACCGTCTCACCGGTTATGAAGACAGGCATCGTCGCCGGCAAAGGCCGTCCGGTTTTTGGGCGCGCCTGTTTCGGCGGTCTTCTTCTTCTGTCCCGCCCCAAGGGCTTTATATTCACGGCGATGTGGGACGCGGCAAGTCGATGATTATGGATCTGTTTTTTGAGACGGCGCCGGTGACCGCCAAGCGACGGGTGCATTTTCACGCCTTTATGCTGGAAATTCACGCCAGCCTGCATGAATGGCGCTACATGTCGCCCGAAGACCGCCAGGCCAAATGGGGCACGACGCAGGACGATCCGCTGCCGCCGCTGGCGCGGAAAATTGCGCGCGACAGCCTGTTATTGTGTTTTGACGAATTTCAGGTCACCGATGTCACCGACGCCATGCTGTTGGGCCGACTGTTCCGGGAGCTGATGGCCGAAGGGGTAGTGATCGTGCTGACCAGCAACCGCATTCCTGACGACCTGTACAAGAATGGTCTGAATCGGGGATTGTTTCTGCCGACCATCGACATGCTTAAGGAAAAACTGCGGGTGGTGGCGCTGGACGGCCCGACGGATTACCGGCTGGAACGTATGAAAGGCATGCCGGTGTATCATTACCCGCTGGGGGAGAAGGCGACGCGGGCGCTCTCTGAGGCGTTCTGGCGCCTGACCGATCATGATGTGGCCGACCGCTCTCAGGTGGGGCCGGAAGAGTTGAGGGTGCAGGGCCGCACGTTGACCATACCCGTCGCAAGTCGCGGGGTAGCGGTGGTCTCGTTCAAGAAAATTTGCGGTGCAGCGCTCGGGGCGGCAGATTATCTGGAAATCGCCTGGCATTATCATACCGTGATTATGGTGGGCATCCCGCGTCTTGGTCCCCACAATCGCAATGAAGCCAAACGATTCGTGACATTCATTGATGCGCTTTATGAGAATAACGTCAAATTTCTGTGCTGTGCTGAAGTTCCGCCCGAAGAACTTTATGCAGAAGGACATGGTCATTTTGAATTTCAGCGCACCGTCTCGCGGCTGATGGAAATGCAGTCTGAAGATTATCTGGCGAAAGGCCATGCGGTCTGATCCAGTTCTGATCCCATGGAGATTCGGGCGAGTCGGCGAAATAAACAGACAGGTCTGTATATTTTTCTGGCTTTTTTCTTATTCCACCCTGTATTTTTGAAAAGAGTGATTTATTAAGCTGGGAAAATAGGGTAAAACCCATAGAAATATTACCAGAAATATGATTTGCCTCGTCATTTGCCGGGGATTTGGTCCGCAAAAAACATGGCGATATCCCCCGGAAAAGGCAAAAAAATTACAGGGCCAGGCTTTTGAATGAGAAAAAGTTGCCAAGACCTAGGAAACACGTTACATGCGCAGACATGTCAGGGCACAAAAATACGGGACCGAAATACAGATATAAAATAATTACGACGCATGTCGGCCTGGTGCATTCTGGCCTGTTGAGGGTCCGTCTGGCCGGCTGAAAGAGGAACTCAATCTTTAAAGAAAAATCAGGAGTGAAATCACCATGGCACGAAACAAGATTGCGCTAATCGGCGGCGGTCAGATCGGCGGAACTCTCGCCCATCTCGCCGGTCTCAAGGAACTGGGGGATGTGGTAATTTTTGACATTGCAGAAGGCCTGCCCCAGGGCAAGGCGCTGGATCTTGCGCAGTCCGGGCCGGTAGAAGGTTTTGACGCCAAAATGACCGGGACGCAGGATTATGTGGACATCAAGGATGCCGATGTGGTGATTGTGACCGCCGGCGTGCCCCGCAAGCCGGGCATGAGCCGTGACGATCTTCTGGAAATCAATCTCAAAGTGATGAAATCCGTTGGTGAAGGCATTCGTGACAACTGCCCCAACGCCTTTGTGATCTGTATCACCAATCCGCTGGATGCTATGGTCTGGGCATTGCAGAAATATTCCGGTCTGCCCGCCAACAAGGTGGTCGGCATGGCAGGGGTTCTGGATTCTGCCCGGTTCCGCCATTTTCTGGCCGAAGAATTCAATGTATCTGTCGAGGATGTGAACGCCTTTGTGCTGGGCGGTCATGGGGATACCATGGTGCCGTTGGCGCGCTATTCCACTGTGGCCGGTATTCCAATCCCGGATCTGGTGGAAATGGGGTGGACGACCCAGGAGAAGCTGGATCAGATCATTCAGCGCACCCGTGACGGCGGCGCTGAGATCGTGGGCCTGCTGAAAACCGGTTCTGCCTATTATGCGCCGGCGACTTCCGCCATTGCCATGGCGGAATCCTACCTGAAAGACAAGCGCCGGGTGCTGCCCTGTGCGGCGGAGCTCAATGGTGAATACGGCCTTGAGAGCATCTATGTGGGCGTGCCGGTGATCATCGGTGAAAACGGCGTCGAAAAAATTGTCGAAATCAAGTTTGATGAGCAAGACAAGGCCGGTTTTGAAAAATCCGTGAACGCCGTAAAGGGGCTGATTGAAGCGGTGAAAAGAATCGACCCGTCGCTGGCCTAAACTTCTGTTTCGGAACAGGCGGTCCTGCCGGGCTGGCTGTTTCGGGACGATTTCCGGAACACAGACACAGTAATTTGCCGCAAGCTGAGCGCGCGGCAAGATAAGAGGATGGAACTATGAATATCCATGAGTATCAAGCCAAGGGGCTGCTGAAGGAGTTCGGCGCGCCTGTATTGCGGGGCGGTGTGGCCTACACTCCCCAGGAAGCGGAAGCGGTCGCTAAGGAGCTGGGCGGCCCGGTCTGGGTGGTCAAGGCCCAAATTCATGCCGGCGGCCGCGGCAAGGGCGGCGGTGTCAAGGTGGTCAAATCCATTGAGGACGTGAAAAAGGTTGCTGGCGAAATGCTGGGCATGACCTTGGTCACCCATCAGACGGGCCCCGAAGGCAAGGAAGTCAAACGAGTCTATATCGAAGACGGCTGCGCCATCGCCAATGAACTCTATCTTTCCCTGCTAGTGGATCGCGCCACCGGTCATGTGGCCATCATGGCGTCCACCGAAGGCGGCATGGACATTGAGGAAGTGGCCGCACAGACTCCGGAAAAAATCATCACCATCACCATTGATCCGGCCACCGGACTCAGCGGATACCATTGCCGCAAAGTGGCGTATGGGCTCGGCCTTGAAGGCAAGACCGCCTCGGCCTGCACCAAGGTGGTCGCCGCGCTCTATAATGCCTTTGTGGCCAAGGATGCTTCCCTGCTGGAGGTCAACCCGCTGGTGGTGACCGAAGACGGGGACATGGTGGTCCTCGACGCCAAGATGAGCTTCGACAGCAATGCCCTGTTCCGTCACAAAGATGTGGTGGAGCTGCGGGATCCGGATGAAGAGGATCCTATGGAGCTGGAAGCGGCCAAGCACGAGCTGAACTATATCAAGCTGGATGGCAATATCGGTTGTATGGTGAACGGCGCCGGGCTTGCCATGGCGACCATGGACATCATCAAGCTGAAAGGCGGCGAGCCGGCCAACTTTCTGGATGTGGGCGGTGGCGCCACCCGTGAGCGGGTGACCGAAGCCTTCAAGATCATTCTGTCTGATCCCAATGTGGAAGGGATTCTGGTCAATATTTTCGGCGGTATTATGCGGTGTGATGTGATCGCCGAAGGCGTCGTGGCGGCGGCGAGAGAGGTTTCCCTGGCGGTGCCGCTGGTGGTGCGGCTGGAAGGAACCAATGTGGAAAAAGGCAAACAGATCCTGGCGGAGTCCGGTCTGACCATTCTGTCTGCAGATGATCTTGGTGATGCCGCTGAGAAAGTGGTGAAAGCGGTGAAGGAGGCCTCCTGATGTCTATTCTTGTCAATTCCGAAACAAAAGTAATCTGTCAGGGTTTTACCGGCGCGCAGGGGACGTTCCATTCCGAACAGGCCATTGCTTACGGCACCAAAATGGTCGGCGGCGTGACTCCGGGCAAGGGCGGTACAACCCATCTTGATCTGCCGGTGTTCAACACGGTGGAAGAAGCCCGGGAAAAAACCGGGGCCAACGCGTCCGTGATTTATGTGCCGCCGCCATTTGCGGCGGATGCCATTCTCGAAGCCATTGATGCGGAAATCGAGCTGGTCGTCTGTATCACCGAAGGCATTCCGGTGCTTGATATGGTGAAGGTCAAGCGGGCGCTGCAAGGGTCCAAAACCCGTCTGATCGGCCCCAACTGTCCGGGCGTGATCACGCCGGGGGAATGCAAGATCGGCATCATGCCGGGCCACATCCATAAAAAAGGCAATGTGGGAATCGTGTCCCGTTCCGGCACGCTGACCTATGAGGCTGTGGCCCAGACCACGGCCGTGGGGCTTGGTCAGTCCACCTGTGTGGGGATCGGCGGAGACCCGGTGAACGGCACCAACTTCATTGATGTGCTGGACGCTTTCCTGAAAGATGAGGATACCCATTCCATGATCATGATCGGGGAAATCGGTGGGTCCGCGGAAGAAGAAGCCGCTGAATTCCTGAAAGCCTCCAAGGTCAAGAAACCCGTGGTCGGCTTTATCGCCGGCCGGACGGCGCCTCCGGGCCGCCGCATGGGCCATGCCGGTGCCATCATTTCCGGCGGTAAGGGCGGTGCAGAAGACAAGATCGAAGCCATGAAGAGTGCTGGTATTGTTGTGGCGGATTCGCCCTCCGAACTGGGGACTACTCTGGCTTCACTTCTTAATCATTAACTTTTTTCGGGGAGGGTGCGGGCTCAATCCCGCATCCAGCCAACTGATGAGCGCAGAATACGACACTCAAGGTCTCTTTAACGGCTCCAGCGGAGCCTTTGTCGAAGAACTTTTCCTTCGTTATTGCAAGGATCCCGAAAGTGTGGATCCGTCCTGGCAGACCTATTTCAAGGAGCTTGCGGCGGATGCCCGGGCCTTGATGCAGGCCGGCAAGGAACGCACAGAAGCCTCCTGGCGTCGTCAGGACTGGCCCGGTCTTGGCAGCGGGACCAATGATTATATCGAAGCGCTCGATCCGGGGTATGAGCCCCCGCCCCCTCCGAAGAAAGAAACAACCGGGACATTCACTGAGGAAGAGGTCCGGGCGGCAACGCTGGATTCCATCCGCTGTCTGATGATGATCCGGACCTACCGGGTGCGTGGGCATCTGGTGGCCAAGCTGGATCCGCTGGAACTGACGGAACGGACCTATCATCCGGAGCTGGACCCGGCCACCTATGGGTTTGGGCCGGAGGATATGGACCGGCCGATTTTTATCGACAATGTCCTTGGCCTGGAAACCGCCACGGTGCGGGAAGTCCTGGAAATTCTCAAACGCACCTATTGTTCCCATGTGGGTGTGGAGTTTATGCATATTAATGAACCCGAAGAAAAAGCCTGGATTCAAAGCCGGATTGAGGGGCGTGACAAGGAAATCCATTTTACCGCCGAGGGCAAGCGGGCCATTTTGCAGAAACTGACCGAAGCCGAAATTTTTGAGCAGTATCTGGCCAAAAAATATATCGGTACCAAACGGTTTGGGCTGGACGGGGCCGAGTCCCTGATCCCGGCCCTTGAGGGCATTATCAAAACGGGCGGTCATAACGGGGTCAAGGAAATTGTGATCGGTATGCCGCACCGGGGCCGTCTCAATGTTTTGGCCAACGTGATGGGCAAACCGTATCGTGCTATTTTTCATGAATTTCACGGCGGATCATCCAATCCGGATGATGTGGAAGGCTCCGGCGATGTGAAATATCATCTGGGGGCATCCTCCGACCGGGAATTTGACGGCAACAGTGTGCATCTGTCATTGACGGCCAACCCGTCGCATCTGGAGGCGGTCAATCCGGTGGCGCTGGGCAAGACCCGGGCCAAACTGACCCAGCGGGGGGACAAAACCGGCACGTCGGTCATGACCCTGTTGCTGCATGGGGATGCGGCCTTTTCCGGGCAGGGGCTGGTTGCGGAATGTTTCGCGCTCAGCGGTCTGAAAGGATACCGGACAGGGGGCACCATCCATGTGGTGGTCAATAACCAGATCGGTTTTACCACATCCCCGCATTATTCCCGCTCTTCGCCATATCCTTCGGACATGGCCAAAGCCATTCAGGCGCCGGTGTTCCACGTCAATGGAGACGACCCGGAGGCCGTCGTGTATGTCATGAAAATCGCTACAGAATTCCGGCAGACCTTTAAATCGGATGTGGTGGTGGACATGTTCTGCTATCGCCGGTTTGGCCACAATGAAGGCGATGAGCCCATGTTCACCCAACCGCTGATGTACAAGCGGATTAAAAATCATCCCAGCACTCGCCAGATTTATGCTGAACGGCTGATTCGGGAAGGGTTGGTTACCCAGGAGGAAGTGGACCAGATGGTCCGGGATTTCCAGCGCAAGCTGGATGTGGAAATGGAAGCTTCCGAAGGATACAAACCGGACAAGGCGGACTGGTTCGGCGGCCGTTGGAGCGGCCTTGAACGCCCGGATCAGGACCCGCGCCGTTCTGCCGGCACGGGGGTAGACATTAGCGTGCTGAGGGAAATCGGCAAGGTTCTGACCGAAGTTCCCGAAGGTTTTACCGTTCACAAAACCCTGCAACGTGTATTGGATGCCAAGGCCCGGATGATTGAAACGGGCGAAGATATCGACTGGGCCACCGCAGAGGCCCTTGCTTTCGGTACATTGATTAAGGAAGGCCACCGGGTGCGCCTCAGTGGTCAGGACAGCCAGCGCGGCACTTTCTCCCAGCGCCATTCCGTTTTTGTGGATCAGGAAACGGAAGAACGCTATACCCCGCTCAAGGCGCTGGCGGAAAGTGAGGACAGCGAAGCCACTTTTGAAGTGATTGACAGTGCGCTGTCCGAAATGGGGGTTCTGGGGTTTGAATATGGGTATTCCCTGGCGGAGCCCAATGCCCTGGTCTTGTGGGAAGCGCAGTTTGGTGATTTTGCCAATGGGGCGCAGGTGATTGTCGACCAATTCATTTCTTCTGGCGAACATAAATGGCTGCGTATGTCCGGTCTGGTGATGCTGCTGCCGCACGGGTATGAAGGGCAGGGGCCGGAACACAGCTCTGCTCGCCTGGAACGGTATCTGCAACTCTGTGCGGAAGACAATATGCAGGTGGCCAACTGTACCACGCCGGCCAACTATTTTCATATTCTGCGCCGCCAGATGAAACGGAAGTTCCGCAAGCCTTTGGTTTTGATGACTCCGAAGTCCTTGTTGCGGCATAAGAGATGTGTTTCCACCCTGGCGGATATGGGGCCGGGCACGGAATTCCACCGTGTCCTGTGGGACGACGCGGAAACCCACCCGGAAACCAGCATCCGGCTGAAGAAGGACAAGGACATCAAACGGGTGATCCTGTGTTCCGGCAAGGTGTATTATGACCTTCTGGAAGAACGTGATCGGCGCGAACAGGCTGACACCTATCTGTTGCGGGTGGAACAGCTCTATCCCTATCCCGAGCACGCTCTGGTCAAGGAACTGAAACGCTTCAAGTCCTTGGAAACGGTGGTGTGGTGCCAGGAAGAGCCGAAAAACATGGGCGCTTGGGGCTTTATCAATCCCTATATCGAAGAAACGCTGAAAGCGGTGGGCTGCAAACCGACCCGGCCGCTTTATGCAGGACGCAAGGCCGCAGCCTCCCCGGCGACGGGGCTGATGTCGCGGCATAAACAGGAACAGAGTGATCTGGTCAATCAGGCCCTGACGATCAAATAATGCTGAGTGGGCAAATTACATTGATCGGATTGGGGTTCCAGGTCAAGCCGGGACACCGGCATAGAACAGAGTGACAACCGTTGCGCGCCGGTCGTTCCAAAAGGATCAAAAAAGGCGAAGGATCACACCGAACGCCGGCGCAGGAAAGATAAAGATAAGGAGTTGGGCTTATGGCCATTGATATTCAGGTTCCGGCTTTGGGGGAATCCGTCACGGATGCCACAGTCGGCAAATGGTTTAAATCCGTCGGCGACAACGTCAAAATGGATGAGCCGATTTGCGAGCTGGAGACGGACAAGGTTTCCCTTGAGGTGAATGCCACTTCGGCCGGCACTCTCATGGAAATCCTTGCCGATGAAGGGGATACCGTGGAAGTGGGCGCGTTACTGGCCCGGATTGCCGAACAGGGCGAACAGGTAACGCCGTCAGCGAAATCAGAGGTCCCCGCGTCGCAGAATAAAGCCGGCGCCAAGGGGGATGGGGAGTCCGCCGAGGTGGTGTCCAAGACATCCGGCAATGGCGGCTCTGGCAACGGGGCGTCCGGCGATACGCTGGTCGAGGTGCATGTGCCGGCTTTGGGCGAGTCCGTGACCGAGGCCACTGTTGGTAAATGGCTGAAAAAGGAAGGCGAAGGGGTCAGCCAGGATGAAGTGATTTGTGAGCTGGAAACCGACAAGGTGGCGCTGGAGGTGAATGCGCCGGTATCCGGGGAACTGAAGGAAATTGTTGCTCAGGAAGGGGCCACGGTGGGCGTGGGCGCACTTCTGGCAAAAATTGATGCGGCATCACTTGGCACAACGCCGCGGCCGGCCCCGGCCGCTGCCGAAACGGTAGCGGCGCCGGCTCAGGACAAGGCGGTCTCCGCCGCCCCATCCGGGGCGAAGGTGCGGGCTTCCGCTGCGGAACTGGCCCGGGAGAAAGGCATTGATCTGGATAAGGTGAAAGGCACCGGCGAAGGCGGTGTGATCACCAAGGCTGACGTCTTGGCGTATGCGGCCGGGCGGCAGAAAACTGAAGCACCGGCGGCACCGACGGCAGCAGCTCCGGCCCCGGCCGCGCGCGGCGACAATGGTGAGGTTCTGCCGCGGGAAGAAGTGGTGCCCATGACCCGGCTGCGGCGCACCATTGCCAAACGGCTCAAGGACGCACAGAACACGGCCGCCATGCTGACCACCTATAACGAGGTGGATATGTCTGCGGTGATTGCCCTGCGCAATCAGTACAAGGAAGTGTTCGAGAAAAAACATGGCACGCGGCTGGGCTTCATGTCCTTCTTTGTCAAGGCCTGTGTGCAGGCGCTTAAGGAAATTCCCGAAGTCAATGCGGAAATCCGCGATGATGCCATCGTGTACAAGAATTATTATGACATTGGCGTGGCGGCCAGCACCCCGGCCGGTCTGGTGGTGCCGGTGGTGCGCGGATGCGAAAACCTCAGCTTCTCTGAAATCGAGGCGGAAATTGCCCGGCTTGGCAAACGCGCACGCGACGGTAAGCTGAGCATGGAAGAGATGACCGGCGGCACCTTTACCATTTCCAATGGCGGTATTTTCGGGTCGCTGATGTCCTCGCCCATTCTTAATGCCCCACAGTCCGGCATCCTCGGCATGCACGCCATCAAGGAGCGGCCGGTGGTGGTGAACGGTCAGATTGTGATCCGTCCCATGATGTATCTGGCGCTCAGCTATGATCACCGGATCGTGGATGGCAAGGGGGCCGTGACCTTCCTGGTTCGCATCAAGGAAAATCTTGAAGATCCGCAGCGTCTGATTCTTGACCTCTAACCGCTAACGGGAAAACGAAAAATGAGTGAAATGTATGACGTGGTTGTAATCGGGGGCGGCCCCGGCGGTTATGTGGCGGCCATTCGGGCGGCCCAACTGGGGCTAAAGGTGGCCTGTGTGGAAAAACGCGGGGCTCTGGGCGGCACCTGCTTGAATGTGGGGTGTATCCCGTCCAAGGCGCTGCTGCATGCGTCCGAGCTATTCGAGGAAGCCGGCAACGGCATGGAAAAATTCGGCATCAAAACCGGCAAGGTGTCGCTCGATCTGGATGCCATGATGGCGCACAAGGCCAAAACCGTGAAGGATCTGACGGGGGGGGTTGCTTTCCTGTTCAAGAAAAACAAGGTGGCGTATGTCGAAGGCACCGGCGCCATCAAGGGCCAGGGACGGGTGCATGTGGCGCTGAATGATGGCGGGGAGAAAACCCTGGAAGCCAAAAATATCATCATTGCCACCGGTTCCGATGTGGCGAGTCTCCCAGGTATCGAGATTGATGAGAAGCAGATCGTCTCCTCAACCGGCGCACTGGAACTGCCCAAGGTGCCGAAACACCTGGTGGTGATTGGCGGCGGTGTGATCGGGCTGGAGCTGGGGTCTGTCTGGAGGCGGCTGGGCGCCGAGGTTACGGTGGTGGAATATATGGATCGTATCACCCCGGAAATGGATGGGGAGGTATCCAAAACCTTCCAGCGGATCCTGAAAAAACAGGGCATGACCATCAAGACCTCCAGCAAGGTGACCGAGGTGAAGAAAACCAAAACGGCGGTGACCGTAACGGTGGAACCGGCCAAGGGCGGAGAGGCGGAAAAGATCAAATGTGACGTGGTGCTGGTGTCCGTCGGGCGGCGGCCCTATACCAACGGGCTCGGACTCGAAGACGTCGGGGTCAAGCTGGACGATCGCGGCCGGGTGGAGATTGATGATCATTTCCGTACCAGCGTGCAGGGTATTTACGCCATTGGCGATGTGGTGCGCGGGGCCATGCTGGCCCACAAGGCCGAGGACGAAGGCATGGCCGTGGCGGAAATCATTGCGGGGTATGCTGGGCATGTGAATTATGACGCCATCCCCAGCGTGATCTACACCATGCCGGAAGTGGCCGCCGTGGGCAAAACCGAGGAACAGCTGAAAACGGCGGGTGTGGACTATGCGGTGGGCAAATTCCCCTTTACCGCCAACAGCCGCGCCAAATCCAACCTGCAAACGGACGGGTTTGTGAAAATCCTGACCGATAAGGCGAGCGACAAGATTCTCGGCGCACATATTATCGGCGCGGATGCGGGCAATATGATTGCCGAACTGGCGCTGGCCGTCGAAAAGGGGCTCACGGCCGAAGATGTGGCCTATACGTCCCACGCGCACCCGACGGAAACCGAAGCAGTGCGCGAAGCCGCCATGGCCACCGAAGGACGCCCGATTCATATGTGAGGGGGGGCCTAACGGTTTTATGAAAATGGAAACGGCCCCGCGCGGGCCGTTTTTTTATGTTATGTAAAAAGATGTTTCCGTTATCCCTACGCGGCAATCACATGCAAGTTTTCTGCCGGGATGTGTTTGAACAGGCCAATCACATTGAGCAATTTCTGGGTTTCCCCTTCGCGCAAGCGTAGGTGAAGGCTCCGGTGCTTTTCTGGCACCGCTTGTAGAATCTCTTCCAGTGTTACAGCGAGGCTGAGGTCCATGGACAGGACGTCCTCCATATCCAATGTGAGCTTGTCATACTGTTCCAGCGCCTCACTGATGAGTCGGGTCAGGTCTTTGGTGATAGCGTAACTGAGATGACCGGAAAGATGCAGGGTAACGCCCTTACGGTCGGAGGAGGGTGTTTCTACCTGAACCACATCAGCCAAATATGTAGGTTCATTGGGACTTTCCTCAAACGCCCGGATCTGTTGCAACTGGCTTCGACCTAAGCGGCGGGAATAGATCATATGAGAGAGAATAAGGCCTAAACCAATTGCGGTTACCAGATCAGAAAACACCGTCAGGACGAGCACCGCACTCATCAGGAAAATCTTATCCCGGGGCCACATCCCAAGGCGCCGGATAAAATCCCAATCTATAATGTCAAACCCCACTTTCAGCAGAATGCCGGCGAGCACAGCCAGGGGAATATGGGCGGCAAGTTCGGCGCCAAAGGCCACGATCAGCAGCAGGACAATCGCATGGACTATGCCGGACAGGCGGCTCTGCGCGCCGGCCTTGATGTTGACCACGGTGCGCATGGTTGCGCCCGCCCCCGGCAACCCGCCGACCAGCCCGGCCAGCATGTTGGCTACTCCCTGACCGATGAGTTCCCGGTCGGACTGGTGACTGCGCCGGGTCATGCGATCTGCCACTGTGGAGGTTAACAGGCTGTCAATGGAGGCCAGTAGCGCCAGCATGAAGGCGCCGGTGATCATGCCTGGTAGTGCGGCGAATGTTATCTCAATTCGTTTCAGTTCCGGCAGGCGGGTGGAAATTTCGCCTATGGTTTTAAGCTCTGGAAAAAGCGTTGCCCCAACGATGGTGCCGATCACCAATGCAAGCAGGGAGGCGGGGATGAGCTGACTGAGGCGGCGCGGAGTGATCAGGGTAATGCCAAGCGCCAGGGCGCCCAGTGTGAGGGAGGAGATATCCACAGCAACAAAGGCATGGGGCAAGGACTGGATGGCGTCTGGAATGCCCTGATGCGGGGAATAATCCCCGAGCACCGGCAGAAGCTCCATGATAATAATAATGCAGCCTATCCCCGACATGAAGCCCGATACCACCGGCAGCGGTACGTAATTCACATAAGCGCCAAGCCGAAAGATGCCAAACAAGGCCTGAATGATCCCGGCCAGCATAACAATACTGAACAGCATATCTGGATTGTGGCCATAGGTGACGGCAAGTCCTGCTATGACCACGGTTAGGGGGCCAGTGGGGCCTGAAATTTGCTGTGGCGTACCGCCGAACAACGCGGCAAAAAAACCAACCACAATAGCGCCATACAGGCCGGCCGTGGGCCCAAGCCCTGAAGCCACGCCAAAGGCCAGAGCCAAGGGAAGCGCCACGATCGCAGCAGTCATGCCGCCGAACAGATCCTGACGCAGGGAAGTGGGAGTAACGGATTTCAAATCAGGAAAGAGAGGTTGCATTTGTAAATACTCATAAAAAGAAAATAAATGAAATATTAATTCAGAAAACGATAAGAGACATCATTATAACAATTTTATAGTGTTATTTTAATTTATTTCCATTTTGTTTTTGCTGATGCAATCTTGTGCTAATTTTTTTTAGCGCCCGGATGGGTGTGATTATAGACGTCCATGAGATAGGCGGTGTCCACATCCGTATACTGCTGAGTGGTGCTGAGATTGACATGGCCCAGCAGTTCCTGGATGGTGCGCAGATCGCCGCCGGCGGTGAGCAGATGGGTCGCAAAACTATGCCTGAGCGCATGCGGCGTGGCCGATGGCGGCAGGCCCAGGGCGCTACGGACCCGGGCGAGAAGCAGTTGGATATTACGGGCGTTGAGACGGCCGCCCCGCACGCCTCGAAACAGTGGTCCTTCCCGCAGAGGAAAAGGGCAGCGGGTGCGATACTCTTCCACGGCCTGGCGCACTACCGGCAGAATCGGTACCAGCCGCTCCTTGTCGCGTTTGCCGCGGATACGCAGCATGTCGTCCCTGGTCGGCCAGTCCTGCGCGTCCAGGTCCAAAGCTTCTGAAATACGCAGGCCGCAGCCATAAAGCAGGGTCAGCACCGCCACATCCCGATGCGCTACCCAGTCCCGGGGCGAAGGGGACGTGTGCTCCCGGGCCGTTTCAAGGGTCTGGCGCGCGGCCTGCTCCCCCAGCGGGCGGGGCAGGCGCTTGGACCGTCTTGGAGAGCGAATGGCTGCGATGGCGTCATTTTGCAGGATGTTGTTTTTCCTGAGATAGCTGAAAAAGGCCCGAAGCGCACTTAAATTACGGGCCAGACTGGTGGGAGAGACACCTCTGTTGCGGCGTTCCGCAAGAAAAGCCCGAAAGTCCCGCACCTCAAGTGTTGCAAGGTCCGCTCTGTCAGGGAAGCCGCCGAGATGGGTGTTCAAGAAGGCGAGAAACTGACCAAGATCCCTGAGATAGGCGTCAAGGGTATGAGAAGACAGGCGTCGTTCGGCCCGCAGATGATCCTGCCAGCCCCGTACCAAAGGGGCCAGCGCGGGGGAAAGTGTGTCCTCTAGGCGGTCTGTGTCATCCATCTGATGAGGCATTTCCTGAACACGGCTTCAAGAAACCGCAAAAGTTCCGTGCCCTGGCCGGGCGTGAACATATCCGCATCCCGGCTGCCAAAGGCAAGAAGGCCGGGCGGGGTATGAGCCGTAGGGGTCAGTCGGATCAGCGCCTCTGCCCGAATCAGTCCGGTGGCAGGGCCAAAGACATCTTCTTCCGGCTGAATATTGTCGCGCAACAGGGTGGCGTCTTCCTGTCCCAGAAGTTCATTGACACGACCCGGGCGCAAGCGGCGCAGTTCCGGCAAAGACGGCAGCGGGGAGCTGCCGTCATCTTCAAAACACAGGGAAATTACATCCACGCTCAGGATCTGTGGCCAGTCCCGGGTCAGGATGTGGCTTAAATGGGCAAGATCTTCGGCGTCCAGCAGCGCCAGCACGGCATCATGGATTTGAAGCTGGGTGGACATGTTATTGCGCGAGGCTGTGATCAGTGACCCGTGGAATTGCCGCAATTCCTGAACTTCCTGTTGCAGCCGTTTCAGGATAGCGCCCCGAAAATCCACCACATTCTCCCCCGTCTCTCCGGGATTGTCCAGCCAGTTCATTTGGGCCAGAAGATGCGGATGGTCCATAAGGAAACCGGTCAGAAAGTCAGGATGACGCAGCAGCCAGTCCCGGATCTGAGTCGCGGTAAGGTCGTCCTGGGGGTGTTTCAGACCATCTGGCATATAATAAACCTTTCTTGCCGTAAACCTTTTTGGGCGAAGCGGGGTCAGGCGATGCTCTGGCCGGTTTTTTCCCAATCCTTCAGGAAAGCTTCCAGCCCCACATCAGTCAGCGGATGTTTGAACAGCTTGTGCATCACTGCCGGCGGCAGGGTCGCCACGTCGGCGCCGATCCGTGCCGCTTCCACCACATGCAGGGGATGGCGTACGCTGGCCACCAAGATTTCGGTGCGGAAATCATAATTGTCGTAAATTACCCGAATATCCTCGATCAGCGCCATGCCGTCCTGGGAAATATCGTCATGGCGGCCGATAAAGGGTGAAATGAAGGTGGCGCCGGCCTTGGCCGCCAGCAACGCCTGGGAAGCGGAAAAACACAATGTCACATTGACCATTTTGCCTTGGGACGTGAAATATTTACAGGCCTTAAGCCCGTCCACGGTGAGCGGCACCTTGAGGCAGATATTGTCGGCAATGGCGTAAAGCTTGTCGGCTTCCCGTTTCATGCCGTCGAAATCCAGTGCGGTCGCCTCGGCGCTGACCGGGCCGTCAACCAGCTCGCAGATTTCACGGGTGACCTCAAAAATATCCCGACCCGATTTCATGATCAGAGAGGGGTTTGTCGTAACCCCGTCCACCAGACCGCTTTCGGCCAGGGTGCGGATTTCATCAATTTCTGCGGTGTCCAGGAAAAATTTCATGTCTCTTGTACCTTTCCAAAAATCCAGGGCTTTCTATCCTTGCCAAGGGGAATTGAAACACTCTCCGGCGCATTATCGTGGGTACTCGGTACCCCGAAACGGATTTCAGTGCAAGCCCGATATTGCCCATTTTACAGAATATCCTATAGTGGGGCAAACCGCCCGGGGCGGGATCAAAAAATATGCGCTAACCTTTTGGGCCTAACCTTTTAATGAGCGACATGCCGTGACCGGTCTTTTTCCCGCACGACGACTCCAGGTTCTGCTGCCGCTGCCCCTGCAGGGAGTACTGGATTATCTGGCCCCCGCAGAGATGCCGCTGCGACGGGGGGATTTTGTTTCCGTTCCGCTGTCGGGACGCATTCTGCAAGGGGTGGTGTGGGCGCTGGATCCGCCGCCGTCGGAGGTGCCGGAAAATAAACTGAAACAGGTGCTGGGGCGTTTTGAGCTGCCGGCGTTGCCTGAAAGTCTGTTGACATTTATTGACTGGGTGGCGGCCTATACCCTTTCGCCGCCGGGGGCGGTGCTGAAAATGGCAATTTCTGTGCCACGGGCGTTTCAGACTCCCAAAATGCGCACTTTATATAGGTTGGCGGTGGACAATCCGGACGAGCTTACCCCGGCGCGACGCAAGGTCTGGGCGGCGGCCCTGGGGGACATGGCCTTGTCGCTGAAGGACTGGGCCGAGCTGGCCGGCGTGGGGGAAGGGACACTGCGGGGGATGCGCGAGGCGGGACAGTTGCAGCCGGTGGAAGTGGCCGGCGATGCCCCCTTTCCGGAACCGGATCTCCGTCTGACGGCACCGGTTCTGTCCCGCGAACAGGCCGAAGCCGCCCGACATTTCCGGGACCTGGTTCGCGCGCACCGCTTCAGGGCCAGTCTGCTGGAGGGGGTGACCGGCGCGGGCAAGACGGAAGTCTATTTCGAGGCCATTCACGAGGCGTTGCAGCAAAAAAATAAGGATTCCCCGAGTCAGGTCTTGGTCCTGGTGCCTGAAATTGCGCTCACGGCTCAATGGCTGGACCGGTTTCGGGACAGGTTCGGGGTGGCGCCGGTGGTCTGGCATTCGGGCCTTACGCCGGCCCAGCGGCGCCGGGCCTGGTGGGCGGTGATCCGCGGTCAGGCCCGGGTGGTGGTGGGGGCTCGTTCGGCACTGTTCCTGCCGTTCCAGAATCTGATGCTTGTGGTGGTGGATGAAGAGCATTCGCCCACCTACAAACAGGAGGATGGGGTCATGTATCATGGGCGGGACATGGCCGTGGTCCGTGCCCATCAGGCGGCTTGCCCGGTCATTCTTGCCTCCGCCACCCCGTCGCTGGAAACTCTGGTCAATGCGGAAAGCGGCAAATATGACTGGCTGTATCTGGGGGAAAGGCATGGTGTGGCCGAACTGCCGGATATGACGGCTATTGATATGCGGGCCCATCCGCCGGCCCGGGGTGAATGGCTGTCCGCTCCACTGCGTGAGGCGGTGGCGGAAACGTTGAAGCGCGGCGAGCAGGTGCTGCTTTATCTCAACCGCCGGGGATATGCACCGCTGACCCTGTGCCGGGCTTGTGGGCATCGGCTGGACTGCCCACATTGTTCGGCGTGGCTGGTGGAACATAAAAAACAGGGGCGGCTGCAATGCCATCATTGTGGGTATTCTCAGCACCGCCCTAGAAACTGTCCGGCCTGTGGGGCGGAAGACAGGCTGATTCCCTGGGGGCCGGGGGTGGAACGGGTGGCGGAAGAGGTTCACGGACTGTTTCCCGAGGCCCGTCTTACCGTCATGGCCAGTGATGAATTGGCCGGACCCGGCGAGATTCGCGAGATGGTCGAAAGCATTGCCCGCCACGAGGTGGATGTGATCATCGGCACGCAGATTGTCACTAAAGGGTATCATTTCCCTGACCTTACCCTGGTGGGGGTGGTGGATGCGGATCTCGGCCTTGCCGGCGGTGATCCGCGGGCGGCAGAGCGTACCTGGCAGCAGCTGGAACAGGTGGCCGGTCGCGCCGGACGGGCGGAAAAGCCGGGAAAAGTACTGTTTCAGACCCATATGCCCGACCATCCGGTGATCCGGGCACTAATTTCCGGGGACCGTAATGCGTTTTTGGAACAGGAAGCTGAAGAGCGGGAGCATCAGCGCATGCCGCCTTACGGTCGGCTGGCGGCCGTGATTCTGTCTGGTACGGATCATCAGGCGGTGCTGCGTTTGGCCCGTCATTTGGCCCAGGGCGCGCCGCGGAGTGGGGATGTGATGATTCTGGGACCGGCCCCCGCGCCACTGAGCTATCTCAGGGGACGACACCGGTATCGTTTCCTTGTCAAGGCTGGAAAAACGGTAAATATACAGAACGTGTTAAAAAACTGGCTTTTTTCCACGCGCCTGGACGGGGGGGTGAGAGTGCAGGTCGACATCGACCCCATCAGTTTTTTTTAAGGAAAAGGAAAATTCGGAGAAGAAAAACAACAAATCGCGACATCATGGGGCAAAGTTGGGTTGCAGTCTCAGGATCACTGTGCTAGGTATCCCGCGCATGATGAAATTTTGACTGTTATGGAGCCCGCTCCCGGAAGGGGTTTTCGAGAAACGGCGTTTCCGGAAAGCCGTGTTCGGGAAAACCATATTTGGGCATAGGGGCCATGACAGGGATCGGTTTTAAAAAATTAACCCAAGGAAGACGTAAGTGTCATCTGAACAGGCCTCAAACCTTGCTTCTGAAAAGCTGACGATTTCCGGTCTTGCCGGGCGTTATGCCGTTGCGCTTTTTGATCTTGCCAAGGAAGCAGATGCGCTGGATGATGTGGCCAAGGATCTGGCTGCTCTTGAAGCGCTCCTTAATGAAAGTCCTGAACTTGCGAATCTGGTCGCCAATCCCGTCTTTTCCCGTGAGGAACAGGGGAAGGCTATGGACGCCGTCGTGTCGCATGCAGGGCTGAGCAAGCTGGTCGCCAATTTTCTCGGGGTGCTTGCCAGGAACCGCCGTCTCAGCCAGCTGAAAAATATCATCCGTGAATATAATAGACACCTGGCGCATCACAAAGGTGAAGTCAATGCCTCCGTGGTGACGGCGCATGCCCTGACAAAAACTCAGCAGAATGCGTTGAAGGCTAAACTGAAATCATTGGTCGGACGTGACGTGAATGTGGAAATGTCTATTGATGAAAACCTGCTTGGCGGCATGGTGGTCAATATCGGATCCCGCATGATCGACAGCTCGCTGAAGACCAAACTTGAAAATCTTGAAGAATCTATGAAAGAGGTTGGATGATGGACATCCGTGCAGCGGAAATTTCCAAGATCTTGAAAGAGCAGATTGCCAATTTCGGCGAGGAAGCAGAAGTTTCAGAAGTTGGCAAGGTGCTGTCTGTCGGGGACGGCATTGCGCGCGTTTATGGTCTTGACAATGTACAGGCCGGGGAAATGGTTGAATTCCCGGGTGGCATTCAGGGTATGGCGCTGAACCTGGAAGCCGACAATGTGGGGGTCGTGATTTTTGGTGACGACCGCAACATTAAGGAAGGCGACACGGTAAAGCGAACCGGCAACATTGTGGACGTGCCGGTGGGCAAGGGTCTGCTGGGCCGCGTGGTTGACGCGCTAGGCAATCCTATTGACGGCAAGGGGCCGCTGACGGACGTGGCCCGTTCCCGCGTGGAAGTCAAGGCGCCGGGCATTATTCCCCGTAAATCCGTGCATGAGCCGGTGCAGACCGGGCTCAAGGCCGTGGACGCTTTGGTCCCGATTGGTCGGGGGCAGCGTGAGCTGATCATCGGCGACCGTCAGACCGGTAAAACCGCTGTCGCCATCGACGCTTTCCTGAACCAGAAAGCTGTCAATGAAGGCGACGACGAAAGCAAGAAGCTTTATTGTATCTATGTGGCGGTAGGGCAGAAGCGCTCCACTGTGGCGCAAATTGTGAAAGCCCTCGAAGAGCGTGGCGCCATGGAATATTCCATCGTGGTGGCGGCAACGGCTTCCGAACCGGCCCCGCTGCAGTTCCTGGCTCCCTATACCGGCTGTGCCATGGGTGAGTTCTTCCGTGACAACGGCATGCATGCCGTGATCGTTTATGACGATCTGTCCAAACAGGCCGTCGCCTATCGTCAGATGTCCCTGCTGCTGCGGCGTCCGCCGGGGCGTGAAGCCTATCCGGGGGATGTGTTCTATCTGCACTCTCGGCTTCTGGAGCGTGCGGCGAAAATGGGCGATGATGCCGGTGCGGGGTCTTTGACGGCGCTACCGATCATTGAAACCCAGGCCGGGGACGTGTCCGCCTATATTCCGACCAACGTGATCTCCATTACCGATGGCCAGATCTTCCTGGAAACGGAACTGTTCTATCAGGGTATTCGTCCCGCCATTAACGTGGGTCTTTCCGTGTCCCGTGTGGGGTCTGCTGCACAAATCAAGGCCATGAAACAGGTGGCCGGCACTATTAAGTTGGAACTGGCCCAGTATCGTGAAATGGCCGCCTTTGCCCAATTCGGCTCTGACCTGGATGCAGCGACCCAGAAACTGCTGAACCGCGGGGCCCGGCTGACTGAACTTCTGAAACAGCCGCAATATTCACCGATGGCAGTGGAAGAGCAGGTAGTGGCTATTTTTGCCGGCGTGAACGGTTATCTGGACGGCATTGACGTGTCTGCCGTCGGACGTTTCGAAGAAGCTTTCCTTGCGGAAATGCACAGCAAGCATAAAGATGTGCTGGACACTATTCGCACCGAAGGCAAGCTTTCTGATGAGACGATCGCGAAGTTGAAAGGTATTCTTGACACCTTCGCCAAGAATTTTGCCTGAGTGTCCGGAGACAAACAGAGAAAGATAAGGACAAGTCACTATGGCTAACCTTAAAGACCTCAGAAACCGGATCTCCAGCGTTCAGTCCACGCAGAAGATCACCAAAGCCATGAAAATGGTGGCGGCCTCGAAGCTGCGTCGGGCCCAGGATGCCGCGGAAGCCACCCGGCCCTATGCGGAACGCATGGAAAGTGTTCTCGGTTCTCTGGCGGCCAGCATGAAAGGCCAGATCGGGGCACCAAAACTCCTGGCCGGGACCGGTCGGGAGGATGTGCATCTGATCGTGGTGGCCACCTCCGAGCGCGGCCTGTGTGGTGGCTTCAACGCCAATATCGTCAAGGCCGCCCGCCAGAAAATCAACAACCTTCTGGCGGAAGGCAAGGACGTGAAAATCATCACCATCGGCAAAAAGGGACGCAGCGCTCTGCGCCGGGAATTCGGCGGACGCATGATCGAACATTTCGATCTGTCCCATGTCAAGAATCTGCATTATGGCGACACCACACCCATTACCGAGCGTATTCTGGAACTGTTTGAACGGGGAGAGTTTGATGTCTGCACCCTGTTTTATGCCAAGTTTCAGTCCGCTTTGGTGCAGGTGGTGACCGGACAGCAGCTGATTCCCGCCTCATTCGAGGAAGAGAATGGCGTGGATCTGGGCGGAGCAGCCTATGATTATGAGCCGGATGAGACGGAAATCCTCGAAGATCTGTTGCCCCGCAACCTGGGCATCCAGATTTTCCGGGGACTTCTGGAAAATGCCGCCAGCGAACAGGGCGCGCGCATGACCGCCATGGACAATGCGACCCGCAATGCCGGGGAAATGATCGACAGTCTGCGGACCACCTATAACCGGACCCGTCAGGCCGTGATCACCAATGAATTAATTGAAATTATTTCGGGCGCGGAAGCGCTCTGATCAGAAAATTGGAGCGAGGGCGTCGGGCGCCCCGGGAGTTGAGGAAAATGACACAAAACACAGGACGTATCAGCCAGGTGATCGGTGCCGTTGTCGACGTTCAGTTCGACGGCGAATTGCCCGCGATCCTGACAGCTCTTGAAGTTGATAACAACGGTAACCGTCTGGTGCTGGAAGTGGCCCAGCATTTGGGCGAGAACACGGTCCGGACCATTGCCATGGACTCCACCGACGGTCTGGTCCGCGGCCAGGAAGTTAAAGACACTGGCGCGCAGATCAGTGTGCCGGTGGGACCGGAGACGCTCGGGCGGATCATGAATGTGATTGGCGAGCCGATTGACGAACGCGGCGAGATTGCCACCAAACAGAAAGCTCCGATCCATAACGAGGCCCCGGACTTTTCCGAACAATCCACCGAAGCCGAGATCCTGGTCACGGGCATTAAGGTTGTAGACCTGCTGGCGCCCTATGCCAAAGGCGGTAAAATCGGACTGTTCGGCGGGGCCGGCGTGGGCAAGACCGTTCTTATCATGGAACTGATCAACAACATCGCCAAGGGCCACGGCGGCTATTCCGTGTTTGCCGGGGTGGGCGAGCGGACCCGCGAAGGGAACGACCTGTATCATGAGATGATCGAATCTGGGGTGATTGACTTGGAAGGCGGCAATTCCAAGGCGGCGCTGGTGTATGGCCAGATGAACGAACCGCCGGGGGCCCGTGCCCGTGTGGCGCTGACCGGTCTGACCCTGGCGGAATATTTCCGCGATCAGGAAGGCCAGGACGTGCTGTTCTTCGTGGACAACATCTTCCGCTTTACCCAGGCTGGCGCTGAGGTGTCCGCGCTCCTCGGCCGTATCCCGTCTGCTGTGGGGTATCAGCCGACCCTGGCGACCGATATGGGGGCCCTGCAGGAGCGTATTACCTCTACCACCAAAGGGTCCATTACTTCCGTGCAGGCCATTTACGTGCCGGCCGACGACTTGACCGACCCGGCCCCGGCAACGTCCTTCTCTCACCTTGACGCGACCACAGTTCTAAGCCGTCAGATTGCTGAGCTCGGTATTTATCCGGCGGTGGATCCGCTGGACTCCACATCCCGTATTCTGACCGCTGATGTGGTGGGTGAGGAACATTATGAAGTGGCTCGCCGGGTTCAGGAAACTCTGCAGCGTTATAAGTCCCTGCAGGACATCATCGCCATTCTCGGCATGGACGAACTGTCCGAGGAAGACAAGCTGGTGGTGGCGCGGGCCCGTAAGCTGCAACGCTTCCTGTCCCAACCATTCCACGTGGCTGAGGTCTTTACCGGTGCACCGGGTAAATTCGTGGCCCTGGAAGACACCATCAAAGGCTTCAAGGCGATTGTGAACGGGGAACATGACGATCTTCCCGAAGCCGCTTTCTACATGGTGGGCACCATCGAGGAAGCCATCGAGAAAGCCCGGAAAATGGCGGCCGAAGCGGCCTAACGCTGATTTAGGTAAGGGAAGCCACTATGGCGGATAAAATACATTTCGAACTGGTCTCGCCCGAACGCCTGCTGCTTTCGACAGAAGCAGAAATGGTCGTGGTTCCCGGGACCGAGGGATATATGGGGGTCATGGCCAACCATGCTCCGCTGATCTCGACCCTGAAAACCGGGATTATCGAGGTCCACAACGGCGGCGCGGCGGATAAACTTCTGGTGCGCGGCGGATTTGCGGAAGTGAATCCGAAGGGCCTGACGGTCCTGGCCGAAGAAGCCTATCCGCTGGCGGAACTGGATCGCGACAAGCTGACGGCAGAACTGAGGGATGCCGAGGAAGATGTGGCGGACGCCAAGGATGAGGTGACCCGCCAGCGGGCGGAAAAGGCCCGTGACCGTCTGGCGGCCATTGTAGAGGTGCTTAACAGCCAAGCCGCCTGACACCCGGACGGTTTTAAAATTTCAGATACGACACCCCCGCAAGGAAGATCCTTGCGGGGGGTTTTTGTTGTGGCGTGGCTTTTGATGAGATGAAATGCCATGGCGAGCGGAAGCGATGCAATCCACGATTCCCAGGTCTCTGAAACCTTGTGGATCGCCGTGACATGATGACGTTTTCCCTTCATTGTTCTTGCCGCCTCTGCCTTCGTCATTGCCGCGCAGGCGGCAATCCAGCCCCTCCCAAAGACGTTCTACCCGGCTTGTCCGGGAGAACTCTCAGAAAAGGACTCTCAGAAAAGGACTCTTAAAAAGGACTTTGGGCTCCCACTTGCGCGGGAGCGACGTAAGGAGCTGCCGGAGGTCGTGATGATGTTTCTTCTTGCACCGTCATGGCGAGCGCAAGCAACGCAATTCACTCTAGAAATATATCCTGATCCCTAAAATACTGTTTGACAGTAATACATTTCTTATTTAACGATAATGTTAATTAAATGAATAGTTAAACATAAATTGCTCCGGATCCCTGAAATGTCACCACAGATACCCGAAATTTTTTCCGCCCTGTCTGACCCGACTCGTTTTGCTATTGTGGAGAAACTGTTGCGGGAGGGGGATCAGAGTGTGGGGGATCTGGCCCGACCGTTTCAGATGAGCGCACCGGCCATATCCCGGCATCTTAAGATTTTGGAAGATGTGGGACTGATTGAGCGACGGGTGAAAAAACAGTGGCGTGTGTGCCGTCTGAAAAAAGAATGTTTTGTTTCGCTGGATGAGTGGCTGGAGCGATACCGCAGTTTCTGGATTGGGAGTTTTGACCGACTGGAGGCATTTTTGGACCAAAATTTGAAGGAAGAGGATCAATAACATGTCAGAAAATATAACCGGCGGCCTTTCGGATCAGGATGCTGCCGCGCGCACCCTGGTACTCGAATGGGAGTTTCACGCCCCTGTCGAACGGGTCTATGACGCCTGGACCAAGCCCGAATATCTTGTCCAGTGGTGGGGGCCGGAAGGCATGACGGTGCCGACATATGAAATGGATGTGCGCGAAGGTGGGAAATGGCAAACCACCATGGTCAATGCGGCCGGGGAGGCGTATACGGTTCAGGGCAAATATGTTACTCTTGAGCGTCCGACCCGTCTGGTGATGACCTGGGCCTGGCTCACGGAAGGTGTTCCGGGCCATGAAACGCTGGTGGAGGTGACGTTGCAGCAAACAGAGGCCGGCACCAGATTACGTCTTGTACAGAAAGTCTTTGACACCGAAGAACAGAAAACCAGCCATCATGAGGGCTGGACTTCATCTCTCCACTGTCTTGAGAGGTTTTTGTCCCAGTAATTTTACCCCAGTAATTTTACCCCAGTAATTTTACCCCAGTAATTTTACCCCAGTAATTTTTCTTCAGTAAACCGCGTAGATCCCGATAACCGCCATTGATATTTATGAGGAGAAGAACATGGCTTCCATACCGGAAGGTTTCACAACCGTGACGCCCCATCTGATGGTTGATGGGGCAAACAAGGCCATTGACCTTTATCAGAAAGCCCTGAACGCGGAACTGCTGGGCAAGCTGGAGGCGCCGGACGGTAAGGTGTTGCATGCGGCGCTGAAGGTCGGGACGTCCATTCTTTTTCTGAGTGACCCGATGCCCAATGTGGATCGCAAACCGCCCAAGGATGGATTGTCGCCCGTGGCGTTTTATTTGTACGTGGAAGACTGCGACGGGGCCTATGCCCATGCGGTGGAGCAGGGCCTGAAAGAAGTGAGCAAACCCGAAGACATGTTCTGGGGCGACCGGACCGCCGTGGCCCAGGACGAATTCGGGTATAACTGGACCTTTGCCACCCATATCCGCGACGTCAGCCCCGAGGAATTGGAAAAAATGATCCAGGAAATGGCCGGCTGAATGTCGGCATAACTATTGTTGAACAACCTGCACCCCCGCGAGGCGGTCCTGGCGGGGGTTTTTGTTACCGGCTGATGATGAGCCCTGTTCCAATAAGATCAAGCGAGTGATCTTATTGGCCAATAATACAGAAAAGCATTCTGTATCAATAGGATATATTGACTGAATAAGCGCCCGCAGAAGGACTAATTCATGAGCGCTTGACGTAAATCTTATGAGGAGGCATTTTCGCGTTATCAAAACGGCACGTCGAGCGCTTCGGCGATGAAGACCATCAGCGGCCGGGCGGCGTTGAAAGTTCTGGTCACCTCCTCTAGGAAGTCTTCGGACGCCGCGATGCGGTGATCCGCTTCGTGACGCATGGCGAAGAAGCTCTTGCGTTTGATGTCCTCCAGATGCTCAAGATCCGCCGGGAAACCGCGCGGGGGACGGGTGAGCGCCTCACCACCGATCCCGCCAATGAGCCGCCGCAGATCGGGGTTCGCCAGAACCTGCCGCCATTTCTCCGGATGCCGGGCGATGCGGTCGCGGATTTTAAACAACGCCGGGCCCGGCGGTTGCCAGATCCCGCCACCGAAAAACAGGTTGTCTTGCTCCAGATGCACATAAAATCCCGGCGCATGGGCGTCCCGCCCCAGCCGGTGGCGGAACTGCACGCCCGCATGTTCCTTATAGGGTTTCTTGTCCCGGGAAAAGCGCATGTCCCGGTAGATGCGAAACATGGACCCGCCATTGGGGCGCGGGTCGGCGGTGACATGTGTGGAAATCTCTTTCAGGCGTGGCGCCATGTCGGTGATAAAGGCGGTAATGGGGGCCACCACCTCGGTTTTGTACCGCCCCTTGTGGGCGGTAAACCAGTCCCGGTTATTATTCTGTTTGAGATCCTCAAAAAACTGAAAAAATGAGTCTCCGAATCCGGTGAAAGCGGCGCTCATCATGCTCTCCCTCAGGCCGGGGCCGGCGGCATTTCCGCAAAGGCCGGCAGGCTGTCGTCAGGCTGGTCCCAGCTTGCTGCGCGGGAGGCATAGACCACAATCTGCGGTTTGAAATTTTCCGGATCATCCAGCAGGTTAGGAGACAGAATAACCAGGTTTGCCCAAGCATCATTTTCCGTATAGACCAGGCAGCCGCAAGTGGGGCAGAAATGTTTGGTCAGTTTATGGCCGCTATCGGCCCGCCAGCTGTAATTGGAAAGGGAGCCGTTTATACTGAAGGCGTCACGCGGCACCCCCAGAAGGGAACTGTGTCCTGTGGCGCTTGACTTGCGGCAGTTGTTGCAATGGCAATGAGCGGCCATAACGGCTTCCGAGCGGGCTTCGTAAGAGGCGCTGCCGCACATGCATTGGCCGGTGATACTGGGGCCTGTGGTACTGGTCATGAATTTTCCCCTTCTAAATGGTTTTTTATGACTTTAAAAATAAAAGTCACTAAAGTGTAGCCTTTAACTTTTATTTTGCAAGTAACAAGTTTGTGTTATGAGTGGATGATGAGTAAAAATAATTCACAGTCCGGTTTTGCCCGGTCGCCTTGCCCGATCACCTCGGCCCTTGATCTGGTGGGGGACAAATGGACGCTTGTGATTCTGCGGGATCTTGCATTGGGAAAAAGCCGGTACAAGCAGTTTCAGGAGTCTCCCGAAAACATTCCGAGCAACATTCTGGCGGACCGGCTGCGCCGTATGGAAGAGCATGATCTGCTGGTCAAAACCGCTTATCAGCAGCGCCCGCCCCGTTATGAATACAGGCTAACGCAAAAGGGGCGGGACCTTATTCCCCTGCTGCATGTTCTGGCGAAATGGTCCTTGAAATACCGTCTCGGCTGCTGGGATCCGCCGGAACGGTTCTGGTCACTCTAATGTTCCTCCCGGTGATGACATGCGCCGCAGCCGCGATAATAGACTGAGGTCTGGGAGCAAAAGACGGCCAGCGGCAGGCTGAGCACCGGGGCGAGCATAAACAGTACCAGATACAGATTGCGGCTGGGGTCTTCAAACAGCCGATCCAGAACATAAGAGGCGCTCAACACCACAAGAGCCGCCGGCAGCAGAGAGAGCAGGGCGCTGAGGACCATATGTCCTGTGTGCTGCCGGGTCAGGGTCCAGGAGGCCCTGAATCCCAGCTTCTTACCGATAGCCTGGGCAGAAAAGGCGAGTGACAGACGCAGCGCAATCATGAATGTGAACAGAAAGACAAATATGACGCCCCCGATATAGAGGGCCATTTCCAGCTTCCCAATTTCCGCCACGGAGCTGCCGTCGAAAGATAAGATGTTGTTCAGAAGAAAAAGCAGAAACGCCGTCAGCACAAATGTCAGCAACACAATGCCACCCAGAAGAATCAGGAATTTGGCGATATAATGCAGGCTGCGGGTCATCAGTGGCCAGAAATTTGGGCGAATCAGATGTTCGGGGCCCAGAAGAAACAGGCGATGCCAGAGAATAAGGCTGGGAATGGCCCAGAAAAAGGTGGTGAACATCAGGAGCAGGAAAGACAAATGAAACCCTTCGGGAACTGCTCCCTGCCCGGTAGAGGCCGTGAACACAGGAGCGAGATACCCGAAATATCCGGCCAGGCAAAACGGTAGAAAGGCAAACAAGGAAATCACCACATGCGGCAGAAAATAGTGCCAGAGGCAGGCATAGGCCTGCCCGGCACATCCCGGAATTGAGGATAATCTGATGCCATATCCGTTTTCTTGACTCTGCATGGATTTTTTCTCTCAGAACATTGCGTCGGATTTGTGGCAATAAAAGCTGAGGATCAGCGAACAAGAAGGCAGTAGACGCGGGTGGTGGCAGCTCCTATCAACGCGCCGGGAGCCACGCCAACGGGGCTGAGCAGCAGCTGTAGTATGAGCAGGCCTGACCCTGAAGAGGGTGACACATCTGACAGATCGCCCGGCATCACGGCGGTGACGGCGGCGGAAGTGAGAAATACCACAAACCAGGCCGGCGCCAGGATGGTCAGATATATAAAGACCAGTTTCAGCCCCTCTCCCCGGGTGTAATACCAGGATTCTCTGAACGGCAGAAAACGGGCGTTTTCCGCAATGCTGGCAAATGTAGGAAGCATTCGCAGTGCAATGATGAACAGAAATACGCTGGCGGCAAGGCCTGAGAGCACGGTGATGGTGGTGGTCAGGGGGCTGCCTCCGGTAAGGGCGCTGAAAATCAGGGTGACCAGCCCGATAACCATATTGGCCGACAACATGAAAATAAACAGCAACAGGATAAATAATACGCTGTACAACACGAATTTGACGACCATCCGGCCAAGATCTGGCAGGCTGAAGCTTAAATACCGGTCCCGTCCCAAAAGATACAGCCGGAAATATAACAGGTGAATCACCGCCGCCCAAAGGAATGCCACCACAATAAAGCCCCAGAAAACAGGGGGCAGATCCAGTTCCGCCATACCATGGCCAGGGGAAATACTGGACAGGTCCAGCCCACCGCCCAGAACAAAGAAACCTATCGGCAGGCTATAGAGATAGGACAGAATCACATGTGACTTCAAATGAGTAAAAAAGACCGCATAGGTTTCGCGGAATATGTCCCAGATGGCAAGTTTGCCGGTCTCATCCTGTATCATCATACCTCTCGTGACGGACTGTGGCGCCGGACGGACATGGCAGGTCAGTCCTTGCGGATCAGATGGTTAAAACGGGCCACCAGAGTCCGGTAAAGATCCCGTTTGAAGGGGACGATCATATCCGGCAGGCGGTGCATGTCGACCCATTTCCACTGGTTAAACTCCTGATGATCGGTTTCCAGGTTGATGTCCTCGTCCCGTCCCAAGAAGCGCAGGGCAAACCATTTCATTTTCTGACCCCGATACCGGCCTTTCCAGACCTTGCCAATCAGGTGCTCGGGCAGGTCGTAATACAGCCATTCCGGAATTTCATCAATGATTTCCGCCTTGCAGGTGCCGATCTCTTCTTCCAGTTCCCGAAGGGCGGCGTCTTTCGGCTCCTCGCCCTCATCTATACCGCCCTGGGGCATTTGCCAAGCTTCGGCGACGGTATCAATACGCCGTCCGACAAAAACCTTGCCTTCGGGGTTGAGCAGCATTATGCCGGTACAGGGGCGATAGGGAAGGTGTTGCGGATCGGTCATATTCTTCAGTCGGATTTTGAAGGTTGGCGTAACGGAAATGAGCTGGTGGTCCTGTTCTTGGACCATGCCAAAAAGCTTAATGAAGGTCTATATGAATCAAAAAAAAAGCTGTTGCAACGGGAACAAAAACTGAACAAAATAAAGTTTCCTTAAGACGCAGGGCATTCGTCTGGAACAATTTATGACATTCATCTATAGGAGGGGGCATGATTACCTTGTATAAATTTGGCCGGCTCGGCAATCTCGTGGATCCCAGCCCGCCATGCCTGAAGGTTGACTCCTATCTTAGGATGGCGGGTCTGGAATATCAGGCGGTTGATGGGGTGGACGGCCTGCGCAAGGCTCCCAAGGGCAAACTGCCCTATATTGAGGACAATGGGGCGGTGATCCCGGATTCCACCTTCATTCTGCATTATCTGAAAGACAAATACGGTGATTCGGTGGATGGCCATCTGGATGACGAAGAAAAGGCGATCACCCACGCCTTTATGAAAATGATGGATGAAAATCTGTATTGGGGGGTGCTGCACAGTCGCTGGATGCTTGAGGAAAACTGGCCAAAACTGAAACGGATTTTTTTTTGGTGGGATTCCGGCGCTGCTTCGTGAGTTCATTGCTCCGCGGGTGCGCAAAAAGGTCAGAAGCAGCCTTTATGGTCATGGCATTGGTCGCCACAGCGATGCGGAAATTGCTGAACTTTGCGCTTGGGATCTCAAGGCGTTGTCGGATTTCCTGGGGGAGAAGGTCTGGTTCCATGGGGAAAAGGCCAGCAGTCTGGATGCCTGCGCTTATGGCGTTTTGGCGCAACTTTTCTTGCAGGAGGAGTTTACCGGCCCTTTGTATGAGAAAGCAAAGTCCTTTGACAATCTGGTCAGTTTCACCCAGCGGTTCCACCGTACCTATTATGAAAGCTGACCAAAGAAGCAGAAAGGCTGACAGATTATTGTGTTGATAAGGTCTATCGGATCGGTTGGCGGTTTGCGACGGCGGTGACCGGGACCAGCTGAAACCCTTTTTCTGGCAGGGTGCGGGCCCATTCGTTGAGAACCTCGATGCTGAGGGGATAGGGTCGGGCGATGCCGACAGCAGCGCCATAGGTGTTGGCGGTGTTTTCCAGTTCTTCGAGCCGTTTGAGAATTTCTTGCCGGCGCACCACATTGTCAAGAAAGCGGGTGTTAACGGCCCGGGGCATACCGATGCGCCGGGCATATTGTGCTGCAATACTGTAGCGGCTGGAGCGGGAATCCAGAAACATCAGGCCCCGGCCATTGAGATCGTCAAGAACGGGCCCCACAGCCTCTTCCGAGGCGGTGAATTTGGATCCCATATCATTGACCACACCCACATATCCCGTAAAACGGGACAGCAGCCATTCAAGGCGTTTCAGGTTGTCCCGAACCGCAAAAGTGGTCATCAGGGTATGCGGGCCGGGGTCATTCTGGGGGTAGTTTTGCGGCTCCATGGGCAACATGAGAAAAAGTTCATGCCCGGCTTGGCGTGCCCGATCCGCCCAGTCTTGCAAATTACGTCCATACGGGGACAGGGCCAAGGCCATTTCCCCCGGCAGGTCGCGGATGGCTTTTTCGCTGCGCCGGCTGTTCAGGCCAATCCCGGTCACCAGAATGGCAATTCTGGGGGCCGCACTCAACTCCTCATGGGGCCTGGCATATTCTTTCCACGCTACTTTGCCGTCCGGCCCCAATACCGGCAGCGGTCCGTGCGGACCGTCTATGACAAGGCCGGGATCGGGAGCGGGGGCAAGTGACATTTCCCGGGTATAGGGCATGGCTGTGTCTGCCGAGTTCTGAACGGTGGGGGGGGGGGTGGGGGCAAGGGCGGCCCTATTGTCCCTGACAGGGGTGTCTTCAGCCACCATATCCGTATCCGCGACAGAGGGATTTTCTGATTCTGGAGGGGTCTTTGACTGTGTTAGGGGCGAAAGAGCATTTTCCGCATCGGTTTCGGAGCCGTCAGCAGCAGAAGCGTCCAGCACAATAACCTGTTCCCCGGGTTCCGGTGTCGTTTGCGGTGGGGCGGCTTGTGTCGGCCCGGCAGAGGTGCCGGTATCTTCGCCCACCGCCACCTGTTCATCTGCGGGGCGGGTGGAGGGCGGCGGACCGTCGGACAGGGACAGCCACAGAATGACACTGCTAAAACTGATCAAAACAAACGCCCAGGCCGCGACCAGAGGGCTGATGGTGCGTCTGCGAGTCATGATCGGTAATTCGGGTTCCGTATCCATGATGACTGTCTTCTGGCTGTGGTGTCCGTTCCGGTTTTGGACGGTTTTTCCTGATGGCGGGCAGGCGGCATTTGCCGCCTGTCCCTGTCTTATTCCTGTGTTATGTTTCGTGACGAACCATGTTACTGGTTAAATTTGGCGATAGACATGCCCCGGATCAGGTTGATGGCATAGTTCAGCTGATAGTCGTCCTTGGCGCTGGTCAGCTTGATTTTGTCCTCCTCCTTCTGCTTGTCCTCTTCGGTTCTGGTTTCCGCCTCCAGAAGCTCTTCATGTCCATTGTTGGGGTTTTCCAGGCTGCCTCTCAGGCTGCGTTCCGAACGGCGGCTGGTGTTGATTTCTTCCGCCTCATCCAGACGCAACTGTTCCACCTCTACATCCGGGTGGATGCCTTCGCCCTGGATGCTGTTGCCGGACGGGGTGAAATAATAAGCGGTGGTCAGCCGCATGGCGCCATTGGCCCCAAGCGGAATAATGGTCTGTACGGATCCCTTGCCGAAGGATTGGGTCCCGACCACTACGGCTCGCTGATGATCCTGAAGGGCGCCGGCGACGATCTCCGAGGCGGAGGCCGACCCGCCATTGATCAACACCACAAGCGACTTGCCCTTAAGCATATCCCCTTTGTGGGCGTTATAGCGTTGAATGGAGCGGTCGTTGCGGGTGCGGGTTGACACAATTTCCCCGCGGTCCAGAAACGCATCGGTTACGGCAATGGCCTGATCAAGAAGCCCCCCGGGATTGTTGCGCAGGTCCAGCACCACCCCCTGTAGCCGATCGCCCAATTCCTGATGAATGGCTTCAAGCGCTTCTTTCAGGCCTTCGCCGGTTTTTTCGGTAAAACTGGTGATTCGGATATAACCCACCTCGTCTTCAATATGATACCGGACCGACTTGATTTTGATGATGTCGCGGGTCACGGTCACTTCCAGGGGTTTTTTCTCGCCCTTGCGCACAATGGTGAGGGTAATGTCGCTGCCCACCTCACCGCGCATCTTTTCCACGGCTTCGGTGAGGGTGAGGCCAATCACCTGTTCTCCATCCAGGCGGGTGATATAGTCGCCGGCCTGGATTCCGGCCCTTGCCGCCGGGGTGTCGTCAATGGGGGAGACGACACGCACCACGCCGTTTTCCTGGGTGACTTCCAGTCCCAGCCCGCCATATTCCCCGCGGGTCTGAACCTGCATATCCTCAAAGTTTTTCGGATTCAGGTAACTTGAATGGGGGTCCAGGGACGCCAGCATGCCGTTAATGGCGGCTTCAATGAGCTCCTCGTCCTTTACCTCCTTGACATACTGGGACCGGATGCGTTCAAACACATCCCCGAACAGGTTCAGCTGTTTATAGGTATCAGAATTGGCGCCATAGGCCGTTTCCGGTCCGGAAAGGCCCGTGCCCATCAGGCCCACGCCCATCAGACAAAGGGCCAGAACAGCAGTTACAACAAATTTCTTCATCTATCCAAGTACCTTTCTGTCGCGCGCCGCGATCCAGGGCAGGGGGTTAATGGGTTTGCCCTGTTGTCTTAATTCAATATAGAGCTTCCGGCCGTAATTTCCCACCCCATTGCTGGCGGCCAGGTCCGTAACGGCCATCTGGCCGACAGGTTCTCCTTTTAGTATCCACTGTCCGACGACGGCGTCAAGTCGCGTCATGCCGGCCAGCAGGGTATGATATCCGTCCCCGTGGGAAATGATGAGAATCTGCCCATAGGTCCGGAATTTCCCGGCAAAAATAACCCGCCCGTCATGGGGGGCAACCACCATGGCTTCGGGTCGGGTCAGAATTGTAATGCCCCGGGAAACATGGCCTTCCGGCGTTTTCTGACCGAAACGAATCGCAATGGCGCCGCGCGCCGGTAGCGGCAACGTGCCCTTGGCCAGAGCGAATTTGTCGCCACCGCCCGGCAGCCGGGTTTCCGGCACCGTGGAACGGGCGCTCTGGCGGTTGGGTTTGTCTTTCAGCCTTTGCGCCGCCGCCCGGGCGGCTTCCTCACGGGCCCGGTTTTCTTTTTCGATTCTGGCGATCAGCTCCTGGAGCGTTTTGGCGGTAGCGGCAAATTTTGCCAGTTTCTTGCGTTCTTCCCGGGTAGCCTTGTGCAGGATTTGCTGGCGTTTCTTGCGTTCCGCCATCAGTCCGTCAAGCTCTTCGCGGGTGACGGTGAGGCTGGCCAGTTCCTGGCGCAGTTCTTCCCGTTCCAGGGAAATTTCCTGCCGGACATTCTGCAATTCATCCATGTCTTCGCGAAGGCGACGGGCTTTGTCCCGCAGCGTGGGAAGAATACGGCGCAACAGGCTGGCGCTGCGCAGGCTGTTAATGGCTTCATCGGGACGAAAGGCCACCAGTTCCGGAGGTTGCTGGCTGAGACGTTGCAAGGCGGCGAGGGTCTCTGCCATCTGCCCACTGCGGGTCTTGAGGCGGGTTTCGAGCTGGTCCTGTTTCTGATCCAAAAGCACCAGGCGGGCCTCCCGTTCATTGAGGCGGCTTTCCGTTTCCTGGAGGATATGCGCCGTTTTCACCAGTTGGCGGCTGAGATCGGCGATTTCCCGTTCCAGGGAGGCGGCCTGTTTTTCATATTCAAGGGCCTTGCGGGTGGTTTCCTCGATCTTTTGCTGAACATCTTCCAGTTTTTGCCGGCTGGGGTCTTCTTCCACAGACGAAGCCGTCCAAGGCAAGAGCAGGACAGCTAGACACAACAGCATCTTGAGGAGACGTTGTGTCCCCAGAGATAACAGATCCAGCGATAACCGGATCTGGGCCAGTTCCTGAAATGCCACACGCTTAAGCAGTTGCACGAACCTCCGTTTGCTGGTGTTTCTGGATCAATCTGATGAGGGAGCGACCGGTCATGGCCGTGGGCTGTTCCAGTCCCATCAGGGTGAGCACCGTAGGCGCCACATCCGCCAGGCGGCCATTGTCCAGCTCAATGCTCAGTTCTTGTGCCTTCTCCCCCAGGGCGGCCTGGGCATTGACCAGCAGAAACGGTACCAGATTGGTGGTATGCGCCGTGTGAGGCTGCCCGGTCTGGGGGTCTTCCATCATTTCAATATTGCCATGATCGGCGGTCACCAGCATGGTGCCGCCAACCTCTACCAGCGCCTCCCGCAACCGGCCAAGGCACTGGTCGATGGTTTCCACGGCCTTGATGGCGGCGGGCAAAACACCGGTATGACCGACCATATCGGGATTGGCGTAATTCACCACAATCAGGTCATAGGCCTTTTCACGAATGGCCTGCACCAGTTTTTCCGTCACTTCCGGCGCGGACATTTCCGGTTTCAGATCATAGGTCGCCACATCGGGAGAGGGGATCAGAATGCGGTCTTCCCCCTCATAAACTTCTTCGGATCCGCCGTTGAAGAAAAAGGTCACATGGGCGTATTTTTCCGTTTCCGCAATGCGCAGCTGCTTCAGCCCCCGCTGTGCTACCACCTCGCCCAGCGTATCGCGGATTTCTTCGGCGGGGAACAGGGCCGGCAGGAAATTGTTAAGTGCTGCGGAATATTCCACCATGCCGGCCTGGGCGGCAAAATGGACCTGACGGTCGCGTTCAAAACCATCAAAGGCCGGGTCAAGAAAAGCCGTCAGGATTTCCCGCGCCCGATCCGCCCGGAAATTGGCCATCAGCAATCCGTCGCCATTCTTCATGCCCTGATAGTCACCAATAATGACAGGACGCACAAATTCATCGGTGATGCCGGCGGCATAGCTATTGGCTATGGCTTCTTGGGCCGTGGCGGCCTGGTCGCCCCGGGCCTCGGCCATGGCCTCATAGGCCAGCTTCACCCGTTCCCAGCGTTTGTCCCGGTCCATGGCGTAATAACGACCGCTTAAGGTGACAAGGCGGGCATTTTTCAGGGCACTTAGTGCCTTTTCAAAGGCGGCGACAAACTCTCCGGCGCTTTTGGGCGGTACGTCCCGGCCATCCAGAAAGCCGTGAATGGCGACCGTAATCCCGCTGTCCTCAAGGGCCCGGGCCAGCGCCAGCATATGATCCTGATGGGAATGCACCCCACCCGGTGAGAGCAGCCCCATCAGATGACAGACACCACCGGAGTTTTTCAGTTTTTGGACAAAGTCACGAAAAACGGGAAGTTGCGCGAGGCGACCCTCGGCAATGCAGGTATCAATACGTGGCAGATCCTGCAACACCACGCGGCCGCCGCCCAGATTCATGTGTCCCACTTCCGAATTACCCATCTGGCCGTCAGGCAGTCCCACGGCCATGCCGGAAGTTTCCAGAAAACCCCGGGGGCAGGTTTGGACAAAATCGTCGTAAGTGGGGGTCTGCGCCAGGGCAATGGCGTTATTGACCGTTTCACTGCGTTCTCCCCAGCCGTCCAAAATACAAAGAACGACCGGTTTGGTGGGGGTTACGGTGGCGTTATTCATTACGTCTGGTTCCGTTTTCCTTGTGTTGCCGCCTTGGCGTCATCTCGCGGGCCGCTTTCGGGAGGCCCGGGCTTGCCCTCTTCTTTGTTGTATCCGCGTTGGGACTATTTTACAGAAGTTGGGTTAATAGCTTGTAAAATCAAGCCTTGCAGGGTGTTTTGCCATGCTTTGCCCAAGAATTCAATCCCAAGTGCAAAAGAGCCTTCACTCCCTGTGATAAGGGTGGCCCGCAAGAATGGTTGAGGCCCGGTAAATCTGCTCACACAACATCAGGCGCACCATCATATGCGGCCAGGTCATGGCCCCGAAGGACAGTTTAAGGTCGGCCTGCTCCCGAATTTCGGGGGCAAAGCCATCGGCGCCGCCAATCAAAAAGGTGAGGGTGTTGTGCCCGCTGTCCCGCCACTGGGCAATGTGTGCTGCGAAGTCGGTGCTGCGCATATTTTTGCCCCGTTCATCCAGGGCAATGATCGGGGAAGATCCGCTTCTTAGACGGGAAAGCGCACTGAGAATCAGCTCCGCTTCCCGCATCAGCCGTTCCGTTCCCTTGACGGGGCGCTTTTCCTCCACTTCGGTGATGGTGACCGGCCACGGGGTGCGTTTGACATATTCCCGGACCAGGTCCAGCTCAGGACCTTTTTTCAAACGCCCCACGGCGATAATATGAATCTGCATCGTTGCCGGTCAGGAAGAGCGTGGCCCGTTGCCTGACCCTTTTTCCGGTCCTGGTCGGGATAGGGAAGAATTGTCCGGCGTGAAATCGGGCATCCACATTTTTTCCAGATTGTAAAAGGCCCGTACTTCAGGGCGGAAAATGTGGACAATAATGTCCCCGGCGTCAATCAGCACCCAATCCGCTTTTTCCAGGCCCTCGGCCCGGCAGCTGCCGCGACCGCTGTCCTTGATTTTGCGCAATAGATGATCGGCGATGGCGGCCACCTGACGGGTGGATCGTCCCGACGCAATAATCATCAAATCGGCAATGCTGGTTTTTCCGGCGAGGTCAATCAGGGTGATCTCTTCTGCTTTGTCGTCTTCCAGAGACTTGAGCATGATCTCTTTCAGACGTTCCGTACTCGGCGGTTCCGAAGACTTTGAAACGTCTTCCAACTCTTGTGTTCTAGGCACGTTTTTCCAGTCACCTTTCGCAGTTAAAGTTGTTGTTGTCGTATAGCCGTTGAAGATACGGGATTTTTGCGTCCGTGGCAAAAAACCCATGCCGGCGGTGTTTGTGCCGCCAGACATCCCGCCCGGCTTTCCGGCAGCCGCGCCATCGCAAACCGCCGGGCGGCCTTGCTGGCAACAGCAGACATAGAATAACCGGGACGGTCAAAAATCGCAAACGGAACCATAAGGGCAATTTGCTGCCAGTTTCTCCAGCGGCTGAATTGCGCCAGATTGTCGGCTCCCATCAGCCAGACAAAACGGGTGTCCGGCAGACGTTGGATCAGATGGGCCAGGGTATGCACCGTATAGGTCGTATGCAGCCGGCGTTCCAGATCCATGACTTTGAGCCGTGGGTGCCGCACCAAGCGGCGCGCCTTGGCCAACCGCCGGTCAAGTTCCGCCGTTTCTGCGGGGCTTTTCAGCGGGTTTTGCGGCGATACCAGCCACCAGACATAATCCAGCCCCAGGCGGTTGAGCGCCATGAGGCTGATGTCCAGATGTCCCTGGTGCGCCGGATTGAATGATCCGCCCAGAAGACCGATCTTGAGGCCGCGCCAGAGGTGCTGTCCGGGGATGAGCCCCGGGCGTCGGGGGACGCCAGCATTCCTGGATGGAGCCTCAGGGGCGCGTTTGGCCATTGCCCTGGACCTGATATTTGTAGCTGGTGAGCTGCTCCAGCCCCACCGGGCCACGGGCATGCATTTTGCCAGTGGAAATGCCGATTTCAGCGCCCATGCCGAACTCCCCGCCATCTGCAAACTGGGTGGAAGCGTTGTGCATGACGATGGCGCTGTCCACCTCATTGAGGAACAGGGCGGCGGTGTCGGCGTTTTCGGTGACAATCGAGTCCGTATGGTGGGATCCATGCCGGGCAATGTGCTCGATGGCGCCTTTGACGCCGTCCACACAGCGGATCGCCAGGATGGCCTCCAGATATTCCGTGTCCCAGTCTTCTTCGGTAGCGGCTTCCATGCCCGGGTACAGGCTTCTGGCCAGCTCATCCCCCCGTAATTCACACCCCTTTTCCCGCAATGCTTCGGCAAGGGGAGGCAGAAATTTATCGGCGACCGCCTTGTCAATCAACAGGGTCTCCATGGCCCCGCAAATTCCTGTGCGGCGCATCTTGGCATTGACGGCAATATTGATGGCTTTTTCCAGGTCCGCGTCGCGGTCTACATAGACATGACAGATGCCGTCCAGGTGGGCCATGACCGGCACCTTGCTTTCATTTTGCACCCGTTCAATGAGCGAACGCCCGCCGCGCGGCACAATAATATCCACCAGACCCGCAAGTCCCAGAAGTTCCCCTACGGCGGAACGGTCCTGGGTAGGAATCAGCTGAATGGCGCTCTCCGGCAAGCCGGCCTGACGCAGGCCCTCACCCAGGCAGGCATGAATGGCGCGGCTGGAATGTGCACTTTCACTGCCGCCGCGCAGAATCGCAGCGTTACCGGATTTAAGACACAATGCGCCGGCGTCTGCCGTGACATTGGGTCGGGATTCATAAATGATTCCGATGACGCCCAGTGGTACGCGAACGCGGGAAATTTTCAGGCCATTGGGCCGGTCCCAGCTTGCCATCACATCCCCTACCGGGTCGGGCAGATCGGCAATATCCTCAAGGCCGCGCGCCATGCCTTCGATCCGTGCGGAATCAAGCAAAAGACGGTCAAGCAGGGCCCCGGTCAGGCCGCGACCCTTGGCAATTTCCATATCCCGGGCATTGGCCGATAGAATATCTTTCTCATTTGTCCGCAGCGCGGCGGCGGCGGCCCGCAGGGCGGTATTCTTGGCTTCGGTACGGCACGTAGCCAGGATGGCGGCTGCCTTACGAGCGGCCTGTCCCATCTCCTGGATCAGTTTTTTGATGTCCTGCTCTGTATTCATCAAGCGTTCCCATATTGTGGTGTTATGTTTTTGGTGTAGGTGATGTGAATGGTTTTCCCGGTTCAGCCTGTTTCAAGTGTTGAGACCTGAACGGCACCATATTTCCCTATTCATTATCATTATTTATGCCCGTTACCGGTCATGACAAGGTCACTGCGGTGAATTAATTCCTCACGCCCCACATAACCAAGAATTTGTTCGATTTCCTGACTGCGGCGGCCAATAAGCTTGCGGGCTTCGGTCGCGCCATAGGCGATCAGGCCTCGGCCGATTTCCCGGCCGTGCAGGTCGAGAATGCTCACTGCGTCCCCCTTGTCAAAGTTGCCCTCCACCCGCACAACACCGGCAGGCAACAGGCTTTTGCCCTGTCCCAAGGCCTGTGCGGCGCCGGCGTCCACCACCAGGCGGCCGCTGATTTCCAGCGTACCATTGATCCACTGTTTTTTGGCGGCATAGGGGCTGTCGCTGGCCTGGAACCAGGTGCCGGGACCACCATCCAGATAGCGGCTGACTGGATTGAGGGGTTTACCACTGGCAATAACCATATGACAGCCACCGGCTGTGGCGATTCGGGCAGCGGCGATTTTGGTGATCATGCCGCCGGAGCCAAAGCCGGTGGAAATGGGGGTGCCGGCCATCCTTTCAATTTCCGCCGTGATCTGGTCCACATGGGCGATAAATTGCGCGTTTTCATCCTTGTGGGGATCGGCGGTGTACAAGCCGTCTATATCCGACAGCAAAAACAGACAGTTTGCCTCACACATGGTTGCGACCCGAGCGGCCAGCCGGTCATTGTCACCATAACGCAGTTCATCTGTGGCCACAGTGTCATTTTCATTGATGACCGGCACCACGCCCAGTTTCATCAGTCGCAGCATGGTGTTGCGGGCATTAAGATAGCGGCGGCGTTCCTCCGTATCGCCATAGGTCAGCAGAATTTGCGCCACGGGAATGTTGTGACGGCCCAGAATCTGTCGGTAGGCGGCGGCCAATTCGATCTGGCCCATGGCGGCGGCGGCCTGGTTGTCTTCCAGCCGTTTGCTGATTTTCAGGTCCAGAAGCTTGCGCCCCAGTGCGATGGAGCCGGACGAGACCAGAATCACATCCTTGCCTGCGGACCGCAAGCGGGCCACATCCGCGGCAATGCTTTCCAGCCAGTTTTCGCGAAGCTGTCCGGTCTGGGCATCGACCAGCAGGGCGGAACCAATCTTGATCACGATACGGTGGCTGTCGTTCAGGATATCTTTCATGAATGGTGGCTTTCCATGATTTTCGGCCCATGATTTTCGGCCCATGATTTTTAGCCGGCTCTGGGGGAGGCGTGTCTCTCCTGTCTTTGCGCTGCTCAGATAGGAGACCAGCCTGTGGGGTCCTCCTCTTGCGGCGTGTTGTCTTCTTCTTCCTCCGGCGCGCTGGTGGCAGAAGCGGCATAGGACGGGGAAGAGACAGCATCCTTTTCTTTTTCGCGGGCGGCGTCCACTTGTTTGAGCAGCAGGCTTAGCACCTCTTTTACCCCCGCCCCGGTGACGCCGGACACGGGCAGGACAGGGGCATCTGTCACTTGGGCCAGTTCATCGCTCAACATCTTGATCAAGTCCTCATCCAGCGCATCACACTTATTCAGGCCGATGATTTCGGGTTTGCGGTCCAGTCCTGCGCCGTAGGCTTCCAGTTCATGACGTACGGTACGGTAGGCCTCAACCACATCTTCACCGGTGCCGTCGATCAAATGCAGCAAGATGCCGCAGCGTTCCACATGGCCCAGAAAACGGTCCCCCAGACCGTGGCCTTCATGGGCGCCTTCGATCAGGCCGGGAATATCGGCAATGACAAATTCCCGGTCGCCGACGCGCACCACCCCCAGCTGCGGGGCGAGCGTGGTGAAGGGATAATCGCCGATTTTCGGTTTAGCGCGACTGGTGGTGGCAAGAAAGGTGGACTTGCCGGCATTGGGCAGGCCCACCAGCCCCACATCGGCCATCAGTTTCAGACGCAGCCAGATCCACATTTCTTCGGCCGGTCCTCCGGGGGTGAATTTGCGTGGGGCCTGATTGGTGGAGGACTTGAAAGCCGTATTGCCTAACCCCCCCTTACCGCCTTCCAGCATCATGACCACCTGGCCGGGTTCGGTCAGATCCGCCAGCATGACGTCATAATTTTCATCAAAGATCTGGGTGCCGACAGGTACCTGTAACACTAGGTCTCCGCCCTGTGCGCCGGTGCGGTTCTTGCCCATGCCATGGCCGCCGCGCGGGGCTTTGAAATGCTGTTTGTAACGATAGTCGATCAGGGTGTTGAGACCTTCGACGGCTTCGACCAGAATATGGCCGCCGCGCCCGCCATTGCCGCCATCAGGACCGCCGAATTCCACATATTTTTCCCGCCGGAAGCTGACGCAGCCATCGCCGCCGGCGCCGGAACGGATATAAATCTTGCACTGATCGAGAAACTGCATGTTTAATTCTCTAGTCCCCGGGATAACAGATGAGGTCTCTTCCAAGATATAACCGAAAGCACAATATATCCATTATATATAAGGGGAGCGGCATATAAAAAGGGGAATGACCGGCATTCCCCTTTTACGGAAACTTTCAACAGTGTCAGGCGGTTTAGGCTTCGCTGACAACGCTTACATAGCTGCGTTTCAGTTTGCCTTTGGAAAATTTGACCTTGCCTTCCGTAAGTGCAAACAGGGTATGGTCCTTGCCCATGCCGACATTTTCACCCGGATAGAATTGGGTGCCACGCTGGCGCACCAGGATGTTACCGGGAATCACGGCTTCGCCACCGAATTTCTTTACACCAAGACGGCGACCGGCTGAGTCGCGACCATTGCGGGAACTCCCGCCAGCTTTCTTATGTGCCATGTCTTATTTCTCCTCAGTTGTCTTGGGTGACTTTTTGGTTGCCTTGGTCGCAGCGGCTTTTTTCGGTGCGGCCTTCTTGGCAGGGGTTTTCTTCTCTGCGGCAGCGGCCTTTTTCGGCGCCGCTTTTTTTGCGGCAGGTTTGCTGTCTTCCGCCTTTGCGCTCTCTGCTTTTTCCGCCTTGTCGGCCTTCTTCGGCGCGGCTTTCTTCGCCCCGCCCTTGCCGATTTCCAGGACCTTAAGCACCGTCAGTTCCTGACGATGGCCTTTTTTGCGGCGATAGTTGTGGCGGCGTTTTTTCTTGAAGATGATGACCTTGTCGCCCCGGGTCTGTTCCAGGATTTCTGCGGTCACAACCGTACCAGCCACCGTTGGGGAGCCAACTTGAACCCCTTTGTCATCACCCACCAGCAGCACTTCATCCAAGGTTACCTTGCTGCCGGCTTCGCCCTCAAGTTTCTCTACCTTGAGAATATCGTCTTTGGCTACTTTATACTGTTTGCCACCAGTTTTGACGACTGCAAACATGTTCAACATCCTGTTTATTCTTCTGGTCATAGCCGGTAACGGACACAGGCCCGTATTTACAGACCGGGATATGACGATTCGTCATTCCGCAGGCTCACGGCCTTTTGCGGTGATGGCGCACTATAGCGTTGGGGATCGTCTTGTCAAGGCTTTTGACCGGTTTTTGGCCGTTTTCAAGGCTGTTTCCCAGCATCGGTTTTGGTCAAGGGTTTTACCACCGATGCCGGGAGAGATCAGTCTCCTTCTGCCATATCCGCCAGGGCGTCACGGTCCAGAAGGTGCACATCATGAGCCCCTTCAAGTTTGATCAGCCCGGCCTTGGCCAGTTTGGTGAACTGCCGGCTGACAGTTTCGACGGTCAGCCCCAGATAGTCGGCAATGTCCGAGCGGCTCATGGGCAGATGAACGTGATCTGCGGCGCGAGGCGTGCGCAGCGCGGACTTTTCCGCCATAGCCAGAAGGAAGGAGCACAGTTTTTCGCTGGCGGTTTTACGGCCCAAAAGCAGCATCTGGTCATGGGCGGCTTCCAATTCGGTCGAGGTCATCTCGAAAACCCGTTCGCCAAGCTCCGGCATTTCACTGAACAGCCGCGCGATTTTCTTGCGCGGAAAGCGACACATATCCACCGGGGAAATGGCTTCTGCCGTGAAGGTGTAGACATCCTTGCAGGCCAGTCCGAAAAAGTCTCCCGGGAACAGAAAGCCGGTAATCTGCCGGCGGCCGTCCGGCAACATTTTGGAAATACGCACACAGCCTTCGCGGATATTATACAGATAATCTGCCGGGTCGCCCTCGGAACATAAAATCTGCCGCGCATCCCGTTTGAAGTCTGTGGAAATATCAGCCAACTGCTGCACCTGTTTCGTGTCAAGGGCGCTACACATGGCGATATGCCGGACGGAACAGTCTTCGCAGGCCGTGTTTCCGGAACAGGTCGAAGAGGTCACCAGTTTCAAATTGGAACGGGCATGATTAAAAGGCGTTTTGTGTACTGACCTGTCCATTTTATGCCCCTGAATGAATCTTGTATTCGGTAATACTCATTTCTGTTATTTAACCCTGATTGGTACTTTATGTAAATTATGGTTCAGTTATAAGTTATAGTTCAGCCCCGATGAAAGGGGTGTGTCGTTCATGTGTATTCTCAGCATATGCATTTTGGGCGTATGCAGTTTGGAGTTTGAAATTTTCAGATGATTCCCACATCTCTTTCTTCAACACGCCCCCCACGGGCTGCCTGTTAATTTAGAACATTATAACGCGCTATCCTAGAAAATTTTTCCATATTTTTTTTGTATTAGTTTTCGACAAAGGAAGCATCGCCGGGATGATGTCTTGCAATTGATGCCGATCAATGCTTCACTAGATCCAGGCAGTAAGGTTAAGCTTATGGCGTACAACAATTTTCGTTAACAGATGAACGAGGTATTTCCATGACCAAGGGAAAATTAACTTATCTGGTGGGGTATGATGGTGGAGAGGTCAGTGAGCGCGCCGCCAAGCTTGCCGCGGATAAACTGGTTTCACATGGCGGGGGGCGGCTGCTGCTGGTTTATGTGGTCGACTGGTCCGAATTTGAGGTGATGAGTGTGGAAGAGCTGGCCGTGCGTCATTCCCAGCAGATGGAACAGCTGGAAACGGCGGAAGAGGAAATTCTGGAACCGGCCAAAAAACGCCTGGCGCGCGAAGGCGTGACCATTGAAAGTTTTGTCCAGGTGGGCCATGCCGCAGACGTGATTACCTCGGTGGCCGAGGAACAGAATGCGGACCAGATTTTCATGGGGCACAAGGGCAAGGGGTTTCTCGCCAAGCTGGGGCTGGGCAGCGTAGCATACGGCGTGCTGCAAAAAGCCAAGGTGCCGGTGACGGTGGTGCCGTAAGGAAGAATTTATTTTCCTGTCTTTCACACCCATCGCCAATCCGGCCAGAGGTTTCTTTTCAATCACCATACGTAACGCCGGTTTTCGAACCGGCGTCGATGAAACCGTTTGGTGGGATGTCTGAGAGACCCCACAATTCACCCTAAAACCCGTAAGTCAGGCTGAGTTTGAAATTCCGCCCGGGCAGCGGCACCCTGTCCTTGAGAAACGAGGTGTGGGTGCGCCGTTCCGCATCGGTCAGGTTTTCTGCCGCCAGCCGCACCATCAGCTCGGGAATGGCCTCCGCCGGTTGCCAGCCCAGTTCCAGGTTCAGTTCGGTATAGCCGTCCGTGGCCAGTTCATTGGCCCCGATTTTGTTTTGATCATCCACAAAACGTACTTCCGCGCGGGCTTCCAGCGCCTCACCGATGTAATTCAGCCCCAGCGTGGCGCTGAGCGGGGGAATACGGGGGACATTGCCCCCATTGTCCGTGAATTTGGCGCGGACATAATCCCCGGCCACGTCCAGGCTGACCTGATGCAGTCCTTTTTGGAACAGGGTCCATTCCGCTTCTACTTCCGCGCCGTAGAAGCGGGCATCCTGCTGGCGGAATTCAAATACCCGCAGGCCGTCTATGTCTTCACCGGTTTCCTGCTCGAAAATAAAGTCCTGATACCAGCTGTGATACAGGTTGAGACTGCCGCGGAACGTTTCGCTTTCTTTCTTGAGGGTCAGTTCTGCGGTAATGCCTTTTTCCTTGTCCAGGCCGATATTGCCTCGTTCGAAGGCATTGGTGGCCAGATGCGGGCCATTGGAAAACAGTTCCTCGGGCGTGGGCGCCCGTTCTGTGTGACTGAGGCTCAGGCCCACCAGGCTGTCATCCGTTGGATGATAGGCGGCGCCGGCCGACAGGCTGATGCTGTTGAAGCTGCGGTCAATGCCCAGCGTCTTGTTTTCGGTGTTCTGATGATCAAAGCGGGCCCCGAATTCCAGGGTCAGCGGGTCAAGGACTACTTCCTCCACCGCAAAGACACCCCATTGCAGGGTTTCGGAGGGCGGCACAAAGGCCTCATCCCCAATGGCCTTGAAGTTCCGTTTCCTGATTTGCAAGCCCATGGAGCCGTGCAGCTTTTCCATGTCTTTCTGGATCAGTTCCAGGCGTCCTTCCCAGCCCTCGTTCAGGAAGCGGGTGCCGATGGCCTCGCCTTCCAGTTCCTTGTGTTCGTAATCTGCATATCCAAAACGCAGGCGGGCGGTTTGGAAAATGGCAAAATCCCGGGTGATTTCCCCGGCCAGATCAAAACGTTTCTGGTCCAGGTCGATGCGCACGACTTCTTCTTCGTGATCCTCTTCTTCATGGTCCTCTTCTTCATGTCCATGACCACCAGGAACACCGTAATTGCTGTCATTAAGACTGAAGGACGCGCCGAGCTTGGCGTTTTCCCCGAACCAGCCGAAACCAACGGCCCCGCCTTTGTTGTCCACGTCGGAGTTTTCCACCGTGCCGGAAGTCTCATTCTCAAGCGACGAGTCATCATGGCCCTCGGCGGCATGCAGACGTTCACTTTCGGCCTTACCGGGGATGTCGTAATCTTCCGAATTGCGGAAATACCCGTTGAGATGCAGGGCGAACCGGTTCCCCACGGCAGAGGTGATCGCTGCGCCGCCGGAAATGTCTTCGCCCGCTGTTTCATAACCGAGGCGCGCGCGGCCCTCAAAGCCCGCCTCCGGCAGGGCAGCAGGAATCCGGTTGTCAATGATATTGACCACGCCGCCAATGGCGTTATTGCCGTAAATCAGAGTGCTGGCCCCGCGCAGGACTTCCACCCGTTCGGCGGTAAGCGGATCGCCGGCCACGGCATGGTCGGGGCTGGTGCTGGCAGCGTCGATGCTGCCGATCCCATTAATCAGCACCCGGATCCGGTCGCCGCCCAGGCCACGAATGATCGGGCGGCTGGCACCGGGCCCGAAATAGGTGGAGGAAATGCCCGGCATGCCGCTCAGCGTCTCGCCAATGGTGCCGGCCATGCGCCGATCAAGATCTTCGCCGCTGAGCAGGCTGTTGCCTTGCAGCACATCCATGCGGTTTTTCTCATGGGGGGCCGCGGTGGCAAAGATTTCTTCCATTTCATGGCCGTGATCGTGTGCCGGGGCACCGTCGTCACTGATTGCCGGGAGCGCCGTTACGCCGACGCTGGCGGCGGCGGAAAACAACAGACAAAACAGGCGGCTGGCGGAAAGGTCAGGCATAGTTCAGAGTATCCCTTAATATGTTATGTTATAACCTTGTTTGTGATTTATGTTATAATATAACAGTGGTGTCAAGGGTGTTTTGGCAGAGGAAGGGACGCAGCGCTTCCGCTGCGTTAGCGTGAATTGTAAATAGGTTGGCTCAATTTTCTCTAGGCCGGATCCAGGGTGGCGCGAATCAGGGCGCGGGCGTCTTCGGAGTCCCATTCCGCGGGACCGGTCAGCCGGCCGAGTTCTTTCCCCTCTTTATTGATCAGCAGCGTGACCGGCAGGCCCAGTGCGCCGGCCGCCCGGCTGAATTTGCCCGTGGGGTCCAGATAGGGGCTCAGGGACTGAATGCCCACCTCATTCAGAAATTTCATCACCACGTCCCGGCCGCTGCGATCCATAGACAGGATCACCACCTCGAAATTTTGATTTTTCATGGTCTGGTTCAACCGGTCGAGACCCGGCATTTCATGGCGGCAGGGGGCGCACCAGGTGGCCCAGATATTCAGCAGAATCACTTTGCCGTGGAAGGCGTCAAGGGTGACCTGGCGGCCGTCCGGGGCGATAAAGGGAATATCCGGTAGGGACTTGGGCTGTGAATGGGCGCTAAATTTTGCCATATTTCCCACCGCCAGGGCTTGCAGCGGGCTCACTTTTGGCGTATTTCCGTCGTTCAGGAAGTTGTTTGCGAACAAGAGTGCCGCGAAAACAAGGGCAATAAAAACCGCCAAACCGATAATCGTTTTATTCATTACTCCCTCACATGCCACAAAAACAGGATAAAGTCATGTCTGACCAGAAGAAGGCCTCCGGAAAACCGGCCTCGGAAAAATCCGCAAACGCACTTTGGGGCGGACGTTTTGCTGCCGGTCCTTCGGAAATCATGGAAAAAATCAATGCCTCCATTGATTTTGACAAGAAGTTATATGCCCAGGATATCCAGGGGTCAAAGGCGCATTGCAAAATGTTGGTGGCACAAGGCATAATTTCAAGGGAAGATGGCGCGGCGATCCTGAAAGGACTGGATCAGGTTCAGACAGAAATCGAAGCCGGAAACTTTACCTATGATGCCCGGCTTGAGGATATCCACATGCATGTGGAATCCCGGCTTAAAGAAATTATCGGCGAGGCGGCCGGCCGGCTGCATACGGCGCGCTCGCGGAATGATCAGGTGGCGACCGATTTCCGGTTGTGGATACGCGACGCCATTGACCAGATGGAGGCAGCATTGGGGCGGCTGCAGGCGGCCCTGGTGGACAAGGCGGAAAAATTCGCCGAGGTGATCCTACCCGGCTTCACCCATCTGCAAAGCGCCCAGCCGATCACGTTCGGCCATCATCTTCTGGCTTATTTTGAAATGTTCTCCCGCGACCGGGACCGGCTTAGGGATGTGCGCAAGCGACTGAATGAATGTCCCTTGGGAGCGGCAGCGCTGGCAGGCACGTCCTTTGACATCGACCGGTTCATGACGGCCCGGGAACTGGGGTTCGATCGGCCAACGGCCAATAGCCTCGACAGCGTGTCAGCCCGGGATTTTGCATTGGAATTTTTGGCGACGGCGAGCATCTGCGCGACCCATGTCTCGCGGCTTGCGGAGGAGATTGTGATCTGGTCCTCGGCGCAGTTTGACTATATCACGCTGAGCCATAAATTCACCACCGGTTCCTCCATCATGCCGCAGAAGAAAAACCCGGATGCAGCGGAACTGTGCCGGGCCAAGGCCGGGCGAATCATCGGCGCGCTGAACAGCCTGCTGATTGTGATGAAGGGCTTGCCGCTTGCTTATTCCAAGGATATGCAGGAAGACAAGGAAGCCACTTTCGATGCGGCGGAGAATTTTTCCCTGATCATCGCCGCCATGACCGGCATGATCGAGGATATGGGGGTCAAGTCGGACAAGATGCTGACCTCCACCAAAGCCGGATTTATCACCGCCACCGATCTGGCCGATTGGCTGGTGCGGGTGCTCGACATGCCGTTTCGGGAGGCGCATCATGTCACCGGCACATTGGTGGCGCGGGCGGAAGCGAAGGGCTGCGATCTGGACGGTCTCAGTCTCAAGGAAATGCAGGAGGTGGAACCGCGCATTACCGAAGACGTGTTCAGCGTGCTGAGTGTGGAAAATTCCGTCGCCAGCCGCCAGAGCTATGGCGGTACCGCCCCTGATCAGGTGCGCGCCCAGGTCAAGGCCGCCCGCAAACGTCTTGCATCCTGATCCGAACATCCCGATAGAATATTCCGGTTAAAGATCCCAGCCAAAGATTCCGGCCAAAGATTCCGGCAGACTCCGCTCGGCCTCCCCCCCCATGAGGCTGTGTCAGGTCCTCTGTGATAAGGTTTTCTTTGGAAGAGGCCCGGCGCAAGTTGCCAGAATATGTTCACCAGAATATGTTTAAGTGTCGGAATATTTTACAGTGTTATGAAATGCTTATATTAAAACCCCTCTAAATGACCGCTTAAGCGTTCCGTCAGGAAGTCATATGTCATGGCTGGAACAAAACTTGCATATACTTCTATTGAGTTTGCGAGTTCAACAAGTTCCGGGTCGTTTTGTAATGACAACATATTTAAGGACGCTCGCCATGATCACCATGATGAAAAAGTCTGTACTCAAAAAATACGGCTGGGCGGTTGCGCTGACGGGGATGGTTCTCTTTGCGGCGTTGCCGGTACGGGCCACAACCATCAATCTGAGTAATGTTCAGGGGCCCTGTGTGGCCACGCCGGTAGGGCCACAGTCACAGCATCTGGGCTTTGATACGGGGCAGGTTCAGGAATATTTCCAGGCTGTGCAGCCCTGCCATATCGAGTTTCAGATCGGGTTTGACCCCATTGATGCACCCCTGGTGCAAATTGCTATCGACAAGGATGTGTTCAACAATCCCGATTATCCCATTCTTGACTGGAAGGATTTCCATATCGAACTGGCCATGCTGGATGCCAGCGGCGCTTTGATTCAGCCCGATGGGCTGGGGTTCATTTTTGACCCGCTGCCGCCAGTAAGCAGCAGTGGGCATTTTGTGCTTAATGAGCTGTCGGATCAACATATGCTGTGGTTTGATGGTTTCCTGCCGGTGGGTGAGACCGCGACCTTCTGGCTGGGCATCCAGGTGCCCAATATTTCCGGAACCGGGCTGGAGACGATTGTGCTGTGGCAGATTCCCACCGTTCCGGAACCCGAAATGGTCGGGCTTTTGCTGCTTGGGCTGTTGGGAATTGCCGCGTTGCGCCGCCGCCGGTAAGACCGGGGTCAGGTCAGGGCCCGGATTATGAGGATTAAGGCTTTATCAGGTTTAAACGGCGTCTCATGCCCCGGCGCAGATTGTTGAGCCCCTTTCTAGTGTCCCCGATATTCCGGGGCGGGGAAAGGGGCTTGTCTGTTTCCGGAGCTAGTGATGAGACAGGCTCAATTCACCCTAAGAAGCGGGAACCATACAGAAGGCGTTCAGTTTATTGCCGTCCAGATCCCTGAAATAGGCGGCATAAAAGCCGTCACCGCCCTCGCTGCGCGGGCCGGGGGTACCTTCATCCGTGCCGCCGGCCTCAAGAGCGGCCTCGTACACCGCCTTGACCACTTCCGGAGACTGGGCATAAAGGGCCACCATGGTGCCGTTGCCCGCGGTGGCGGCTTCTTTGTTATAGGGCAGGATAATGGACAGCATGGGCTCATTCGGGGCGGTGCCCCAGGCAATGAAGCTGTCGGCTTCCATGGTGCGCTTGGCCCCGAGCACGGCCAGAACCTTGTCATAAAATGCCGCAGCTTTTTCAAAATGATTGGTGCCCAATGTCACATACCCGATCATGGGAATCTCCTTGATAAGAAAGGTTGAGGTCAAAAGAGAGAAGCAGGATTTTACCTCATTTTCCCGCAAATGACAGTCACGGATTTGTGAACGCCCTGGACGGTTTTTTGACAGGCGCGGCTTTACAGGGGACAATTTGTCTTGTAGTCCATTGGACTGCATATTCGGGAACCGGGAATGTCGTGATGAGTAAAAAACTGATTCTTGCCTTTGTGGCCAAAGGTGTGGTGCTGGCGGTGATTGTGGCCGGGCTTTTTGCGCTTTATGGCTGCGGCAAGAAAAGCCCGCTGGAGCCCCCGCCCGGTTATCAGAAACCGCAGGCCGAAAGCAGTGCCACCCCCGCCGGGATGAAAAAATCTGGAACGGGCACGCCACAATATTAAAAGGATATCATAACCTATGGATCATTTCGGTTATCGGCAGGGAGAAATGTATGCGGAGGACGTGCCGGTTCGTGACATCGCGGATCAGGTAGGCACGCCCTTTTATTGTTATTCCAGCGCGACCCTTGAACGTCATTATCGGGTTCTGACCCGGGCTTTTGAGCAACAGGGGCTGGACCTCTTATTGTGTTATGCGGTGAAAGCCAATACCAATCAGGCCGTCATCGCCACCCTGGCGGCGCTGGGCAGCGGCGCCGATGTGGTGTCCGAGGGCGAGTTGCGCCGGGCGCTTAAGGCCGGCATTCCGGCCGAGAAAATTGTTTATTCCGGGGTCGCCAAAACCGAAGACGAAATGGCTTTCGCCCTGAAGGCGGGCATTTACCAGTTTAATGTGGAAAGTGTGCCGGAACTGCATCAGCTCAGCCGGGTGGCCGAGCATCTCGGCTTGACCGCCCGCATCGCCTTTCGCATCAATCCCGATGTGGATGCCCTCACCCATGCCAAGATTTCCACCGGCAAGTCGGAAAACAAGTTTGGTGTGCCCTGGCGACAGGCCCGGGGCATTTATGCCGAGGCCGCGCGATTGCCGGGGATTGAGGTGGTGGGACTGGATGTGCATATCGGCTCGCAGTTGACCCGGCTGGAACCATTCCGGGAAGCATTCGAGCGGGTGGCTGGGCTGATCGAAACCCTGCGCGCGGATGGTCATGACATTCGTCGCCTGGATCTGGGCGGCGGGTTGGGAATCCCCTATGATCCTACGGATCAGGAACCGCCCCATCCCGAGTCCTATGCCGCCATGGTCAAGGAGGTGGTTGGCGGCCTTGACTGTCGGATTATCATTGAACCCGGTCGGCTGTTGGTGGGGAATGCCGGCATTCTGGTCAGCCGGGTGATCTATGTAAAAGAGGGCGAGGAACGCAATTTTCTGATTATTGATGCGGCCATGAACGACCTGATCCGGCCCAGCATGTATGACGCCTATCACGAAATAGTGCCAGTGCGGGAAAAAAAGGCGGAAAAAGTTCCCTATGATGTGGTCGGCCCGGTTTGTGAAACGGGAGATACCTTTGCCCGCGGGCGCCGCCTGGTGCCGATGCAAAGCGGCGATCTGGTGGCGATTCGGTCCGCCGGCGCCTATGGTGCGGTGATGGCCTCGACCTATAACACCCGCAGGCTTGTGCCGGAAGTGCTTGTAAAAGAAAATGAATTTGCCGTGGTGCGGCCGCGTCAGAGTTATGAAGATCTGATCGGGCTTGATCGACTTCCCGACTGGCTGGCACAATAAGGGGAGTTTACCGGAGATAAAACCATGAAGATCAGGACCTGTTGATGAGGGTCACTTTTGTTGGATCGGAACGTCCCGCCGCCGGAATGCCAGGGCAGGGTCTGGCTTATGGAGGGGTGCAGGCCGGCGCGATCCTGGTTCTGTATCTGGGTATTTCTTTTCTGGACCCGTGGGGATATGTGCCGGAGGGGATTCATGCAGCTCTTTACGGGCTGATGCTGGCGCTGATGGGGCTGCTGGTGCTGGCCGGGTTTTCCGGAAGGCGGCCGCGGCGGCTGGGGGCGCCACTCAAGACTCTTGGGATATCGATCCTTCTGGTGGGAGTATTTGCGCTTTTGGCCGGAGAAGATGCGGGGCGCCGGCTGGAGATTGCGCTCAAACCCCGGGCGCTGTTTACCTATCCCGTTCCCCATATGACGGCGCGCCTTGTGCCGCCCCCCTATACCGAAGCCGAAAGCATGGAAATATCAGGCGTCTTAACGGCGAAGCCCCTTCCGGACGGTTCGCGGTCCTTTCCCGCGGCGGGGATCAATCCGGTACCTGAAGGCAGCCTGTTGAAGGTGCGGATTGATAATATCCGCTGGCGTCCGGTATTGGTGGCCGAAGGGCGCGTCGTGCCCTTTGAACAGGGGGGAGACGGCAGCTATGAAGCGCAATTGACCCTGCGGGAGGCAACGGACTGGCAGGTCAGGACCGGTTCTTACCGACTGGGGCGATGGCCGGTGATTCTGGTGCAGGATGAAGCACCTGAAATCCGGGATTTTGCCCTGGGGGCTGAAACCACCCCCCTTGGGTTGACGCCTCTTCAGATCAGCCTCGCGGATGATTATGCCCTGAAACGCCTGTCGTTGGAGGTGCGTGAGCCGGAAAATCCCGATATGGCGGTGGCGCATCTTGATCTGCCCGTAAGTGGGGTGACAGAATTTTCCGGTACCCTGTATGTGGATCTTTCGGCGGTTGATATGGCGGGGCGGCTGGCCACCGTGACGCTGGTGGCGGAAGATGAGGCGGGGCAGGCCAGTCGTGTGGGGAAGGACGCAGTACTGTTGCCCAAACGGTTTTTTCATGACGCCGAGGCCGATCTGCTGAATGACATTCGGGAAAAACTTCTGACCCGGCCCGAAGATCGCCAGACCCTGGCGCGCAAGGTGATGGCCTTGGGGCTCGTGCCCGACCAGACTGCCCTGCGCCCGCCAGTTTATTATATGGCGTTGCGTTCGGCCTACTGGCGGCTGGTGAGACCCGCCCGGCCGGGCGACTGGCAAGAGGCGCGCAAGATTTTGTGGGATCTGGCCCTGTTGTTAGAATATGGGGAGAGCGGTCAGAAGGAACTGGCCCTGTTGCAGGGGCTGGACCGGCTGGCGCTGGCGCTTCGTCAGAATAAATCCCCCGAGGCCATTTTGCGCCACCTCCAGGAACTGGATCACGATTTTAGCGATTTTGTGCGTGTACGCGCATTGTCTGATGGTTATGCGCAACAAACGGTGCCGGATTATCTGGTGGTTCGTCGCCTCTATGACCGTATTCTGGGATATGTGTCCCGCAATGACCATGAACACGCCATTGCTTTGGTGGACAATCTGCGGCAGGCCCTGGTCAATGACGATCTGGCCGTTCTTACTTCCGGCGGCTATGGCCGTTATGTGGCCGCGAGCCAGGGGGCACAGATTGTAGACAACCTGATCACCATTCAGAAACAGCTTCTGGCCAACAGCTATAAGGGCCGGATTGTCACCGAACTGGCCAGTACGGACCGTTCCAGTGCCTTTGAGGCGCGGATCAGCCGGGAATGGAAGGAATGGGGGCAGACCCAGAAACGCTTGGGACAGTCTTTGAGCCGGCTGGGCCTGACCTTATCCAAAACCGGCATTGAAACAGAAGACCTGCTGGCGGAAGCGGATCGGCTGGTTCGTGATACCCTGTCCAGTCTTGAAGCGGGGGAGATGGAAAGCGCTGCTCAGTATCAGTCTCAGATTCTGGTGGTGCTGAACAATCTGAAACACCGTCTTGGGGCCAATATCCCCCAGACCCCACTGATCCGGGAATTGGCGCCGTCCCCGATGCCAGATGACGCCGACCCGAACAGCGCCATCCTCCCCTCCCAATAAAGGGAAGAAGAGTACCGGCCCGCCCGGCGAATGTTTCTTGGTGTGAATATTTCCTGGTGTAACTTTCTCAGTGAAGGGGGGGCTTATTTTCCAGAGCCGTCTCCACAGCTTGACACAGATCTTCCAGAGAGAACGGTTTGCTGATGACCTCGTGGATCAGGGCGTCCAGATTGTGGGCCCGCTGCTTTTCATGGGCATAGCCGGTCATCATCAGAATTGGCAGGGCCGGATAGGCAGCCGAAGCTTTAAGGGCAAGGGCGATGCCGTCCATTACCGGCATGACGATATCAGTCAACAGCAGGTCATATTCTTCCCGCTCAAGGGCATCCAGCGCCTCGCCCCCATCCGCCACGGCGGTCACCTTGTGTCCCCGAAGTTCCAGAGCCCGACTCACGAAACAGCGTACGGCTTCTTCATCTTCTGCAATCAGTATATGTGCCATAGCCTGTTCACCACAATATTTTGTCTCAACCGGTTTTAGCGAAAAAAGCTTTATATTTGCTTTACGGCTGATTTGCGGCGGGTTTTGGAGTGAATTTTGACGACTAAGGCAACATCATCACAGCTTTTTTATTTTTCTTCGGTAAAGGCGATGCGCAGATCTCGGGCATCCTGGGGCGGGTCCGGCAATCTGGTTTCGAAACGGATATGCTTGCCTGCTGCGACCATACCGGGGGAGGGGTGGAAAATCCATTGCCGGATTGTAGTACGCTGGGCATCTTGCAACGCCACCTTCAGCGGTGGGATTTTCTGGGGTTCGTCGGTAATATTGCGGACTTCCCCGCGGACAATAAGGATAGGGACATTGCCCTGATATTCCTGTGCCGGTTCAAGATTTTCAATCACCAGCCGTTTGCTGATCGGTACTTTGGGCGCGGCTGTGGCCGTGGCGGCGTGTCCGGCACCGGCGGGGGAATCCTGCATGCCGATGATCTGATACAGCTTGCGGGCGGGCGGCCAGGTTTCGCTGATGGTTTCATGAAACAACAGAATAGAGCCAATACTCAGGACAACAAAGGCGACAAGGCTGATCCAGCCCCACATATTATGGCCGTGCTGATGATTTTGCAGGGCCGGCAGATTGGACCCCCGGGGGATTGGTCGCGGCCGTTTGGCGCGCTGCATAAACGGCAGTTCCTGATCCTTTGTGGTGGCTTCGCGGTTCGGTTCCGCTGTAGTGGTAGAATTGGTGCCTGGATTGGTGCCTGGCTCCGGTGAGGGGGAATTGGAGGTCGGGACCGTTGCTTCTGTATTGCGGTTGCCGCCACTCTGATCTTCGGGCTGATCTTCGGGCGGTTCGGGGGCAAGATTACGTCGTTCTTCTTCTTCACTGACCACGGGAATGTCCGCCGACGGGGGCATCTCCCGCCAGGTATGCCGGCATTTTGCGCAACGCACCATACGCCCTGCGGGCATCAGGGCCTTGGGGTCCACCACATATTTTGCGGAACATTCCGGACAGGTGAGGATCATACAGGTGCCTGTAAAATAGCGTTTTTTTGTCACTAGTGGAGTTTATTTTATAATCCGCCGAATAGTTCAGTGCAAGAGTCGAGGTCTGATGACGGCCATTTTCTGGCGTCTCAATTCTTTTTGTGGCGGGGCTTGGCAGATTAAGGCTGATATGCTTTAAATGTGTCAAATACATAGCAGAGGCACATGACACAGAGGTTTTCGCGTGATCCGTTTTGAAAATGTCGGTATGCGATATGGGATGGGGGCAGAAGTTCTCAAGGATATCACTTTTGAATTGAGTCCGGGCTCTTTCCATTTTCTTACAGGCCCGAGCGGGGCGGGAAAAACGTCCTTGCTGCGCCTGATGTATCTCGCGCACCGGCCGTCGCGGGGGACGATTACCATGTTCGGCCAGGATGTGGGGGCGCTGGACCGTAAGGCGCTGCCGCGTTTGAGACGGCGGATTGGGGTGGTGTTCCAGGATTTTCGCCTGCTGGACCATTTGACGGCTGTGGAAAATGTGGCGCTGCCCCTGAAGATTGCCGGTGGTCGAGGCCCGGAAATCGAGGAACATGTGCAGGAACTGTTAAGCTGGGTCGGGCTGGAACATCGCATGGCGTCCCGGCCGTCCACCCTGTCGGGCGGGGAAAAACAGCGTGTCGCCATCGCCCGGGCCGTAATTAACCGGCCGGATCTGTTGTTGGCGGATGAACCGACAGGCAATGTGGATCCGGAGATGGCCGAGAGGCTGATGCATCTGTTTGTAGAGCTGAATAAGCTGGGCACCACGACGGTGATTGCCACGCATGACATGTCGCTGGTTCGCAAAATCGGGGCCAGCCGCATGCATCTTCATGATGGCCGGCTGCAACTGCTCGGTGCTGGCGAAAGTCCCATAAGCCCCATTGATGCCGGAGCCCTGCGCCCGACAACGTCGCCGCCGGGGCCTGAGGAAAGGGCCTGAGCATGACGGCGTATTTTGAATTCCTTCCCGAAGAAAAAGATCATGAGGCGACCCGCCTGTTGCCTTGGGTTATGGCGGTCATGGTTTATCTTAGCGCTCTGGCGCTTACGGGCAGTTTGCTAGTGCATTCCGGATTTGACAACTGGACACAAAGCCTGTCCAACCGGCTGACTGTACAGATCACCATAGAGGAAGCGGAAAAACGACGCGAAGCAGTGGAAAGGGTTCGCGCCGTACTCAGCCAGACACCGGGCGTGACCGAGGTTCATGTGCTGTCAGAGGGCCAGATTGCTGACCTTCTGGAACCCTGGCTCGGGGCGGGAAATATTACGGATGATTTGCCGGTGCCGGCCATGCTGGATGTGAGGACCGAGGCCCGCCTGTCTCTGAATCTGGATGCGTTGCGCAGCCGGCTGAAACAGATTTCGGACAAGGTCGAAATTGATGATCATCAGAAATGGCTGGCGCATTTCCTGAAACTTGTCACCATGCTGGAATATGTGGCGCTGGGCATTTTGCTGCTGGTGGTGATGGCAAGTGTGTGTATTGTGATTTTTGGCACCAAGGCGGGGCTTGCGGAACATAAGGAAATTATCAAAATCATGCATCTGATGGGGGCCCAGGACGGGCTGATCGCCCGGGCCTATCGGCGCCGGTTCATGCGCCATGGCCTGAAAGGCGGGATTATCGGGCTTATTCTGGCCTTGCTGACCATTTTTGGTCTGGCGCATCTGGTGCAAAATCTGGCAGCAGGTCTGGTGGAAACGCCCCGTATACCTTATCTGGAAATGGCGCTTTTGCTGACCTTGCCCTTTGTTTCGGCGTTGATTTCCATGGTGACGGCGCAGATTACCGTGATGAATGAACTGGCCAGGACCGTTTAGGGACGGGATGAGAACAGGCATGCGGATCTTTTTTTATGTTTTGATGGTGCTTTTCCTGCTCTGGGTCGGTGGTTTTTTGTGGTTTCTTTATGGCTTGTCCCGGGACACGGTGATTTCCGATGAAAAAACCGATGCTGTGGTGGCGTTGACAGGGGGGGCGAACCGTCTGGACGAGGCCATGCGCCTTCTGGAAGAAGGACAGGCGCGGCGGCTGTTTATTTCCGGGGTCAATGAAAAAGTCACCGAAGACGAGCTGCTGGAATATCTGGGGGGCAGCCCGAAGCTGGCGGCCTGCTGTATCGAGATCGGCAAGCGGGCCCAAAATACTGAAGGCAATGCCCGGGAAATTGCCCACTGGGTGGCCTCGGCGGGAGTGGGGTCCGTGCGGGTGGTGACGTCGCTGGAACACATGCCGCGGGCCATGGTGGAACTGAAGCGGTATTTGCCAGACCTGCCGCTTACCCCGCATCCGGTTGGCCAGTGGCGTCCGGAAAACACCAAATTTTATTCTCTGGCCCGGGAATATAATAAATATCTTTTCAGTCTTGTCAGGTCGTCTCTGACTGATACATTACCGGTGAGCGAGTCAGAATTTTGACGAAAAACATGTCGGTTTCCGGGGGCTCCGGATTGTGGCATCGGGCCGAGCATCGCCGGGCGTCTCAGCGGGGAGGAAACCTTGCCTCTCTTTTCAGAAATCAATGGGCTGGAAAGACGACACAGGGAATATGAATATGGGAAAAAACGGATGATGGCCCGATTGCGGTCCTTGGTCTTCACGGCTGTTTTTTATGTATGGGGGGGTGTCTATTGTACCTTTTGCCTGCCGGCCCTGCTGATGCATCGTCGATTTCTGGTCCGAGCCCAGACCTTCTGGTCTCACAGCATCCTGTTTTTGTCGCGCACCGTGGCGGGAATCCATTTTGAAGTCCGAGGGGCGGAACACATTCCCCGCACCCCCTGCATCATTGCCATGAAGCATCAGTCCGCCTTTGACACCCTGATCATGCATGCCCTGCTCAAGGATCCGGCATTCGTGATGAAAAGGGAGCTTTTGAAGATCCCCCTCTATGGCCAGTATTGCAAAAAATCGGAAATGATTCCCATTGACCGCAGTGCGGGTCCCCGGTCGATGCGCACCATGATGAGAGCGGCCCGGAAAATGATTGACGCAGGGCGCAGCGTGGTCATCTTTCCCGAAGGCACCCGGACCCTGCCCGGCCAGCGTCATGCCTATCGTTCCGGCATCTATGGCCTTTATAAACATACCCAAAAGCCGGTGGTGCCTGTGGCGGTGAATTCGGGATTGTTTTGGCCGAAAAAAGGATTCAGATGGTCCCCAGGAACCATTATCTTTGAATTTTTGCCGCCCATTGAACCGGGGCTAGAGAAAAAAGAATTCCTGGCCGTCCTGGAAGAGCGCATTGAGGATGCCAGCCTGAAACTGTTGGAAGCTGTGTAGAAATAGGGGCCAGTTGACGTAAGGCTTTTAGGCCGTCATTTCATTATGATCTTTTCGCCAGACGGTCTGTTGTGTTATGCCATCATGGTGATGACAGGATGAACAGGGGGGAATGTGGAAAAAGCTGATGCGTTTTAAAGTACTTGTCACAATTGTTTTGTTGGTGATCGGGGCATATGTGGCCTTCTGGTTTTATCTGGCCTCCCAGGTTGAAGAAAAGACGCTTGAAGCCATTGCGAACTTGCAAGGCAGCGGTGTCGGGGTTTTTTATGATGACCTTGAGGTGGAAGGGTTTCCCTATAAAATCGTGCTGAAAAGTTCGTCCCTGAAAGTCAGTTATGGTGGTCCGGAACTGGCCGGACGCACGGTGTCTATTGCCTTCCCGGAGGTGGCTGTGGTGGCCCAGCCCTGGAAACTCACCCATGGCGTGATGGTGGCGGATTATGCTGATCTGGTTGTGAGCGAAAACGAAGAGGCGGTTTTCCGGCTGGCGGCGGATCACATCAAATCCTCCCTGATTCTGGACATTGAGGAAAGGCGCCCCCAACGCCTGTCAGTGGTGATGGACAAGATGCAGTGGGGCTATGGCCCGGCCCGGCCACAGGAACGTTTGTCAGAAGCGCGCGACGTGCAGATTCATGTCCGTCGTCCGATCGGGGAAAGTCCGGATACGGACCAGCTGGACATGCCGGTTGTCGGTGAAATGGCGTTGCGGGCAAAGGACATTATGGCCTATGAGATCCCGGTGGGAATTTTCGGCAAAAAAGCTGACACTGTGATGGTCCATGCGGCGGTCCATGGCAGCCGTCTGCCGGAGTTTACCCCGGCTGGCCTGGCTCCCTGGCGCGATGAAGGCGGCACGGTCACATTGCAAACATTGCGCATCGATTCCGGCAAGCTGGACCTTACGCTCAAGGGGGATATGAGCCTGGACCAGGAGTTTCGGCCCCTGGGCGCCTTCAGCGCCGAAATCACCGGGGTGGAGCATATTATCGAAGTCCTCTCAGGTCTTTCGGCCTTTCAGAAAGAACCCGGCGATGAAATTCTGGATGACCTGAAGGATATGGTGGAAGAACGTCGGAATGGTAATGACGAAATGATCAAGGTTTTGTCATTGTCCATTGCGTTGCAGAACGGCTTGCTGTTTGTGGGCCCTATCCCAGTTTACGAATTAAGCCCGGTCATACGCTGAGTGGAGGGCGCGGCGATCTAACTGTTATTGGATGACTATGCCACTGCTGAGCCTATCAGGGCATCGAGAACCCGGACAAGGTCTAGAGTGAATTGTGAATGGGTCAACCTATGCACAATACACTCTAACGGTTCAGCTCTTGGGCGACATGTTGTTTTTGGGAATGTCGTGTTCGCGGCCAAAGTCCGGGGCGGCGTCATCCTGACCAGCTTCGATGATCTGTTTGCGGATTGCCCGGGTATGGGAGAACAGCTTGAACAGCTTATCCCCGTCACCCCAGCGAATGGCGCGTTGCAACGCGGTCAGATCTTCTGTGAACCGTCCCAGCATTTCCAGCACCGCTTCCTTGTTGTGCAGGAAAACGTCCCGCCACATGGTGGGGTCGGAAGCGGCAATACGGGTGAAGTCCCGAAACCCGCCGGCGGAAAACTTGATCACCTCCGAATCCGTCACGCCTTCCAGGTCATGGGCGGTGCCCACAATGTTATAGGCGATCAGATGCGGAATGTGTGACGTGATCGCCAACACCAGATCGTGATGTTCCGGGGTCATGATTTCCACGGTGCTGCCAAAAGCTTCCCACATTTTTTTCAGGGTGGTGAGCGCGGTCTCGTCCACATCCTCCGGCGGGGTCAGAATACACCAGCGCCCGAAAAACAGACTGGCAAACCCGGCTTCCGGTCCGGACTGTTCGGTCCCCGCGACCGGGTGCCCGGGAATGACATGCACATGGGGCGGCATATGCGGCCTGAGCGCCCGAACCACACTGCCCTTGACGGACCCCACATCGGTCACCGTGGCCCCATAGTCCAGATGAGGGCCAATGGTTTTGGCAAGGGGGCCAAAGGTGCCCACCGGCGTGGCCAGCATAACGAGATCGGCGCCGAGTACAGCTTTGGCGGGGTCCGCTTCCGTGCGATCCGCCAGATGCAGTTCCTCGACCTTTTTCAGGCAGGCCGCATCCTGGTCACAGGCGACGATAGTTTCGCACAGGCCATTTTCCCTGAGCGCCCGGGCCACGGACGATCCGATCAGGCCGAACCCGATGATGGTGACATGTTTGTAGAGCGTCATGTCAGGCCTCTCCCATAAACTTTTTCAGAAGTGCCGCCACGGCCCGGTTTTCCTCTTCCCGCCCGACGGTAAGCCGCAGGCAGTCGCCCAGGCCCTGTTCCGGCAGCCAGCGCAGGATATAGCCGTTTTTCAGCAAAAACTCATTGGCCGCTTGTGCATTTCTTTCGCCTTCCGGGAAACGGATGAGCAGGAAATTGGCCACACTGGGCACCACCTCAAGGCCAAGGCCCTGAAGCTCTTCTTCCAGCCAGTTGCGCCAATGGCGGTTATGCTCTATGGCCTGATGTTCAAAGACCGTATCCTTTAATGCGGCAATGCCGGCCTGTTCTGTCGGGGTTGGCACATTGAACGGATCCCGAAGCCGGTTCAGGGTGGCAATGATCTTTTCGTTCCCATACCCCCAGCCCAGACGCAGAGCCGCCAGGCCGTAAAGCTTGGAAAAGGTTCGCGTCATCATCACATTTTCTGCCCGTCCGGCCAAGTCGATGCCAGCCTCATAATCCGCCGCCTCGACAAATTCGGCATAGGCCGCATCCAGCACCAGTAATACATGATCCGGCAGCCCCCGCCACAGACGCTCAACCTCTGTCCGGGGAAGGTAGGTGCCGGTGGGATTGTTGGGGTTGGCCAGAAAGACAATGCGGGTGCGCTCTGTCACCCGGGCGAGGATGTTGTCTACGTCGGCGGTATATTCCTTGTCCTCCGCTTCCACCGGTACGGCGCCCACAGACTTTGCGGCAATAGGGTACATCATGAAACCATGTCGGCTGTAAATTACCTCATCCCCCGGCGCCAAATAGGCCCGGCAGGCCAGCTTCAGGATTTCATCAGAGCCGATGCCGCAGACAATGCGTTCGGGGTCCAGCCGGTGTTTTTCGGCAATGGCCTCGCGTAGCTTACGATAGGAGCTGTCCGGATAACGATGCAGACTGGCGGCGGCTTTTGCATAGGCGTCCAGCGCCTTTGGGCTAGGCCCAAGGGCAGATTCGTTGGAGGAAAGCTTGACGGCGTTTTTCACGCCGGCCGTTTTGGATTTGCCACCCACATAAATGTCGAGCGTTTCAATCCAGGGACGGGGCACCAGTCCGGTCATCGTCATTACCTGTTATTGTTTCTAGGGGTTGCCGCTTTTCATAGGCGCGCCGGTCTTCCCTGTGGAGCCGGTGAGAGTGTTCTAGCTTTATCAGGCCGGGACTGCAAGATGATATTCGGTACAAGCCTGCCAGAAACTAAGAATTTCCAGAAACAAAGAATTTATTGACATATGTCCTGCCTTGGTTATGACAGGTTGAAGATCGAGCGCCTGAGCCACAGGAATATCAGGAAACATAATGACGCAGCAGACAGAAACCGCAAAGGCCAGAAATCGGGATACCGAGGTGGTGATCCTTGGGAAGGCGGCGCCGCTTGTGCTGGATTCCGGGGAAAAGCTGGGGCCGTTCCGGGTGGCGTATAAAAGCTGGGGCAGGCTCAATGCCGACAAATCCAATGTCGTGCTGGTCTGTCATGCGCTGACCGGAGATCAGTATGTGCGGGGCAAAAACCCGATTACCGGGAAAGCCGGCTGGTGGGACAATATGGTGGGTCCTGGAAAACCGGTGGACACGGACAAGTTTTTTGTGATCTGTGCCAATGTGCTGGGATCCTGTGCGGGGACGGAGGGGCCGGCGGAAATCAATCCCGAGACCGGTAATGTCTATGGCCTGGATTTTCCGGTGATCACCATTCGCGATATGGTGCGGGCCCAGGCCATGTTGCTGGATCATCTGGGTATTGACAAGATTTTCTGTATCATTGGCGGGTCCATGGGGGGGATGCAGGTGCTGCAATGGTCGGTGACTTTCCCCGAACGGGTCCACAGTGCCATTGCCATCGCCACCACCTGGCGGCATTCAGCCCAGAACATTGCCTTTCATGAGGTGGGGCGTCAGGCCATTATGGCCGATCCCAACTGGAATCACGGCCGTTATTTTGAAACCGATAAACGTCCCCATGCGGGTCTCGCCGTCGCCCGTATGGCTGCGCATATCACCTATATGTCGGAAAGTGGCCTGATGGCGCGGTTCGGCCGTAATCTTCAGGATCGCGACGCTTTGACCTTTGGTTTTGATGCGGATTTCCAGATCGAGAGTTACTTGCGCCATCAGGGCATTTCCTTTGTCGACCGGTTTGACGCCAACAGCTATCTCTATATCACTCGCGCGATGGATTATTATGACCTGTCGGCGGAATATGGCGGCATTCTGGCCCGGGCCTTTCAGGGCACCAGGACCCGGTTCTGCATTCTTTCTTTCACCTCCGACTGGCTGTATCCCACTGAGGAAAGCCGGGAGGTTGTGCGGGCGCTCAATACGGTGGGCGCGCGGGTGAGCTTTGCCGAGATTGATATGGACAGGGGCCATGACAGTTTCCTGCTGCCCTGCCCCGAGCTGGATAACATTGTGCACGGGTTCCTCACCTCAGAGGGTGACCGGCTGGGAGTGTTTGCCTCATGAACAAAGCCGGCGAATATGGGCCCAAGGATATTCGGGTGGATCTGCTGCTGATTGCGGATATGATTCCGCATGGGGCTAGTGTACTGGATGTGGGCTGTGGTGACGGGGTGCTGCTGGATTATCTGGTCCGTCACAAGAAAGTGGACGGGCGAGGCATTGAAATCAGCCCGGAAGGCGTTAATAAAAGCATCGCCCGGGGGCTGTCGGTCATTCAGGGGGACGCGGAAACCGATATTACCTATTATCCGGATAACAGTTTTGACTATGTGATCCTGAGCCAGACCCTGCAGGCCATGAACCGGCCGGACCGGATGCTGGACCAGCTATTGCGGGTGGGGCGGCGGGCCATTGTTTCTTTCCCTAATTTCGGCAACTGGAAGGTTCGGTTCAACCTGTTGTTCAAGGGCACCATGCCGGTCACCCGGAATCTGGATTATCCGTGGTATTCCACGCCCAACATCCATTTCTGCACCATCCGGGATTTCGTCAATTTGTGCCGGGAGAAAAACATCCGCATTGAACAGCATATGGCGATTAACAGCGCCGGTTATCGCATGCCGGTCGAAACCCTGTTTTTTGCCAATCTGTTTGCGACCCAGGGGCTTTATGTGATCAGCCGCCCGCGCTAGAGTGAATTGTGGATAGGTTGACTCAATTCACTCTAATTCCCCAGAACACACTGAACTTTATCAGCTCTAAGGGGCTCGCAGCCTTAGCCGGACTCCCCGGGGGAATTGCGGGACGTTTCCGGCTCTGAAGATGCCATCTGCCCCATAAAGGCCTTCATAAATTCCAGCGGTACGGGAAAGATCACCGTGGAGGTTTTGTCGTTGGAGATGTCCTGGAGTGCCGTAAGATACCGGATTTGCAGGGCTTCCGGACGCCGGCTCAGGATGGTGGCGGCATTCAGCAACTCATCGGCTGCCTGGCGTTCCCCTTCGGCAGAAATAATTTTGGCCCGTCGGATTCGCTCGGTTTCGGCCTGTTTGGCAATGGCCCGAACCATGCTGGGATCCAGATCCACATGTTTCAGTTCCACATTGGACACCTTGATGCCCCAGGCGTCGGTCTGCTCATCCAGTATCTTCTGAATATCCGCATTAAGCCGGTCGCGTTCGGCCAGCATTTCATCCAGTTCATGTTGCCCCAGAACCGACCGCAGGGTGGTCTGGGCCAGCTGACTGGTGGCGAACTGGAAATCCTCTACCGCGATGATCGCCCGCTGAGGGTCGATGACCCGGTAATAGACCACCGCATTGACCCGTACCGATACATTGTCGCGGGAGATGACGTCCTGTTCTGGCACATCCATGACTGTGGTCCGCAGGTCGACCCGCACCATTTGCTGGATGATGGGGATGACGATGATCAGGCCCGGTCCTTTCACTTTCCAGAAGCGGCCCAGCTGAAAGATCACACCGCGTTCATATTCACGCAGAACTTTGATGGCCGACAGCAAAAGTCCCGCAAAAACAAAAATGGCCACATAAAGCGGGATGGAAAATTCAAACGTCATGCTTGTGCTCCTGTCCGTTATTGCCGTTGTCCCGTTCAATGAACAGTTTGAGTCCGTCCAGGCCGGTCACTTTCACCCGGTTCCGGCGGCTCAGTTCCGCGGGGCCCTGAGCCTGCCAGATTTCGCCCTGGACCCGGACATGTCCTGCGCCGTCTTGCCAGTCAATGACTTCCCCATATTCGCCAATCAGGGATTCGGGTCCCATGGTCACCGGCCGGTGCCAGGCCTTGACGGCCATATACATAATGCCGAGCAACAACAGCCCCGAGACAAAGGCAAAAGAGCCGACAATCGGCATGGACATGGTCATACCCGGCACATCGGTATCAATCAGGATCACCGATCCGATGACCAGCGCCACTAGGCCGCCAAACCCCAATATGCCAAAGGCCGGCACGAACATTTCCGCAATTAGCAACACAAGCCCCAACAGGATAAGCGCCAGCCCGGCATAGTTAACCGGTAGCAGTTGCAGCGCATACAGCGCCAAAAGCAGGCTGATGGCGCCGGTGACACCGGGCAGAACGGTACCCGGATTCCAGAATTCGATGATCAGCCCGTAAATGCCGATCATCAGCAGGATATAGGCCACGCTGGGATTGGTGATCACCGCCAGAAATTCCGTACGCCAGTCCGGTGCGATTTCCGCCGTTTCCAGGTTGCGGGTGGCCAGGACCTGATCCTGACCGCTTATCTGTACGGTGCGGCCGTCCATTTTCTCAAGAAGTTCGGCAATATCCCGGGCCAGAATGTCCACCACTTTGTTTTCCACGGCTTTTTCCGCGGAAAGACTCACGGCTTCCCGTACGGCCAGTTCCCCCCATTCGGCATTGCGGCCGCGCATTTCGGCCAGGCTGCGGATATAGGCGGCGGCGTCATTGACGGCCTTGTCGGCAAGTGAGGGATGCGCCTTGCTGTCTTCTTCTGATGCGCCTTCTTTATCCTCTTGGGATTTTCCGGAAGATTTCGCGGGCGATTTGTCCGGTGATGCCGGGTTGGGCATGCCGCCGATCTGGACCGGGGTCGCCGCCCCCAGATTGGTGCCGGGGGACATGGCCGCCACATGGCAGGCGTAAAGGATATAGGTGCCGGCACTGGCGGCCCGCGCGCCGCTGGGGGAAACAAATCCCGCCACTGGTATCGGCGAGGCCAGGATCGCCTTGATGATGTCGCGCATGGAACTATCGAGACCGCCGGGAGTATCCATGCGCAGAATGATCAGGGGGGTACCGTCTTCCGGGGCCTGTTCGATGCTGCGTACAATATAATCGCTGACGGCGGGACCGATTGGCCCTTTGATGTCGAGCACCACGGCTGTGTCGGGGACGGCTTGGGCCGAACTGGCGAAAAAGCTGGACAGCAACAAGGCGAAGGCAGAAAGGATAAGGGCGGTGGCCACAAGGAAGGGCCGGAGCAGGGACAGGAACCCGAGCAGGGCAGTAGGACCGGTTCGGGCGAACGGACGCCGCTTAAGGATACTGCTGTTTTTCTGCCAGATCATGATTTCCATGCTGTTTACCCCCGGTTTTTTCCTTGCCGATCGGCGCCGGGATAACGCTTTCTTCGGGCCAAATTGCCTGAAAAACGGTATATTCCAATCAATTAACAGCTGTATTCTAACACAGGACAGCCTGTAAGGACATGTCTTGTTTCGGCCCTTCCTTCTTGCCGCCAATTGGTGGGAATAAAACCGCCCTGCACAGGCGGCCATTGTCAGGGTCCGGAGGAATAAGTATTATTTGTGTCTCAAGGGGAAGGAACATCTTCCGTCCGTCATGGCGCAAGCAGGGCAGAGTGGTTTGGGAGCGTGATATGGGAGCAGAACACCAGCCGGCAGCGGAGCCGACAGCAGAATTGACGGTTGACTTTGCCGATATAGCGCCGTTGCTGGACATGAATCGTGACAGCTTTACCAGCCCCACATTGCGCAAATACAGCCGGCTGCTTAAGACCCGGGATCCGGCGTCAGTTTCGCCCATTCCGCTGGTGGATTATTTTCACATGCTGCGGGAACTGTCCGTGGACCTCAATGATGAAACCATTCATCTTTCGTCCCGCCATCTGATGCCCGGATCCACCGGTTATATTCTATCCCGTCTGACAGGCTGTGAAACGCTGGGGGAAGCCATGCGGTTGATTGCCAAGACCTATAATATGCTGCATGGCGGGCCTTACAATCGGGTGGAAGAGCGGGACGGCAACCTGTTTTACCTTATTGATGACAGCAACTTCCCCTATATGACCGATAATCGTGACTATATTTATTTTACGCTGGAATGTGTGCTGATTTTTCTGCATGGCATGCTGAGCCTGATTTCGGGGGAGCAGATCATGCGGGCCCTGCGTAAAGTTTACAGCAAGAGAGAGCGCGGCCTTCTTAAAAGCCGCCATATGGCTTTCTGGGATGTGCCGGTCAGATATCAGTCTGCCGCCTACGCCCTGATTTATGATTTGTCCGTGGCCGATTTGCCGGTCAGGCTTCCCGCGCCGCCTCCGACGATGGCGGATATTTACTACAGCGTCACGGATATGATCGCGGCGCGGGCGGCGGTTCCTCTCCGGCGGGGCAATGTGACCGCCCAGGTGCGGGAGGTGCTGGAACGGGGCATATATGCCCAGCCCCAGGTGGCGCGTCAGTTAGGGTTTAGCGTCGCGACGCTGCGCCGGCGATTGCAGGAGGAAAACAGCAGCTTCCGGGCGCTTTCCCATGACGTGTTGAATAAAAAAGCCTGCCAGATGCTGGCTCAGGGATATCATGTCACGGTGGTGGCCGAAGACCTGGGATTCGCGGAATTCAGAAGTTTCATCCGGGCGTTTAAAGGCTGGAACGGTATGACTCCGGCGGCCTATGTCAAGGCGCTGCGGACCGCGCCGCGAAAAAATTAAGTAACCTCTTCCATAGGCAGGATTTTGGGAGCCTCTCTTGAGCGAAATTGTCCACAAATTATGATCTTTTGCATCATGTTCTCGGGGTGGATTTTTCCCTAAAGTGTTTGGTGATGAGATGGCACTGTCATGGCGAGCGCCAGAAACGCCGCCCATAGATTGGGTGCCATCCGTGGATCGTATGGATCGCCCCCGCTGCTGACGCGGGTTGCGATGATAAGATGATGTAGACACAAATATTCTGAAGACAGGCTGGGAAAAGCCATTAGGGAGAACCGTCAAAATGATCGTAAAACCAAAAACCAAACATTATCGCGGGGGCATCCCGGGTAGAGGTATCGTTCTGGGAATGGGGAGCGTTCTGGCGTTGGGAATGTCTGCGGGAATGTCTGCGGGAATGGCCGCCGAGGCGATGGAGGACAGTGACGCAGTGGTGGCGCTGGATGAAATTATTGTGACGGCCCGTCGCCAGAGCGAAAATCTGCAATCGGTGCCGGTGTCGGTGACGGCATTGAGTGGCGAAACACTGTTTGCGGAACGGATCGACGACTTGGGCGACCTGCAATCCCATGTGCCCAATCTCAGCCTGCATGTGGGGGATGCGGCCAATGCGGTGATTTATATTCGGGGTGTTGGTCAGATCGATTCCATTTCCTTTACCGATCCGGGGGTGGGCGTTTATGTGGATGATGTGTATATGGGGCGAGCGCAGGGGTCGTTTCTGGATGTGGTGGACCCGGAGCGCATCGAGGTGCTGCGCGGGCCGCAGGGCACGCTCTATGGTCGTAACACCATCGGCGGCGCGGTGAAATTTGTGAGTGCGCGTCCGGCTCAGGAGCGGGAAGGATATCTGGAAGCGGGGTATGGGAATTATGACGCGATTCAGGCCAAGGCCATGCTGAGTGGCCCGCTGGTCGAGGACAGGCTGGCGGCGCGGGCCGCCGTGGCCTATTCAGTGCGGGATGGTTATGCCAACAATCTTTTTGACGGTGAAGACGATTATGACAAGGACACCTTCGCCTGGCGGGGCAGTTTGTTGTTTACACCGGATGATAATCTGTCTTTTTACCTGGTGGCGGATGGTTCCCGCAACAGCCCGGATCATTCGCGCACGCCGCACCGGGAAACGCCTATTTTTTCGGTTCCATCGGGCGGGTTTCTGGCCCCGGGAGACGATCCCTTCACCGTCAATGTGAACTTCAACAACCTGGAAGAACTGGAAACCTTCGGGGTGGCCTTGACGGCGGAATATAACTGGGCGGATTTTACCCTGAAATCGATCACCGCCTACCGGGAAATGGATTATCGCACGGAAATTGACCTGGATGGCACTCCGGACAGCTCTTTTGGTATTTATGATTTTGAGGATCAGGACCAGCTCAGCCAGGAAATTCAGTTCATCTATAGCGGCGAGCGGGTCACGCTGGTCTCCGGCCTCTATTATTTCCGCGAAAATGATGCCACCTTTGCCGGGGCGGTGGCGCCGGACTTTTTTGTTTTCCTGCCGGATATCGGGGTGTTTCCGTTCCCGGTGATCAACGCCAGCCTGCGGGATCAGACCAATACCAGCAAGGCGATTTATTCCCAAGTGAAATATGACGTTGCGTCGCGTGTTTCTATCACCCTAGGGGCCCGTTACACCAAGGAGAAAAAGGAAGTTGATACTGCCGGCGAGGAATTTTTCGGCACCGGGATTACCACCCCGCAGGAGATGGAAGAGGCGTTCGGGACCGGGGTCGGCTTCGGGCGGACAGGGTTTGTGGCGGAAGACGAGTGGGACTCCTTTTCGCCCAAGATCGGCCTGGATTACCGGATCACTGAAGAGATCATGATCTATGCCAGCGCCAGTCGCGGGTTTAAAAGCGGGGGCTTTAACGGTCGTCTGACCAACCGGGCGCAGGCGTTTGATCCGGAAACCCTGTGGAGCTATGAGGCCGGGGTCAAATCCACGCTGTTTGACAACCGGGTGCGGCTCAATATGGCCGCCTTCTATAACGATTATGAAAATTTTCAGCTCAGCCGCTTTTCTGCTGATGAACAGGGTAATTTCCTGCCGGTGTTCGACAATGCCGGGCAGGCGACCATTTATGGCGCGGAAATGGAACTGACCGCTCTCATAGCGGAAAATTTTACCGCCGATGTCAATATGGCCTGGCTGGGGGGTGGTTATGACGAATTGCTGGGGGATTTCGACGTGGATGTCAGTGATGACCGCTCGCTGGTCAATGCGCCGGAATTTTCGTTCCGGGCGGGTCTTGCCTATGATATTGACCTGGGCGATAATGGCGGCCGTCTGGCCCTTGCCGGCGCTGTCAGTTACCGCTCGAAAACGTTTCTCACGGTCAGCAGTAGCGAAGTCCTGGCCCAGGATGGCTATGCTCTGCTGGACGCCAGTGTGCGGTATCATTCACCCGACGAAAACTGGACGCTTATCTTGGCGGGACATAATCTGACGGATCAGAGATACCGGGAACACGGTTTTGACCTTAGCGCCTCGCCTGGGGTACAGTTGGGCTATTACGGGGCTCCCCGGACCTACAGCCTGACCCTGAGATACAAATTCTGACGTCGGGATGTCAGCCCCGAACTCATACCGTGCAACCAGACCATATAATTAGTGATCCGAAGGGGGTATCATGACAATTGACCGTCAAACGGCCCGGCTGCTCCAGGAGCTCAACAGCCAGGAAGTGGTGCCTGACTCACCTATCGACATCAGTACCGCCCGCGAAGGGGCCTACGCCCTGTTTACCGGGTTTGCCGGGCCGGATATGCCGGGCTGTGCGACCCGGGATCTGCAAATGGCGGGCCCTGAGGGCAAAATCCCGGTGCGGCTTTATACTCCTCTTGGGGCGGCTGAGGGGGGACGGCCGACAGTTGTGTTTTTTCACGGCGGTGGGTGGTCTCTGGGCAATGTGGCGGCTTATGACGGGCTGGTCCGGGCGCTGTGTTGCCTGAGCGGGGTGAATTTCCTGAGTGTGGACTATCGTTTAGCGCCGGAGCATCCTTATCCCGCCGCATTTGAGGATTGTCTGGCGGTGACCCGCGAAATGCTGGATCATGGGGAAAAGATCGGTTGTGACACCGCGCGGGTGGCGGTGATGGGCGATAGCGCCGGCGGCACGCTGGCGGCAGCGGTAGCAGGGCGAATTCATTCCCGTTCCTCCTTGCGGCTCAAGGCCCAGTTTCTGCTCTATCCGGTACTGGATATTTCCCAGCCCCATGAATATTATGCCTCGCGGATGACCTGGGGCAATGGGGACTATCTGCTTTCGCGTGAGGGGATCGACAGGGCGGCAGACTGGTATGTGCCGGACAGGGCGCTAAGATCCCGGCCGGAGATTTCGCCGTTGCGTCAGGCAAAGCCTGAGATCATGCCGCCCACGGTGTTGGTGGTGGGGGAATATGATCCCCTGCATGATGAAACGATGACCTATGCCCGGAAACTGGTCGCGGCCGGGGTGCCCTGCGAGGTAAAAGTTTTTGAAGGCGCCATCCATGCATTTCTGTCATTTGGCATTCTGGATCAGGCCTGGGCCGGGCGACGTTATCTGGCGGACCGGCTCAGGGCGTTTCTGGATGGTTCTGTTGCATCTGCCCGCCGCATCTGATTGCCGGCGATGACGGGCCGGGTTGCGGCTTTGCGCTGGGCGGCGGGATCATTGGTGGCGTAGATCTGTTTTTCGGCTTCGATGATCAGTACCCCAGAAAAATTTCCCCACCATCTGAGGCCGGTATTTTCCAGACCGGCGGCCAGTGAAATAAAGGTACGTTTCTGGAACGGCGGCAGGCTGAGGGCCGAAGTCCAGCGGGTCGGGGTCAGCATGTTGTCGGCCAGCATCTGACGGATCTGACCAGCGGAATAGGGGGTGCCGAAACCAAAAGGGGTCAGGTCGCTGCGGGCCCAGAAGCCCATGCGGTTGGGAACCACCACAATGAGCCGCCCGCCCGGTGCCAGGGTCCGCCAGATTTCCCGAAGCAGATGACGTTTGTGTTCTGCATGCTCCAGAATATGCACCATCAGAATCCGGTCCATGCTGGCTTCAAGCACGGGCAGATTTTCTTCATGGGCAAGGGCAGCAAGATTGCCCTTGTAGCGGGATGTTCCGGACGGCGTGTTATGGTGGCGAGGCCAGCGCAGCACACCTTGCTGGGCCGGCATAATGGCAATGGTGTGGCGGGCCTCGTCGCGAAAACATTCCAGATAAGGCGGGCTGTAGCCCAGCCCCAGAACTTCCATGCCATGGACACTGGGCCAGAGGCGCCGGATCTGGTTGCGGATCAACCGGGTGGCGACCTTGCCCAGCGGGGATTCATAAAAGGCGCGCAGGGCTACTACATCCTGATACACGTTTTGCGCCTCCCTTTTGTCGTAATGTTCACCCTTTTTTTCTCCGGATCCAACAGAGTGAATTGTGATGAGGCTGACCTAATTCACTCCAAGGCCCAAAATTTCGGACAGCTTTCCGGTTTGCGGCCATCTTAACCGCAAACCGGAAAGCTTTAAAGACGCAAAACCAACGGCCAGCGGCATTTGGCGCTAGTTCTTCAGGCGTTATCCGATCTTCAGGTAATGTATTGCCCGCCATTAATGGTCAGGGTGGATCCGGTGACGAAACCGGCTTCCTCTGCGGCTAGAAAGACCACTGCACGGGCAATTTCTTCCGGCTCGCCCAGCCGTCCAACGGGGATCTGACCGACAATTTTTTCCAGAACCTTTTCTGGTACGGCCCGCACCATATCGGTGCCTACATAACCCGGCGCAATGGCGTTGGCGGTGATGTTATATCGTGCGCCTTCCTGGGCTAGAGCCTTGATGAAACCGATCGCGCCCGCCTTGGCGGCGGAATAATTGGTCTGTCCCACCTGGCCTTTCTGGCCGTTGATGGAACTGATACAGATGACGCGGCCATAACGGCGTTCCTTCATGCCGTCCCAGACCGCCTTGGTCATGTTGAAATTGGAGGTGAGATTTGTTTCAATCACCGCATCCCACATTTCCTTGGTCATTTTGCTGAGTGTGGTGTCCCGGGTGATCCCGGCATTATTGACCAGAATGTCCACCGGCCCAAGATCCGCGGTAATTTTTGCCACGCTGGCCTGGCAGGCGTCATAATCCCCCACATTCCATTTATAGACGGCAATGCCGGTTTCTTCCTTGAAACGGGTGGCGGCTTCGTCATTGCCGGCATAATTGGCGGCAACGGTATATCCCGCTTCTTTTAGGCCAATGGAAATGGCGGCCCCGATTCCCCGGGTGCCTCCTGTAACAATGGCAACTTTAGTCATTTTCTTCTCCTCACCTCAAAGTCTGTTTTTAAAGTTTCAGGGTTGCTGGGTTTATGGGTTTGTTGTTTTATTATTCGAAAAGGGGGATGACATTTTAGGTCTGTTTATGCTGTGCCTGTTACTGTCTGTCCCACCTGGCTTTTTTTTAAGGTGTTCCGGTTACAGCGCCGTGACAATGTGCCCCCGGAGGGACACAGCGGGCTGCGGCGCTTTCTTGCTGGGGGGCTCTCTTCCACACGCGCCCCCAGCGAGGATTAGGCCGTTACGGGCGCTCCACACACAGCGCAACGCCCATGCCGCCGCCAATACACAGGGTGGCCAGGCCCTTTTTCGCCTCACGACGTTTCATTTCATGCAGCAGGGTAGTTAGGATCCGTGCTCCACTGGCCCCGATAGGATGTCCGATGGCGATAGCGCCGCCATTTACATTCACTTTTTCCGGATCCCAGCCCATGTCCCTGTTCACGGCACAGGCCTGCACGGCAAAGGCTTCGTTGGCCTCAATCAGATCCAGGTCATCCACCCCCCAGCCGGCTTTTTCCAGGGCCCGACGGCTGGCCGGAACCGGGCCGATGCCCATGATCTCCGGATCCACCCCGGCCGTGGCCCAGGATTTGATGAGGGCCAACGGTTCAAGGCCGCGTTTTTCGGCCTCTTCCACGCGCATCAGCAACGTGGCGGCGGCGCCGTCATTGATGCCGCTGGCGTTGGCGGCTGTGACGGTGCCATCCTTCTTGAAGGCCGGTCGTACACCGGAAATGCTCTCAAAGGTGACGCCCTTGCGGATATATTCGTCTTCTTCCACCACGGTCTCGCCCTTGCGGGTTTTGATGATGACGGGCGTGATTTCGTCCTTGAAGCGACCGGCGGCCTGGGCGGCTTCCGCCTTGTTCTGGGAGGCGACGGCGAAGGTGTCCTGTTCTTCGCGGGTGATTTGCCAGCGCTCGGCGATGTTTTCGGCTGTAATACCCATATGCATGACTCCGAAGGCATCGGTCAGTCCGTCCTTGATCATGGTGTCTTCAAAGGTGGCCGGGCCCATCTTGACTCCGCCGCGCAACTGTGCCGCATGGGGGGCCTGGCTCATGCTTTCCTGGCCGCCGGCGATCATGATTTCCGCGTCGCCGCATTTAAGGGCCTGATAGGCAAGTGCGACGGCACGCAGTCCTGACCCGCACACCTGATTCATGCCCCAGGCGGTGGTTTCCTTGGGCAGACCGGCATTGATAGCGGCCTGGCGGGCCGGGTTCTGCCCGGCGGCGGCCGTCAGGATCTGTCCCAGAATCACTTCGTCGATGTCACCGGGCGCTACGCCGGTTTCTTCCAGGAGGGCCTGAATGACGGTTGCCCCGAGATAATGGGCCGGTACGCTGCTGAGAGAACCGTTGAAAGATCCGATGGGGGTGCGTTTGGCGGCGACAATGGCTACGTCTGTCATGATATGTTTCCTTGGTTTGTTTCAGTCCTTAAAGGGCCATTTGAAATGGGGCGGCGTTCAGGCCCGGGCCCTTTTCAATGTTGTTATGGCCATTGTTGTTATGGTTCGTTGTTATGATTCATTATTATGGTTATGGCCGTTCCCTCTTTATACTGCAGCGCAGCATGGTTAGGCAATCGCCGTCTGTTAAAATATTTGTGACGTATCTGTCGAAGTATCATTGCGGCCAACTCATATATGATTCTTGCGCAATGTTCAATTATTACTTTCTATAATATTTTTTTGAAATTTTCTTTTATATAATTTGTGATTTTGGGCCATAAAATTGTTTCGGCGCCGGCGCCGGCAATCATATTCACATGTCCGCGGGCGGCCTCTGTATGTTGCACTGCGGGCAAGTCTGCCAGAATGGCTTTGGCGGAAGCAGGAGGAACAATACGGTCCCGTTTCGGGGTGATGACATGGCAGGGCAGTTTAAGGTTCGCCGGCAGAATGGTTTGTCCCGCCACCTGCCATTTGCCCTGGACCGGCAGGTTGTCCCGATACCACTGGATCAGGCAGTCATAGGCCAGATTCAGCGCCAGTGGCGGGCCGTCATTGGCCCAATCTTCAATGGCGACAAAGATTTTCGTTTTGGGGTCTTCGGGGTCCATCTGGGCAAACCGCCGGAACTTGCGGTCCGATAACGTGGGGTCCAGACTGAAAAAAAACAGCTGCATAATGTCCATGGGCACCAGACCAAGTTCGGCAAAAAGCTGCTGGGATTTCTCCATCTGCCCCAGAAAGCTTTTTAACTGTACATTTTTGTCGACATGGAAATCCCAAGGTGTGGCGATTAGGGTCAGGCTTTGCAGCACGCCCTTCTCCTGTATCAGTTGTGCGGCGGCCAGCGCCAGGTTGCCGCCCATACAATACCCCAGAAGATGTACAGGGCGTTGATGCCGCCGGCTGATTTCTTCAATGAAGGGGATAAGGCGCTGGACAATATAGTCGTCCAGGCCGAAATGCTGTTCCAGCGGGCCGGGATGGCTCCAATCCACCAGATACGGGGCAAATCCGTCTGTCGCAAGGTAGCGCATCAGGCTGTGATCTTCCATCAGGTCAAGCACATAAGAGGGGTTGATCAGGGACGGCACGGCGATCATGACCGGCTTGTCGCGATCCGCGACGCCTGAGGCTGTTTCCGGGGCGTAGCCCAATAGTCTGGTGGTACCGCTTTGCAAGGCGGTGGCGGGTGGGGTGACGGTGCGGCGATAGGGATGTTTCTGATACGCCCTGATTCCGGTCATCATGTCCACAAGCCGCTTCTGGGCGCGGACGGCCACGGCCTGTTGCAGGGCCATCATGTTCTGGCGGCCCATTTTGGCGCGCAAGTTGGCCGCAGCAGAGCGTTTGTCCGGGTGGCAGTGCAGGCCATCCATCAGGAACAGCGGCAGCGATGCGGCGGCGCTCATCCAGTGGGAAGTGGCGTTGGCGATATGCAATGGCAGGGGCCGCGGGCCGCAGCGACGCGGGGGGGCGGTTGTTTCAGAAGCAGGGGGAGGCGTCTTGTTCATGCCCGCAGTATAGCGTATCCCCTGAGCTTGCAAAATATAATCAGGGGCAAAATACAGATCAGGACAGGATCAGGACAGACAGTACGATAAAGAAAACCCCCGCCAAGGTATTTGGCGGGGGGCATGATCTCAAAGGAAAGGGGCCGTCAGAGACACCCTTTTAAAGCCCTAATTCTTTTTCGGTGTTGCAACGACATAGTTATAAACACCGGCGGTGCGCACGCCTTCCACCACTTCGATCACTCTGCCGGAAGAGGAATCCCGGTCAGCTTTGATAACCACGGAGGGTTTTTCCATCTTGGCTTTCAGACGTTCCACATTGGCCCGTACGGCGCGCACGTCAACGCGGCGTTTGTTGATCCAGACCTCGTCGCGGGCTGTTACGTCAATAAAGATGCTCTCGGCTTCCTGATTCTCGGATTTCTGGGAGGAATCCGGACGATTGATTTCCACTCCTGATTCTTTCAGGAAGGAGGCGGTCACGATGAAGAAGATCAACATGATAAACACGATGTCAAGCATCGGAGTCATGTCGATTTCGGCTTCATCCCCTTCAGTTGATCTATGTTTATGGCGCATGTATTACTCCCTTTCTGCTGGGAAGTATGTATATTGGATTAAGTTGCGTTTTCCAACTCAAAACTGAATTTATCTGTCAGATTCTTTACAAAAACGGTATTTTCGTGGCGGATCAGGACAGGGCGTCCACAGGGCTGCGCTTTTCTGAGATCGTCTTGTCCCGAATGTTGCCCAAAACTTTTTATGAAGATTCAAATACATACATCTTTTTTTGTCCAGGGTATGGCCAGACCTGACCGGCAGAATGGGGCAACCTATGCACAATTCACTCTAAGTCAATTTCATCACAGGGCACTTTAACGGGATTGACGTGGCGGGTTATGTCTTATCCGGTGATTCCTGGGAAGGTTTCCGGGAAGACGAGGGGGATAGGGACGACAACGCCTCCACCCATTTTTCCAGGGCTTGGGGATCTGTGGCCCAGTTGGCCAGGTTTTCCTGCCAGAAGTCGAGATATTGTTCGGCCAGTTGGTCGAGCTCTTCTGAAGAGGAGGGGGATGTCTTGTCACGCACCATCACGCACCATATAGCCGTTGGTCCTATAAATTGTGGTCTCAATGATCGCCCGAAGATTACCCAAAGCGAGTTAGACGAAATCTTATCATGCGACATAGAATACCGGGAAGCTTTTTTGGACTCGTGGATATAAAATGGTATATTTTGTTGCGCAGCATTTTTCTTGCGCTTTGCAGCATTTATGCCGCATGATACGCTGCCGGGCAGTCAGCGATTTTCGGGGCAGGTGAAACATAACACTCATCAACAGCTTTTAAGGTTTTGGGACGTGGCAAAAAAAAACACAGCAGACAACGACCAGATTGTCATCAAAAAATACGCCAACCGGCGTTTGTATAACACAGACAGCAGCAGTTACGTCACCCTCGACGATCTTGCGAAGATGGTTCGGGAGGGCAAGAATTTTGTTGTCCGGGATGCCAAAAGCGGGGAAGACATTACCCGGTCTGTGCTCACACAGATCATTTTTGAAGAAGAAAGCAAAGGGGAAACCCTGTTGCCAATCAATTTCCTGCGGCAGCTGATCAGCTTTTACGGCGGCGGATTGCAGCAGATCGTGCCGGATTACCTGGAAGCCAGCATGAGCTTGTTTGCGGAAAATCAGGAAAGGTTTCGCCATTTTGTGGAAGAAAACTTTGCTTCAGGCACGCCGTTTTCCTTCAAATCTCTGAAACCTTTCGAGGATATGGCCCGACAGAATATGGCGGCATTTGAAAACGCCATGCAGATGTTCTCGCCATTTCACGGCATGCCGCCCCAGAATACAGGTCAGAATAAAGGGGCGGGCAGCAAACGCCCTAAGGCGAAAGAAGAGGAGGAAGACAGACTTGCCAAACTGCAGGAACAACTGGCCGCCATGCAGGAACAACTGAAGGAACTGCAGAAAAAATAACCCCCCTTCACCACAATTATGATTAATGGCAAAATATCAAAGGGAAAATAAAATAATGAAAAAGTATCTGAAACAGACGGGATATGCCGCGCTCATGGCGGCGACAACGTTTCTGGCGGGTTGTGGGCCGGCCGATGAAGAAGATAAAACCGGTGCTGGGGCGATGCTCGCCTCGGGGGTATATCTGGAACATATGAACCAGGAAATCGACCCTGGTGATGACTTTTTTGAATATGTGAATGGCACTTGGTTGGAGAATACGGAAATTCCGGCGGACCGGGCCAGCATCGGCACCTTCTATTATCTGCGCGACAAGGCCGAAGAGGATGTCAAAGCCATTATTGACGAGGCGGCCAGCGGCCATCACGAGCCGGGCAGTAACGAACAGAAGGTCGGTGACTTTTTTAACAGTTATATGGATCTGGAAACCCGCAATGCGCGCGGGATCGAGCCGCTCATACCGGAGTTTGAGACCATTGACGCGATCAACAGCAAGGCTGATCTGCTGGAATATTTTGCCTATGCGGGCAAAGTGGGATTTGAGGCGCCGTTCGCGCTCTATATTGATGTGGATGCCAAACAGCCGGATCGTTATGCGGTTTATAGCTGGCAGACCGGCCTGGGGCTGCCGGATCGGGAATATTATTTCAAGACAGATGAAAAGTCCGTCATGATCCGGGAAAAATATGTGGCGCATATTGAACGGATGCTGACCCTTGCCGGCATTGACGGGGCGGCGGATAAAGCCAGAACCATCATGGATCTGGAAACCCGCCTGGCGGAAAAGCACTGGCTCAAGGAAGACAACCGGGACTCTGTCAAGCGCTACAATAAGTTTACGATGGAAGAACTTGCGGATTTGACCCCCGGTTTTGACTGGAGGCGATATCTGGCGGCCAGCGGCCTGGAAGGGTTGGACGAGATTGTGATCAGCCAGCCCAGCTATCTGGAAGGTTTTGATGCCATTCTGGCGGAAACCGATCTTGAGACCTGGAAAACCTATCTCAAATGGGGGGTGGTCAATGCCACGGCCAGCCGACTGACCGAAGAATTCGACCAGGCGAATTTCGATTTCTACAGCAAGGTGTTGTACGGTGTCGAGGAGCAGCGTCCGTTGTGGCGTCGTGCGGTTCAGGCGGTCAACAGCACCTTGGGTGAAGTGGTCGGCCAGGTTTATGTGGCCAAGCATTTCAAACCCGAAGCTAAGGCGCGTATGGAGGAACTGGTGCAGAACCTGATTCGGGCCTATGAGGTGAGCATCAAGGAACTGGACTGGATGGGGGAAGAAACCAAACAGAAAGCCCTGGAAAAACTGCACGCCTTTACCCCGAAAATCGGTTATCCCGACAAATGGAAAGATTATTCCAAGCTGGACATCCGCGCCGATGATTATTTCGGCAACATGAAACGGGCGGCTCTGGTCGAGCATGAGCGGGAACTGGCTAAACTGGGCGGGCCGATCCAGCGGCATGAGTGGTTCATGACTCCGCAGACGGTCAATGCCTATTACAATCCGACCATGAACGAGATTGTGTTCCCAGCGGCCATTTTGCAACCGCCCTTCTTCGACATGAATGCCGACGATGCGGTCAATTACGGGGCCATTGGCGGGGTGATCGGCCATGAAATCGGGCATGGCTTTGACGACAAGGGCAGCACCTTTGACGGGACCGGGGCGTTGGTCAACTGGTGGACAGATCAGGACCGGGCGGAATTTGAAAAACGCACCAAGGCCCTGGTGGCGCAGTATGACGGCTATTATGTGTTTGACGACCTGCATGTGAACGGCACCTTTACCCTCGGGGAAAATATCGGGGATCTGGGGGGGCTAAGCATTGCTTACAAAGCCTATCAGATGTCGCTTGGGGGCAAGGAAGCCCCGGTGATTGATGGCTTTACCGGGGAACAGCGTTTCTTTATCGGCTGGGCCCAGGCGTTTCAGGGCAAATACCGTGACGAGGCGCTGCGCCAGCGTATCAATACGGACCCGCATTCACCGGCGCGTTTCCGGGTGAACGGGGTGGTGCGTAATGTGCCGGCTTTTTATGACGCCTTTAACGTGACCGAAGAAGACGACCTTTACCTGCCTCCGGAAAAACGGGTAAAAATCTGGTAAGGTTTCCATACATAACAATAAGGAACGGCCCCGACCTCATCCGGCGGGGCCGTTTTTGATGTCCGGGACAGGTTCTGAGAGAGCTGTTATGAACGGGGCTTGTCATGGCAAGGCGTGACAGCGACGAAACAATCCACGGGCCTGCGTTAGAATGATGCGTTAGAATGATGTGTTAGAATGAATTGTGAATAAGTCGGCTCAATTCACTCTAGTCTTTCTGGGACTGGCGGTACTGGAGTTGGCTTCTTAAACGTTCCCAGTTGGCGTTGGCCTGCAACAGCGTATTATGCCGGTTTTCCTGCCAGTATTTTTTGCGTTCCTCGGAATAAAACAGATACAGCTTGCCGGCCTCCACCAGCCAGACTTCCGGATCGGTAGGCGTGGTATAGCCCTTGGCCACCGATAGCGGGTCATATCCACCATATTGAGGGGCATAATTATTGGGGGCGGCGGCAAAGGCGTCCCGGTGGGACGGTGTATAGAAACGCCAGGTCGATCCCGCCCACTGAACCTCATAATCCGCCTTGCCGCGGATGGGATATTTTTCGGTGAAATAGGCCACCGGGTCGTAACCGTTCAGGGCAATCCCCTGATCATTGCCATAAACCAGGCTCTCTGCATAATAACTCTGGCTGGCATAATAGAATGACAACCCTCCGCCAATGGCGACAACAAGGGCGGATATGATCAGCAGATATTTGGTAATATTGGTCATTGGATCCTCTTCAGGGCAATAAAGCCGGGCTCAAAGGCATTTTCTTTTTGATCTTCTTTGTTATCTTATCGTATCGCAAAAGACGCCGGTGGCGGCAAGAGATTATTTGCGGGTGCCGAAGGCCGGCCCTCCTTTTTGGAGATAGTCCTGTTCCTTGGCCGTGGACGGCCGTCCCAGCAAGGCGTTGCGGTGGGGGAATCTGCCGAACTGCCGGATGATGTCCCGGTGCCAGACTGCATAGCGCTGTTGTTCCTCAAGCCGGGTCTTTTCCTCAAAAAGACGGACACAAAGTTCCTGATCGTCAAGATTTTCACTGTGTTCCAAAGGCATATAGATAAAGGCGCGTTCATTTTCGCTGAGCTCCTCGTCCAGCTTCCTTTCCAAGGCTTTGCGGGTCAGCCGCCGGGCCAGAGGGTCGCTTTCAAAGGCGCGGGCCGATCCGCGAAACATGTTGCGGGGAAACTGGTCAAACAGCAGGATCAGCGCCAGCATCTCTCGCGCGGACAGACTCTCTGTGGCCGGCGGGCTCTGGCGCAGTTGCTCATAAAATGCGGAAAAATTCTGACGAATGGTTTGGTCCAGGCGTTCATCGACGCTAAACCAGTCGTCCGGCGTCAGTTGATGAAACCAGAAGTCGTGCACTTCAGCAAGCCGAGTGCGAAGAAAAGGGGAAGAGGGCTGTAATGTTTTGGCCATATTTTATCTTTCGGTTAAGGCTTCTCTTACTTTTATACCGCATTCTTGACATATTCCGGTCCGAAATCCGCCATTTCTATATGGCATGATTTATGCTTGAGATGAAGGAGTGACGGGCTTTGGCCTGTGCCCTTTCAGGGTAGATGGAGTAAAAAGGATGAGAAACGAACAGACCGCTAAACTGTCTCATACCCGGGAAACCGCGATCCGTCTGATCAAATGTATGGGCATGACTGCTGCGCTAGCCTACTGCAAGGACAGCCAGTGGATGGGAATTGCCAATGAAATCAGAAAGATAAGAAAAGAACGGACGATGCAGTAACCCTGTTAATCCTGTTTTTTTGGTGGCTGTCGCATCCTGCGGCAAACTGGCGTATGGCCAGCTATTTCCCAAATTTTCCTGTATTGCAAGATTATGCCCGGCATTTCCGGTCTGGCTGTTTTTTGGCCCCTGATAAAAATTTCACTTTGAGAACTGTTTTAAAATAGGACAGTTGGTGATCTTTCTGTAAAAAAATATGACAGTTTTGCCCGAAAAGTCGCTTGCCAAAAAAGTCGCCTGCCAAAAGTCGAGAGAACACGGCCCAGAGTGAATTGTGCATAGGTTGACCCATTCTGCCGGTCAGGTCTGGTTCAGGAGCCAGGGGTTTGGCGCAGGCCATACTGGCGGTACGGCCAAGCCAAACCCCGCCGGAACTGGACCAGATCGGCCCGGCCCTTCGGGTTGGCGGCTTGGGGCCGCTCACGTTGTCAGACGCCTGGCCCGATGTCCCGCATCGCCCGGCGCCGTCTTCTGCGTGAGGCGGGCCGCAATCCGTCAACAGAATTGAGCCAACCTATTCACAATTCACTCTAGAGTGAATTGTGCATAGGGGCGGTAAGGAGAAGGGACCGCAAGGCCCCTTCCCGTGATACGGATTTAGAAGGTTGTCCGCGCCATCAGGCCAAAGGTCCGCGGCTGGTTGGTCCGGAAGCCGAGGCGGGCCCGGCCGCCGCGTTCACGGTCGAAGGACAGGTTGGCGTTTTCATCCGTGACATTGTTGACATAGATGGTCACTTCCCAGTTGTCCTTCAGAATGCCGGCGCTGAGATTGAGGGTCTCATAGCCGTCAAGCTCCAGATCAAGCGAGGTGACGTCGTTCCCGCTGGCCCCGCCAAAAGGCAGGCCGGAGACAAAATCCCCCGCGCCCGGTTCCTGGTCGGACGGCTGGGTAAAGACGCTGCCCCGGTGCTGGAACGTGGCGGACACGTACCCTTCGACGCCGTTGCCGACTATTTCAAGCGGGAAGGTATAGGTGGCCGTGGCCCCCATGCTGAATTCGGGCACGGAGGGCAGGCGGTTGCCCTTGCGCACCCCACCGAGCACGGCGCCAGTACTGTCGATAACCGTGGAATCAAACTCGGCTTCCACATAGCTCATGGCGAGTGACAGATCGAGTCCTTCTGCCGGCTGGGCCTTTACTTCAAATTCCACGCCCTGGGTATGGGCTTCGGGCACGTTAAATGAAATCCGCGAAGAACAGGACCCGGCGTCCAGTGTGACCTGGAGGTTGGAAATATCCGTATAGAAGACGGCGGCATTGACGGAGACATTGTTGGTGTTCACCTTGACCCCGGCTTCATAGTTCCACAATGTTTCATCATCGTAGCTCTGGAAGCCGCCGAAAATTTCCAGATCGATCGGGTTACACAACGCGGTGTTCAGCGGGTCGTTCACCCCGCCCAGGCGGAATCCCTTGGAAACTTGGGCATTCACCGTTACCGTATCATTGACATCATAGCTGGCAAGGAAACGCGGCGTGAACCCGTTTGAGGAGGTTTCATCCATCTGGTCCACGACACCATTTCCAAACAGCCCGACCTGGGTCACGGTCCGGGTTTCGTTGTAATCATAATAACGTCCCCCGACGGTCAGATGCAGTCGTTCAGTCACGTCATAGGTTGCTTCCCCGAAGATCGCCACCTGCTCCAGGCTGTAGGGCAGCAGGGAGAAGAAAGGTGAATCTGGCGGGGCCACGCCCATGCCGGCGGCTTCGGCTGTACCCGGGCCGAATGTTGCGTCGATAAAGGCGTCATAGCCCGGTGTGGGCAAGAACTGGTTATAGAAACGGTCGGTGTCGGAATAAAATCCGCCGACGATCCACTGGAATGGGCCGTCACCGCTTGAGCTCAGGCGAAGTTCCTGGGTAAATTGTTCAACCTGCGTGGTATCCAGCAGGTTGGACGGCAGCAGCACGGCTTCGTCCGGGAATCCGAGGTCAACAGAAACACTGCCGGTGAGCGCGCTAGCGTCGCGGCTGACCAGAATATCGCGGTCTGTGTAACTGGTGACAGACGTCAGGTCGACCCCTTCGAAATTGACTTCAATGACCGCGTCCGCAATCAGGGTTTCGTCTTCAAACCCTTCATCCAGCAGCAGGAACTGCTGACGCTCCTCAAAAGTCACAGGCGGGCGCGTGGTGGTGAAGGGGTTGGCAAACAGGTTGAAAACTTCCTGACGGTTAAAGCCATCGGTGTCCACTTTCTGATAAATCAGACGCGGGGTGATGGAAACCGTTTCGGACGGCTGGAATTTAATGGCGATCCGTCCCCCGGCGCGATAGCCGCTGTTGACGTCTTCATCAATGCTGCCGCCTTCACGCAAAGCGTCAATGAAACCGCCATATTCCGTATAATATCCCACGGCACGGATGGCGGCTTTTTCTTCTACGACCGGGATATTCAGCATGCCCTTGAGATGGCCGCCCGTGCCACCCCCATCAATGGTATTGATCTCGCCTTCCACGGCGCCCTCAAACTGATCCAGCGCCGGCTGGTTGGTAATATAACGGATCGTTCCGCCAATGGACCCGGAGCCGAACAGGGTCCCTTGGGGGCCGCGCAGGGTTTCCACGCGGTTCAGGTCAAACAGGTCCAGATCCGGCGTGAACAGGGACAGGGAAATAACGGATTCATCCAGATAGACCCCGACCTGCTCCTTAACCCCGGGCTGGTCGCGCACGATCTGACCCGCGGAGACGCCGCGGATGGCAACCTGACTTTGCCCCGGGCCAAGGTTCTGGATCATCAGGCCGGCCACATTCCGGGACAGATCTTCAAGGGTTTTCGCCCCGGAACGACGAATGTCCTGTTGGGTCTGGGCGTTAATGGAAAACGGCACGTCTTTGATCAGGGCGGCGCGTTTTGTCGCGGTGACCACAATTTCTTCAAGAAGCAGCTCTTCTTCCTCCTCTTCGGCGGCAAATGTGGTCTGCGCCATGCTAAACCCCGCCGCGCTCATCAGCGCCACCATGGAGACATGACGTAACAGATTTTTATGTTTCATTGTGATTTCACTCCCAGTTTGTCAAAATTGATGCCCAATCATCAAATTGACAGATTGCTATAGATAGTTATGCGGCATGATTATTCCGCTTATTGACAAGGCACGAAAACAGGATTGTCCTATTTCGGGCCTACTCCCCAAGACAAATGACGCGGGACTTTTGGGAATGTTTCGCCGGATTTTTTTTATAAAGGGGCAGGGTGTGGCATTTTTGCAACCCCGGGGCGGGGGGAGTGATGAGAAGATGGACGCATCATAGCCCTCCTCCTTGCCGCTTCTTCTGCGTCATTGCCGCGAAGGTGGTAATCCAGCCCATAAAATAAACGGATCCCGTCCGGCCGTCCGGAAAGGACTTTTTTGAAAGGAAAGGGATGAAAGGCCTCTGGGCTCCGGCCTGCGCCAAACCCCCTGGCTCCTGAATCAGACCTGACCGGCAGAATGGGTCAACCTATTCACAATTTACTCTAAAACTTTTCCGGGTCCATGAGGGAAAAATGTTATTTGTCGTCGCCCATCTTGAGGGCGGCGATGAAGGCTTCGTGGGGAATTTCCACCTTGCCGTACATACGCATTTTCTTTTTGCCCTTTTTCTGTTTTTCCAGCAGCTTGCGTTTGCGGGTGATGTCGCCGCCGTAACATTTGGCGGTCACATCCTTGCGCATGGCGGAAATGGTTTCGCGGGCGATGATCTTGCCGCCAATGGCCGCTTGGATCGGGATCTTGAACAACTGGCGCGGAATGAGATCCTTGAGCCGCTCGCACAGCGCCCGGCCGCGATATTCCGCCTGGCTGCGGTGCACCATGGTGCTGAGGGCATCAACGGGTTCCCCATTCACCAATATGGTCATTTTGACAAGATCCCCGACGCGGTAGTCATCCATCTGGTAATCAAAGCTGGCATAGCCGCGGGAAATGGATTTCAGGCGGTCATAAAAATCATACACCACTTCGTTGAGCGGCAGCCGGTACACCAGCATGGCGCGGTTGCCGGCATAAGTCAGATCCAGCTGCTCGCCGCGTTTTTCCTGACACAGGGTCAGCACCGGGCCCAGATAATCGTCCGGCACCAGAATGGTCGCCTTGATCCAGGGTTCTTCGATTTCCTTGATTTTTACCGGGTCAGGCATGTCGGCCGGATTGTGCAGCTCAATCATGCTACCATCGGTCAAATGAACCTTGTAGACCACGCTGGGCGAGGTGGTGATGATATCCAGGTCGAATTCACGCATCAGGCGTTCCTGGATGATCTCCAGATGCAACATGCCCAGAAAACCGCAGCGGAAGCCGTATCCCAGGGCCGCGGAGGTTTCGGTTTCAAACTCGAAACTGGCGTCATTGAGCCGCAGCTTGTGCATGCTTTCGCGCAAGGTTTCAAAATCGGCGGCATCTGCCGGAAACAGACCGCAGAATACCACACTCTGCACCGGTTTGAAGCCAGGCAGTGGCGTTTCACACGGGGTTTTGGCATCGGTGATGGTATCCCCCACATGGGTATGGGCCACTTCCTTAATGGAGGCGGTGAAAAAGCCTACTTCGCCCGGACCCAATTCATCAACACTCACCTGCTTGGGGGTGAAGATGCCCACCCGGTCCACCTGGTGTTCCGTGCCGGCGTTCATCATTTTGATGCGCTGGCCTTTTTTCAGTTTGCCGTCGATAATGCGGACCAGCACCATGACGCCAAGATAGGTGTCATACCAGCTGTCCACCAACAGCGCCTTAAGCGGCTTGTCCGCCTCGCCCTTTGGCGGAGGCAGGGTTTTGATCAGGGTTTCCAGAACCTCTTCAATGCCCTGGCCGGTCTTGGCAGAGGCTTCAATAGCTTCCGAAGCATCAATGCCGATCACGTCTTCAATCTGTTCGCGTACCCGGTCGGGTTCTGCCGCCGGCAGGTCGATCTTGTTCAGTACGGGGACAATTTCATGGTCATTGTCGATGGCCTGATAAACATTGGCGAGAGTCTGAGCCTCGACGCCCTGGCTGGCGTCCACCACCAGAAGCGATCCTTCGCAGGCATATAGGCATCGGCTTACCTCATAGGCAAAGTCCACATGGCCGGGCGTGTCCATCAGGTTGAGGAGATAGGTTTCGCCGTCCCGGGCCTTGTATTCCAGACGCACGGTCTGGGCCTTGATGGTGATGCCGCGTTCGCGCTCGATCTCCATATTATCGAGCACCTGTTCCTTCATTTCGCGGTCGCTCAATCCGCCGCAATGCTGAATCAGCCGGTCGGCAAGCGTGGACTTGCCGTGGTCAATATGGGCGATAATCGCAAAGTTTCTGATATTACTGATATCGGTCATGACGGCGCTTTTATCACTCCTTATGCCCCGGGGGCAAGCACGATGTGAGGCCAAAAGATGAATTGATCTATTTTACCGGATGACCGCTGGTTTATGCGCCAAATACCGGCAGACTTTCAATTCGCCGCTGCGCATGATTTTGGTGCGCCGGTTCCAGAATTGTGCTTCCCGCATAATGGCATTGAGGCTGTCGGACGCTTCGGGGCCCTGGCGGGACAACAATTTGACAACCTGGTCCGCAGTGGCCCAGGCTTCGGCAATCATGTCCAGATAATGTTCCGTGATGTCTTCGTTAACCCGGATTCGGAACCCCGCCTTTTCCAGGGACTGGACCATCATGTCTGAGGTAACCGGATGCGGGTCATGGGGTTCCTGGCTCAACCATTGTTGAACATCGGGATGTTGCAGGCTGTCCATGTCCCGGATCACGTAATCAGTGATCAGGAACAGGCTGTCGTCTTTCAAATGGGTATGGACGACCTTGAGTAGATTGTCCTTCCGCCGCACCGTGAAGAGGGCCTCTTTGGCCAGAGCCCGGTCAAAGTTTCGCTCAAAGGCTTCGATGTTCTCCAGATCCTGGTGATAGATGGGCGCTTTTTTCTCCAGCCCGGCCTTTTTCGACATTTCCATGCCGGCGGCGGCCAGTTTGGCGGAGGATTCATAGCCGTTGATCCAGACGCCGAATTCCTGGGCCAGAACCCGGGCCGGCCCCCCGAGCCCGGCGCCGATCACCATGGCGCTGTGTTTGGGAGAGAGCGCCAGAAGTTTGGACATGGCAACCACATTTTCGGGGCCCCCGGGCCCACAATACCCATCTCCCCAGATCAACTGGGAAACTTCAATTCTGAGCGCGTCCCAGTTGACCTTTTCCACCGGTTCTGCAGGTGGTTCCGGTTCCTTCTGAGTCAGTTCCTTGTAACTGGCCTTGCCGCCCCGGGCCCGGAGCCGGGCTTCCATATCGGCCACATCATATCCCTCCCACCAGGCTTTGAGACGCCACCGCCAGGGAACCTTGATCTTTTTGTGATTTGCATCCATGTTTGCCATAATACAAATTTCCGTCAGCCCGTAGGTCCGGGTTTATAAGCCAGAAAGCGCCAGACATGCACGGATTTTTCCTTCAGGAGACGCGCCCGCAGTGACCAGAACGCCGCCTCTTTCATCAATACCTTGATTTCCGGGCAGTTTTCGCCATGGCCGCTGGCCAGTTGGGCCGCGATTTTATCGGCGTTTTCCCAACTTTTGGCAATCAATTCGATATACAGATCGGACACATCCTCATTCACACGAATCATGAAGCCGGCCTTTTCCAGAATGGCGGCCATCATTTCGGCGGTAACGGGATAGGGGCGCACGGTTTCCTGTTTCAGCCATTTCTGGACATTTTCGTCTTCCAGTACCTCAGGGCCGGCCAGGGTGTAATCCGTCACCAGGAACAGGGCGTCGTCCTTCAGTTTGTCATGAAGCTTTCTCACCAGTCCTGACTTGTCTTCCACAGTATACAGGGTTTCCTTGGCGAAAGCACGGTCAAACCGGCGGGTGAAGGGCTGTTCCGAACGGGGATTGTAATTGATGATTTCGGCTTTTGCAGCGAGCCCTGCCATTGTTGAAAGTTCCATGCCCCGTTTGGCAAGTTCCGGAGATTCCTCATATCCGGTAATCCAAACACCGAATTCATCGGCCATGACCCGGGCAGGGCCGCCCAGCCCCGCGCCAATGACCGCTGCACTCATTTCCGGTGTCATGGCCAGAAGTTTGGACATGGATTTGATGTGTTCCGGCCCGCCGGGACCACAATATCCTTCTCCCCACACAAGCTGGGCCACGCCGATCCGGCGGTCGTCCCAGGGCAGGATGGCAATATTATCGGACAGGCGGTTTGTTTCGCTCATCTGTTGCGCGGGCGTGACTGTAGGCGGCTCGGCGGTTTCAGCCGCGGGGGAGCCTTCCTGATGGTCCGTCGTATTCACCTCCCGGTTTTCCACCCTGGCGAGATCGTCAACATCATATCCCTCCCACCAGGCTTTGAGACGAAGTTTCAGGGGGATCTTGGGCTTGTTTCTCGCCTTTGCCATTGTCTTATTCCCGGAACATAATCTTATCCCGGCAGGATATTACAAATAAGGCGTTTACATATAGTTAACCAGAATGAATTGCGCGCGAAAGTCTGTGCCGTATATGGATCGCCGCCCCCTTTTTGGGGTGAGGGAGGGTCATAGCACGCGTCGGCGGGATCTTTTGTCTTCATCAAACAGGGTGGCGAGTTGTTCTGTAATGGCCCCGCCAAGCTGTTCCGCATCCATCAGCGTGATAGCGTTCTGGTAATAGCGGGTGACGTCATGGCCGATGCCAATGGCCAAAAGTTCCACCGGCGATTTTTTCTCGATCCAGTCAATGACGGCGCGCAAATGGTCTTCCAGATAATTGGCGCTGTTGGCGGACAGGGTGCTGTCGTCCACCGGCGCGCCGTCCGAAATGACCATCATGATGCGACGTTCTTCGGGGCGGACCACCAGCCGGCTATGGGCCCACAACAGGGATTCCCCGTCAATATTTTCCTTCAGCAGGCCCTCTCTCAACATCAGTCCCAGATTAACATTGGCGCGTCGCCAGGGGGTGTCCGCGGTTTTATAGATGATGTGGCGCAGGTCATTGAGCCGGCCGGGATTTTTGGGTTTGTGCGCGTCCAGCCATTGGGCGCGGGACTTGCCGCCTTTCCAGGCGCGGGTGGTAAAACCCAGGATTTCCACCTTAACCCCGCAACGCTCCAACGTGCGCGCGAGGATGTCGGCACACATGGCGGCAATGGTGATGGGACGTCCGCGCATGGAACCGGAATTGTCGATCAGCAGGGTCACCACCGTATCTTTGAAATCGGTTTCGTGTTCCATCTTGAAGGACAGGGGGTGCAGCGGATTGGTGACCACCCGCGTGAGACGCGCCGTATCCAGAAGACCTTCCTCCAGGTCAAATTCCCAGGACCGCATCTGTTGCGCCATCAGCATACGTTGCAGTCGGTTGGCCAGTTTGGTGACCATGCCCTGAAGGTGGCTGAGCTGCTGGTCCAGAGACTTGCGCAGATAAAGGAGTTCATCCGGATCGCAGAGGTCCTCGGCGGTGACAATTTCGTCAAATTCTGTAGTAAAGACCCGATACTCCACCAGGGGGCCCTGATGCAGATTATTGGGCAGGTGGTTCCAGGGCACTTCGGCCATCTGTTCCACGGCGTCCTCATTCATCAGGTCGTCCAGGGTCTGTGGCGCCAGCTCCGCGGCCATGTCGGTGGCGGCGTTGTCTTCCTCTCCCTCCAGTCCCTCGGACATATCCGACCGGGACTCGGCCGCCTGGTCGCTGCCTTCGTCCTGGCTGTTCTCTGTCTCGGGCTGGGGCTGCTGGTCCTCCTTGCGGGAATCGCCGTCTTCGGGTTGTTCGTCCGGATTTAAGTCTTCGGCCAGATCAAGGTCGGCGATAATCTTTCGGGCAAGGCGGCTGAAACGATCCTGATCGGCGATCGCCTCCTGAAGTTCGCCCAGATGAATAGCGGCCTTTTCCTCAATCAGCGGGCGAAGCGCGTTAACCGCATCGCGCGCGACAGCAGGCGGCGGCTGGTGGGTGAGCCGTTCCCGCACCAGAAGTTTGAGCACGTCCCCAAGCTGGGCTTTATCCAGCGTGTCCGCCACATCCATGCGATGGTCCTGGTAATATTGTTCGGTCAGGGCGGTGATATTGGCAGCAACTCCCCTCAGGCGGCGACTGCCTAGGGCTTCGATCCGGGCTTCTTCCAAGGCATCATAAACGGTTTTTGCCAACGGGGAGTCGGGGCTATTGCTGTAGTGCAGTGCAGTATTGTGATAGCGCCGCTTCAGGGCGTAAAGGTCCCCGAGTGCGCGGGTCCGGGTGATTTCTTCCGGCGGCAGGTCATGGCTGAGCACAGGCAGGGCAGCTTGTTTAGCGCTACTGGTGCGGCCTGCACCGCCGGATAGGTTAAGCCCCCGCCCCGGTTCCGGCGTCGGGGTGAAGCTTACCTCCACCTCCCTGTCCCGGGCGATGGCCCGGATGGTGGAGGTGAGCGCCTGTTTGTATTGCTCGATCCGGCGTGTGGTATTTTTTCTCACATTTGCTCCTGCCTGCAACGGGCCGGTCAGTGGTTCAAGGTCAGTGCTTCGACATGACGGGCCGTAGAATTAATGTCCGGTGACGACGGGGTTCAGTCCCGGCGCGGTCACTTCGGGCAGTTCTTCACCAAAACAGCGCTGATAATATTCCGCCACAATGGGGCGTTCCATTTCGTCGCATTTATTGAGGAAGGTGACCCGAAAGGCAAATCCGGCATCATGGAAAATGGCCGTGTTTTCCGCCCAGGTCAGCACGGTTCGGGGCGACATGACCGTGGAAATATCCCCGTTGATAAAGCCGGTGCGGCTGAGGTCGGCCACCTGCACCATCTGCTTGATCAGTTTGCGGCCGGCGTCGTTATTCAGATTCGGCAGCTTGGCGACAATAATGTTTTCTTCCATTTCATGAGGCAGGTAATTCAGGGTGGTCACGATGCTCCAGCGGTCCATCTGTCCTTGGTTGATCTGCTGGGTGCCGTGATACAGCCCCGATGTGTCGCCCAGGCCGATGGTGTTGGCCGTGGCAAACAGGCGGAAGGCGGGATGCGGGCGAATGACCTTGTTCTGGTCCAGCAGAGTGAGTTTGCCGGAAACTTCTAGGACCCGCTGTATCACAAACATCACATCTGGCCGCCCGGCGTCATATTCGTCAAATACCAACGCCGTGGGGTTTTGCAGTGCCCAGGGCAGAATGCCTTCCTGAAATTCCGTCACCTGCTTGCCGTCCCGCAACACAATGGCGTCCTTGCCCACCAGGTCAATCCGGCTGATATGACTGTCCAGATTGATGCGGACGCAGGGCCAGTTGAGGCGTGCGGCCACCTGTTCAATATGGGTGGATTTCCCGGTGCCGTGATAGCCTTGAATCATCACCCGCCGGTTATAGGCAAAACCGGCCAGAATGGCGAGCGTGGTATCGTGATCGAAAATATAGGTTTCGTCCAGGTCCGGCACATGATCGCTGCTGTCGGAAAAGGCCGGAACCTCGATATCGCTGTCAATGCCGAACACCTGCCGGACATTTACCTTGATGTCCGGGGTGTCGGCAGGGCTGGGGGCTGGGCCTGTTGATGTCATGCTTGTTTCCCTGTCTGTTTGCTGGTGAAATGGTGATAGGCATTGATGATCCTTTTGAAGATTTCTTCGGTCTCCTTGCCACCGCCATTCACATCAGGATGATATTTTTTAACCAGCTTTTTGTACGCTCTTCTTATGTCGTCCATCCGTGCGGTTTCGTCAAGTCCCAGAATCCCAAGCTGTTGCATATCTTCAGCGGAATAGGCGCTGTGGCCGGGGGTGGGGGCGCCCGGGTGAGTAAAGCGGGGACCGAACCCGTCCAGGTCATCAAAAATACCCATCCTGTCCTCAAGGTTAGCCTCGCCCTGGAAGATGGTGCCTATTTTCCAGGTAGGCCGGTGCCAGGTGCGGCTATCCCGTTCAAAAGCGTAAATTTCATCCTGAGTCATGTCAGCGAAAAAGTCCCAACGGGCGTTATACTCCCGGGCATGAGCTTTGCAGAACCAATAATACTCCCTTAAGTTCTCGCGGGATTTGGGGGCCTTGCACACCCCTTCCTCTGGGCAGCCTTCCCGGTCGCAATGGCGCATATACCGGCCCTGGTTCAGGTCAAGGGCGGGGTGGGGGCTTTTCCGGCGGGGTTTACGGGATTCTGCGCTCATGATCTTTTCCCGGGGGATATTATCCTGTGCTGCTTTATTTGCGTCATTTGTGACTATATACATATAGGGTGTGTAAGCCCGAATATCAGAAGAAGCCTAAAAAATAACCGAACAAGAAACCAGAGCCCAAGGAAATAATATGCGCGTTGCCAGAATTATCGAAGAAAAAATCCGCCGGGAATTGTCCCCGGAACACCTTGAGGTTATTGACGAGTCCGCCAAACATGCCGGGCATACCGGCGCCCGGCCCGAAGGGGAAAGCCATTTCCATCTGAAAATTACCGCCCGCGCCTTTGCCGGGCTGAACCGGGTCGCCCGGCAGCGCCTGGTCTATAAAATCCTTGCCGACGAACTGGCCGGGCCGGTTCATGCGCTTTCGCTCAGCCTTGACGCACCAGAGTAAAACGGGACGCCGGCCAAAGAGTCAGCGTCCCCTGTGCCGACCACGCCTTTATATCCCTTAGATATAAATCTTGTTTTTATCGCCCCGGAGTGATAAAAGGATTTTATACAATCTCGCAGCGCCGGAAGCAGCGCTGAAGTATAGGGGTGCGGGGCTGGAGCAGAAATTGTAGGCAGGCCCGGCGCAGATGCGGATTGTTCCTGTGTGGTAACAGGTCTGTGTGGTACTTTATGATAATAATCATAAAAGCCCCGTCCCCATTTTTCTCTTTCCATGATTTTCTCTTTCCACGGCCTGTTTGGGAGTTCGGCTTCTTTTCCATGGCGCTCCTCTTTCCTGAGGCGTATTTTCCCTTTTAAGAGTGAATCGAGTCTACCTGTTCACAATTCACTCTAAAGCATCCAGGTCAGAAGGACGGGGATGCTGATGGTGGACATCAGAGTGCTGATCAGCACCATGGCGGCCACGTCTTGCGGATTGCGGTTATATTGACTGGCGAGAAGGTAACTGAAAATGGCGACCGGCATGGAGCTTTGCAGGATCAGCACATTTCTCTCAATGCCTGTAAAACCGAACAGGACGGCTGTGAAGTAACCAATGCCCACACCAATCAGGATCTTGAAAAACGACAGCAGGATCAATTCGCCGGACTTGTCCACCTTGAGTCGGGCGAGAGACGCCCCCAGGGTCAGCAACATGAGCGGGATGGTCAGGCCCCCCAGAAGTTGTGTGGTGTTACTGAACCAGGCCGGGGGTGTGGTGTCGGTCAGGATAAAGGCAAAGGCCAGCGCAATCCCCCATAGCAGGGTTACCCGGGTCAGGCTGGCGGCCGTGAGATTGCCGTGGGCGATGAACAGGGCCAGGGTGAACTGGAAAATCACGCTGACGGCGAAAAACGCCACCCCGAGGCCGAATCCTTGTTCGCCAAAGGCAAACAGGCACAGCGGCAACCCCATATTACCGGAATTGGTCGAATAAAGGGCGATCACATATCCCCGCCGGGGCAGGCCGGCGAATGTTGTGACTGCCAGACTGACCAGCAATAACCCCATAATGGCGATGAAGGCGGCAATAAAAAAGTCGCTGGCCGCGAAAATTTTGTCGCCCATGCCCATGATGCCGTTAAAAACCAGTGCGGGGGCGCCGATATTCATGTTCATTCTGGTGATGAAATCCGACGGGAATTCCATGCCCTGTCTGACCAGAACATATCCGATCAAGGCGATCAGAAAAACCGGGGCGATGATGGCGAAAAGTTCAGAAAACATCAGGTTGTCTCATAGGTCAGGGCAGGCAGGAGGGTTCCGGCAAAATCTCCAAAACGGGTGAGCAGGTTCTCGCGTTCCGCGCTCAGGGGGGTCGAGGTCCAAACAAGGCCCAGAATGCGGTCAAAGTCATACCCTTCGAGCGGCAGGCGCGCAACCCCTTCCATCCGGTACTGGTTGGGCATGGTGGTAAAGCCGATGCCGGCCGCCACCATCATCAAGGCCCGCTCATCCTGGGTCGTGCGGTAAACCAGGCGCGGGCGCACATTGTGATCGGTGAAAAATCGGCTGGTTTCACTGAGAATTTCACAGCGGCTGCGCACAATGGTTGGCTCATCCGCCAGATCCCGGGGATGCAGGCTGCGTTTGGCGGCCAGCGGATGATGACTGGCGATGGCCACGGAATAACGGTCCCTGTATAGAGACAAGGTCCGGGATTTCAGACCGGATTTGTAACCAGGCCTGAGGATCGTCAGGGCAATATCAATACGCCCGGAATCCAGGCGGTTCTGGATTTCCTGCTCGGTGCCTTCAAAAAGTTCGATCACCAGGCCGGGTTCTTCACGTCGGAACGGATGAAGAAGGTGGTGAACCACTGCGCCGGGAATGGTCATCAAAACCCCGAGTCTCAGGATTTTCGGGCTTTCGGCCGCGCGCATCTCCGCTTCCGCCAGACTGACCTGATGCAAAATGGCCTTGGCGCGGTCCACAAAACGGCTGCCGCTTTCGGTCAGGAAAACCCGTTTGCTGGAGCGGTCGAAAAGCCGCACGCCCAGCGCCTGTTCAAGTTTGTGAATCCCTGCGGACAAGGTGGGCTGGGTGACAAACACCCGGTCTGCGGCCTTGGTGAAACTTCCGGTTTCCACGACCGCCAGGAAATAGCGCAACTGATACAGTTCAAACATGATACTCCACCCCTCATCACAATTCACTCTAGAGGTCTTGTTTGTCGATGTTAGGCAGAATAATAGAAACATTCTATGATTTGAATAAATATTAATGATTTTTTCTATGATCTAATTTTTGCTATGCTGATCGGCACGGGTAAACGCCGTAACAGGCCCACAATCTCCACAAAAACCGTCTGTTGCGAGACCAACTAAAAGAGATCATGACATGACCGAGTTGCACACGGAACTGGATGTGACAGGGGCGGAATTCGCCGAAAATGCTGCGGCCATGCGCACGCTGGTGCGCGATCTGAGAGCCAAAATTGCAAAAATCGAACAGGGGGGTGGGGAAAAGGCTCGCGCGCGCCATCTCAGCCGGGGTAAACTGTTGCCACGCGATCGGATCAACCGATTGCTGGATAAAGGTTCTCCCTTTCTGGAGCTGTCCCAGTTGGCGGCTTATGATATGTATGATGCGGAGATTCCCGCCGCCGGGATCATCACCGGCATTGGCCGGGTTGGTGGACAGGAATGCATGATCGTGTGTAATGACGCCACCGTCAAAGGCGGCACCTATTATCCGATGACGGTGAAAAAGCATCTGCGCGCCCAAGAAATTGCCGAACAGAACCGCCTGCCCTGTATTTATCTGGTTGACAGCGGCGGGGCCAACCTGCCCAATCAGGACGAGGTGTTCCCGGACAAGAATCATTTTGGCCGTATTTTTTACAATCAGGCCAATATGTCCGCCAAGGGCATCCCCCAGATTGCTGTGGTCATGGGCTCCTGCACGGCCGGTGGTGCTTATGTTCCGGCCATGAGCGATGAAAGTATCATCGTCAAGGAGCAGGGCACCATTTTCCTCGCCGGGCCGCCTCTGGTGAAGGCTGCAACAGGGGAGGTGGTCAGTGCCGAGGAACTGGGTGGCGGTGATGTGCATACCCGTATTTCCGGGGTGGCTGATCATCTGGCCCATGACGACAATCATGCACTGGAAATGGCCCGGCGCATTGTCGGTACCCTCAATCGTCAAAAACCGGGGCAGTTGACCCGGCGTCCTCCGCGGGAACCGTTATATGACCCCGAAGAGCTGTATGGCGTAATTCCGGCGGATTTGAAAAAGCCCTATGATGTGCGCGAGGTCATCGCCCGCATTGTGGACGGCAGTGAATTTGATGAATTCAAGAAACGCTACGGCACCACGCTGGTCTGTGGTTTTGCCCATATTTACGGCATGCCGGTGGGGATCATTGCCAATAATGGGGTGCTGTTTTCGGAATCCGCCCTCAAAGGCGCGCATTTTGTGGAACTGTGCTGCCAACGGGGCATTCCGCTGGTCTTTTTACAGAATATCACTGGGTTTATGGTCGGGCGTAAATATGAATCCGGCGGCATTGCCCGCGATGGCGCCAAGATGGTGACGGCCGTCTCCTGTGCCCAAGTGCCCAAATTCACCGTCATTATCGGCGGATCCTTCGGGGCCGGTAATTATGGCATGTGCGGACGGGCCTATAATCCGCGCTTTTTGTGGATGTGGCCCAATGCGCGGATTTCCGTGATGGGCGGAGAACAGGCCGCCGGCGTTCTTGCCACCGTCAAACGTGACGGGCTGGAGCGGGCCGGCAAGACATGGTCCGAAGAAGAGGAAGCCGCCTTTCGCACCCCCATCATGGAACAGTATGAGCGTCAGGGGCATCCCTATTATGCCTCGGCCCGGTTGTGGGATGACGGGGTGATTGACCCCCGGGATACCCGCCGGGTCCTGGGGCTGGGCCTTAGCGCCAGCCTCAATGCGCCTATCGAAAAAACCACCTTTGGCATATTCAGGATGTAACGCATGACCACCGACACTGTTGTAATAGAAAAAGACAAGGACGGCCTGGCCCGGGTCACGTTGAACCGGCCTGAGGTGCGCAATGCTTTTAACGAACATATGATCCGCGAGCTGTCGGAAACCTTTCGTACGCTGGGGCAGGACGAGACGGTCAAGGCGGTGATTCTTTCCGGCCGGGGCAAGAGTTTTTCCGCCGGGGCGGATCTCGACTGGATGAAGCGGGCAGCAAGCTACAGCCACGAACAGAACAAGGCGGATGCTGATGCGCTCGCCGCCATGCTCAAGGCTTTGTATGAAATGCCCAAGCTGACCATTGCCTGCGTGCAGGGGGCGGCGATGGGCGGCGGGCTGGGTCTGGTGGCCTGCTGCGACGTGGTGATTGCCGTGCGGGATACGCGGTTTGCTCTGTCGGAAGTGAAGCTGGGGCTTATTCCGGCGACCATTTCGCCTTATGTGATGACAGCTATCGGCGCCCGTCAGGCGCGGCGGTTCTTCCAGACCGGTGAAGCGTTTTTCGGGGACAAGGCCAAAGAGATCGGTTTGGTGCACGAGCTGGCGGAAGATGAACAAAGCCTTGAGTTGGTGTTGGAGAAGATTCTCAAGGAAGTGCGTCTGGCAGGCCCCCGGGCCATGGCGGCTTCAAAACGTCTGGTGCTGGATTTTGCCGGGCGCCCCTTGGATCTGGAGATTATCGAAGAGACAGCGAACCGCATTGCCGCCACCCGGGCCGGCGCCGAAGCCCGTGAGGGGATCACCGCCTTTTTTGAGAAACGGCCGGCAGCTTGGGTGAAAGACAACAAGGAAGGGTGAGGGCGCATGTTTGACAAGATCCTGATTGCCAATCGCGGGGAAATTGCCTGCCGTATTATCGAAACCGCCCGTAGAAGCGGGATTGCTACGGTGGCTGTCTATTCCGAAGCCGATAGTGCCGCCCGGCATGTGCGGCTTGCCGATGAGGCGCACCTGATCGGCGGCGCGGCGGCACGCGAGAGTTATCTGTGTGCAGAAAAACTGATCGAGGTGGCGCAACGCACCGGGGCTCAGGCCATTCATCCGGGATATGGGTTTCTGTCGGAAAATGCCGAATTTGCGGAAGCCTGTGAAAAAGCGGGGGTGGTTTTCATCGGCCCCGGCCCGGAAAGCATCCGGGCCATGGGATTAAAGGATAGGGCCAAGGAGCTGATGGCCCGGGCCGGGGTGCCGGTGGTGCCAGGCTATCAGGGGGCGGATCAGACCCCGAATGTGTTGAAAGCAGAGGCGGACCGCATCGGCTATCCCGTGTTGATCAAGGCGGTGGCCGGCGGCGGCGGCAAGGGCATGCGGCTGGTGGAAAAGGCGGAGGAATTTCTGAGCGCGCTGGAAAGCTGCCAACGCGAGGCCGAAGCCGCATTTGGCAATGCCCATGTTCTGGTTGAAAAATTCCTCGCCAAACCCCGCCATATCGAAGTGCAGGTCTTCGCCGACAGTCACGGCGAGGCGGTTTATCTTTATGAACGGGACTGTTCCCTGCAACGCCGCCACCAAAAGGTGGTGGAAGAAGCGCCCGCGCCGGGCATGCCGGAAGACATGCGCCGGGCCATGGGACAAGCGGCGGTGAAGGCGGCCAAGGCCATTGGCTATTGCGGGGCGGGCACCATCGAATTTATTGTAGACAGCAGCAAAGGCCTTCATAAGGACAGTTTCTATTTCATGGAAATGAACACCCGTCTTCAGGTGGAGCATCCGGTGACGGAACTGATTACCGGCCTTGATCTGGTGGACTGGCAGCTGCGCATTGCGGCAGGAGAGCGGTTGCCGCTGACCCAGGACCAGATTCCGCTTGATGGGCATGCTTTTGAAGTGCGGCTTTATGCCGAGGACCCGACCAGCGGGTTCCTGCCGCAGACCGGCCGGTTGCATCATTTTTCAACCCCGCCGCAGGACCAGCATTTTCGTCTTGACAGCGGGGTGGAGGAAGGCGACGAGGTCAGTATCCATTATGATCCCATGATTGCCAAGCTGATTGTTTGGGACCGGGATCGGCCCGGTGCGCTCAGGCAGATGCGCCGGGTGCTACGCGAGACAGCGGTGGCGGGCCTGAAGACCAATCTGGAGTTTCTGGGCCGGATTTTCGATCATGACGCCTTTGCCAAAGGGGATGTGGACACGGGGTTCATTTCCCGCTTTGAACAGGACCTTATCCCGCAGCCAGGGCCGGCCTGGCCGGAAATTCTGGCCCTGGCCGTGTTGAATGAACTGGTGCCTGACCGGTCTTCTGCCGACGTGTGGGACTGGACCGATGGCTGGCGTATGAATATGGCGTTGACCAGCACCCTCACTTTTGTGGACCAGCAAGGCAAGCGCGACATTGAGGTGACCTATGAGGAAAATGGCTTTCGTCTGTTGATTGATGGCCGCGAACATGAAGCCTGTGTGGCGGAGCGACGCGGGGAGGATTTCACCATTCTGTTTGACGGCCACAAGGTCCAGGCCAAGGTCATCCGTGACGGGCAGGAGTACACCATATTCCAGGACGGCAGGGTGTTTTACCTGCATCATTATCTGCCGGGCGCAGAAGCGGGTGAGGATATGACCGGTAGCGGCGTAATTATCACCCCCATGCCCGGCCGCCTCAGTCGGCTGATGGTGGCGGAGGGCGACCGGGTGGAGGCGGGCCAGCCGCTCCTGGTCCTCGAAGCCATGAAGATGGAACATACCCTGAAGGCGCCGTTGGCGGGCACGGTGGAACAAGTGGCGGCCCAGGAAGGGGAGCAGGTGACGGACGGCCAGCTTCTGGTAAAGATTACGGAGGATGAAGCATGACTATGCCGGCCACGGTTCGCCTTTATGAAGTGGGACCCCGCGACGGGTTGCAGAATGAAAAGACGGTGGTGCCGACTGAGGTGAAGGTGAAGCTGATTGGGCTTCTTGCTGATGCGGGCCTTACAAAGATCGAGGCTACCAGTTTCGTCTCTCCCAAATGGGTGCCGCAAATGGCGGATAATGCTGACGTCATGGCGGCATTGCCCGCGCGGGAAGGAGTGGTTTATCCGGTGCTTACCCCGAATATGAAGGGGCTGGATGCGGCCTTGGCCGCGGGAGCACGGGAAGTGGCCATTTTCGGGGCTGCTTCGGAAAGTTTCAGCCGCAAGAATATCAACTGTGGTATCGCCGAAAGCCTGGACCGGTTCCGGCCGGTGGCGGAAAAGGCGCGGGCCGAAGGTGTGTCCGTGCGCGGTTATATTTCCTGCGTCGTGGGCTGCCCCTATGAAGGCGAGATTGCGCCAAGGGCTGTGGCGGAGATAACACAGGCGCTTTTGCAAATGGGCTGTTATGAAATCTCGCTCGGCGATACCATTGGTGTTGGCACGCCCAGAAGCCTCAATGCCATGCTGGATGCGGTGCTGGCCGTGGCACCGGTTGAGCGGCTTGCCCTTCATTGCCACGACACCTATGGTCAGGCATTGGTCAATATCCTGACCGGGCTTGAACGGGGCATTAGCGTCATCGACAGCTCTGTTGCGGGGCTTGGCGGTTGTCCCTATGCCAAAGGCGCATCCGGCAATGTGGCGACGGAAGATGTGTTGTATCTGCTGAAGGGCTTGGGACTAGAGACCGGCGTGGATCTCGACAAACTGGTCGAAGCCGCCTGGTATATTGCCGACTTCCTGGGCCGTCCGCCGACTTCCAAGGTGGCGGTGGCAATGGGAAAATAATTTCTTTGGCACACAAAAAAGTTATGGATCGCCGCACCCTTTTTAGGGGATCGTGATGTCGCATTTATCAATTTATGGAACACCTTAGACAAAATAATTTTATGAACCAAGAAAGGACCAATAGATGGTTTCTTATCCTTCTCTGAATTTTAATCTGGGCGATGAGATTGACATGCTGCGCGAGACGGTAAAGTCTTTTGCAGACAAGGAGCTGGCTCCGCGTGCGGCGGAAATTGACGCCAAAAACGAGTTCCCCGCCGACATGTGGCGCAAGATGGGGGATCTGGGTCTTTTGGGGGTGACCGTGAGCGAAGAATATGGTGGGGTCGATATGGGGTATCTGGCCCATTGTGTGATCATGGAGGAAATCTCCCGTGCCTCAGCCAGCGTGGGTCTTTCCTACGGTGCCCATTCTAACCTTTGCGTCAACCAGATTTATCGCAACGGTTCGGAAGAGCAGAAACGCAAATATCTGCCCAAGCTGATCAGCGGGGAACATGTGGGGGCGCTGGCCATGAGCGAACCGGGGGCGGGCTCTGACGTGGTGGGCATGCGGCTTCGGGCCGATAAAAAAGGCGACCGGTATGTGCTCAACGGGAATAAGATGTGGATCACCAACGGTCCCGATGCGGACACTTTGGTGGTGTATGCCAAAACTGATCTTGACGCCGGCCCCCGCGGCATCACCGCTTTTCTGATTGAGAAAGGCATGAAAGGGTTTTCCACGGCGCAGAAGCTGGACAAGTTGGGCATGCGTGGCTCCAATACCTGTGAACTGGTGTTTGAAGACTGCGAAGTGCCGGAAGAAAATGTTCTGGGACAGGAAAACGCCGGGGTGCGGGTGCTGATGAGTGGTCTGGATTATGAACGGGTGGTGCTGTCCGGTGGACCGCTTGGCATCATGCAGGCCTGTCTGGATGTGGTATTGCCCTATATCCATGAACGCAAGCAGTTCGGTCAGCCCATCGGCGAATTTCAACTGATGCAGGGCAAGATCGCGGACATGTATACTGAACTCAATGCCTGCCGGGCTTATGTCTATGCGGTTGCCGCCGCCTGTGATCGGGGTGAGACAACCCGCAAGGATGCCGCCGGCTGCATCCTCTATTCCGCCGAACGGGCGACCCAGATGGCATTGCAGGCGATCCAGGCTTTGGGTGGCAATGGCTATATCAATGAATATCCTACCGGTCGGCTGCTCCGGGACGCTAAACTTTATGAAATTGGCGCTGGCACCAGCGAAATCCGTCGTATGCTGATTGGGCGGGAGCTGTTCGGGGAGACGGCCTGAATATAAAATTCAACCATATGGTGTGCCGGGACTAGGGCCCCTTTGTGGGTTCTGGTCCCGTACCTTGTGGAAAATATTTTTTTGTTAGCGCTTTCCGGGAATTGGGATATAGTTATTTACACAAAAGCTAAAAACAGAGCGGGGTGATCAACTCGTTCAGAAATGATTCCCGATTAATCTACAGGCGGATGAAGCGTTACAGGCAAAAAGATAATGAAGCATACAAAACGGATTGATACTGAGAAACTTCAGGAGAATGCGTTGCAGGCCGCGGATTTCCTGAAAACTCTGGCAAACCCCAACCGGTTAGTTATTTTGTCTCGTCTTCTTGACGAAGAGATGTGTGTGGGGGACCTCGAAAAAAATCTGAATATATCCCAATCGGCGCTGTCCCAGCATTTGAGTCGAATGCGGGCGGAAGGGCTGGTCGCGACGCGACGGGAAAGCCAGCAGATTTTTTATCGCATCAAAGACAAACGGGTGGAAGAGATCTTGTTGCTGACCTATAAGCTGTTCTGTGAGGAAGAAATAGAACAGCAGGTCGCCGCCAGCGCGTGAGCTGATCGTTTGTTTACCTGATTTCTTGCGGGTTCGGTATCAGACGCCGGCCGCCTCTTCTTGCTGTGGTGATCCGGAATTTTTGACCACTTTCCGTGCCTTGATATAACCGTCCTGGGACAACAGGATGGCCACCGGTCGGGTGGCTGGAAACTGGGAAAACACAATCATCAGGATGACCGTGAACGGCACGCTTAAAAACATGCCGGCAATACCCCAGATACTGCCCCACAAAGCCAGCGACAACATCACCACCAACGGGCTTAGATTCAAAGAATTGCCCATCAGTTTGGGTTCCAGAATGTTGCCCACACTGAACTGAATCGTCCCCAGCGTGACGAGCACCACCACAAAAGGTGTAAAGGTGTCAAACTGCACCAGAGACAGCAGGGCCGGAAATATCACTGCCAGCAGCGAACCAATGGTGGGGATATAGTTCAGAAGAAAAATAATAAACGCCCAGAATTCTGCATAATCCACGCCCACCAGGATCAGCACCACATAACAGGCCAGCCCCGTCAGCAGACTGACAAAGGTTTTGATCGCCACGTATTTTTCGATATCCTGCGCCACATGGGTTAGAATGGTGCGCACCGTTTCATCATAACGGGAATTTTTCAGCAGGGCGTCCAGCTTCTGCGGAAAAAACTTCTCTTCCAGGATCAGAAACAGCAGATAAATGAGGATCAGACTGGCATTGCCCGCGAGCGCCGCCATGGTCGAGGCAATATTGGTGATAAACGGCGCCAGGCTGATCTGGCTTAAAAACTGGTTGAGATTGACCTGGTCGTCAAGACCGATCAGGGCAAAAAACCGCCCTGTAAGGGAACGAAAATTTTCCTGGTAGTGGGGGGCGGCGGTTTTCACGTCGGTGATGTTGTTGCTGATCATGTCAAACAGTAGCACCAGCGCCATCATCATGGTCAGCAACGCCAGCGCGAAACTCAGCTTGGGCGGCAAGCTCCTGCCGGCCAGGCGGATTTTCTGAAAATAGTCGGACAGGGTATGAATCAGATACCAGATCACCACTGCAATCATAAACGGCACAAGCAGATCCCGGCCAATGACCATAATGAAAACAATCAGGGTAATCAGCCCCAGTCCCCCGGCAAAAGTCAAGATGCGCATGGATTTCCCTTCAGTTGTTTTCATTTAGCGTGAATTGTGAATAGATTGACCTAATTCACTCTAGAGCACGACCCCGGACCGGGTTCCGGTCCAGAAAACGGGATTATTCCGACAAACGTCGCCGGACGTCAAGGGGCATTCATCGCTGCGCCTTGCGTCGTTCCCAGGAAAAGCCGCAAGACGTTTTGGGAACAGGCCTTATTCGGGGTATTCCAGATGTTTTTTGAGAAATTTTTCCACCTCGACCATAAATCTGATGCGGTGTTGTTCGCGGCTTAAGTGATGGTTGCCGTCCTCAAATTTCAGGAAAAGAATATCCTTGCCTTTATTTTTCATTTTCCTGGCGAACTTTTCCCCCTGAAGATAACGGACACGCCGGTCCTTGGTACCATGGGCCAGAAGTACAGGAATATTGATCTTGTCCACATGAAGGTAAGGGGAAATGTCGCCATAGGACAGGTCATCATGGCGCACATAGTCGCGCCTCACTTTGCTGCCGACATACTTTTTCATATCGGAAACCATCTTGCGGACATCTGTGATGGGAGCAAAGGCCACCGCACATTGAAACAGGTCCGGCTCCCTCACCACGGTTTGTAATGCGGCATAGCCCCCGTAACTGCCGCCCATGATACACAGGCGATCCCGGTCGGCGATGCCTTGCGCGGCCACCCACCGGGCCCCATCAATGATGTCTTCCAGCATCTTGCCGCCAAACTCATGATCGCCCAGGCTTTCATACTGCGCGCCATAGCCGGTGGACCCCCGGTAATTCATTTGCAACACCGCATACCCCCGGGTGGTGAGCAACTGCACCCAATAATTAAAACCCCAGTAATCCCGGCTGGCTGGCCCGCCATGGGGTAAAATCACGGTGGGCAGGTTTTTGGCTTCTTTTCCTTTCGGCAGGGATAGATAAGCGGGAATTTCTAGGCCGTCGCGGGCCGTATAGGTGAGAGGCGTCATGTCCGATAGCCGGCTGCGATCCAGTCCCGGATAGTTTTCTCCGATCCAGTCCATGCGTCGGCTGTCCAGGTTCAGATAATAATAGTCGCCTGGATTTTGCGGGGAGGTTACATAAATGATGAAACTTTTCTGATCTTTGCTGGCGGAGACAATACGGGCTTCTTCGCCGGGGAACTGTTTGTCGAGAAACCCCTGTATCGCCTTACGCTTTTTATCCAGATGTACGATTTGCGGATTTTCATCGGGGTAGACATAGCTGCGCAGATTGCCATCCTCATCCACGTCAATGGTTTCAATATCCACCTTCTGGCTGCCGGCGATTTTTTCGACGAATTCCCCCGTTTCGGTATTGTATTTGTAAAATGCTTTGCGGCCTGCTTCATCCAGGCGGGAGACAAAAATCATTTCGGGCTCGGTGCTGAATTCCACAAATTCAAAGGGGGCGTTGGCGTCGATCAGGTCATAGTCGGCGATATATGTCCACCTGTGGTTTTCACTTTTGCGGTAAAGGACCTTGTATCTTCTGTCCTTGCTTAACCCGGTGCCCAGACGCACAACCCCCTTCTGGTCCGCGTGCCAGTTCATAATGGTGCTCCTGCTGCGCACTATTTTTTTCCGATCCGCAGTGTGAATATTGACCTTGTACACATCGGGATGATTCATCGTGTCATAGGTATCGAGCGCGAGCAGAATATGATCCGGATCATCGGGCAGGAAACTGACCACGGCATCCTGGAACTGGGTAGCCCAGGTCATGGAGCTGGTTGTAGATCCGTTGGCCTTATGTTTCTGTTTCTGAACCAGGTTGATCTGGTTCTGTTTGGTCCAGTCCATGGCAAGAAGCCGGGTTTCGATGGTTTCCGTGCCAAAACGTTTTGCAGGAAAACGTATACTCACCGCGAGACGCTCATTGGTCAGCCAGCGTACCCAGTTGAATTCCCCATCCTTGAAGCCGATGAGAAACTTTTTGCCTTTTTCTTCGGGCCTCAGGCTCATGGTTAGCATCCCGGTGCGTCCCCCCATCCGTTGCAGGATGGCCAGTCGGGTGCCGTCTGGTGACAGCTTGAGGCTCTTGACCATGGGCAGACGGCCGAAAATTTTGGCGGCAACACTTCTGGGCTCATCCGTGGCGTGGACAGGAAGAATATAAACGATACAAAGAAACGCCAGAACGGCTATACGGTACATCCCCATTCCCCCAATTTTTTATGGTTCTTACAAGAGTAATCAAAAAAGACCCAATCAGCAAGCTTTGATCGTGATCCGGGCAGGCTCAGATCCTGGTTTTGAGTTCCAGGCGCAAGGTCTCCACAATGCCATAAATAAGGGCCAGTTCCCGTGCTGCTTCCACTAGCCGCGCGGGGTCCGTGAAATCCATGAAGATCCCGCCGCCTTCAAAACTGTTTTTGGATTTGCGGATCGCCAGGGATAAAGCGCCCCGATCAAAGGCCATCTGCAAATTGCCTTCGCCCACGATCCGTCCCAGATTGAGAATGCGTTCCATAAAGGCGGGAGTGAGCAGATACCGGGCCTCCACCTGATCGCTGGCATAAACCTCGAAATATTTTTCGAAAACCGGATCTTCCAGCTTCACCCGGTCTCCCCGGCCCAGCCCGTCAAGGATGTTTCCCAAAAAAGTCTGGTCCTTGCGGATGATGGTGGTGCCGGAGAAGTTTTTGTGAAAGTCAAATTCGGCCAGAAGTCCCCGAAACACAGTGGTGCGGCGGCGCCGTCCCTTGCTGTCCCGGGAAATGCGCACCAGTTTGGCCTCAAACAGATTAAAATCCACCTCGCCGATCCGGCCATAAATCTGGTCTTCGGTTTTGCGTTCGTCATGGCCCGGCACCAGGGCGAGTTTTCTGAATCTGCTAACGGAACAGTTTTGCGGTTTCAGGCGATAGTTAAGGCCCAGATACCCGCACAGGCTGTCCATGATCCTGACTTTGGCCTTTTTATGAAGCCGCAAGAGGGGGCGGGATCCCAGCCACCCGATGCCACCAGCCGCAAAAGCGGCAAGCAACAGAAGCCGGAGGTCCTGCTCCTGTAGCCAGATGAAGACAGCCAGCGCGCTAAACACAAGAAGGGCCAGGGCCACGCCAAGGACAAGGCTTTTTATGGCGCGCGGGCGCTCGGCCTGCAACGCCTCCAGCTGCGGGCGCAGGTCCTGCTGCACATAGGCTTCAAACCCTTCCAGTTCCGGCAAAATGCCTGACCAGTTCATCTTACTCCCCCTGGGCGCTGATCATGGTGTTATGATTCATTGGGAAAGCGTAAGGGGGTTACAAATAATCTGTAGCCACAACCGGCTTGCGTTCGGTGTCGTCCGCTTCCAGATAAGGCATGCTTTTGATACCGATGAGGCCGGCAATGACGCTGGTGGGGAAAATCTGTACCAGATTGTTCAGATCCGTCACTGCGCTGTTATAGAACCGCCGGGCGGCGGCAATGTGGCCTTCCACCTCTTCAAAGCTCTGCTGGGCCTGAATCATGGTTTGGTGCGCCTTGAGGTCGGGATAGTTTTCGGCCACCGCAAAAAGCTGCATCATGGCAGCTTGCAGCCCCTTTTCCGCCTCCAGGTGGCGTTCGACTTCCTCCGGCTTGCGGCGGTCATAGGACTGGTCGGCGCGGCTGCGCATTTCCGTCACCCGATTCAGCACATCTCGTTCATGCTCCATATATTTTTTGGCAATGCTCAGGACGTTGGGCAGAAGATCATGACGTTTTTTTAATTGCACATCAATGCCCGACAACGCTTCCAGGACCTTGTTCCGGCGCGAGATCAGCGCGTAATATAACAGGTAAAGGCCGATCAGAACGGCGATCAGAATGATCCATATCATCTGTTGTTCTCCTGTGGGCTGGGTTTAAACGGATGCCAGCGCCTTATTTGAAAATATCCTTGAGTATATTTTCCGCTTCGCCCAGCGCGTCTTTGATCATGTCCTTGGTCACCACCTTGCCAAGGCTGGTATTGACCGCACTCAGGACTTTTTTCAGCACCTCGGCGCCGGTGGCCGCCTTGTTTTCATTACCCACATTTTCCAGATGGATATCCGGCAGGGTCAGGCCAGCGCTTTTGCCGCCCATCAGGTCAGTGGCCAGCTGCACTTTGGTGCCGTTGACATAAATATCGTCAATGATGAATTTTTTGACGCTTTCGCTGTCCTCACGGGCCCCAAAGCGGGCGATGTAGTTTTCCACATTTTTCTGCAACTGGTGGATATTGTTGCCTTTGCTGCCCAGTTCATAGACCAGATCGGCGCCCTGGATGCGGATTTCCTGAATACGGATCACATCGTCCATCACTGACATCACGTCCAGCCTGACGGCAACCTCATCCACTTTGAAGGCATGAGAGGATTTGAACCCTTCCGGATTGTGAACCACCAGCCCGTTGAGGCGGGCCTGCCCGCCGAGAAAGGACACGTCCACCCCATCCAGTTCAATGGCCGCGCCGGTGACTTCCGGGCCATAATCCAGTGTCGCTTTCTGAATCAGCGCCCCGGCCTGCGAGGCGATATACACCAGCGCGCCAATGATTAGAGCCAGGATTATAAGAACGGCAAACAGAGCTTTTTTCATCGGCCTTCCCCTCAATGGTTTTTTTTGGTCCGTCAATCTCTTGGGTTTGTTTCATGAGACTGTGGGTAAGTGTCCCTGATCCTCGGGCAAAAAGCAAGATTTGAGAGAGACTTATTTGCTGCGACCCGTCATTTTCTCGGCACTGCGCAGGGCCCCGAGACCGAGAAGCGCCAGCACCAGTTCCATCATATGATCCGTTCTGATTTCCGGAGGGACAATATCCAGTTCTTGCACCGCTACCAGCCATTCCACCAGCGGATGCAACAAAAAAGCCCACAGAAACCCCAGTCCGCAGACCCAGCCGATGAATGGCCGCCAACCGGCCACAAAAACGGACCGGTGCGCGGCTTCCACCCGGTTGATTTCCGCCTGAAGCAGGTGCGGTTGCTGGCGAATTTTTTCAAGCACCGCCCGGGCCCGGGCTTTTTCCTCATCACTGGTGAACAACTTATCAAACACATTGCCAAGGGCGGAAACCGCATCCACTGCCGGCCCGCCAAACAGTTTTCCCAGAAAAGACATGTCAAAACCTCCGATACATATGGCCGTCGAAAATCAGGGCATCGTGACGATTCCGTTCGGTGCCAACCCAGGAACAATGGAGCCAGCCCCGCCCCGGCGACAGCGGATCATAAAATTCGAGAATAAGCTGGTCATAGTCCAGATGGTCCCGGATCCAGTGGGCCACCTCGATCAACGGGATACCTGGAAGGCGGAAGTCCACGGCTTCGCCGCGGATATGCTGAGACGTCTCCCGGGACCCCAGAAGTCGGTTCAGGGCCGGGCAGCGATAGCCACTGCTGGGCGAAAAGGGCAGGGAGAAGGCCGTGCGGACCGGTTCCAGAATATGGCGGACCAGAAGGGCAAGTTTTTCAATAACCGGGGGTGGCGGCGTGTTGTCCAGACCCCGGCGCAGGGCGGTTTCCGACCGAACCAGTTCGTCCAGGCTAAAGTGGGCGCTAAGCTTCATGGTTGCCCCCACGCCGTTTTTGGGTGGTCACCGTCAGGTACAGATCAAGGCTGTGGCGCAGATGATCGCGGGCCCATCCCTTGCGCCGCTGCCATTTCCGGTCTGTCATGCTCAGCGAGTGTTCATCAATCACCACATCAAGGACCGGCCCGAGCTGAAGACGGGCGGTCGTCATGGCCTCGACCCAGTCGAGATAACGTTCTTTGAGGCGGATCTCCGTGTCCCGTTCTACGGGCGCCGGTCGCGGGCCGCTGTGGACCACCACATCCGAATAGCGGGTGACCCTCACCCCGGCTTCGGCAGTGATCAGCTGGAAACATCGACGAATCTGATGGGCCGCCCACACATGACGGGCGTCAAGACTGCCGGTTTCTGCCAAACGCAGCAGCGGGTCAGGGCGCAATTTGGCCGCCGTCTCCCGGGTGGGACCCACCGGGGCCGGGACGGGGGAGGTGATCGGACAGGGCCGTCGGGCGGACCTGGCGCCGGTTGCGCCCTGTGGGGACAGGCTGGCGGCCAATCCTTGTTCCGCCCGTTTGCGCCGCCGGGTGGCGCGGGCTTTGCGAAAGGAGGAGACCGGCGGTTTGGGCCGCCCCGGGGCATCGCGGGAGTGCACGGGGTGCCCTGTCCGAATTTCGGGATCTGTGTCGGATGGGTTGCGTTTGATGGTGTTCATGAATGTCCCCCAGAGGCTGAATAACAGTCCTATGTTGTGTTGTGTGATAGGCAAGAATCACATCAATAAGACTATTATAGGGACAAATAAGAACAAATCAAGAACATTTATGCGTAATGGGAAAGGATCGCACAGTTCATGAGCTGCTGACACAGGTGTGGGAGCGCTTTTTCAATGTTTTCAGGGGTGTTGGAGGCTATCGCCGAAAATGTTATCGCGACTGCCGAAGACTCCTTCCGTCGCTCCCGCACAGGCGGGAGCCCAGAGTCCTTATTACCAGTGTCCTAATTATAAGAGTCCTAATTATAAGAGCTCTTTTCCAGTTCTCTTTCAAACAAAGCCCTCCCGAACAAGCTGGGCGGAATGTCTTTGGTGAGGGGCTGGATTGCCGCCTTTGCGGCAAGGATGATGAAAGAAAAGCTGTCATCGCGCGCCCTGTCATATATTGCTCTGTCATATATTTTTGAGCAGGGGCATAGCGATGACGTCAAAAGGCGTTATTCTTCACCGAATTTGTTTTCGATCATCTGTTGCAGGTCGTCGAGGGCGGCGCCCACATCGGGGCCGCTGCCGCTGAGCGTGATCTGGTCCCCCGGGGCCGCTGCCAACATCATCAGCCCCATGATCGAGGTGCCGCTGACGGTGGTTCCGTCTTTGGAAACTTCGATATCCGCCTGATAACGTTCTGCCACGGAGACGAATTTTGCCGACGCCCGGGCGTGAAGCCCGCGCCGGTTGACGATTGTGACGGTCCGGCGTTGCGGTTCCTGGGCCATGTCGGCGGCCCTCTCCTGGGTCAAATTACGGGAGGCGGTGGTCATCAGGCTTCTCCGGACAGCACATGGGAAGCCACGTTGATATATTTCTTGCCGGCGTCCTGGGCGGCTTTGATAGCATCTTCCATGGAGGAAGCCACCCGCACACTGGCCAGCTTGATCAGCATGGGCAGGTTGATACCGGCAATCACTTCCACATTGGCGTTGTCCATGATGGAGATGGCCAGATTGGACGGGGTGCCGCCAAACATGTCGGTGAGAAGAATGACGCCGTCCCCTTCGTCCACATCCTTGACGGCATCGAAAATATCCTGCCGTCGCTGTTCCATATCATCATCGGGGCCAATACAGATGGACCTGACGGCCTTTTGCGGCCCAACCACATGTTCCATGGCGGATACAAACTCTTCCGCCAGTCTGCCATGCGTTACAACAACCATACCAATCATATACACATCCTGTGTTGTGTGAGGTCCTCCGCCTAGTCCGCAGACGGAAGTTCACGATGATGAAGCGTCACCAGAAATCCTTTCTGACGCAAAAATCCAGCCATTTTTTCAGCCACACACACCGACCTGTGACGACCGCCCGTGCAGCCGAAGGCAATGGTCAGATAGGCTTTTCCTTCCTTCTTATACTCAGGGAGAAGCCATAAAATCAAGCTGGCAATTCTGTCCCAGAACGTCTGATAGTCCGGGTCTCCCTCCACATAGGCGCAAACCTCGGGGTCAAGGCCGCTCAACGGTTTCAGATTTTCCACATAATGCGGATTTCTGAGAAAACGTACATCCAGGACAAGATCCGCATCCCGGGGCAACCCCTTGGGATAGCTGAACGAGCAGATAGAGATGGTCATGTCGCCGCCGATGGAACGTTCAAACCGTTGGCTTAAAAGACGCTTTAACTCGTGTACGCCAAGATCCGTCGTATCGAAAACATAATCCGCTTCAGCGCGGAGCACCTCCATCATCTGGCGCTCACGGACAATGCCGTCGGCCATAGGACGGTCAATGGCCAGCGGATGACGCCGCCGGGTTTCCGTGAACCGTTTGGCAATAATGTTATTGTTACAGTCGAAAAACAGAACACGGATGTCCACATCGGCCCGCGCCTTGAGTTTGCGCAGCTGGCTGGTAATTTTTTGCGGATTGAAGTTGCGGGTCCGGGCGTCAATGCCAATGGCAAAGGCAGGATTGGCGTGATCGGGGTCATCGCCCCGGGCCAGATCAATCAGATTGGGCAGCAGGCTGAGTGGCAGATTGTCGATGGCCTCATATCCGATGTCTTCCAGCGCCTTGAGTGCTGTGGATTTTCCGGCCCCGGACAACCCCGTGATCAACAACAGCTTCAGCTTTTTGCCGGCCTCTTCAGCAGCGTCTTGTGGAACGGCCTGTGACATCTTCGGGAAACACCTTGTTCAACTTTCACTCTAGAGTCAATCTCATCACAATTCACTCTAGTAAGGGCTATTCCGCCAGTTGAGTCAATCCCCGCTGTGTGAAAAGTCAGAGATTGAAAAAATCGATCGCACAGCGCAGCTTCGCCACCGCCGAGACCTCGAAAGCGTAAAACTCCAGTCGGGGCAGACGTACGCCTAGCCGTTCAAAATATGCCGCTTCGGGCAAGCGTTCGATGGCGCTGCGCTCGGCTTTCAGATCCAGCACCAGGTCAAGGCCGGCCTGTTTTTTATAAGCCATATGTACCAGCCCCACCCCGCGCACCTCCATCAGTCCGGCAATATTTTCCGCCGGCCGCGCGATAAGCCGGTCCTTTTCCTTGCTGATATTGACATAATCATCCCCCACCAGAATCCCCCCCGCATCAATCAGACGCAATGCCAGATCGGATTTGCCAGCGCCGGGTGGCCCCATGATCATGATGCCTTTTCCCTGCCATTCCACCACTGTTGCATGTAAGAGTTCCATACCGTTCACCCTGATTGCCGTTCTTTCTGGGAGCTGTGTCCCAAGATCCGAAATTTATGGGGACTTTACAACCTGAATTTTATAATTTGATCTCAGGACTTCGGTGCGGCGGGTAGCAGGACCGTAAAGCGAGCCCCCGGACCGTCCGGGCGGTTTTCCGCCCGGATGCTGCCACCGTGTGATTCCACAATCTGTTTGCAGATGCTCAACCCCAGCCCGGAATGTTTGCCGAATGCCTCGCCTTTCGGGCGTTCGGAATAAAATCTCTTAAAGATATCTTCCAGTTTGTTTTCCGGGATGCCGACCCCTTCGTCTTCCACCACAAGTTCGATCATGCCCTTGTTCTGGCGCAGCCTGACCCAGATATGGCCCTCCGGCCGGGAAAAGGAAATGGCATTGTCGATCAGGTTGCGCACCACCTGGCCCAGCTGGCCTTCCAGTCCCATCACATAACAGGCCGGACGTCCCGCCTCGGGGGGACGCCGCCGGGAACCGACTTCAAGGATAATTTGGGGCAGCCGGTCGCGCTGGGTCGTGGTGTATATATCCACCAGCGTTTCCAGCAGCGCCGTCATATTGACCCGCTCCATGCGGCTGCGGGCCAGTTCTGCATCGAGGCGCGAAGCATCCGAAATATCGGAAATCAGCCGGTCCAGACGTTTGACGTCATGCTGGATGATGCCCAGCAGCTTTTTCTTGTTGGCATCGGTCTTGGCCAGTTCCAGGGTTTCAATGGCGCTGCGCAGTGAAGTGAGCGGATTTTTCAGTTCATGCGCCACATCCGCCGCAAAGGCGGCTATGGCATCAATCTGGCGGGCCAGCGTATCGGTCATTTCCCTGAGCGAACGGCTCAGATCCCCGATTTCGTCATTGCGGGCGGAATAATCCGGGATGCGGTGTTCGGCATTGGTGGCCATGCGGATGCGGTCTGCCGCCCGGGCCAGCCGGAGAATCGGCGAGACGATGGTCCGTGCCAGAAACGCCGACAGGGTCAGGGTCAATAGCAGCGCCGCGCCAAACAGCTCCAGGATAGTCATGCGGGCGTTCTGGACGGCTTCCCGGATATCCCGGGTATCGGCCGATAGCATAAGCGCCCCGAGCACCCGGCGGAATCTCTGGACCGGTACGGCCACCGTGATAATGTCAAAGCGGTCCGTGAGTACCCGGACCCGATAACTGTCTTCCCCTTCCAGGGCTTGCTGGACCTCGGGATAATTGGCGGCCGTTTCCCCGGCAATTTCGTGGTATTCTTCCAGCGCATATCGCCGGTGCAGCCGGTCGAGAAGGTGAGAGACTTCCCAGCCGAACCGCTCCCAGAAACTGGCGATGCCCCCTTCGGGCGGCAATTCGTCAACGATGATGGCGTGTTCCACAGCCAAATCCCGGCTGTCGATCAGCTTGGTTCCTGAAACGTCGAACAGACGCGAGCGAATGTCGGTAACCTCTACCAAACGGATAATAATTTGCTGCGCCGGAAGCAATTCGATTTCCGTGGTTTCCGGTCCCCGGGTGGCAGCTTCCCCAATGGAGGCCGCCATGATTTTGGCATCTTTCAACAGGTCCTCGATGCGGGCCTCCATCAGGCTTTCCTGCATCTGGTCCACATAAAGAATGCCGCCGCCCAGAAAGACCAGTGCCATGACATTCACCAGCATGATGCGAAAGGTCAGCGGCGAGATGCGGCGCTTCGGGCGGGTGCGGAAAGTTTTTCTGGTTTGGTCCCCGTGGGTGTCAAGAGTCATGTTTCGGTATCGGGTCTGGATCGTTTTCAGCTTTCGCTGTAACGGTACCCAACGCCGTACAGGGTTTCAATGCCGTCAAAGTCCGAATCCACCATCCGGAATTTTTTTCTCAGGCGTTTGATGTGGCTATCAATGGTGCGGTCATCCACATAAACATCATCATTATAGGCCACATCCATCAGCTGGTCCCGGCTTTTCACATGCCCGGGCCGATAAGCCAGGGCCTGCAAAATAAGAAACTCTGTCACCGTCAGTTTCACATCCTGGCCATCCCATTGACACAGATGGCGCACCGGATCCAGGCGCAGTCGTCCGCGGACCATGACGCCATCATCGTCTTCCTCTGCCTGGGTGCTCTTTTTCACCGCTTCCACCCGGCGCAGGACGGTTTTGATGCGTTCAATCAGCAGCCGCTGGGAAAAGGGTTTTTTGATGTAATCATCCGCGCCCATTTTCAGACCCAGCATTTCGTCTATTTCATCATCTTTGGAGGTGAGGAAAATGACCGGGAAATTGTGTTTCTCCCGCAACCGGCGCAGCAGTTCCATGCCGTCCATGCGCGGCATTTTGATGTCCAGTACCGCCATATCCACGGGATTTTCATTCATCCCCTGAAGGGCACTGGCGCCGTCGGTATAGGTTTTGACGGCAAATCCTTCCGCTTCCAGCGCCATGCTTACGGATGTCAGAATATTCTGGTCATCATCTACAAGTGCAATCGTTGTCGCCATAAATTTCCGTCGTCCTTGTTCTGGTTATCCTTAGCTGGACCCCTGTCCCCCAGCTTGTATTTGCAAGAGGCAGTGGCTTATAATTTTGTCGCCAGGGCCTGGCCTCTACACTATCATGAATTTTCCCCGAAACGACAGAAAAACCTTATACCCTCAACTTCATGGCTAAATTACGGCTACAAGACGGGGGCCGCTCAGTGGATCGGGAGCCGAGAGAGATGGCGGTTTTAATACAACCTCAATAAATCCTCAATACATCCTCAATACATCCTCAATACATCCTCAATACAGGGAGGCCTGGTGCCGGAAAACAGAAAACGGACTGTCCGTCCGCAAAAAATGATATGATTGCGACAGGTGCTTGAAAGATGGGACGAAGGACGCTACATCAAAACAGTGTGTATATGGAGGGTGCCTGATCATGCCGCGTTCAAAAAGCTGGGGATTCCCGAGGTGGGACGGCTATAATGTGGACCGCGAGCCGGTTTCCGTCCGGCTGTGTGATTATGACGGATGTGATCAGCCCGGTAACTTTCCCGCTCCCAAGGCACCGGATTCCCCGGAAAAATGGTATTTCTGTCAGCAGCATGTAACGGAATATAACCGTAACTGGAATTATTTTGCCGGCCGTAACAAGGCGGAAGCCTTCCGACGGGCGCAGGAAGAAGCCCGCACCAGCGCCGGGTATACCCACAGCGGCGCCTATGACAACGGGGCAGAGAGTTATGGCGCGGGGGAACGGCGAGCGGCGGCTTTTGCCGTGCTTGATCTGGAAGAGACGGCCAGTCAGAAAGAAATCAAGGCGGCTTTTCGCCGCCTGGTGAAAAAATATCACCCGGATACTAATCCCGGCGATAAGGAGGCGGCGCGGAAATTTCAGCAGGTCACCGCCGCTTATGATATTCTCAGCGTAAAATGACAATTCAGGGTAAAATTAACCCGGATAAGGTCTGGGACGCGTGCGGCGCTGTGTTATCATAGGGCGGTTCTTATGGTTTTGTTATATTTTCGTCATGCCACAGTTGTGCAAGCCCCTGCGGTGCGGGCTTGCCCAAGCAAAAAAGACTGGTCATGTATTTTTATGGTCCAGAAACCCTGAGCCCTGAACATTTTTCCTCCGATCTTTGTCGGAAAACCGGTTTGGTGCAGGTCCATGAAGGAGACTGTTACCAGCAGTTTTTGGATACTTTTGACGGACGGCTGTTTAACGCCGGCGGGTATCTGCTGTTTGAAGAGGATAAAGCGGGGCGTCAGATGATCTGGCGCAGCCTCAAGGATGACCGGCTTTTGGGCCGGGTTGTGTTGTCGGACCGCAAACAGGATCTTGTGAGGACGGTATCCGCCAAACCGGCTTTTGTGTGGGATTTGCCGTCCAGTCCGGTTCGCCGGCGTCTGGAAAAAGTCCTGGACATGCGGCGTCTGCTGCCTCTTCTGGATCTGAAAACGACACGCCGCGAATATCATTTGCTTGGGCGGGACCGAAAAAAAATCGCTACGGTGTTTCTGGAATATAGCCGGGTCAACCCCGCTGGGCAGGACATCACCATCGAGGATGGCTGGATCATGCGGTTGCTGCCGGTAAGGGGGTATGAACAGGACGCTGCAAAGCTCGCGCAGCGGCTACAACAGGATATGGGATTTGAAACGCGTGATATTCCTTATCTGTCACATCTGCTCCGCCGGTGTGAGATCACGCCGGGGGGATATTCCTCGAAACTGTCTCTTGCCCTGGATCCGCAAGCCCCGGCAGGGACGGCCACCAAACAGATTCTGAACACCCTGTTTGATACCCTGCGCGCCAATGAAGAGGGCCTTATTGCCGATCTGGACAGTGAGTTCCTGCATGATTTTCGGGTGGCGGTGCGTCGCACCCGTTCGGCGTTCAGTCAGATCAAGAATGTGTTCCCAGGGCCGGAGGCGGCTTTCTGGAAAGAGCAGTTCTCCTGGCTGGGGCAGATTACCGGCCCCAAACGCGACCTGGATGTCTATGTGCTGAAATTCGATGCATATCTTGCCCTGCTGCCTCCAGAATATCGGGAGACGCTGGCGGAGTTGAGAAAATTTCTTTTGATCCGCCAGTGCGAGGAGCAGAAAAAGCTGGTCCGCGCCCTCAGAAGCAAAAAATACCGGGACCTGATCAGGCGTTATAAAACCTTCCTGAGGAGGGAAGCGCGCGGGGATGAGGCGGCATCAGACGCACTCCGGCCCATCAAGCAGGTGGCCGACAAGCGTATCTGGAAAATGTTTGTCCGGATTATTGCCGAAGGGCGCGCGATCACGGCGGACAGTCCGGCCGAAGATCTGCACGAATTACGCAAAACCGGGAAGAAGTTGCGTTATCTGCTGGAGTTTTTTCAGTCGCTGTATCCGGCCGGCGCCATACGGGGTTTGATCAAGACGTTGAAAAACCTTCAGGATAATCTTGGTGATTTTCAGGATTACGAAGTGCAGGCGCATTCCATTTCCGGGTTTTCCCAGGCTATGCAGGCGCGTGGCATGGGGACGGCCCAGACTTTTATGGCCATGGGCATTCTGTGTTCCCATCTTCTGAAGGGGCAGCAGGCCGCCCGGGAGGAATTTGCCGCCCGTTTTACGGCTTTTGATACAAAAGACATCTATAATCGTTTTCAGACGCTTTTTGGGTCGGGGCTTACTCGTCAATAAAAAAAACCTTCCCCCCCTCCCGGGATGTCTTGGGGCCAGAGCTGACCGGCAGAATGGGTCAACCTATTCACAATTCACTCTATTTGCCATCCAGGAGGTCCTCATAACTCAGCCCCCAGTCCTGAAACGGCCGAGAAAACAGATAGGCGTTAAAAAACCGTTCATCGGTGCTTACTTCCCGGCCGATCCAGTCCGGCACCTTCACCCCCTCCTCGGCGCTTTTCAGCTCAACCTCGGCAATGACCAGCCCAGCATTACGGCCGTGAAAGATATCCACCTCCCAGACATGCCCCCTATGATGATAGATTTTCCGGGTTTTTTCAATTACCGGTCCGGTGCAGATCTCGAACAAAAGCCTGGCGTCCCGTTCGCTCACGTCATATTCCAGTTCATAACGGACAGTTGCGCTGCGGGCGGCCTTGATGCTGAGGATATAATTTTGATCTTTCTGGCGAATGCGGACTGTATTGCCATTTTCACGGGCAATATATCCTTGGCGAATATTCTGCTGTTTGACCGGCGCTTCCTTAGGCAGTTTGCGGACCAAAAACTTGCGTTCGATTTCCATGTGATCGGAAGGGGGTATCATTGACAGAGATCCTTATATCGGGACAGTGATCCTTATGCTGGGACAGGGCGGTACGGGTCAGGAAAGCGCTTTTTTAAGGCTCTGCCGGTAAATATCAAGCAGATAAAGATCATCCAGTTCGTAGACAGCAAACAGGCCGGCGTGGATATGCTCCCTGGACAGGCGAATGTCCTTGAGAGAGGAAAAATTCGCCTCACAGCAATATATTGCCACACACAGATCTGACCGGCCTCGGTCCCGGGTGCGAATATGATATTCAAGAAATCTGACCGATCTGACATTAAGGCCGGTTTCTTCATAAATTTCCCGGATCAGGGTTTTTTCCAGATCCTCGCCGTCTTCCAGTTTGCCGCCCGGCAATTCCCATTCCCCATCCGGTTCCTGTAGCAACAGCGCGCCGTCTCCCTTGAGAATAATCCCCTTGACGGAAATGGGGAGTCCCTTCGCCACCCTGTAAATTTCCTTTTTGGTTGATTTTACGCCCATTGGTTTCAGTATTGTTTATATCTGGTGTATTGGTCCATTATGGCAACCACGTCTGGGGATGTCCAGAATATGGTCAAAGCCCGTTCAACTGTCCCCCTGAAGACGTCATTTGTGCCAGGACATAAATGCCATTTACGGGGGTCTCTTGATTATATGTATATAGATATAAAGATTTCTTTATTTATGTCTTGTGGCAGGGGGGCGATCTTGGTATAAGCCGCATATGATTTCTGAAAGGAAAGGCGAGGTATGACCGAATTTACTGATTATAAAGTCGCCGATATTGCCCAGGCGGACTGGGGGCGGCGCGAAATTGCCATTGCGGAAACGGAAATGCCGGGGTTGATGGCGCTGCGGGAGGAATATGGCGCGTCAAAGCCGCTGAAAGGTGCGCGTATTGCCGGTTGCCTGCACATGACCATTCAGACCGCGGTGCTGATCGAAACCCTGATCGAGCTGGGGGCCGAGGTGCGCTGGTCTTCCTGCAATATTTTCTCGACCCAGGATCATGCCGCTGCCGCCATTGCCGCACGGGGCATTCCGGTTTTCGCCTGGAAGGGGGAAACGGAAGAGGAATTTTTGTGGTGCATTCGCCAGACGATCCTGGGACCTGACGGCTGGCGTCCCAATATGATCCTGGATGATGGCGGCGACCTCACGGCCATGATGTATGATGAATTTCCGGAATTGTTGGACGATGTGCGCGGCATTTCCGAAGAAACCACAACCGGGGTGTTGCGGCTTTACCAGATGGCCAAGGAAGGCCGTCTGACCGTGCCCGCCATTAATGTGAATGACAGCGTGACCAAATCCAAATTTGACAACCTCTATGGCTGCCGCGAAAGCCTGGTGGACGGCATCAAACGGGCCACGGATGTGATGCTGGCCGGTAAGGTCGCGGTTGTTGCCGGTTATGGTGATGTGGGCAAGGGCTCTGCGGCCAGCCTGCGCGGGCAGGGAGCCCGGGTGTTGGTCACCGAAATTGATCCCATCTGTGCCCTGCAGGCGGCCATGGAAGGGTATGAAGTCACCACCATGGAAGAAGCCGCTAAAATCGGGGACATCTTTGTGACCTGTACCGGCAATGTGGATGTGATCACGCTGGATCACATGCGGGAAATGAAAGACCGCGCGATCGTCTGCAACATTGGGCATTTCGATTCCGAAATCCAGATTTCCGCGCTGGAAAATTATAAATGGGAAGAAGTCAAACCGCAGGTGGATGAAGTGATCTTCCCGGATGGAAAGCGCCTGATCGTGCTGGCCAAGGGCCGGCTTGTCAATCTGGGATGCGCCACGGGGCATCCCAGCTTTGTTATGAGTGCATCTTTCACCAATCAGGTGATGGCACAGATCGAACTCTGGAACAATGCTGACAAATATGACAACAAGGTCCATGTGCTGCCCAAGCATCTCGATGAAAAAGTGGCCGCCCTGCACCTGCCGCGTCTTGGCGTAAAACTGACCAAACTGACCGAAAAGCAGGCCCAGTATATTGATGTGCCTGTGAACGGTCCCTTTAAGCCGGAACATTACCGGTATTAATTGGATGGTTTCTAAATAAGGGTAAATAGGGGGGCGCCCCTCGAAAAAAGCAATTTTACGGCCCGTTTATGGATAGATCTTACCCATAAACGGGCTTTTCTTTTGCCGGGCGACGGGCTAACTTAGGAACGAGGGTTTTTGGCACTTATGACATCACACCGTAAATGACAGGGTCTTCTGACAAAAAAAACACAAGGATTCCGGTGGCGACAGTTTTTGCAAGCGTGTGGACCGGAGCAATGATGATGGCGGCCATGCTGTTGCCGTCTCCTGCCCTTTGTGCGATTGAGGTCCCGGCGGGGATAGGGGGGGCGGGGGATCAGACCTTGCTGGTGGCTTTTGCGATTTTCTGCCTGCTGGCCTTTGTCCTTCTGGGGCTGATGCTGTATCACCGGACCCGCCTTAACCGTCGTCTGAACACTGTTGAACAGCGTTACGACACGCTCAAGCGACTTCTATCCTCACGCGATGAAGTGTACCTGACCATTAGCGGCCGGGGCCATCTTAAGGTCAGTAACGGGTTCGAGGAATGGTTCGGTGTGGATGGCGTGGTGCGTTCTCTTGACAATCTGAAAAAGGGGGTTGCCCAAAGCTCGCTCTCAGAATTTCACCGGTTCCGCGACTGTTGTGACCGTCTGGTGGAAGAGGCCAGGGAATTTTCTCTGCATCTTCGCCTCAAACAGGGGGAACGCTGGATTGCGGTGCAGGGTCTGCCACTAAAGGATCCGCGCCGCGTCAGTGAAGGCAGCGAGAGCGTCATTTGGTTCAGGGGGTTAAGCAGGGAAGAAAGTATCGCCCTGCACCAGCAGCAGGAATATGTCCGCCTGCGCCAGCAGCAGCAGTTCTATAAAATGATTGCTGATCAGGTCGCGCTGCCGTTCTGGGTTCGTGACAAGGACCTGAATCTAACCTGGGTCAATCAGGCCTATGTGAACGCGGTGGAGGGGGAAAGTCGCCAGCAGGTGTTGCGGGACAATCAGGAGCTGGTGACCACCAGTCTTGGCAAAAGCGCCCGCGACATGGCGTTGATGGCAGAAAAAACCGGGGAGGTGCAGCGGGACAAACATTTTGTAGTGATCCGCGGGGAACGCCGCGCCATGGATATTCACAATATCCCGCTTTATGACGAAACGGGGTTGTGCGCCTTTGCGGGCTATGCCGTGGATATTACCGAGCTGGAAGAGGCCCGCGGCGAATTGATCCATCATACGGAGTCCCATTCGGAAACCCTGAATAAACTCTCGACGGCGGTGGCAATTTTCGGCATTGACAAGCGCTTGGAGTATTACAACAGTGCCTTTGCCCGGCTGTGGCAAATTCCCGAAGAAATTTTGTTCAGCCACCCGCATCATGGAGAGGTGTTGGAAGCCATGCGTGAAGCCCGAAAGCTGCCGGAACAGGCTAACTTCCTGGAATGGAAACGCAAGCAGCTTGAGGCCTATACCCAGCTTCTGGAACCGGTAGAGGAAATGTGGCATCTGCCGGACGAAACCACGCTCAGAGTAGTGACGCAGCCCCATCCCCAGGGAGGGTTGCTGATTTTTTATGAGGATGTGACCGATCATCTGGCGCTGGAACGCTCCTATAATACACTGTTCGCTGTGCAGCAGGAGACGCTGAACAATCTTCACGAAGGGGTGGCTGTGTTCGGGGTGGATGGACGGTTACAGCTGTATAATCCGGGGTTTGCCGAGATGTGGGCGCTTGATCGTGAATTTCTGAATGAAGGGCCGCATGTTTCCGATGTAATGGCCGCCTGTGACGGGTATTTCACCAGCCCGGACCAGAGTGAGGAAATCCGCGGGGTTGTGGTTGGCGACGTGGTTAAAACCGAAGGCACCTCCCGGCGGCTGCGGCGCAGTGACGAGACAGTGGTGGACTTTTTTGCGGTTTCCCTGCCGGATGGCGGCGTGTTGACCACCTATATCGACGTCACCGACAGTTTCCGCATTGAACAGGCGCTGCGGGAACGCAATCAGGCGCTGGAGGAAACCGACAGAATCAAAACCGAATTCCTGGCGCATATGTCCTATGAGCTCAGAACCCCGCTTAACAGCATTATTGGTTTTGCGGAGCTTCTGGCCAAAGAATATCAGGGGCCGCTCAACGATGACCAGCATGCCTATATGCGGCATATTCTCCAGGCCTCCGACCGCCTGTTGGGCCTGATTAACGATATTCTTGATCTGGCCGTGATCGAGGCGGGCGGCATGACCCTGGAGGTGTCCCGTTTCCGGCTCAAGGACATGTTGGCGGCTGCCATGAACGAGATGACGGAAGCAATCCGCGCCAAGGGGCTGGAGGTGGAGCTGGATTGTCCGGATGATCTGGGCATGGTCTGCGGTGACAGCAAGAGACTACAGCATTGTATCTTGAATCTGCTTAGCAATGCGGTGAAATTCACCCCCGCGCCAGGATTTGTCACCATCGGGGTACGAGAGGAAGAGACCCAGTACCGCATATTTGTCAAGGACAGCGGGATTGGTATCCTGCCTGAGGAACAGAACCGGATTTTTGAGAAATTCTATACTGGCAGCAACGTGTCCAATGGCCAGGGGGTCGGACTGGGCCTGTCTCTAGTCAAGAGTTTCATGGAAATGCATGGCGGCCGGGTTGAAGTGGACTCGCAGCCTGACATCGGCACGACCGTCACCTGTTATCTGCCCAAGGAAGTGCCGGTGGCTCCCCATCTGCGTATGGTTGGGGAATGAGACTTGCCATTCCGGTCGAACCGCGCCAATAATTCCCTTATGACAACATCCCAGACCAAACACTCATGGGTAATCTCCATGATATGAAACTGTGACAGGAAACGGTGACAAAAAACATTATTTTTCAGAAAAAACTCGGCGGCCTGTCGGACACGGAAACATTCGCGGCGGCATTTGCACGACGGTTGCAGCCGGGAGACATTATCGCGCTGGAAGGCGATCTGGGGGCGGGAAAAACGGCCTTTTGCCGGGCGGTTATCCAGGCTCTCGGCTATGACGAGGAAGTTCCCAGTCCTACCTTCACCCTGGTGCAAATCTATGAACCACCGGCAGAGGACCTGGAAACCCCCGCCGTTTGGCACTTTGACCTGTATCGCCTGGAAGAGCCGCAGGAGGTGTATGAACTGGGCATTGAGGAGGCGTTTGAAGGGGCTGTGAGCCTGATTGAATGGCCGGATCGTATGGGCGGGATGCTGCCACGGGATCATTTGCGGCTTAGGCTGGAAATCCTGCCCTCGGCACAACAGCGTCTTCTGACCCTGGAAGGGCCGGCGCACTGGAAGGGGCGGCTTGCCGGACTGGAACAGACAGAGACAGGGACAACCGGGACCGGCAATGACTGAACGGGGGGAAATCATCACCGCTTTTCTCGCCCGCAAAGGATGGGCGGATGCCCGGCGCCGTCCCGTGGCCGGAGACGCCTCTTTCCGGCGCTATGAGCGGCTGGAAAAGGCAGGGCTGACGGCCATTCTCATGGATGCCCCGCCGGCCTTTGAGGATGTAGTCCCCTTTATGGCCATAGCCCGGCATTTGCGGGATCTCTCCCTGTCCGCGCCAGCGATTCTAGCGGCGGATCAGGCGGCGGGCCTGTTGCTGTTGGAAGATCTGGGGGACGATCTGTTTGCCCGGGTCATCGCCACACACCCCGGCCGAGAACGCGCCCTGTATCGCCAAGCGGTGGACCTGTTACTTCATTTGCATAACCAGCCGCCGCCCGGGACCCTGTTTGTCGCCGACAAGGCGTTCTGGACCGTGCCGCCGTATGACGCGGCGGCCCTGTTGCGCGAGGTGGCCCTGTTTGTGGACTGGTATCTGCCGGCGCTGCGGGGAAAACGGCTGTCTTCTGACGAACGCCGAACATTCCTTGATCTTTGGGCTGTTGCCCTCGCCCCGGTGAAGGACAGTCGCGATTGTCTGGTGCTCAGGGACTATCATGCCGAAAACCTGATTGCTCTTGACGACCGAAAAGGGGTGGCCGCGACGGGGCTTCTGGACTTTCAGGATGCGCTGGTGGGACATCGGGCCTATGACCTGGTCAGCCTGTTGCAGGATGCGCGGCGGGATGTGCCGGCGGAACTGGAAGAGCGGCTGCTGGATTATTATCTGGAAAAATCGGGATTGTCGCGGGGGAGTTTCTTAAGGGATTACGCCCTGCTTGGGGCCCAGCGCAACACTAAGATCATAGGCATTTTTGCCCGACTGGCCCACCGCGACAGCAAACATAAATATCTGTCTCTCATTCCCCGGGTCTGGGGGCTTCTGGAACGGGACCTGCGGCATCCGGCGTTAGCCGAAATCAGACAGTGGATGACGTCGGCGGTACCGGCTGAATGCCGGGAGACGCCCCCCCGTCTTAAACCATCCATGCCCGACAGGGCTATGGTGCTAGCGGCGGGGCTTGGGACTCGTATGCGCCCGCTTACTGATCATGTGCCCAAACCCCTGATTCCGGTTGCGGGTCGGGACATGTTGAGCCGGATTCTCGACGGTCTTGCCGCCGCCGGGGTAAGTCAGGCGGTCATCAATGTGCATTACCGCGCCGACCAGATCGAACAGGCCCTTGCTCAACGCCCGGATCCGCGGCCGAAGATTATTCTGTCCGATGAACGGGACCGATTGCTGGATAGCGGCGGCGGGGTGAAAAAGGCGTTGCCTCATCTTGGCGGGGCGGCTTTTTATGTCCTGAACAGCGATCTGATCTGGACAGAGGCGGACACGACCGCGCCGGAACTGATGTTGCATCGTCTGGCGGCCGGCTGGGATGCGGATAAAATGGACATCCTGATGCTGCTGATGCCCACAACGAAGGCGGTGGGATATGACGGGCCGGGAGACTTCCATCTGGCCGGCGATGGTCGGCTCACGCCGCGCAAAAGGGGGAATGAGGAAGATGCCGGGGCAGATTATATGTATGCCGGCGTGATGATCATGAGCCCGACGCTTTTTCAGCAAACGCCAGAGGGACCTTTTTCCCTGCGGGACATATTTCAGGCGGCCGCCCGGCGGGGCCGTCTGTATGGGCAGGTGCATGAAGGCGGCTGGTATCACGTGGGCACACCGGCGGCGCTGGCCCGTATTGAACAGCTTCTGACGACAGGGGGGGAGACTAACTGATGGCGCGACAACTGGGCAAGGCACCGGAACTTTATACCATCCCGGCCCGCTATTCTTTTGTGGATGCGCTGGCCCAGGGGGTGATGACGCGTTTCGGTCAGGACCCGCTATCGTTAAGCGATGTGCTGATCCTGCTGCCCAACCGGCGGGGGGTCCGCTCCCTCAGGGAGGCTTTTCTGCGCCTAAGCGGAGGAAAGTCCATCCTGTTGCCGCGTTTGCAGCCCATTGGCGACGTGGAGGAGGACGAAATGCTGCTAGGTGCGGCGGCGCTGCCACAGGGCATCGACACGCCGGACCTGCCGCCGCCGATTTCCCCATATCAGCGACAAATGCTACTGATGGAGGTTATTACCCGCTGGTACAAACGCCGGGGGGAAGATCCGCCCGAAGTGGCCCAGTCGGCCATTCTGGCAGGGGCGCTGGGGCGGTTTCTTGACCAGGTGCAGACGGAGCGGCTGTCGTTTGATGACCTGAAGGAGCTGGTGCCGGAAGATTATGCCGTCCACTGGCAGGAAACCCTGGAGTTTCTGAAAATTCTGACCCAGAACTGGCCCGGTGTGCTTGCGGCCACAGGGCATATGGATGCGGCGGCCCGGCGCAACCGGTTACTGGAAGGACTTAGACAACAGTGGCTGCAAAATCCGCCGACCCATCCCGTGATTGCGGCGGGGTCTACCGGGTCGATTCCGGCGACGGCTGATCTGCTGGAGGTGATTGCCCGTTTGCCCCGGGGAATGGTGGTTCTGCCCGGCATGGATGTAAATATGGATGAAGAAAGCTGGCAGGCCCTGGAGCCGACCCATCCGCAATATACCATGAAACAGTTGCTGCAAAAGATAGGTGCCGAACGTATCGAGGTGCGGGACTGGCTGTCGCATTTTTGCGCCGGCGTCAGCGCCGCCCTGTCACAAAGTCCGCCGGCACGGGAACGGTTGCTGACGGAAATCATGCGCCCGGCGGCAACCACGGACCGCTGGCGGGAGATGGATGTGGATCTGGAGGCGGCAACAAAGGGGCTGATCCGCCTTGACCTGCCCGGCCCTCGGGAGGAGGCTGGTGTGATTGCGCTCATGCTGCGTCGGGCGCTGGAGGAGGAAGGACGGACTGCCGCCCTCATTACCCCGGACCGCCAGTTGGCCCGTCGAGTGGCGGGGGAATTGCGCCGCTGGGATATTGTCATTGACGACAGCGCCGGTACCCCCCTGTTTAACACGCCGCCGGGCGTGTATCTGCGGCTGACGGCCCGCATGGTGGCCGAGCAATTTGCGCCGGTGCCTTTGCTGAGCGCCCTAAAACACCCGTTCATGTGCGCCGGGCAGGACCCGGGCATTTTCCGCAAGCGGGTACGCCAGCTTGAAAAAAACCTGTTGCGAGGCCCTCGTCCGGGTGGGGGACTGAAGGGCATCCGTGCGGCGCTCATGGCCGCGATTGAGGAAAAAGGCCCCGAGACCGGCCCGCTTCAGGCGCTGGAGGAATGGTGGAGCGGCGTGGCGGCCCATCTGGCGCCGATGGAGACACTTCTGAACCGTAAGGCGGCCTCTTTTGGGGCCCTGCTCAAGGCCCATATCACCATGGCCGAAGCGCTGGCGGCGACGGATGAGGAAGTCGGGGAAGCGCGCCTCTGGAAAGGCGACGCCGGAGAACAGGCCGCCCGGCTGGTGGAGGAATTACAGCTGGCGGCGGACAGCCTGCCATCCCTGCCGCCCGAGCAATATCCCGCCCTTCTGGAAGTTTTTATGCGCGAGGTGACGGTCCGGCCGCGTTATGGACAGCATCCACGGCTCAATATCTGGGGGCCGCTGGAAGCACGGCTGCAACATGCGGATCTAGTCATTCTCGCCGGTCTGAACGAAGGCAGTTGGCCGCCAGAGGCCACCATCGATCCGTGGATGAGCCGGCCCATGCGGGAAAAGTTTGGTCTGCCATCCTTGGAACAGAAAATCGGCCTGAGCGCCCATGATTTTATTCAGGCCGCCTCCGCCCCGAACGTGGTTCTGACCCGGGCAGAAAAACAGGATGGCACGCCAACAGTTAAGTCCCGGTGGCTCGCCCGTATGGAGGCGATTGTGCCGCCCGGCTATCTGCACCCCAAGACGGCGTGCTGGGCCGACTGGTACCGGTTACTGGATCAGCCCGCCCAGCCGGTCGAAATCCACCCGCCGCGTCCGACTCCGCCCGTGGAGGACCGGCCACGACAGTTGTCGGTCACGGCCATACAGACCTGGATGCGTGATCCCTACAGCCTCTATGCCCGGTATATTCTGAATCTCAAGCCGCTTGACCCGCTGGATGCAGACCCCGGTGCTGCGGACAAAGGGATCATCATTCATGCGGCACTGGACTGGTTCATGCGGGAATATGCTGATCACCTGCCCGAAGACGCCCACGACCGGTTGATCGAGATGGGGCGGGAGGAATTTACGCATGTGCTGGACCGGCCGACGGTCTGGGCATTCTGGTGGCCGCGGTTTGTCCAGATTGCCGAATGGTTTGTGGATAATGAACGTCGCCGCCGGGCCGAGGGGCTTACCACGGTCGCGACGGAAATCTCCGGCAGGCTTGAGCTTGACGCGCCCGGGGGCGTGTTCTGCCTGACAGCCCAGGCCGACCGGATCGACCGGCGTGCAGATGGCAGTTACAGCATTATTGATTATAAGACCGGGCAGAGCGCCACGCCCCGCCAGCTTCATGCCGGATATGCCCCACAATTGCCGCTGGAAGGCGTCATATTGCAGGCTGGCGGTTTCAAGGGGCTGTCAGGAGTGGTCGGGGAGCTGAGTTACTGGCAGTTGAAAGGCGGGGATGAGCCGGCAAAGATCACCAGTTTCCATGAAGCCGGCATCCGTCAGGCCAAGATTAATGTGTCCGAGTTGATCGACAAATCCCGCGCGGGGCTTGTTCAGCTGATTGCCAGCTTTGACCAGCGTGAAACGCCTTATCTCAGTACCCCCCGCCCCGACGTGCTGGGGTACGGGGAATATGACCACCTGGCCCGGGTCAAGGAATGGCAGGGGCGTCTGAAAGATATACCTCCCAAAGACACGAATCATAACACCAACACTAAAGACCGGGGAGAAAGGACATGAGCCAGACACCGGAACAGACCCGCGCCGCGGATCCTAACGCGTCTGCCTGGGTGGGGGCCTCGGCGGGCACTGGCAAAACCTTTGTCCTGACCAACCGGGTGTTGCGGCTGATGTTGTCGGGCACGCCGCCGGAAAGGCTGTTGTGTCTGACCTTCACCAAGGCGGCGGCGGCGGAAATGGCCAACCGTCTTAATGACCGCCTGGCTGAATGGGCGGTGTGTGACGAGGCTCTGTTACTGCACCAGCTTGCAGACCTTCTGGGTGGCCTGCCCGATGAACAGACCTGCGCCAAGGCGCGCAAACTGTTTGCCGAGGTGCTGGATGTGCCGGGCGGGCTCAAAATCCAGACCATTCATTCTTTTTGCCAGTCCATGCTGGGACGGTTCCCCCTGGAAGCCCGTATCGCTCCTCATTTCGAGGTGATTGATGAACTGACGGCGCGGGATTATCTCAAACAGGCCCGTGATGTCGTGCTGGGGGAGGCCCGAGCCGAAGCCAATCCGGAACTGGCAGAGGCGCTCGGGCATATTTCCCGGCGCATGACAGAACAGACCTTTGCCGAACTGATTGGGGAGCTGGTGGGGGAGCGCGGCCGGCTGGAGCGGCTGATGGGGCGTTTCAGGACCGTCAATCGGGCGATTCTGGTGCTGCGCCGGTTTCTGGGACTTTCCCCCACGGAAAGCCGCAAGGATATTATTGCGGCGGCCTGTGACAACCTGGCCTTTAACGAAGTGGGCCTGCGATTGGTTATGGCGGCACTGCTTGAGGGCACGAAAACCGACCGGGCCCGTGGCGAGGCCATCGCCCGCTGGCTTTCAGACCCGAAAGGCCGGCCGGATTTTCTTGTCACCTATATGGGGCAATTCCTGAAGCAGGATGGGGAAATACTGGCTCGCCTGATCACCAAAAAACCGGCTGAAGCCTTTCCCCAGGCAGAGACTATTCTTGAGGCCGAGGCCGAGAGGTTGCGGTTGCTCTCCCAGAAATTGAGGCTTGTGGAGATGCTGGAAAACAGCGAGGCGCTGCTGACCATTGGGGCGGCCTTTATCGGGGCCTACCGGGACAGTAAAAGGCGTCATGCGGTGCTGGATTATGATGACCTGATCCTCACGGTGACCCGGCTTCTGGGGCGGGCTGATGTGGCGGACTGGGTGTTGTTTAAACTGGACGGCGGCATTGATCATATTCTGATTGACGAGGCCCAGGACACCAACCCGGAACAGTGGCAGGTGATCCGTACCCTTGCCAATGAATTTTTTGTTGGGGAAGGGGCGCGGGATATTCCGCGCACCATTTTTGCTGTGGGCGATGTCAAGCAGTCCATCTATAGCTTTCAGCGGGCCGAGCCGCGGGAATTTGTGGCCAGCCGTCAGCATTTCGCAGAACGGGCCGCGGCGGCACGGTTGGGGTTTCATGAGGTGAGCCTTGACCTGTCCTTCCGATCCACCCAAGCCGTTCTGACGGTAGTTGATGAAGTGTTCAGGGCGTCTGAGCGACGCTTGGCGCTGGCCTTTAGTGAAGCCGAAATCGCCCATATCGCCCACCGCACAGGGGAGGCGGGGCTGGTGGAGTTATGGCCCACGGAGCAGCCCCGCGAGGTGTCGGCCCCGGAAGACTGGGCCCCGCCGGTGATACAGGAACCGTCCCTGAGTGCGGAAATGCGCTTGGCAACGCGGATTGCCGATAAAATTCAGGACTGGTTGGACACCGGGGAAATACTTGAGGCCAGGAACCGCCCCATTACCCCCGGCGATATTCTGATTCTGGTGCGGCACCGTTCTAAGTTTGACGATTATCTGATCCGGGCATTGAAGCTGCGCGGCATTCCGGTAGCCGGGCAGGATAAAATGAAACTGCTGGAGCAACTGGCGGTGATGGACTTGATGGCGGTGGGGAATTTCGTGCTGCTGCCCGAGGATGATTTGACCCTGGCTGTGGTGCTTAAAAGCCCGTTTGTGGGGTTTTCCGAAGATGATCTGTATGCTTTGTGTCGAGGTAAAGCGCCGGGGGAAAGCCTGTGGGCGTCCCTGTTGCGCCGGCGGGAGGAAAAACCGGTCTTTGCCGATGCCGCCGCCTGGCTTGTGCAACTGACCAATGCGGCGGATTTTGCGCCGCCATTCGAGTTTTATTCCTATCTTCTGGGGCCGCTTGACGGGCGGGAGAGGCTTCTGGCGCGCCTTGGGGAAGAGGCCATTGATCCGATGGATGAATTTCTGACCCTCGCCATGTCCTATGAACAAAACAATATTCCCGCGTTGCAAGGTTTTCTAAGTTGGCTGGAAAGCGGCCGGCTGGAAATCAAACGGGACATGGAGCAGGGTAAGGGCGAGGTACGGATCATGACCGTTCATGGGGCCAAGGGATTACAGGCGCCGGTGGTGATTCTGCCCGATACCTGTCAGCGGCCCAAAAAAGGGTCGAAAATTCTGTGGGTGGAAACTGCAGACGGCCCGATGATGCTGTGGCCGGGGGGGGCGAAAAATGAGCTGGGACCTGCGAGAACCGCCCGGGACAGGATCAATCAGGTTCGGGACGAGGAATATTTGCGGTTGTTGTATGTGGCGTTGACCCGGGCCGAAGACCGCTTGTATGTAACCGGCTGGGAAGGCCGCAACGGGCGCGAGGCTGGCTGCTGGTACAGTCTGATCGAGGGGGCTATGCAAACCCTTGAGGGCGTTGTGGAGACAGAAGGCTGGAATGATCAGCCGTTGCGGCGATATGAATGCGCCCAGACCAAGGCAGAAACGCCGCCGCCTCCGGCCGCCGCCCAGGAGCGGCCGGTTGAGCCGTTGCCGGTCTGGGCCCGTACCCCGCCCCGGGCGGAACCGGTACCCCCCCGTCCGCTCAGCCCGTCCCGCCCCGATGAGGAGGAGCCCGCCGTGCAAAGCCCGTTGCGGGCGGCGGCGCGTCGGGAACAGGACCAGCGTCGTTTCCATCGAGGGCGGTTGCTGCATCGCCTGCTGGAAATTTTACCGGAACTCGCTGCGGACAAACGGATGGCGGCAGCGCGGCGTTTTCTCTCTCAACCGGCGCATGACCTTCCGCCCGAAGAACAGGACCGCATCCTGAATGAGGTTCGGACTATCCTGGAGCACAAGGAGTTCGCCCCGCTTTATGGCCCGGGCAGCCGGGCAGAGGTGCCCCTAGTGGGGGTGATCGGTACCACGCCGGTCTCCGGCCAGGTGGACCGGCTGGTGATTACCGAACGGGACATCATGATTGTGGATTACAAAACCAACCGTCCGCCGCCGGCCGATGTAACGCAGGTACCGATGGTGTATCTGAAACAGATGGCCGCTTATCGCCGCATTCTTGCCGATCTTTATCCCGACAGGCGTGTGCGGTGTGCCCTGCTATGGACCGATGAGGCCCGGCTGATGGAATTGCCGGAAGAACGGCTGGCGAGCATAAAGTTATGATCACATTTGCCGTTCACATTTGTTTGAGGTGTTTCTCCCCTTGACGTTGCAGGGGTGGCTTCTTACATTTGACGCAATTGTTTAAATAACAAATCTAAGGAAAGAATAATGAGCACGATTGCAGTAACGGATGCCGGTTTTGAAAATGAGGTTTTAAAATCAGACAAACCGGTTCTTGTGGATTTCTGGGCGGAATGGTGCGGTCCGTGTAAACAGCTTGGTCCGGTGCTGGAAGAATTGTCCGGGGACATGGCCGATAAGCTGACCATCGCCAAAGTGAATATTGATGAAAACCCGGAAGCCCCTACTCGTTACGGCGTGCGCAGCATTCCTACCATGCTGCTGTTCAAAAACGGCGAGGTAGCGGCCATGAAGATCGGGTCCACCTCCAAAACGGATCTGGCCAACTGGCTGAACGAAAATCTTTAAGCTTCACCCCCCAGAAGCTTAGAGCGGGAAAGGCGCCGGGAGACCGGCGCCTTTTCTGATTCTGTGATTTTTCTGAGACCTTATCTTTCTGAAGCCTTTCCGGGAGGTTGCGATGGCAGTTTCCTGTTTCCTGTGATTGCGAGTAAGTACCAGATTTTTCTGGGCCGGTGCGGCAATTTATCGCGGCAATTCATGGGACAGGTTATTCCAGTCGTGCCAGTACCTGCCCCGCCAAATATAACGAGCCGCAGATCAGCACCCGCGCCGGTGCAGACCGGGCGGCAATCTGGTGCAGGGCCTGATCCAAACCTGTGACGGCCCGGGTATTGAGCCCCACGTCCCGGGCCATGGCGGCGATGTCTTCGGCTGAATGGCTGTCTTCGCCTTCCACTTTCAGGCCAAACACTTCCTGGACAAGCGGGGCCAATGGTTTCAGGAACCCGCGTGTATCCTTGTTGGCCATCATGCCGCAAACGAGATATAGCGGCAGATCCGTCCTGTCGCGAAAGGCCGCGGCAATGATGTCCCCCGCCGCCGGGTTGTGACCGCCGTCTAACCATAATTCACTGCCTTTCGGCAAAGGCGCGGCGAGGGCCGTCCGCGACAGATCCTGAAGGCGGGCGGGCCACACGGCCGAGGTGAGTCCCCGGCATATCTGTTCGTGGGTCAGGGTAAAATGGTCCTGATGACGGAGTGCGGCAAGGGCAAGGGCGGCATTGTCGATCTGGTGCGCTCCATGCAGATTGGGACGGGGCAGGGTTAGCCGGTCCCCTTCGTCTTCATAAACAAAACCTTTCCCTGTGCGTTGCACCCGCCAGGCCACGCCACAGGGCAGGGTGATGGCGCCCCGGCGTGCGGCTTCCTCAGCGATGGCGGCCGCCGCTTCCGGGACTTGTGGGGCAATGACCAGCGGCACGCCCGGTTTGGCGATTCCGGCCTTCTCCCGGGCGATTCCGGCAACCTCATTGCCTAGAAACTGTTCATGGTCCAGTGAGACGGGGGTAATCACCGTGGACAGGGGGCGGTCGATGACATTGGTGGCGTCAAGACGTCCGCCCAATCCCACTTCCAGCACCACCACATCCGCGGGCGTCTCAGAAAAGGCCTTGAAAGCGGCGGCGGTGGTGATTTCAAAATAGGTGATCGGCGCCCCGCCATTGGCTTTTTCACACTCTTCCAGAACTCTGGCCAGATGTTCTTCGTGAATGAGCTGGCCCGCCAGTCGGATCCGTTCGGCGAATTTTACCAGATGGGGCGAGGTATAGACATGCACCCTAAGCCCTGCCGCCTCCAGCATGGCGCGCAGATAAGCGGTGGTGGAGCCTTTGCCGTTGGTTCCGGCAACATGGATGACGGGCGGCAAGCGGCGTTCGGGGTGATCCAGCGCGGCAAGGATCCGTTCCATACGTCCCAATGACAGGTCGATTTTTTTGGGGTGCAGCCGGTAAAGCCGCTCAAGGATCTTGTCACTGATCTTGTCATCGGGCCGACCGGCGGACTGTATTGTCATGGGCAAACTTATGGACAAACTTAGGTGTCATGAGTAAGGGCAAGGGTGCCAGGCTGCTTCATCAGCAGCGAGAGCAGCTGTTCCAGCTTGTTGCGCATGTCCTTGCGGTGCACGATCATGTCCAGCATCCCGTGTTCCAGAAGATATTCGGATCTTTGGAATCCTTCGGGTAGTTCTTCGCGGATGGTATCCTTGATGACCCGGGGGCCGGCAAAACAGATCAGCGCATTGGGTTCGGCAATATGCACGTCGCCCAGCATGGCGTAAGATGCCGTCACCCCGCCGGTGGTGGGATCGGTCAGCACTACAATATAGGGTAGTTTCGCATCCTTGACCATTTCAATGGCCACAGTGGTGCGCGGCATCTGCATCAGCGACAGGATGCCCTCCTGCATGCGCGCGCCGCCAGCGGCGGAAAAAATCACCAGCGGGGCTTTTTTCTCCACGGCATGCTGGGCGGCGGCAATGATCCCTTCGCCGACGGCCATACCCATGGAACCGCCCATGAACAGGAAATTCTGAACTGCCACAACGGTATTCACATTGCCAATCTTGCCATAGGCCACGGCAATGGCATCATCAAATTCGGACCGGGCCCGAGCCGCCTTGAGGCGGTCGGTATATTTTTTCTGGTCCTTGAATTTCAGCGGATCTTCCTTGGGTTTGGGCAGATCGATCAGGGTGTATTCCCCACCGTTGAACAGGTTGTCAAAACGCTGACGGGGCCCAATCCGCTCATGATAATCGCAATGGGGGCAGACGTGAAGATTGGCTTCCAGGTCCTTGATATAGAGGAGCTGTCCGCAATTTTTACATTTATGCCAAAGATTGTCCGGGGTTTCTTTCTTCTGTTTCAGGACCGCCCGGATTTTGGGACGTACATAATTGGTCAGCCAGTTCATCTTCTACCTTCTTCCATAATCCCTGATAACGCTTGCCGATATCAAGGGCCGGTTCCAGGGGCCGGTTTCAGGCCTTCTGCCGGGCCCTGCGGACTCCCGTGGCAAGCTCCTTGACGAAAGAGAGGACTTTAGCCTCTGCCTCGGAATTTGCAAGATTTTCCTCACCGGCGACAAGCTCGGCCATTAGGTCGACAATGGCCGATCCCACCACCACTGCATCGGCAAATTCCGCAAAAGCCGCCGCATGGGCCGGGGTTTTAATACCAAAGCCTACCGCCAGCGGCAGATCGGTTTTTCCCCGGAAACTCTCCAGCGCCCGTTTAACGGAGGCCAAATCCGGCGTGCGTGTGCCGGTAATGCCGGCAATGGATACATAATACAGAAATCCTGAACCATGTGCGGTAATTTTTTTGAGCCGCGCCGCATCGGTGGTCGGCGTGGCCAGGTGAATGAACCCCATACCGGCCTTACGCGCGGGCACGGCCAGTTCGGCGTCTTCCTCCGGCGGCAGGTCCACGATAATCAGGCCATCCACGCCGGCCTCAAGCGCATCTTTGAGAAAGGTATTAACCCCATAAACATAAATGGGGTTGTAATAGCCCATCAGAATAAGCGGCGTGTCCTGGTCCCCTTCGCGAAAGGCCCGCACCATATCAAGATATTTATGCACCGTCATGCCAGCCTGGAGCGCCCGGAGACTTGCGGCCTGAATGGCGGGCCCATCAGCCATCGGATCGGAAAACGGCATTCCCAGTTCGATAATGTCGGCCCCGGCCTTGGGCAGTCCCTTGAGCAGCCGGAGCGAGCGGTCATAAGTTGGGTCACCAGCAGTGGTGAAGGTCACCAGCCCCGCCCGTCCCTGGGCTTTCAGGTCCGCAAACTTCCGCTCAATACGTTCTACACCCATACTCTCTTTTCCTCAGATCTCGGCACCCAACGCTTCGGCAACGGTGAAAATATCCTTATCCCCCCGTCCGGACAGATTCATCACCATCAGATGATCCCGGGGCAGTGTCGGAGCTTTTTTGAGCACAAAGGCAATGGCGTGCGCGCTTTCCAGGGCTGGGATGATGCCTTCATATTCGGTGCAGACCTGAAAGGCTTCCAGCGCTTCCCGGTCTGTAATGGGCACATAGGTGACGCGCCCTGACTGATGCAGGAAACTGTGCTCCGGTCCGATCCCCGGATAGTCGAGGCCCGCGGAAATGCTGTGGGCTTCGGTAATCTGTCCGTCCCCGTCCATCAGCAGATAAGTACGGTTGCCATGCAGCACGCCCGGGCGTCCGCCAGTGAGTGAGGCGGCGTGTTTGTCAGTGTCCAGACCATGCCCCGCCGCTTCCACGCCGTAAATTTCGCAATCCTCATCCAAGAACGGATGAAACAGGCCGATGGCGTTGGACCCGCCGCCGACGCAGGCCACAAGGCTGTCGGGCAGACGGCCTTCCAGGGCCAGGATTTGCTCGCGGGTTTCTTCGCCGATGACACACTGGAAATCCCGCACCAGTTCCGGATAGGGGTGCGGCCCGGCTGCCGTGCCGATCAGATAAAAGGTATCTGCCACATTGGCGACCCAGTCGCGCAAGGCGTCATTCATGGCGTCTTTAAGGCTTTGCGAGCCAGAGGTCACCGGCACCACTTCCGCCCCCAGAAGTTTCATCCGGAACACATTGGGTTTCTGCCGTTCAATATCCTTGGCCCCCATATAGATCACGCATTTTATGCCAAACCGCGCACAGACAGTAGCGGTGGCTACCCCATGCTGGCCGGCACCGGTTTCGGCGATGATGCGGGTCTTGCCCATGCGCCGCGCCAGAAGGATCTGCCCGATGCAGTTGTTGATCTTGTGTGCGCCGGTATGGTTGAGTTCCTCGCGCTTGAAGTAAACCTTTGCGCCGCCCAGGTGATCGCTCAGCCGTTCGGCAAAATAGAGCGGGCTGGGCCGGCCGACATAATCGCTGAGCAGGCTTTTGAATTCCTTCTCAAAAGCCGGATCATTCCTGGCTTCCTTATAGGCCTGTTCCAGGTCCAGGATCAGCGGCATCAGGGTCTCGGCCACATAACGGCCGCCGAAAATGCCAAAATGTCCTTCTGGGTCCGGTCCCTTGCGATAGCTGTTGGGCTGTGGCGTATCTTTGCCCGTCATGAATTTTCCTCGTCTTGCCTCCGCCCATCAACGCGTCGTGTGGGCGGCCCTGATAAAATCCTGTATTTTGCCGACGTCTTTCTGTCCCGGGCGGCTTTCGACACCACTGGAAACGTCTACGATCTTGGCGCCGCTGGTGGTAATGGCCTCGGCGACATTGTCGCTGTCCAGACCGCCGGAGAGCATCCAGGGACGGCTCCAGTTTTCCTGTCGGATCAACTGCCAGTCAAACACCAGGCCGTTGCCGCCGGGCAGCGCATTTTCCAGAGTTTTAGGCGCTTTTGCATCAAACAGCAATAGGTCGCTGACGCTTTCATAGGATTTTGCCGTCTCGATGTCTGCGGGCTCCGCCACGGCAATGGCTTTCATCACGTCGCGGCCATAGCGGGCGCGGATGTCCCGAACCCGCGCCGGGGTCTCCTGGCCGTGTAATTGCAGGATATCCAGATCCACCCGGGCGATAGTCTCGTCCAGAAGGGCGTCTGTGGGATCCACAAAAACCCCTACTTTGCGCATCCGACCGGGAACCCCGGCGGCCAATGCTGCGGCCTGTTCCGTGCTGATGTGGCGCGGTGAGGGGGGGAAGAAAACAAATCCTACATAGGCCGCTCCGGCTTCCGCGGCGACCCGCACCGTTTCTGGTGTGCTGAGACCACATATCTTTACCGCTACTGGCATAGGTCAGCCTTTCAGCTCTTCCGCGATGGCCCGGGCGGCCTGAACCGGGTCAGCGGCCTGGGTGATGGGCCGGCCAATAACAATATAATCGGCCCCGCGGTCTACCGCCTGACGCGGGGTCATGATGCGTTTCTGATCGCCGCGGGCGCTGCCGGCGGGGCGAATACCGGGAACCACCAGTTTGAACCCGGGGCCGCAGGCTTCGCGGATCAGGTCGATTTCGAGGGGGGAGCAGACCACGCCGTCAAGGCCGCTGTCCTGGGCCAGACGGGCCATTTTGGTCACTTGGGCCGCCACATCCGGCTGATATCCCACTGCCGCCAGATCGTCACCGTCCAGGCTGGTCAGTACCGTGACCCCGACCATCAGCGGGCGCGCACATCCAGCCCGGTCCGCGGCGTCGCTCGCGGCCTGGACTGCTGCGGCCATCATGGCGGGACCACCGGCGGTATGAACGGTCATAATATGCGGTTTCAGCGGCATCAGGGCATGGATTGCACTTGCCACGGTGTTAGGAATATCGTGCAGTTTCAGGTCCAGAAAAATGGATTGACCGCTTTCGGCGACGGTTCTGAACCCGGCGGGACCGTTGGCGCCGAAAAACTCAAGCCCCAGTTTAACGCCGCCCACATGGGATTTGAGGCGCTTTGCCAGAGTAAAGGCCTGATCCGTTTCCGTAGTATCCAGGGCGCAGAAAATGCGCTGGTATGCGTCCAGAAATGTCATGCTGTACTGTTCCGGTGTTTAGGGTTCTGTCCCGGACCCGGCCGCAGGGGCCGGCCCGCAGTCATGTCTTGGGGCCGTTTGTCTCATGAACGGCGGGGCTTGACAAGGATTTTAGCTCATTTTCTAGATCCCTGATCCGCTTTTCCTGGCGCCGGCGAATGCGGGCCTCGCGGAAAGAGCTTCTGATGGCCACCAGCCAGCCGGCGCCAAGACCGATGAAAATGCCCAAAAACACCAGCAGATAAACCGGCATTTCCAGTTCCACAGGAAAGGGAGACAGGGAAAAATGAACCATGTCCTGGTTGGAAACCGCAATGATCACACAAAACAGGGTAAAAACCGCAAAAACGGCCCAGGAAAAAAAGCGCATGAATAAAAGCCGAAATTAAGTTGTCACAATTAAGTTGTCACATTGTGTGCATACAACTGTGTACATACAATGTGTACATACAACCCATTCTGCGTGAAGACAACCTGTTCCGCACGGGTTGTGTTGATCTTTGGCCGGGCGATGAGGGGAAAAATCAGAGCCAAACACACCAAAACATCCGCAGGCGGTCCTGCGGGATGGTATTGTGTCGATCGCCCGTTTATTTCCCGTTCAGTTTTTCCCTGAGGTCTTTGCCGGTCTTGAAATACGGTACATATTTTTCAGGAACATGAACATTTTCCCCGGTGCGAGGGTTGCGGCCGGAGCGTGCAGGCCGGTATTTTACCGAAAATGCCCCAAATCCCCGAAGCTCGACCCGGTTTCCCTCCGCCAGAGCGTTGGTGATTTCCTCGAAAATCGTATTCACGATGCGTTCAACATCACGTTGATAAAGATGCGGGTTGGCCTCCACGAGACGGTTGATCAGCTCCGACTTTATCATCGACTTTTCCCTATTTGTTGTTATCAATAGGAATTAGGTTGCCAGAGTGAGACCAGCCCGTCAAGGCTAAGTACTTCATTAAAAGGAGTTTTTCCTGCAATTGTAGTAAGAAATTCTTCAAACAGGCGTTCCCGGGGGCTTTTATCCACGTCAATGACCGGCAAATCAGGATTTATGCCGTGTTCCTCTTTCAACCAGGCCCGGGCTTCGGGTGTCCCGCCGAGAGAATCGACCAAGCCGTTTGAGAGTGCCTGTCGGCCGGTATAAACTCGTCCGTCGGCCAGGGCGCGCACCTCGTCAAGCGCCATATCCCGGCGTTCAGCGACCAGGGTGGTGAACCAGTCGTAACTGTCATCGATCATGCCCTGATAGACCTTGCGAGCTTCTTCGCTCAGGGGATTGAAACCATCAGGTTCACCTTTCAGTCGTCCGCTGGCGATTTTTTGGCTGCCAATGCCGATTTTGTCCATCAGTTCCCCGATATGGGTATATTGCATGATCACGCCGATGGAGCCGGTGATGGTGGTCTCACGGGCGAATATCCTGTCCCCGGCAAGGGCGGTGATATATCCCCCCGATGCTGCCAGCGATCCCATGGTCACTGCCACAGGTTTGATGGCGGCCACCTGCCGGATGGCATGATAAAGTTGTTCGCTGGCGGTGCTGCCGCCGCCGGGACTGTTGATATGAATAATCAGGGCCTTGGCGAAGTCGTCTTCGGCAACGCCGGCGATGATTTCAAGCTGACGCGGATTTTCCAGAATGACCCCTTCAACGGTGATGCGCGCTACATAGGGACCCTTGACCGGCCCGGCGGGGCTGACCATGGTGATGAACAGAATGACGGCCAGAACAATGGCGCAGATGCGCCAGAAGGTGACTTTTTTGCGCAGGCGGCGGCGATCAATAATCAGATCGTAATTGTCGGTCATCTGGAACTCCCAAATCAATCCCCAATAAAGAAGAAAACAGGTTGTAATCGGGGCATTATGTGGTCCCGGATGCAAACTGTCCAGATTTTGTTGTGAGCGTCTGTTGTCAGGCAGGGGAGGGTGAAAAACAGAACGCTGCAACGGCTGGGGAGAAGCTACGGCCTATTCACAATTTACTCTCTATTCACAATTTACTCTGACGACGCAGATCAAAAAAGCCCGGCCAGAGGCCGGGCGATTTTTGGGGGGAGGTTTGAAGTTTTGGTGGAGCTAAGCGGGATCGAACCGCTGACCTCTACAATGCCATTGTAGCGCTCTCCCAGCTGAGCTATAGCCCCATTCTCCAAAACTTTCGCCTGTTTTCTTCGGGGATTGGGGGAGGAATCCCTTCAAGTGAATCAGGCGATGCAATACATATTCATCCTTGCGACGATAATCAAGACCAAATTGTGATTTTTTTAATCAGTCGTCAGTTTTCTTTTTGACAGGGGCGTCTACGACGCCGGTCACATCATCATCGTCATCATCGCTCAGGATCGTGGTGTCGTCATCTTCGTCAATGTCGACGGAATCATCATCCTCAAGAAGATCGTCCTCATCCAGCAGCAGATCGTCATCATCGTTGACGTTGTCTTCCGGCTCCTCGATCTCCAGAGGATGCTGTTTGCTTTTCAAGATGATTTCAGGCTTGAATTTATGATCGCAGCTGATGCACATGATCGGATCATCATTGCCAAGATCATAAAAGCGCGTTCCACATTTCGGGCATTGGCGTTTTGTGCCCCATTCAGGTTTAGCCAATAGTCGTCTCCTTAAACCTGTATCGATTCCATTACAAAAAGCTTCCTTTGCCATGATATTTCTCATGTGTCAAAGCTTAATATAATCTTGACGTACCCTGAGGCTGATGTTGGAGGCGAACTTTTGACAACTGACATTTGTGCTGAACTTTGCAGGGGCTTTTTGTTCTTTGCTTGACAAGAGAAAAAGAAACCCGGAATAAAAGCGATATAATCGATATAATATCGGGACGGTCCCTATCAATAACTGTTTCCATTATCGGTAATCGTTCCCATTATCGATAATCGTTCAATGACTGTTCAACAGCGAATCGTTCAATACCGACCATTCAACAGAGCCTGATACAATGCCACAACTGATTTCTTCCCCCGCCGAAAAACTTACGGGCCGGATCACCGTTCCCGGGGACAAGTCCATTTCTCACCGGGCCCTGATCATGGGGGCTCTTGCGCTTGGCGAAAGCCTCATTACGGGGCTTCTGGAAGGTGAGGATGTGCTCAATACCGCCCGGGCGATGCAGGCCCTGGGGGCGGATATCCGGCGGGATGATAGCGGGGTGTGGCATGTCCGTGGGCGGGGCGTTGGGGCTCTCAAACAGCCGGACCAGGCGTTGGACATGGGGAACTCCGGCACTGGGGCCCGGCTTTTGATGGGACTGGTAGCGACTCATCCCATAAGTGCGACATTTATTGGGGACGCCTCCCTGTCGTCCCGGCCCATGAAACGGGTCATGATCCCCCTTGAGCGCTTCGGGGCCACCTTCAGCGGTGCGGAAGATGGCACCCTGCCGCTGACGGTTATGGGCACGGCCAGCCCCTTGCCCATCCGCTATGAGGTGCCTGTGGCCTCGGCCCAGGTCAAATCCGCCGTAATGCTGGCGGCGCTGAACACGCCCGGGCGGACCACGATTATTGAACCGGTGCCGACCCGAGATCATACGGAACGCATGTTCCGTCATTTCGGCGTGGAGATAACGGTAACGGATGAAAAGGGCGGCCGGGTCATCGACATTATGGGGCAACCGGAACTTGTCGCCAGGTCCATGGCAGTGCCAGGAGACCCGTCTTCGGCCGCCTTTGCGGTGGTGGCCGCCCTGATTACGCCGGGGTCGGACATCCTGATTGAAAATGTGGGATTGAATGAGAACCGCATCGGACTGTTTCTTACGCTCAAGGATATGGGGGCGCAAATCGACTTTCTGAACGCCCGTGAGGAATGCGGCGAACCGGTGGCCGATCTCAGGGTCCGCCACAGCACACTCAAAGCCATTAACGTGCCGCCCGGGCGGGCGCCGTCCATGATCGACGAATATCCGATTCTGTGTGTTGCCGCCGCCTTTGCCGAAGGTATTACCGTGATGCGCGGTGCCGGGGAACTGCGGGTCAAGGAAAGCGACCGTATCGCCCTGATGGTTGAGGGGCTGCGCAAAGTCGGGGTCCAGGTGGAAGAGTTTGAGGATGGCATGGCCGTGACTGGCGGCGCAGTACCTGAAGGCGGCTGCCTGATTGCCACCCATCTGGACCATCGGATCGCCATGTCTTTTCTCACCCTGGGGCTGAGAACGAAAAATCCGGTGACGGTGGATGACGGGTCGGTAATTGAAACCAGCTTTCCAGGGTTTGCACCACTGATGAACAGCCTTGGGGCTCATATTGGAGAATCCTCATGACAGCCCCCGCCAAATCCATAACCGTTATCGCCATTGACGGGCCGGCCGCGTCTGGCAAGGGAACGTTGGCGCGGCGGCTGGCGGCCCATTTTGATTATGCCCATCTGGATACCGGGGCGCTGTATCGGGCCGTGGGACTTGGCGTGCTCAGGGCCGGAGGCAATCCGGAGGATGAGGCCGACGCCGTCCGGGCCGCTGAGCATGTGGCGGAAATTGATCTTGACGATCCGGCACTCAGAAGCGAATCGACCGGGGCGGCAGCCTCGAAAGTGGCGGCAATCCCTGAGGTGCGCCGGATTCTTCTGGACTATCAGCGGCAATTCGCGGCCACGCCACCGGGAAACAAGCGGGGGGCGGTGCTGGATGGCCGGGACATCGGCACCGTGGTCTGCCCTGATGCAACCCATAAGTTTTTTATCACGGCGGATGTGGAAACCCGCGCAAAACGGCGGTTTCTGGAGCTTTTTGGCGAACAGGGGACGGCGGAACAATATGCTCGGATTCTGGAGGAGTTGCGCCTGCGGGATGAACGTGACATGACCCGGGCCACTGCGCCCCTGAAACCCGCGGAAAACGCACACTTGCTTGACACCACAAATTCGGATATAGAGGCCGTGTTCGAAAAGGCTCTGAGTCTGATCCGTGGGTAGTTGACGGCCCGTATACGGCTGATCGCAAGGCTTTTTGGATCATCGGATAAAATACCCTCTTCCGTGTGAACCGCCGCGGAAGAATCGTTTTTAGTGTAAAATGGTTTCCAAGACCGTCGGAGACAACCGGCAGGCCGGAATACATGACGTAAAGGAAAGAAGGATACTTAATGACTGCTGAACAATCAGTACCCACCACCGAGGATTTCGCCGCGCTTCTTGACGAAACCCTGGGTGCAGAAGAAAAATTTGATGGCAAGGTTGTGACCGGCACCATCATCGCACTGGATAAAGAAGCTGCAACAATTGATATTGGCCTGAAAGCCGAAGGCCGTGTTCCCCTCAAAGAATTTGCCGCACCCGGACAGACGCCCGACCTGAAAGTCGGCGATACCGTGGAAGTCTATGTGGAGCGGGTTGAGAACGCCAAGGGCGAAGCCATCCTGAGCCGTGAAAAAGCCCGCCGCGAAGAAGCTTGGGTTCAGCTGGAGAAATCCTATGAGGCCGGCGAACGCGTCAAGGGGGTCATCTTTGGCCGCGTGAAAGGCGGCTTTACCGTTGACCTGAACGGCGCCGTGGCCTTCCTGCCGGGCAGCCAGGTGGATATTCGTCCGATCCGCGATGTTTCCCCGCTGATGAATATCGAACAGCCCTTCCAGATCCTCAAAATGGACCGCAAGCGGGGCAATATTGTTGTTTCCCGCCGGGCCATCCTTGAAGAAACCCGCGCCGAACAGCGGGCTGAGCTGATCAGCGGCCTGCATGAAGGCATGCAGGTGGAAGGTGTGGTGAAAAACATCACCGATTACGGCGCCTTTGTGGATCTTGGCGGTATTGACGGTCTACTGCATGTGACCGACATTTCCTGGAAGCGGATCAACCATCCCTCCGAAGTGCTTAATATCGGCGATACCATCCAGGTCCAGATTATCCGGCTCAATCCGGAAACTCAGCGGATTTCGCTTGGCATGAAACAGCTTCAGGCCGATCCGTGGGACAATATCGAAGAGAAATTCCCGGTTGGCACCAAGCTCAAGGGCCGGATCACCAACATCACCGATTACGGCGCCTTTGTGGAGCTGGAAGACGGCATTGAAGGTCTGGTCCATGTGTCCGAGATGAGCTGGGTCAAGAAAAACGTTCATCCGGGTAAAATCGTGTCCACCAGCCAGGAAGTGGAAGTCATGGTTCTGGAAATCGAACCGGAGAAACGCCGCATCAGCCTGGGTCTGAAACAATGCATGGACAATCCGTGGGAAAGCTTTGCCGCAACACACCCGATCGGCTCCGAGATCGAAGGCGAGATCAAGAATATTACCGAATTCGGTCTGTTTGTGGGGCTGGATAACGATGTGGACGGCATGGTGCACATGTCTGACCTTGACTGGAACAAATCCGGTGAGGAAGCCATTGCCGAATACAAGAAAGGCGATGTGGTGCGGGCTGTAGTGCTGGATATTGATACCGAAAAAGAGCGTATCAGCCTGGGCATCAAACAGCTCAGTGGCGACCCGATGAGCAGCATTTCCGGCCTGAAAAAAGGCGGTGTGGTGACCTGTACGGTGACCAATGTGACCGACAATGGCCTGGAAGTCAGCATCGGCGAGGGTGAGCAGTCCATCGACGCCTTTATCCGTCGTTCCGATCTCAGCCGGGATCGTTCCGAACAGCGTCCGGAGCGTTTTTCCGTCGGCGACAAGGTCGATGCCATGGTCACCTCCGTGGACAAAAAGAACCGCAAGATTGGCCTCAGCATCAAGCAGCTTGAAATCACCGAAGAAAAAGAAGCTGTGGCCCAGTACGGATCTTCCGACAGCGGCGCGAGCCTGGGGGATATCCTGGGGGCCGCTCTGGCCGAAAGCAAGGAAGACGAGTCCAAATAAGCCGGACAGGTCTCCCTGCGGTAAAAAGATATATCCCCGCTCCGGTTCGTCGGGGCGGGGATTTGTTTGGGAATATGGTCATTGCGCGCCCGTGGAAGGAATGCGGAGATCCACATGAATCATGGCGCTGTGAGTATGGATGGCGCTGTTTCCGTTTTTTTCTTCCGTCGCTCCCGCGTAGGCGGGAGCCCAGAGTTCTTTCAAAAACCCCTCCCGGAAACCGGGCAGATGTCTTTATTTACGGACTGGATTACCGCCTTCGCGGCAAGGACGAAGGAGAAGCGGCAAGGACGGAAAACAGCCTCATCGCCCGCACCACCATATATTTTTGGCCCGTTATATATTTTGGCCATATATATTGGGAAGGCTGTGGCAACCCATTTTTCCGGTTCTGGGACGCGGCCCTTTACAGGATAAACCGGGTCAGGTCTGAGGTATCTGCCAGATCTCCAATATGTTTGGTGACATAGGCCTCATCCACCACAACTTCCGTGCCGGGTTTATCGGTGGCCTCAAAGCTGATTTCGTCAAGAATACGTTCCAGCACCGTATGCAGCCGCCGCGCCCCGATATTTTCCACCGTGTCGTTGATTTCGGCGGACAGCCGGGCGATAGCATCAATCCCGTCCGGCGTGAAGCTGAGTTTGACGCCTTCGGTGCCGAGCAACGCGGTATACTGCTTGATCAGGCTATAATCCGGTTCCAGCAGGATATGTTTGAAGTCTTCCTCGGTCAGGGCGCGCAGTTCCACCCGGATCGGCAGGCGGCCCTGAAGTTCGGGCAACAAATCCGAGGGTTTGGCAAGGCTGAACGCGCCGGAGGCGATGAACAGGATATGATCGGTTCTGACCTGGCCGTATTTGGTGGCGACGGTGCTGCCTTCAATCAGCGGCAGCAGGTCGCGTTGCACGCCTTCGCGGCTGACTTCCCCGCCACGGCGGTCTTCACGTCCGGCGATCTTGTCAATCTCGTCGATGAAAACAATGCCGCTCTGCTCCACCCGTTCCAAGGCGTCACGAATAATGGCTTCTTCGTCCAGAAGTTTGTCGCCTTCATCCGCCAGAAGAATTTCGGCCGCTTCACGGACGGTCATTTTTTTCTTTACCGTGCGGGGGCCAAATGCCTTGCCCATAATGTCATTCAGGTTGATCATGCCCATGCTGGCGCCGGGCATGCCGGGAATGTCAAAAGTGGGCATCTGTGCAGGGGACGTGTCGCTGACTTCCACCTCGATTTCCTTATCGTCCAGTTCCCCTTCCCGCAGCATCTTGCGGAATTTTTGTCGGGTTTCCGGGCTGGCCGTCTCGCCCACCAGCGCATCAAGGATTCTTTCCTCGGCGCTGATTTCCGCCTTGGCCGTGACTTTGCGCCGGCTTTCCTCACGCACCATGCCGATGGCGACTTCCACCAGATCGCGAATGATCTGCTCCACGTCGCGGCCCACATATCCCACTTCGGTGAATTTGGTGGCTTCCACCTTGACAAAGGGGGCATTGGCCAGTTTGGCGAGACGACGGGAAATTTCCGTCTTACCGACCCCGGTCGGGCCAATCATCAGGATGTTTTTCGGCAGAACTTCCTCTTTCATATCTTCGGGCAGTTGCTGCCGCCGCCACCGGTTGCGCAGGGCAATAGCCACGGCGCGTTTGGCGTCCTTCTGGCCGATAATATAGCGGTCCAGTTCGGAAACAATTTCACGGGGGGAAAATGATGTCATTCTTTGGCTTCCAATACTTCCACAATAAGGTTGTCGTTGGTATAGACACAGATGTCGGCGGCGATACCCATGGCCTTGCGGGCGATCTGTTCCGCATCCAGGTCCTGATCCATTAGCGCCCGGGCCGCCGCCAGGGCATAATTGCCGCCCGACCCAATGGCGAGAATGCCGTCCGGCGTTTCCAAGACGTCGCCATTGCCGGTTAGCACCAGGCTGACTTCAGGGTCTACCACAATCATCATGGCTTCCAACCGCCTCAGATAGCGGTCCGTGCGCCAGTCCTTGGCCATTTCCACACAGGCGCGGGTCAGTTGCCCGCTATAACGTTCCAGCTTTTCTTCCAGCCGCTCAAACAGGGCAAAAGCATCGGCGGTTGATCCGGCAAAACCGGCGATCACATTGCCGTCACCCAGAGGGCGCACCTTGCGGGCATTGGCCTTAATGACAGTGTCGCCCAGAGAGACTTGCCCGTCTCCGGCAATGACAACTTTGTTTCCCTTGCGGACGCTCAGAATGGTCGTCCCGCGCCAGCCTTTTTGAGTTTCGGTCATAAGGTGGTTCCTGTTGTGTTGCGTTATGCGTTGACCTCACATTTGGGGAATTATTCCGGAAGGGTCAAGGGGGCAGCAGAAAAAAGCCTCAAAAGCTTTTGGGGAATTGGCGGGACAGGCCGGGGCTAGACAGCACGCCTGTATCGTCTTGTAATAAGTTTTGTTGGTTTTTTGACCCAGCGCTGCTATATCAATGCCAAGCAACAAAAACAGCGGAGGTCCCTATGCGCCAGGCGAGCATAGAGCGCAAGACAAAGGAAACCGAAATTTCCGTTTCGGTGAACCTGGATGGCACCGGAGTCTATGACGTGCATACCGGTATTGGGTTTCTGGATCATATGATGGAACAGCTCTCCCGTCATAGCTTGATTGACATCACTATCCGGGCTAAGGGAGATTTGCATATTGACTATCACCATACCACGGAAGATGTGGGCATTGTGCTGGGACAGGCGGTGGCCAAGGCGTTGGGGGATCTTAAGGGGATTACGCGTTACGGCAATGCCATCATTCCTATGGATGAGACCTGTACCCGCGCCAGTGTGGATGTGTCCGGGCGGCCCTTCATCGTCTGGAAAGTGAATTTTACCCGTGATAAACTGGGCGACATGGATACCGAGTTGTTCCTGGAATGGTTCCGGGCCTTTGCCTTTGGCGCGGGGCTGACCTTGCACGTGGAAAACATGTATGGGGAAAACAACCACCACATTATCGAATCCAGCTACAAGGCCCTGGCCCGGGCGCTCAGGCAAGCGATTGAAATCGACCCCCGCAAGGCGGATGCCATTCCGTCCACCAAAGGGGTTCTGGGCGATCAGCAGGATCTTGATGGATAGGCCCAGGGAGCTGTGGGACAATGGAATATAGGACCTATACCGCCCATATGCGCCCCTTGCCCTGGGGGGCGGAGGTATCGGCGCATGACGTGGTTCTGGTGCCGGAAAAAGGGTCTTTCTGGGCTTTTCTGTTTGGACCGTTCTGGGCCTTGTACCATCGCATGTGGGGTCTGGCCGCGGTTTTATTGCTGATTATTTTTGGTGGTGGCGCGTTTACGGGATTTCAGCATCAGGATGTGATCGTCCTGGCCTTGGCGATCTTTCTGGGGCTCGAAGGGTTTCATTTGAAACGCTGGTCCTTGTCTCTTAAGGGATATGTGGAACTGGGCGTGGTTGGCGGTGATGATGAGGACATGGCCGCCGAACGGTTTTACCGACTTCTGCAAAGGGGACAGTTCAACATACCCCGGTTTGGGCCTGAGGCGTCATAATGAGGCGCCATATCATGATGAGGCGCCATATGAGGATTAACAGGAAATTTCGGGAGAAGGCAGGTGGACAGATTTCACCTGTTTCTGTGGGGAATACCACGAAGTGATGAAAACAGTTTTGATTGATTACGGATCCGGTAATTTGCGCTCAGCGGAAAAGGCCACGCAGTGTATGGCTCGGGAAACGGGTCTGGAGATGGAGATTCTTGTCACCTCGCGGGCCGAGGATGTGCGCGGGGCGGACAGGATTATTCTGCCAGGGGTTGGGGCCTATGGGGACTGTATGCGGGGGCTGTCGGCGCTGTCTGGCATGCGCGAGGCATTGGAAGAGGTGATACTCCGGCGGGGCCGCCCGTTTCTTGGCATCTGTGTCGGCATGCAGCTATTGGCGGAGGAAGGGCATGAGCATGGCCATCATACGGGGCTGGGCTGGATCAAAGGTACGGTGGAACCGCTGCGGGTTCCGCCGGAGAGCGGGCTCAAGATTCCTCATATGGGGTGGAATGAACTGACATTTGCTCCCGGTGCGGCGGATCATCCGGTACTTGCGGGACTAGAGGATGGCGATCATGCCTATTTTGTCCACAGTTATTTTTTTCAGGCGGCGCAGCCAGAGGCCGTGCTGGCCACGGTGGATTATGGCGACCCGGTGACCGCCATCATCGGCCGGGACAATATCATTGGGACCCAGTTCCATCCGGAAAAAAGCCAGAATGTGGGGTTAAGATTGATCCGGAATTTTCTGAACTGGACCCCGTAGGCGCCGGTGACTGATGAAGAAAGGCCGGCAACTCAGGGCAAAACCGGAAACAGGTTATGGACAAGACGAATACCTACAAATCTTCTTCACGGCTGGGCGTGGAAATACCATCCGTACTGGGCAACGTCACATTATCGCAGTTATGTGCCATTACCCGGGAAGCGATTGACGATGGCGTCGGTTTTGGCTGGTTGCACCAGCCGCCGCAAAAGACCCTGGAAAATTACTGGAAAGGGGTCATGCTCATGCCGGACCGGACCCTGTTTATTGCCCGCCTTGACGGGCAGGTGGCCGGGGCCTGCCAGTTGGTGCGACCGCCGGCCAATAACGAAGCCGGGGCATTTGCCGCCGAGGTGGTGAATTTTTTCCTGGCCCCGTGGGCCCGGGGGCATGACCTGGCCAAGATGATGCTGAAAGAAGTGGAAGATCATGCCATTGGTCAGGGGTTCCGATCCTTGAACGTCAATATGCGTGCCGATCAGCAGGCGGCCATCGCGGTTTGTGAATGGCTGGGCATGAAACGCTGGGGCACCAAGGAACGTTATGCCATGATTAACGGTAAATTTGTGCCGGGTTATTTTTATACAAAGGATCTTGATTAGATGAAGCTGTTTCCCGCAATTGATCTGAAAGACGGGGCCTGTGTCCGTCTGTACAAAGGCGAAATGGACCAGGCTACGGTGTTTAACCTTGATCCGGCAGATCAGGCCCGCCAGTTTGTTGCGGCCGGATGTGAATGGCTGCATCTTGTGGATCTCAACGGGGCTTTTGCAGGAAAGCCGGTCAATGCGGCGGCGGTAACGGCCATTCTGGCGGCGGTGGATGTTCCGGTGCAGCTTGGCGGGGGCATCCGAGATCTGGAAACCATTGCGTTATGGCTGGATAAGGGGGTCCGGCGTGTGATTCTGGGCACAGTGGCGCTCAGAAATCCGGACATTGTCATCCAGGCCGCCCGGGACTGGCCCGGACGCATTGCGGTGGGCATTGACGCCCGTAGGGGCCGCGTGGCGGTGGAAGGTTGGGCCGAAACTTCGGAAATGACGGCTGTCGATCTGGGGCGGAAATTCGAGGATGCCGGGGTGGCGGCGCTGATTTATACGGATATTGACCGGGACGGCACCATGCAGGGGGTGAATGTGGAGAGCACGGTAGAATTGTGTAACGCGCTGGAAATCCCGGTGATCGCGTCAGGCGGGGTGGCGTCCCTGGAAGATCTGAAACGGCTCAAGGCCGCGGCCGAGACGGCCCGGGGCACCATTGAAGGAGTGATTTCCGGGCGGGCGCTATATGATGGCCGGTTGGATATGACCGAGGCGCTCAACTTTCTGAAAGGGACGGCGTGATGTTGAAAGCGCGGATTATTCCCTGTCTTGACGTCAAGGACGGCCGGGTGGTCAAGGGGGTGAATTTCGTAGGCCTCAGGGATGCGGGCGATCCGGTGGAACAGGCGAAGATTTACGATGCGGCAGGCGCCGATGAGCTGTGTTTTCTGGATATTACCGCCTCCAGCGACAATCGTGGCATTTTGCTGGATGTGGTGCGCCAGACGGCCGAACAGTGTTTCATGCCGTTGACTGTGGGGGGCGGAGTAAGAACCGAGGAAGATGTGCGCAAACTGCTGCTGGCGGGTGCGGACAAGGTATCGGTTATGACAGCGGCGGTGAAACGGCCCGAACTGGTGCGCGAATTGGCGGAAAAATTCGGCAGCCAGTGCATTGTGGTGGCCATTGACGCGAAACAGACCGGCCCCGGAAAATACGAGATCTTCACCCATGGCGGGCGTGAAGCCACCGGCATTGATGCGGTTGACTATGCCTGCAAAGTTGCCGACTATGGGGCGGGTGAAATTCTGCTGACCAGCATGGACAAAGATGGTACCCGCAGCGGGTTCAATCTCTCGCTCACCCGTGCCATTGCCGATGCGGTGCCCATTCCGGTGATTGCCTCGGGCGGTGTGGGTACCCTGGAACATCTGGTGGAAGGAGTGAAGGAAGGGCATGCGTCTGCGGTGCTGGCCGCGTCGATTTTCCATTTTGGGGAATACAGTATTCAGGATGCCAAAAACTATATGCACAAGGCCGGTATTCCGGTCAGACTATAGGGATCGCCAAAGGAGCCACCATGACGAGTTCTGATATTCTCAAACGGCTGACCGATGTGATCCGCGCGCGCCGGGAAGCCGATCCGGAAACCAGCTATGTGGCCCGGCTGTATGACAAGGGGCGGCGTAAAATTGCCCAGAAAGTGGGGGAGGAAGGCGTGGAAGTAGCGCTTGCCGCGACGGGGGGCAGTCAAGAGGACGTCATTGCGGAATCTGCTGATCTCTTGTTTCATCTGATGGTTTTGTGGGCGGATATGGATATTCGGCCGGAACAAATTTATACTGAACTGGCGCGCCGGGAAGGGCTTTCCGGGATTGAGGAGAAAAAATCACGTGCGGCATCCAAGCCGGCCAGTGAATAAGTTTACAGCCAGTAATAAGTCTACAGAATGAGGAAGTTGCCATGACCTATGATCCGAATAATGTTTTCGCCAAAATCCTGCGCGGCGAAATTCCCTGCAAAAAGGTTTATGAGGATGATTATGCGCTGGCGTTTCATGACATCAACCCTCAGGCGCCGGTTCATGTACTGGTCATCCCCAAGGGGGAGTATGTGAACATGGATGATTTCACCGCGCATGCTCCGGCTGATCTGATCACCGGGTTTTTCCGGGCCGTGGGGGAAGTGGCCCGACAGTTGGAGCTGGTGGAGCCCGGATACCGTATTCTGGCCAATGCCGGTTCCCATGCCGGTCAGGAAGTGCCGCATCTGCATATTCATATTTTCGGCGGGCGGCCCTTGGGGCCCATGTTATCCCGATAACGGCGCTTTCGGCAGGCGGATATTGATTTAAGACTTTGACTTAAGATTGGGTATTTTGTGAAAAAAACAAGGGCGAGATGTTGCGGACACTTGAATGTTTCTAAGTGATTTTGACTCCGAAGATATTCCCGTCAGGCCATTACGGGAACTGTATGACTACTGGTGCTCGAAATGTGCGGGCCGGCGGATGCCTGTCCGCGCCGATATTCGCCCGGCCGAGATTCCGCATCTTCTGCCGCATATCTCGCTGATTGACGTGGAAGAACATCCCCGCCGTTTCAGGGTGCGCTTGGTAGGCACCGAAACCGTCCGAGCCATGGGGGAGGATGTCACCGGAAAATATACGGATACCCTGAAAAATTTTGCGCCTGTCCATGACCGTTATCTGTGGCTGATTGACAACAAAAAACCCTATTTTTCCCGACAGAAACTGGAATGGTCACCGAAAAATTTCATGGACTATTATGCCCTTGGCCTGCCGTTGTCCAAAAACGGGGAAGACGTCAATATCATTATGTTCGGCATGTATTATTTTCTGCCGGAACCTGTCTGACGGCCCCCAGAATCAAACAGCCCCTCAAAGTCAAAGGGTCAATCAGAGACCCAGAGTCAATCTCTTCACAATTCACTCTAGTCCAGGCGCCGGATGTTGCCCTCATCGCCAGCTTTATTGGCTGCCTTGCTTGCCGGGGCTATCGCTGGCCTTATCTTTGGCTTTGTCTTTGGCCTGGCGGGCCTTGAAGGCGCGAATGGTTTCGTTTAATTGGTTGGCCAGGCGTGCTTCAATCTCATAGGCGGCGTTATATTTGGCGTCCCATTCGGCAATCTGATCCTCGGTGGCAAGATCGCCGACAATGGCCTTTTCATTTTCAATACATCGCTGAAAGTCCTTGACGGCCGGCTGGAAGCGGTTTTTGAATTCCCGGATGGTGGCCATCAGGTCTTCTTTGCTGACTGTGGTGCCGTCGGGAATTTCCGGTCTTTTCGGAAAGGTGCAATCGGCCAGCGCCGCCGTGCTGACACTGCCCAAGATCAATGTGGAAGCCAGGATAATCGCAGAAGTTTTGAACATCTTTTGAGCGTCCTTTACGCTAAATTATTCTCCAGATTTTCATCCAGAAAGCTTTTGAGGTCAATATCTGGGCGTGCGCCCAGATGGGTGATGACCTCGCCGGCCAGAAGATTACCCATACGCCCACAGGTGGCAAGGTCATCTCCCCGGGTAAGCCCATAGAGAAATCCGGCGGCAAACATGTCTCCGGCACCGGTGGTGTCCACAAGGGCGTGGACCGGCCGGGCTGCAATGTCCAGCAGGTTGCCGCCATTTCCGCCATTTACAATGCGGCAGCCTTTTTCGCTGCGGGTAATCACGGCGATGTCACAATCTTCCCGCGCCCGGTGGCTGGCTTCGTCCAGATCGCGGGTTCCGTATAGCGTGAGGATTTCCTCTTCATTGGCAAAAAGAATATCAATATCCTCTTTCACCAGGGAGAGAAATTCCTCTTTGTGTCGGGTGACACAGAACGGATCCGACAGGCTGAGGGCGACTTTGCCCCCGGCCTGATGGGCCAGGCGAATCGCTTTGCGGAAAGCGGCCTTGGCGGCATCAGGATCCCACAGATACCCTTCCAAATAGGTGATGGCGGCATTCTGAACCAGATCCGGGTCAATATCGGTTTCGGTGAGATTCACGCAGGCGCCGAGATACGTACACATGGTGCGTTCCGCATCCGGAGTTACCAACACCTGACAATAGGCGGTCGTCGGGCCGTTCTCAGCCGCAGGGGTGGGAAAATCCGCTCCCAAAGCCTGAATATCGTGACGAAAAATGCGGCCCAGCTGATCATTGCGCACCTTGCCGATAAAGGCGGTGCGGCTGCCGAGTGCGGCGAGACCAGCTACGGTGTTCGCAGCGGACCCGCCGGAACATTCGATGGCCTGCCCCAGCTTGTCATACAGCGTCGCGGCGGTCGGCTCGTCCACCAGTTGCATGCTGCCTTTGGTGAGTCCTTCGCGGATCAGGAATTCTTCTTCCACATGGGTCAGAATATCCACAATGGCGTTTCCAATCCCCAGAACGTCGTATTTTGTTTTCATGCAGAACTCCTTGTTTGGGGCACAGTATAAGATTTTTTAGCAGGTTTAAAGTCTTGTGCGGCAGATTTGTGGGATGGAAACAATATTCCTGGTCTGAGCGACAGGGATATGAAAAGCAGAGACAGGGAAAGCAGGGGCATGAAAAAGGGAAAATACCGATCGCAGAGCGATGTTCTCCTTCTCACGGGGAAAGGAAAATAAAAACACCTTGTCTTTTGACCTGAACATCCCATATTTTGCTCAGGAAGGGTAGGGGGCGACAAAAACAGGACCGGATTGTGCGATATCTTGTAGCATCACTGGAAAGAACGCTGTCTCAGCTGTTCGACCCCGCTTTTTTGCGTGTCTTTCTTCTGGGCATGCTAACCACCATCGTGGCCGTCATTGTGACATTTTTTCTGGTCATCCTGCTCAAGGATGAAGTTCCCTATCTCAATTTTGACTGGGATTGGCTGAACAGCCTGTTTGAGTGGGTGTTCGGGCTGGTGTTCTTCTGGCTGGCGGGCATTTTCTTTCCCCCGATTTCCACTATTTTTGTATCCATTTTTCTGGATGATGTGGTGGATGCGGTGGAGTATCGCTATTACCCTGAACGCAAGGCGGGGAAACGGTTGGGTATGGGCCATCTGACTTATCTGGCGGTCCGTCTGGCTGTGCTGATCATTGTGCTTAACATTCTAGTCATTCCACTTTATATCGCGTTTTTCTGGATGCCTTTTGTGCCGCTTCTGATTTTTTACCTCCTGAACGGTTATCTTCTGGGTTGGGGGTATTATGAAATGGTGGCGGTGCGGCATCTGGGCATTCGCGAGGCGGGGTATCACCGCCGGGCCATTCGCGGCTATGTGTTGTTGTCCGGTTTGTTGATGACGGTGTTGTTTACCATACCAATCGTCAATCTGGCGGCACCGATCCTGTCGGTGGCCATCATCTGCCATATTTTTCATCTGACCCTGCGGGCGCGGACAGCGGGGGGTGCGGCTGCGCCGGAGTTTTCCGCAGACAGGGTAACGCCAAAAACGGATATAGAATGAACATTACAGAGATCAGACAGGCAGAGATCAGACAGGAAGTATTGTTCAGGCTTTTCGTCCTGATGGTGGCGATGGGGTTTGCGGGGGGACTGGCGGGCTGCGCAGCAGACCGGGCCGAAACCGTTTCCGCGCCTGCCCCCGTTCCTGAAACGCTACAGGCGGCGGTGCCCTCTGTGACACAAGAACCTGATCCGGCACCGTTGTTTGGACTGGAAAATATTCTGGGGCTTACGCCGGCGACCATAGAGGTTATTTTTGGCGAACCGGACCTGCGTCGCCGGGAAAAACAGGCCGAGGTCTGGATGTATAAAAGCCCCCAGTGCATCTCGCACCTGTTCTTTTATGAAAACGAAAACGGGGATCTTCAGCTCGATTATGTCAACAGCCATGCGGTTGACCTGCAAAGCGTCAATCCCACCGTCTCCCCGGATGCCTGCATTGACAGCCATGTGGACAAGGAACGGCTGAAAGCCGGCAATTTTACGCTTCCTCAACGACCGTCTTCTGGGGATAACGGCACAGATCCTCAACCGGGCATACCGGACAATTAGGTTTGCGCGCCTTACAGATATAACGACCGTGCAGGATCAGCCAGTGATGGGCGTGCAGGGCAAATTCCTTGGGCACCACTTCTTCCAGCTTTTTTTCCACCGCCAATGGGGTTTTTCCCGGGGCGAGGCCCGTCCGGTTGCAGACCCGGAAAATATGGGTGTCCACAGCGATGGTCGGCTGGCCAAAGGCGATATTGAGCACCACATTGGCGGTCTTGCGCCCCACACCCGGCAGTTTCTCCAGATCTTCACGCCTTTGGGGGACTTCCCCGTCATAGTCTTCTACCAATACCCGTGCCGCCTTTATGATATTGGCGGCCTTTGAATTATACAGGCCGATGGTTTTGATATAGCCCTTGAGCCGTTCTTCCCCCAGTTCCAGCATCTGCTGAGGGGTAGAGACCACTTTGAACAAATCTTTGGTGGCTTTGTTCACCCCCACATCCGTAGCCTGGGCGGACAGGGCGACAGCTACCAGTAGGGTATAGGGATTGGTGTAGTTCAGCTCTCCCTTGGGTTCCGGATCCCGGGCGTGAAGGCGGGCGAAAAATTCGTGAATATCTTTTTTGTTCATGTGTTTGCCGGCTGCTTTTATGGTCGGTTCAGGATAAAGGCGGATATTAACGGGGTTGGAGAGGGAAGGGAAGAGGGCTATACTGTTCTTATGGCACAAAAAAAGACATACCCCCCGTCTGCGGAAACATCCCCGCCTTCTCCCGCCGTGCCGCCCCCGCCCGGGACGCGGGTGTGGTTTGATGCGGTTTTGTATCCGCACCGCTCCCTCAGTCCCAGAGGCTTTGTCATTCTGATGAGTCTGGTCGCGTTGGTGAGTTTTTCGGTAGGGGCGTTTTTTTTCCTGCGTGGGGCATGGCCGGTGTTCGGGTTTATGGGGCTGGATGTGCTGCTGATTTACGGCGCTTTCAAGCTCAACTACCGCTCGGGAAACTGTGTTGAACAGGTCCGTCTGGCCGGGGATGAGCTTTTGGTCCGGCGCATTGACCATAAGGGAAGCGAACAAAGCTGGTCGTTCAATCCATACTGGGTCAATGTGAATTTGCAATACAGGGCGCAAGATGCGGCCACGTTCCGGGAAAAACACATTCTTGTGACGTCTCATGGCCGGGGATTGTTCATCGGTACCTTTCTGACGCAGCAGGAACGGCGGGAAGTCTTGGGCGAACTGAAAAAGGCGCTTAGGGCCTATAAGACCGCGCCGGTGGCCGAACGCCTGGTATCGTCCGGGGCGGGGCTGTCATAAGTTGATCAAAAATCTGCGGTATGGCTGATGAATGATGCCAACAACAAGGGCGGATTACGCAGTGCGGATCGCGTCAAAATATGAATCAAGAGAGAGTTAGGGGATTTTTTGAGGGATGATCGTGTGGATTTTCTGGGGCTGGTGTATCCTTTTGGGCGTGGCTGTAATCAACGGGATTCTGGGCCAGGTTCTTATCGAGCGCCGCTTTGGGGAATATGTCAACCACCTTTATAAAAGCGTGGTGCTGATGGCGGCTACGGCTGGGGTGGCATGGTTCGTCATGGATCGTTCCGGTGCGGCCCAATGGCCTGTCAACGCGCTCAAGACCGGGGTTATATGGGTTCTGGCCACCGTGATTTTCGAGGTGGTGTTTTTCCGCTTTATCCGCAAACTTCCTTGGACCCGTCTGGGTCTTGATTACAAACTTTGGGAAGGGCGACTATGGCTGGTGGTGTTGCTGGTGAACCTTGTGGCCCCCTATGTCGCCGGCCTGGTTTTGTATGGATAAATGTTCTGGAAAAAGAGAAACGGGGACAGGAAAACGGCGAAAACGGGGACAGTATACTATTTATAATCTTATTCATTCCGTTCTCAATTAAATAGTATACTGTCCCCGTTTTCGTTTTTCGTTTTTCTCCCCGTTTTTCCTCGGAGGGGGTGCGGGAAAACTTCTTAACCGATGACGTGCCGCAGGCTATTCTTTCGGCAGGCCGAGCACGTCGAACATGTCATACAGGCCTTCGCCCCGCTCCAGCGCCCAGATGGCGGCCTTGACGGCGCCGCGGGCGAAAATGGCCCGGTCGCCGGCCTTGTGTGTCAGTTCGATCCGCTCATCATCGGCGTTAAAGCTGACCACATGTTCCCCGGGCACGTTGCCGCCGCGCAGTACCGCGAAACCGATAGAGCCGCGGCCGCGCTCACCGGTGATGCCGTCGCGGGCCCGTTCTGAGACTTCCGCAAGATTGACGCCGCGTCCGGCCGCCGCCGCCTTGCCCAGGCTGAGCGCCGTGCCGCTGGGGGCATCCACCTTGTGGCGGTGATGCATTTCCAGGATTTCAATGTCGAAATCCTCGTCTAGAATACCGGCGGCAAGCCGCGTGAGATAAAACAGCAGATTAACGCCGAAGGAAAAATTGGAGGCATAAACCACCGGCACGGTGCCGGCCGCCTGATAGATGGCGGCCTCATCCTCTTCTGACAGGCCCGTGGTGCCGATCACATGAGCGGTCTTGTGCCGCGCGGCGAAACTGGCGTGCAGGTTGGTCGCAGTGGGGCAGGTAAAGTCAATCACCACGTCAGAAACCTTAAACAGGTGTTCCGCGTCATCGGTGATCTTCAGAATGGTTTCCTCACCGGTGGCGGGATGGCGCAGCGGCTTGCCGATCAGCGGGCTGTCCGAGCGTTCCGTGCCTCCGGAAAGGACGGTCCGCGGGTTGTCCAGAACCTCCCTGACCAGAGCCTGGCCCATGCGGCCGCCACATCCCACAACGCCTACGCTGATATCGGTCATCTTGTTTCTCCTGAATGTATGGGGCCTGAATTTTGCCTGAATTATGGGCTTGAATTTGGCCTTGCCCGGATCTGGACCTGCCCCCTATACTCTCTCATCTCTTGATCTGTTTTAAAGGATATTTTTCATCAAGGAAAGCCCGTAGGGGGCAAAGAGGGGATAACCGGGGGAAACAGGGGAGCGAAGGATGAACAAATCAGCGGCTTCGGACGGCAAAAAACGTCCAGACAATGTGGTGAATGCAGCGGACCTGAACTGGGAAGAGGTGCGGCACGGTGCGGCCTATCATTATTTCCGCAAATCCTTCACTATGGCCAGCGGGGCCGAGGAACTGGGCAGTTCGCTGTATCGTCAGCCGCCAGGCAAAAAGGCGTTTCCGAAACATTATCATTTGACCAATGAGGAAGCCATCTTTGTGCTGGAGGGGAAAGGCACACTGATTTACGCAGATCAGCAGGTGCCGATCCGGGCGGGTGACTATGTGGCGCTCAGGCGCGGCGCTGATCATGCCCATCAGGTCTGGAACAGCTCGGACAAGGATCTGGTGTATCTGTGTATATCCACGATGAAGGAGCCAGAAGTAGCCGTCTATCCCGACAGTGGCAAGATCGGTATCCTCGCCGGCATTGCCCCTGGCGGCGATCCGAAAAAGCGCACCATGACCCGTTTCTTTTATCCACAGGACGCAGGTTACTGGGATGGGGAGGAGTGAGAGGGAGGCAGTGTTTTGCCCTGGTTTTTGCCTGTCCCGTTATCTTCGATGCCATTAGTTTTGGACAACTTATCCTCTTTCCCTTGCTGTTCTGCGGCCATGTCGTCTTCTTCGAACAGCGCCCGGTAGCTGGCGCCGTCGAGATCGTCATATTGGCCGCTTTTGAGGGACCACAGGAACGCGCCCAGCCCCACCAGTCCCAGAAACAGGGCAATCGGAATCAGGTAAATGATGATGTCCATCACATTTTCTCCATCAGGCTCTCCATCCGGCGTTCCCCCTTTAGGCCTGTTCCGGCGCGGAGGCCGGGGAAGGCCGGGGGGAATCTGCCTGGATCGGGGCCGCCGGCGTCGGGCTGGTGTAGAGTTTCGCCAGATTGAGCCGGAGCGCGTTGGCGGTCACCACTATGGATGAGCCGGACATGGCCAGCGCCGCATAAAGCGGTTCCAGATACCCAGCGGCGGCAAACGGCACCGCCACCACATTGTAAAGTGCGGCAAAGGCGAAATTGACAAACACCAGCCGGCGGCTGTGACGGGAGACCTGCAATGTGCGCACCAGACTTTCCAGTTTTTGGGACTGGAACACAAAATCTGCGGCTGTCTGGCTTACATCCGCCGCGGTGGACGGGGAAATGGACACATGGGCGGCACTCAAGGCCGGCGCATCATTCAGGCCGTCGCCCACCATCAGCACCTTGCGGCCACGCGTCTTGAGGTCCTCCAGGACCCGGATCTTGTCTTGGGGCTTGCAGCCGGCCTGCCAGTCGTCAATGCCCAGGTCTCTTGCCGCGTCCCGTACCACTTCCTCGCGATCGCCGCTCAGCAGGATAATCTTAAGGCCGTCATTCCGGAGCCAGGTCACCACGTCACGGGCGTCCCGGCGCAGGCGATCCTGGAAGGCAAGAAAGACGGGCTCTTCGCCCTCAACGGCCAGCCATAATTCACTGTAGCGGGTATTGTCTATCTGGTCTGCGGGAATGCCGCACCAGTCGCGGTTGCCAAGCCGTACTTCCCGGCCGTCAATCACGGCTTTCAGACCCATGCCGGCTTCCTCATGCAGGGGGCTGTCGGTGGCGATGGTGGGGATGTCCCGTTCATGGCAGGCCACAATCAGGGCCCGGCATAATGGATGACTGGAACTTTTGGCGAGGCTGGCGGCAAGTTCCAGATGTGCGGGCGCAACATCATCACCATTGGCCAGTTCCGGCTGGCCCAGGGTCAGCGTGCCGGTTTTGTCAAATACCACAGTGTCGATCTCCGCCAGCCGTTCCAACCCGTCAGCGGCCTTGACCAAAATACCGGATTTAAACAACAAGCTGGAGGCGACCACCTGTACCACCGGCACGGCCAGGCCCAGCGCGCAGGGACAGGTGATGATCAACACGGAAATGGCGGTAATCAGCGACTGTTCCCAGCCGACGCTGCTGAAGATCATCCAGCCGACAAAGGTTAAAAGCGCCAGGAGATGAACCACGGGGGCATAGACCTGCGCCGCTTTGTCGGCCAGACGCACATATTTGGCCCGGCCCTGTTCGGCAACCTCCATCAGCCGGATAATTTCATCCAGCAGGGTTTCCCCGCTCAGTGCAGTGACTTTTACGTCCAGGGCACCGCTCAGATTCATGGTGCCGGCGAACACCTTTGTATCGGTTTCCGCCTTGGAGGGCAGAGTCTCACCGGTCACCAGGCTGGTGTCAATGTCCGAAAGGCCGCGGGTCACAATGCCATCCACGGGGATACGTTCGCCGGGCATGATGCGCACCGTCTGGCCGGGGCTCAGCATTTCCACCGGCAGGTTCTCCGTCTCCCCATCCTCCTGCACCACGGTGGCCCGGTGGGCCCGGTATGACATCAGGTTCTGCGCTACCGACCGGGCATGCTGGCGCATCTTGCGGTCCAGATAGCGGCCGATCAGCAGGAAAAACAACAACATGACCGCCGCGTCATAATAGGTATGTACTGCCCCCTGAATCGTTTCAAACAGGCTCATGCCAGCAGCGAGGATCACGGCCAGTGAAATGGGCACATCCATATTCAGGCTGCGATTTTTGATGGCCCCCCAAGCGGATCGGTAAAAGGGTAGACCCGCATAGGCGGCGGCGGGCAATACAATTAACGCTGACAGCCAGTGCATTAGCAACCGGGTGCCTTCATCCATGTCGGTCACCACGCCGGACCAGACCGATACCGACAGCAGCATCACGTTGGCCATGGCAAAGCCGGCCACGGCCATGGCCTTGAGCAGCATCTTGCTTTCCTGGTCCGCCTGTTTCAGGGCCGGATCGTCCCGAAACAGGAAGGCACGGAATCCAAGATCTTTCAGGGTTCCGATCACGACATCTGTGCGGCTGGGGGAGGCCGTTCTGTCGGATGGGCCGTCGTCATTGGCCCATTCCACGGCCAGCCGCTGGGTCGTGAGATTGACCCGGGCATGACGAATGGCGGGATTTTTGCGCAGGGTACCCTCAATCTCTCGGATGCAAGAGGGGCAATGCAGCCCTTCGACCACAAAATGATCGACCGGATAGTGTTTTTCCAGGTTGGTTGTGCTCATGGCTGCCGCTCGTCAGATGGTGATTGGACAAAAAGACGGTCCTTGAGGGTATATTTAACCTCATCCTCGCTTTTTGCAAGAATCACCATGTCCCACACCCCCGGCAGCGGCAATGCGACCGGCGCACCATAGGACACCACGCCGGGGTGTCCGGTCTGCGGCGTAAGAATTAGATCATGGTCATAACCTTCGGCAGTCGGGCGGATAAAACGAACCAGCAGGGTCTGCGGGACCTGTTCGCCTTTTGGCACGGACAGGGTGATCCGCAGGGTATCGCCTGTTTGCTGTGTCGGGCGCTGATCCAACGTCATGGCCCATCCCGAGGACGCCTGCCGGCGGGCTTCCCGGATCTGCTCATTATAGGCCAGCCCCTTGCGGTAGGCGTTTTCAGTTTCCAGCCCCGACCAGCTTTCAAGCGCCACCCAGACCATAATTCCATTGGCGATAAAGACAAATACGAAAAAGCCGATCAGCCAGAGGAGAACGGTTTTCCCCGTCAGCGGTTTATCCATCTTGCTCATATCCGTAACCTTTTAGGTCAATAGCTTTATAAATCAGAGACGCGGAACGGCGCATTCAGCGCCGCGGGTCCGGTCCCTTGAAGGTGGTTTCATGGATGTCGCGCACGTTACCGTCAAGATCGCGAACCTCGATGGTGATGTCCGTGCTGTCGCTTTGCAGGGCGGTGCGCGGGGCGGCCACATAAAGCTTGACGGAGCGCAGGCGATCAAGACCCACATCCACAACAGGCAGGCCATCCTCGGTCATGCTCTGGATGCCTTCAATCCACATCTGGTGGTTTTCCAGCCCATGAACGGCTACGGCAAAACGGCGTGGCTCCCGGGCTTTGTTGAGGATTTTCAGCGTATAACCGTTACGGATGTCGCCATTGGACAATTGCACATATACCGGGTTGCGGTCTCTGAGCACATTCACATCCAGCTCACTGCGGGTCAGCAGGCTGTACAGCATCACGCCGCCCACCACCAGAATCAGTGCAGTATACAGGATGGTCCGCGGCCGGATGATACGAAACCGTTCTTTTTCTCCCTTGGCCCTGGCTTTGAAATTGGCCAGGGAATCATAGGCGATCAGCCCCCGCGGCCGGCCAACCTTGTCCATGACCGCGTTACAGGCGTCAATACAGAGCGAGCACTGGATACATTCCAGCTGCATGCCGTCGCGAATGTCGATGCCCATGGGGCAGACCACAACGCATTGGCGGCACTGGATACAGTCGCCGCGGCCTTCCCAGCTGTCGCCTTTTTTATGGGGGCCTCGCGGTTCGCCGCGATCATAACGATACATTACGGCCAGCGAATCCTCGTCCAGCATCACAGATTGGATACGGGGCCAGGGACACATATAGGTGCAAACTTGTTCGCGGGCGAAACCGCCCAGAAGATAAGTCGTGGTGGTAAACAGCCCGATCCAGAAATAGGCGGTCATATCCGCCTCGAAGTGGATAAGCTGATTAAACAGGGTGGGGGCATCGGCGAAATAAAACACCCAGGCCCCGCCCGTGGCGACTCCGATCAGCAGCCAGGTGATATGCTTGAGCGTCTTTTTACGCAGTTTGGAAAAACTCCAGGGGGCCTTGTCCAGGCGCATGCGTTCGTTGCGATCCCCCTCAAAAAAACGTTCCACCGCCAGGAACAGATCCACCCACACCGTCTGCGGACAGGTATAACCGCACCAGACCCGCCCGGCGGTGCTGGTCACCAGAAACAGGCCGATGGCCGCGAGGATCAGCAATCCGGTGATGTAATAGACTTCCTGCGGCCAGATTTCGATAAAAAAGAAATAGAACCGACGGGCCGGGAAATCAATCAGGATGGCCTGATCTGGCAGGCCCTCTCCCCGGTCCCAGCGAATCCAGGGAGCCAGATAATAAATGCCAAGCGTTATCGCCATAATGACCCATTTGATCGTGCGGAACGTTCCCTTGGCGCGTTTGGGGTAGATGGGTTCGCGTTTTTTGTAAAGCGAACGGGCTTCTTTTTTGTTGACGGCTTCCACATCCGCCCGTTCGACCGCCTCATGCGGGCGGAAGGACGAAGAGACGGTGGCGCCGGTGGTTGCGGGGGAGGTGGCGGTGCGGCCGTCAAGGGACATGCCGCTATGTGATTCAGGCGAATTGGCCATAATCTATATACCCTTAATATTGGTGATACCCTGTCTGTACCATATGGTTGTCAGATCCCCGGCGGACTACCGACCTGATGCGGCCTCCTCCCCGCAGTGCCGCCGGGAGATCTGGTATGAAATCATGACCTTCAGAAAACAGTTTTCCGAGTATCATGTGATTTACTGTTGGTTTACTGTCCTCCTCCCAGAGAGTGCACATACACGGCCAGGCTTTTGATGGTGGCCGGATCAAGCCGCCCTTCCCAGGAAGGCATGACCCCCTGGCGACTGTAGGCGATGGTTTCGAACAGTGTCTTGCGATCACCACCATACAACCAGATCTGATCCGTCAGGTTGGGCGCGCCCAATTCCTGAATGCCGGTGCCGTCCTCACCGTGGCACGAAGCACACTGGTCCATGTAAAGCTGTTCGGCGCCTTCCGGGGCAGCAATCGTCTTGTCAGAAAGGGACTGCACATAGGTGACGAGGCTGTTGATTTCTTCTTTGCTGAGGATCTCGTCTTTCAGGAAGGCCGGCATGGTATTAAAACGGGTTTCTTCATGGGCCGCACGGATGCCCACCTTGAGGGTGTAGTGGATATCTTCCAGCGTGCCGCCCCAGAGCCAGTCATCATCGTTCAGGTTGGGGTACCCTTTGGCGCCGCTGGCCCCGGAGCCGTGGCAGCCTGCGCAGTTATCCCCGAACGCGGCCTCTCCACCGGCCATGGCGAAGGACCAGAGTTCTTCGGTGTTCTTGATGGTCTCCAGATCGGACGCCAGAAGTTTTTCTTCATATTGCTTTCTGGCATTCTGTGCCGCCTGAAGCTGGGCGGCGACAACATCCCTCTGGGAATAGTTGATGACCCCTTTGGTGTAATCGCTGATCAGTGGCCAGGCGGGCATGACCACCCAATAGCCGATGGACCAGACGATGGTCGCCAGAAAGGTCCACAGCCACCAGCGCGGCAGGGGGTTGTTCAGTTCCTTGATGCCGTCCCACTCATGACCCGTGGTGTGGACACCGCTGAATTGATCTATTTCAGGTGTATTGCTCATTATTATTCCTCATCCAGTGGAGTGCGCGCGGCGTTTTTGAATTTGTCTTTGTTTTTGGGCCATAGGGCATAGGCCACGACCGCAAGAAACATGACGACAAAGAACACCAGGCCCCATGTTTGGGCAAAGGAGGCTGCGTCTTGATGTGTAATATCCATCTCTTGTCCTTATTCCTTTGACTCGCTGTCTGTAATTACCTGTTGTTCTCTTGGGCGTCGAAAAGGGAGAAATCCACCAGAGTGCCCAGCATCTGCAGATAGGCGATCATGGCGTCCAGTTCGGTGATCTTGTCGGGATTACCGTCAAAATCACGCACCTGAGCCCCCGGATAACGTTCCAGGAAGGCATCCAGATTATCGTGATATTCATCGAGCTGGGTTTCCAGATCCAGCGCCGCGTTTTCGATCATCTCCTCCGTATAGGGCACCCCGACCATACGGTTGGCTTTCAGGTCCTGCTGAATGGTGGTGTAGTCCAATTCGGTGGTGGCCAGGAACGGATAGCCTGGCATGACGGATTCAGGCACAAGCGCCCGCGGGTCAATCATATGTTCCCGATGCCATTCATCGGAATATTTATTGCCGACCCGGGCGAGGTCCGGTCCGGTCCGCTTGGACCCCCACTGGAAGGGATGGTCATAGATGCTTTCGGCCGCCAGCGAATAATGGCCGTAGCGTTCCACTTCGTCCCGGGTGGCGCGGATCATCTGGGAATGGCAGGTGTAGCAGCCTTCACGGATATAGATGTTGCGTCCGGCCAATTCCAGCGGCGTATAGGGCCGCATGCCCTCCACCTTTTCAATGGTGCTGTTGAGATAAAACAGCGGGACGATTTCGATAATGCCGCCGATGGAGACGACAATCAGAATGCCGATCAGCAGCAGGATAGAGTTTTTTTCAAAAATTTCGTGTTTAAACATTTTATCTACCCTTTCCCTTACTCGGCCATCGCCGGGGTGGCCGTGGTCGCGATGCGTTTGGCGGCGCCGGCCCCGCGGATTGTCATGATCACGTTATACAACATGATCAGGGAGCCGATCACAAACAGCAGGCCACCGAAGGCGCGGATGATGTAATAGGGATGCATGGCTTCCACCGTTTCCACAAAAGAATATTCCAGGAAGCCCAGTTCATTATAGGCCCGCCACATCAGGCCCTGCATGATGCCGGAGACCCACATGGCGCAGATGTAGAACACAATGCCCACGGTAGAGATCCAGAAATGCAGATTGACCAGTTTCAGGGAATACAGGCCTTCGCGTTTCCACAACCAGGGGACCAGGCAATAAATGGCACCAAAGCTGACATAGGCGACCCAGCCGAGCGCGCCGGAATGTACATGGCCAATGGTCCAGTCGGTGTAGTGGCTGAGGCCGTTGACCGCCTTGATGGACATCAGCGGCCCTTCAAAGGTGCTCATGCCGTAGAAGGCGACGGAGACCACCAGCATTTTCAGCACCGGGTCGGTGCGCAGCTTGTCCCAAGCGCCGCTTAAGGTCATCAGGCCGTTGATCATGCCGCCCCAGGACGGCATCCACAGCATGACGGAGAATGTCATGCCGAGCGTCTGTGCCCAGTCCGGCAGGGCCGTGTAATGCAGATGGTGCGGGCCGGCCCAGATATAAATGAAGATCAGTGCCCAGAAGTGGATAATGGACAGGCGGTAGGAGTAGACCGGCCGTTCTGCCCGTTTGGGCACAAAATAATACATGATCCCGAGGAAGCCGGCGGTCAGGAAGAACCCTACGGCGTTATGGCCGTACCACCATTGGGTCATGGCGTCCTGTACCCCGGAAAACAGGATATAGCTTTTGGGTTCCGTCCAGGAGACCGGCACGGTGAGGTTGTTGACAATATGCAGCATGGCGATGGTGACGATAAACGCCAGATAGAACCAGTTCGCCACATAGATATGCGGTTCCTGCCGCCGCCATAGCGTTCCCAGATAGACCAGCAGATAGGCCACCCAGACAATGGTCAGCCACAGGTCCACATACCATTCCGGTTCGGCATATTCCTTGGACTGGGTGATTCCCATCAGATAACCGGTGGCGGCCAGCACAATAAATAGCTGATAGCCCCAGAACACAAACCAGGGGGCGATTTCCCCGGCCAGCCGCGCCTTGCTGGTGCGTTGCACCACATAGAACGATGTGGCGATCAGCGCGTTGCCGCCAAAGGCGAAAATCACCGCCGAGGTATGCAGGGGCCGCATGCGGCCGAAATTCAGGAAGGAGGTGTCAAAATTCAGCCACGGAAACGCCAACTGCCAGGCAATCAGGTCGCCAGCCAAGAAGCCGGCAATGCCCCAGAAGATGGTGGCAATGGCCCCGGCTTTGACAACGCCATCATTATAATAGACCCCCGACGGCGATGCCTCCGCCGCGAGTCTGCCATTGTTGCCAAACCCCATATTGAAGATCGCAATGATACCAAGGATAAACGCCCCCAGCATGATAAAGGCGTGTATCTGAAAGGCGGATGAAGTGGTTTTTGCCGCAATCAGAAGAGCAATAACGGCGGCCAGCCCAAGCCCCAGGGCGGACAGCCATTGCGCCAGGGAGCTTACCTGAGGAGGTCTGGCGGCAGTTTGTGTGTCGTGGGTTGTCATATCCTAACCTGTTGTTTTTGTTGAGACTGCATAACGTTGGTTCACTTTATTCGAATATTCTTCAAGTTAGCCCCCTTTTGAGGGAAAATCTACCATGCTCCACATAGGCCAATCGGCGCAAGGGCACATTGACATGTATCAATAGTTCCAGGGACATGTATCAATAGTTCCAAGCGGCTGGTTGCATCTTTTGATGAATTCTTAATATTTCACAGGCTGCCGTTCTGCGAAACAGCACCTTGGGGAATCGTCTCCGGGAACACGTTCTGGGGTCTGCTTTCAAATTACCGGCCGAATTGCTGGTAGGAATGGGAGGCTGCCCAAGCAGGACGTAATTAGTTGATTCTGTAACGATTTCAGACCCCCGTCATTCCCTGTTTCTATCGTCAACTCTATTCCTGCTATTGGTCCCGCTTCAGGTCCGACTTCCGGCTGCGCATGCCGGTGGGCAGAACTTTTTCCTGTCAGAGAAGGCTAACAGATACTTGCCGGAAAAGAGACCGGAAAAGAGAATCGAAAAACATTATTTTTTGAACAAGGGGGTGTGATTTTTTGATAGAGGCCGAAATTCGGGAGCAAGGCAGAAAGAATCTGTCACGGAGAATCTGTTATGGAGAATCTGTTATGGAGAATCTGTAAAACTTTACCGGTTCTTTTACCGGCTTTTCACTTCTTCCTGTTAGGGTGAATGCTAGAGTGAATTGAGTCAACCTCTTCACAATTTACTCTAATAGCAGGTGGCGTTCAGCAGTAGCGTTCCTGTGACAAACGGCAAACCGTCGGTAACGGCGGGACGCAAAACCACTGATCCCGGAAACCATATTCGGGATGGCAGGGCTGCCGCAAGGAGAAACAGAATGGCTGCAAAAAAACCAATCCCCGCTTCCGTTAGGAAGGATAACTTTCGTTATAAACAGGAACTGGCCCATCAACTGATCAGGCGTTTCGGTCTGGCGGCGGCCCGGCGTACCTGTATCGAAAATAAATGGCACAGCGTCCTGGAAGCGGTTAATTCGGTTCGCCCCCATTGACGCCCCTATTGACTCTGTCTCTGTCCGGGTCTCCGTAGATCCCGTCTCGAAGGTCTCCTATTGAAGATCTCCGATTCTCCGATTTTTTATGATCTTTCATTTTCTTTTGTGATATACCGCCTGAGCTTCGGAACAGCAGTGGCTTGGAGTGAATTGAGCCAACGCTGCACAATTCACTCTAGGGGGTATTAGCGCTAACGGGGGCTGCGGTTGCTGCGCCGCCATCAGGGCTGAGTGAGGATTGTCTTACAAAAAATAGCCCTCAAAAAAGAATCGTGTACCAAAACCCGGTTTTTGATGCGATTCTTTGGTTCTAGTATACAAAATTCACCATATTTGTTGAAAAAAAGACAGTTTTTTGTTTCTCGGAAGGGAAAAACGCCAAGCTGATTTCTGCGTGTTTCCGGTCTGGGGAGCTGCTTGTTTTTGCCTCTAACTCATTGAAAAAATATTGCTTTGCAGAGGGAGGCGGCGGGCAGAAGATTTGCCCATTTGCTTGTTTCCGATAATAAAAAAACGTTTTTTTTTATTTTGCTGTGAAGCAAGCCTTGAAATGGGGTTATCTTTTGGGCTAGTGTGTCGCACAGTCTGTGAGGTGAGAGGCTGGCAAGTGCCAGTTTTTTTAGACAGATAACAACAACTGATCCCTGCAAAAGGGACATGATTTATTTTTTAAATTATAGGCATGCTTTGTGGCGGGAAAATGGCTGGAAGGTGTGTCTTTAATGAAGTAGGTACAAGGGGACACGCATGAGAGAAAGAGGTCTGGGGTGGATTGGTAATTCACTATGTGCCGCCCGTTATGACTCTTTGTATGACAGGACTCGGTCCCCGGGTGCTTTTTTCGCCATTTTCAATGGTTTAATCTTAACAACCTTTAAAAAGCTGTAGGAAGACGCATGAATAAGCATCGTGTAAGGACACTTGTTCTTTCCGCCGTTGCTGCTGGTGCCCTTATGATGGGCGCTGGAACAGCGGGTGCTACCGAGTTGAAGGAGGTCCTCGATGAGGGCATGGCCATCAACAAGCTGGCACAGGAATCTCAGAAACGTATCGACAAGATTGTTGAAGAAACAGACAAGATTGTCAGCCAATATAAAGCCGTTCAGAAAACCATTGAAGGCCTGAAGATCTATAACGCGCAGTTGCAGCGCCAGATTGACCGCCAGGTGGAAGAGATGGAAGATCTGAGCACGTCCATCAAGCAGGTCACCTATGTGAAGCGGCAGATCACGCCGCTGATGCTGAAGATGGTTGATGCTCTCGAAGCTTTCATCAAGATGGATGTGCCGTTCCAGCTGAATAAGCGTCTTGAAGGGATTGAGCGGCTTAAAGACCTGATGGATGATCCGAGCGTCGACACGTCAGAGAAATTCCGCAGCGTTTTTGAGGCGTATCAGATTGAAAGCGATTATGGCCGGGCCTTGGTAGCGTATACGGACACCATTGAAATTGACGGCGTTTCCCGCGAGGTGGACTTCCTGCAGGTTGGGCGTGTCGCTCTGGTATATCAGACCCGGGATGGTCAGATTACCGGTGCCTGGAACAACCAAACCAAGCAGTTTGAAATCCTTGACGATTCATACAGAAGCTCAGTGGCCCAAGCCCTGCGTGTGGCCAACAAACAGGCGGCTGCTGACAGATTGCTGAAATTACCTATTCTAGCACCGGAGCGGGCACAATGAAGAAATTAGTTACACTTGTTCTTGCTGTTGCTCTTGGCGGCATGGCCTCAACGGCAATGGCTCAGAAAGAGGTGAAAAACCTTGACGAGCTACTGGAAATCGTTCGGCAGGGTAAGGTCAATGAAACGGCTGAATATCGTAAACGCGAGCAGGAATTCCTGCGCAACAAATCTGAGCAGCAGGCTCTTCTGAATAAGGCCCAGGCGGAACAGCGCGCTGAGGAGCGTCGTTCTGATCGTCTTGAAGCCGAATTCAAGGCCAATGAAAACAAGCTGGCCCAGCTTCAGACCGAACTGTCCGAGGAACTGGGCGCGCTGAAAGAGCTGTTCGGGGTGCTTCAGCAGGTCTCCGGTGATGCCCGCGGCGTGTTTGAACATTCTATTATCAGCGCCCAGTATCCGAACCGCGATGAATTCCTGGATGAGCTGGTGCAGAAGACCGCTTCCAGTTCCAAGCTGCCGACCATCGAGGAAATCGAACGTCTGTGGTTTGAAATTCAGCGGGAAATGACCGAAGCCGGAAAAGTGGTAGCCTTCGATACCACGGTTCAGTATCCGGACGGGGCGACCGAAGAAAAAGAAGTGGTACGTGTCGGTCCCTTTAACCTGGTTTCCGACGGCAAATATCTTGAATGGCGCCCGCAGGCTCAGCGTGTTGCAGAACTGGTGCGTCAGCCGGCGGATCGTTTCCTGGAAACCGCGGCGGCCCTGCAGCAGGCCAAAGAAGGGTTTACCGCTTTTGGTCTTGATCCCTCTCGTGGTTCCATTCTGGCCCTGTTGATTCAGGCCCCGTCCCTGCGGGAGCGGATCGACCAAGGGGGAACCATCGGGTATTTGATCCTGATTGTCGGTGCCATTGGCATGATTTTCATCATAGAGCGTTTCATTTATCTGACTATTGCCAGCCGCAAGGTGAAAGCCCAGATCAGCAGCGATGTGGTTAGTGAAAACAACCCGCTGGGGCGTGTGTTGAGCGTATATGACGCCAACAAGGAAGTTGATGTGGAAACGCTTGAGTTGAAGCTGGATGAAGCTATAATGAAAGAGACTCCGGCACTTGAACGGTTCCTGGTCCTGATCAAAATTATTTCCGCTGTGGCGCCGCTGATGGGGCTGCTGGGGACAGTGACCGGGATGATCCAGACCTTCCAGTCCATGACACTGTTCGGTACGGGGGATCCGAAACTGATGGCTGGCGGTATTTCTCAGGCTCTTGTCACAACCGTGCTGGGGATTACCGTGGCGTTGCCGACCCTGTTCCTGCATAGCGTCGTGGCCGGCATGAGCAAGCGCATTATCCATACGCTCGAAGAGCAGAGCGCCGGGATCATTGCTGTACACGCGGAACAGCAGTCTAACAAAGGAGCTTGATCATGATGCCCCTGATGGATGCATTGGAAGCAGTCCGGGATTTTATGGAGCGGGGAGGCCCGATCCTGACCTGGATCTTCCTGGTCATCTTGCTGATGTGGGGCCTGGTTTTCGAACGTCTGATCTATTTCAAGACCGGACATCGTAAGCAAGTGAATGAAGTTATGGGAACCTGGGAAGCTCGCGCTGAGCGAACTTCCTGGTTCGCCCATAAAATTCGCGAAGCCATGATCAGTCAAGTGACCATGGATCTGAGAGGACCCTTGCCTTTGATCAAGACATTGGTGGCGGTTTGTCCGCTGATGGGTCTTCTTGGAACCGTAACCGGAATGATTGAGGTCTTTGATGTGATGGCGATTTTGGGAAGTGGTAACGTCCGGGCAATGGCCGCGGGGGTATCCAAAGCCACAATTCCCACTATGGCCGGAATGGTCGGTGCCCTGTCGGGCGTGTTTGCTTCCAGCTATCTGGAGAACCGCGCCAATAAGGAAGCCGAACTTCTTGAAGACCATTTGACAATGGATCACTAAGAGGACAGGTATGCGTAAACATTCTTCTGCAAAAAGCGGGGATGAAGCAGCTATCGATATGACACCGATGCTCGACATCGTGTTTATCATGCTCATCTTCTTTATCGTGACGGCCTCCTTTATCAAGGAAGCCGGGATCGACGTAGACCGTCCTCTGTCCGCAACAGCCCTCAAGCAGGACAAGGCAAACATCATGATTGCCGTTAGCGACACAAATGAAGTCTGGATGCAGAAACGTCGGGTCGACGTGCGTGCTATCCGGGCCAATGTGGAGCGCCTGAGGGCTGAAAACCCGGAAGGAAGTGTGGTGATTCAAGCTGACAAGGATGCCAAATCCGGCATAGTCATGGACGTCGTGGATGCGGTTCGTCAGGCTGGTGTCACGGATTATGTGGTATCGACGAGAGAACAATGATTGCAAGATATACAGTCTCATTTGCCTTTGCCGCTCTCATCACCTTCATGCTCTTCTTTGCGATGCAGCTGCTGATTGCCACCGGTAAAAAAGCGCTGACAGGCACAGGGGAAAAGATCCGTGTTGAGATCGCCGAGGTACGAAAAGCTCAGGAAGTTGAGCAGAAAATTCGTAAACCCGACAAGCCGGAAGAGGTGGAAGCCCCTCCGGAAACTCCTGAAATCCAGATGGATACCAATCTCAGTAACGTGAATACCGGAATCGAAATCGGTAATGCGCCGGTTTCCGCAGAAGTGCAAGTTGCCGGGACGGGCGGATTTGCCGCCAGCGACGGGGATTACCTGCCGATTGTGAAAGTGGCGCCGGTTTATCCACGCCGTGCTGCGGAGCGGGGAATTGAAGGATATGTGATCCTGGAATTCACCGTGACCAAACACGGTACTGTCACGGATATCCGTGTGGTTGAAAGCACAAGTTCCCTGTTCAACAGGGCGGCCATCAAGGCGGCCGAAAAGTTCAAATACAAGCCCAAAGTGGTGGATGGCGAGCCGGTTGATGTGGCCGGGGTTCTGCATAAAATCACCTTCGAGCTTGAGAAGTAAGCGGAGAGTGCGTAATGACGACCTTTAGCAAATTTACGAAAACTCTAATTTCCGCTACGGCTCTTGCCGGTGTATTGGCTGTGTTTCCGTTGGCTTCTGTGTCAACGGACCGGGCCTATGCGGCCGAAGAAGAAAGCAAATACGCCAATCGTAAAACACGCAAGACTCCGGCCTTGCGCGAAAAAGTCTACAAAGTGCTGGGTAAGGCGCAGGAATTTGCCGATGCCGAAAACTGGGTCGAAGCCAACAAGGTGCTTGAAGACGGCCTGGGTCAGAAACTGGACAGTCTCAACAGTTATGAACGGGCCCAGTATTACAACTTCAAAGGTTTTCTGGCCTACAGCCAGGAAAAATATAACGAAGCCATTGCTGCCTATCAGAATGTGCTGAGACAGGAAAATCTGCCTCCCGCCATGGAGGATAATATGATTTACACGCTGGCTCAGCTCTATTTTGTGAAGGAGGATTACCAGAAGTCCATCGACTATATGAACCGGTGGATGGAATACCAGGAGGCCCCCAGCGAACAGGCGCTGATTCTTCTTGGCCAGGCCTATTATGCCTTGGGGGATAAGAAGAACGATCTGTCCTATTACCGCAAGGGTATCCCCTATATTGAACAGGCCATCAGCCTGTATGAGGAAAAGGGGAAAGAACCCAAGGAAAACTGGTATCTGCTTCTGCGGGTCATGTATTTCGAGTTGAAGGAATATCAGAAAGTGACCGATATTCTGGAATTGCTCGTGACCAAATGGCCCAAGAAGGAGTACTGGATCCAGCTTGCGGGCATGTATGGCGAACTGACCAATGAACCGGGGCTGAGCGCGGCCGAGAAAAAAGAGCTGGAGAAAAAACAGCTCACCGTTTATGAGCTTGCGCATCGCCAGGGACTGTTGGAGAAAAACAGCGAACTGGTGAATATGTCCCAGTTGTTTCTGTATCACGAAATTCCCTATAAAGCCGCCAAGGTCCTGGCTGAGGGGCTGAAAAAGGGGCTGGTGGAACAGAACAAGAAAAACTGGGAGTATCTGTCTCAGGCTTATATCAACAGCCAGGAGATGCGCAAGGCTCTGGAGCCTTTGAAAAAAGCGGCTGAGATGTCCGGAGACGGCAATCTCTATATGCGCCTGGGTCAGGTTTACATGCAGCTCGACGATTATGAAAATGCGACCAAATATATCGGTCTGGCCCTTGATAAAGGGGGCTTGAAACGACCCGATACGGCGCATGTGGTTCGCGGCATGGCCTATTTCAATATGGGCGAGCTGGAAAAAGCCCGCCAGGAATTTGTCAAGGCCAAGAAATATGACCGTAGCCGCAACATGGCCAATAAATGGATTTCCTACCTGTCAAAAGAGGCCAAACGTCTCGCCGACATCAAGGAATTCCTGGGCGAAGACAAGCGCAAAAAGTAATACCTCTTTTTCAAGAGGCTGAATTTCCAAAACAAACAGACAGGGCGGTTTTCCGCCCTGTTTTTTTGCCCCCTCCTTTTTTCAAGATGAGAATCGGTAATGTTATATGAATGGCGTCGTGTGCGCTAGCGATGACAACAGAACAACGTCATTGCGGGCCCCTAAAGGGACATGGCGATCCAGATGTTGCGGCCCTTTAGGGCTTAGAGTGAAGTGTGAATAGGTTGACCCATTCACACTTCACTCTATTGATCGTTTTGGTCTTTCTTTTTCTGATTTTTAAGGTCTTCGGTGACGTCGATGATGCTGTCAATCAGGCAGTAGTTCCCGGCCCGCGAAACGATATGATCAAACCCCGAACACAGCCGGCCGGTAGAGGTGCGATAGCTGAAGGAACCGTGAAACGCCAGTGAATAACAGGTATTGAGTAACGTGACCCGTTTGACTTTTCCGCCATACATATAAAACAGAATGGTCTGGTTATCCACAACACGGGTTTGTCGGATCCGGCGGACATTTAGGCATCTTTCTTCGCGGCGTACGGTTTCCGCTTCCGAAGAGGAGGAAGAGGGGTCCTTGGCGGGTGGGTCCTTGGCAGGGATGTCTTTGGTTGGTGTATCTTGGGCGAAGGTTTTATCTGGTGTCATCAGTGTCCCAAAGACCAGCCCGCAGAGCCCGGCCAGAAGAACAACGCTCAGTACTGTGGGGCGATAAGAACACGTGATTGTCATATACTTTGGGCTCTTCCTGAAGACTTTGTGGTGTTTGTCTATTTCTTCACAAAGCTTGATCGGTAATTTATACTATTCTATCGTATCTTAACCGCAAGTGAATAATACAGCCTGTCCAGAGGAGGGAACCGGGGGGATAAGAATCCTGGCCCCAAGTCAACGGTCAGAAACACCCGGTTATACTAAACAGGAACACAAATGAACGTGCTGGCCCATATCCTGATTACTGCGTCTTACGCGATTATTGCTTTTTTTTGTGCATTGCTTGTTCCTGATCTTCTCGGTCCTGACCTTATCGGCCGTCTCGGTCCGTCCGCGCCGCTTGTTTTGGGGGGGCTTATTTTTTTGCTGGGGGTTCAGCTCCATGTGGCCTATGTCTGGCGCCAGGGACGTCAGGATATGGCGAACCGCATGTTGGCGCTGCATCAGGATTATCAGATGAGTCTCGACAAGCTGGAACATTTGGAAAATGATGTGGGCCGGCTGGAAAAACAGCTCTCCCAGACGGATTACAGCCGCAATGCCGAAATTATTTCTGAGATGCGGGTGTTGCAGACTCTGCTAAACCAGGTGGTCCAGAAGTCCGGAAAATCCCTGGCCGAACGGCTTGAAGCAGAGGAGCGGCGACAGAATAGGGCGGAGCAAGAAAGCATCGGCGCCGTGTCGCTCCCTCGCCATTTTGCCGAGGCCGAGCGCAATGAGGAAGAAATCCTCAAGATCATGCATCATGCGTTGGAGGATAATCGGGTGGATCTGTACCTTCAGCCGATTGTGGCTTTGCCGGCGCGCCGGGTGGTGTATTTTGAGGCCTATTCCCGGGTGCGCGATGACCATAATAATGTGATTTTTCCCAATCAGTATCTTAAACTTGCCGAAGACAGCGGTTTGGTGGGGACACTGGACAATCTGCTGCTATTTCGCTGTATTCAGGTAATCCGGCGTCTGGGGCCGCGCCGGCCGGGATTACGGTTTTTCTGTAACATCTCTTCCGTGTCCCTGAATGATCAGGAATTTTTTCCGCAGTTTATTGATTTTATGTTGGAAAATCAGGAGCTTGCAGATCGCTTGGTGTTTGAATTTGCCCAACAGGACGTGATACGTCACACGCCCGAGGTGGAACGTAGCCTGGTGGCGCTGGGCCGGCGGGGATTCAGGTTTTCCATGGATCATGTCATTGACACCAATATTGACCTGGCGGATCTGGCCTCACGATATTTTCGTTATATCAAGCTCAAACCGGCTTTGCTTCTTGATGAGAAGGGCGACATTCATCCGCAGGATCTGAAAGAAGCCTATGCCCGTTTTGACATTGATTTGATTATTGAAAAAATCGAGGAGGAGCGGGAGATCCTTGAAATCCTAGATTATGGCATGGATTATGGCCAGGGATATCTGTTCGGGGAACCCCGGCTCAGCAGCGAACTTTCCATGTCGTTATAGGAACCTTCCGGTCTTGCTTAACCATATTTTGACCGGAAAATCTTTGACCGGAAAATCTTTGGCCGGAAAATCTTTGAAATGAATTCTGATGAGAGGAACGCGTTCCAGGCTAGGGATCGCCACACCCCTTTCCCAAGATATATGGCCCAAGATATATGGCAGGGGTTCGCGATGACGCATTCAGTAATGCGCCAATACACTGGAATTCCCACCAGAGGTTATCCGAACAAGGCGTCGATGTCGGCCTGAGTGGTCTTGTCCGATGATTTGACATCAAGCGCCACTTCAGCATTTTCTTCATATTTGGGCGGGGCGACGCGCTTTTTGGCCGGTTTCGGCGGCGGCGCCGCTGGGGCTGGCGCCGTTGCCGATGGCTCGGCGAACAGGGCATCAATATCATCGGGGTCCAGATTTTCAGGCAGGTCCTCGGTAACGGCGTCGCTCGCCGGGGAGGCCGTTTTTTGGGAAGTTTGGGCCTGGGAAGTTTGGACCTGAGTTGACTCGGCATCGGCCGCGGGAGCGGTCGTTGCGCTACTCTGCTCCGCCGGTTCTGGCGTTTCGGCATCCTCGCCGCCTGCGGTCTTTGTGGGGGGCTTGGAGGCTGAAGTGTCCTCCATTAGCGCATCCACTTCTGTCTGGTCAATGCCTTCTCCTTCCAACGCGGGACCATGCAGTAAGGCTTTGTTCTCATCCTCTTCCTCTGGGGGCGATGTATTTTCGGCATGTTTTTTCAGGTCTTCTTCCTGAATCCCGAGGATATTGATCAGCCTGTCGATCCGGTTTTCCACATATTCCAGGGTGCGGACCACCTTGCTGATGCGCTGGCCGGTAATGTCCTGAAAAGAACAGGCCTCGAAAATTTTCATGACGGCGTCATGGACGGTGGCTTGGAAGGCTTCCGGATCATCGGTTTCTGCGGACATGATGGCTTCGGCAGATTCCATGATGATATGGGTGGCGTTTTCGGTTTGCTGAACGATCGCTTCCAGTTCCTGGCCAGCGCGGGGAATCTGGGCGCTGTCGGAATGGTCAGGGGACAGGGAAGCGATTTCAGCCCGCGCATCATTGATGTAATCCGCCAGAGACTGACATTCCTGATACAGCGTGAGGTCGATTGACCGGAAATAACTTTCCAGCGAGCGCATCAGAACTTCGGTGAGGGCAGCAACATCCGGCAGGGAGACCGGTTGGTGGTCGCCACGTCTCAAACGATCCACTAGCGGCCCGATATGATCCGGCAAAAGCCCCGATGCCATCAGAATTCTCCGAGCACTGAAACCAGTTTCTGTTTCAAGGTCGCCGCATTGAACGGTTTGACAATGTAATTGTTCACGCCGGCTTTTTTCGCCGCGATTACATTGTCGGTTTTTGATTCGGCGGTCACCATGATAAAGGGGACGGATTTTAGCATTTCATCCGCACGCACCTCTTTCAGGAGCTCATATCCGGTCATCGGTTCCATATTCCAGTCCGAAATCACCAGACCGTAATTCTTGGCACGCATCTTGTTCAGCGCTTCAGAACCGTCGCTGGCCTCGTCCACATTCTGAAAACCCAGCTGTTTCAAAAGGTTTCTGATAATCCGCAGCATGGTCTTGTAATCATCTACGATCAGGATTGGCATTGACTTGTCTACAGCCATTCTTTTTCCCCGCTCTTGCAGCAAATAAGTTGGAACTTTTTACAAACTAACTTTTTACACATTCACTTTTTACATAATTTAGGGGGCTGGCGCACAGTGCCGGCCCTTTCGGCTTAAGTTAGCCTCTGGGGTTAAAAAAAAAGTTAATGAAACTGAATGCTTCCGTTTTTTTTCAAATTGGGATATGGTGCAGCGCAAAAAAATCCTGTTCGAGGTCCGTTGAGATGACTTCAGGGACAGAAACTTAAGCTATTAAAGGAGTTTGTCATGTCTGATGTGGTCATCAACTATCTTGAGGACCTGAAAGAAGGGCAAAGCAGCAGCCTCAGCAGGACAATTACCGATGCCGATATTACCCTGTTTGCCGGGATCACGGGGGATACGAACCCTTTGCATATTGATGAAGAATATGCCAAAACCACCATATTCGAAGGCCGTATTGCGCACGGTATGTTGACCGCCGGCCTGCTGTCGGCTGTCTTGGGAACCCGCCTTCCGGGTCCGGGCGCCATCTACCTGTCCCAAAATATGACCTTCAAGGCACCGGTCAGAATTGGCGATACGGTCCATGCGACGGTTACAGTGGAGGAAGTGGTTGTGAGCAGAAAGCGGGTGCGGTTATCCTGTGTATGTCGGGTGAACGATACGGTGGTTATGGAAGGCGAAGCCCAATTGATGGTGCCGAGCCGGCCGGCCTGATCGGATCGGGGACCCGTGAAAGAGAACCCCGTGAACAAAACCCGTGACTCAAACAAGGGATAAGGACGAAGCTTTACCGCGATGAAGATTTTCAGGCATTACACCAACCTTCCCGATGCCTGCAAGGGTTCGGTCATTGTGCTGGGCAATTTTGATGGATTTCACAAAGGCCATCAGAAAGTCATCGCTGAGGGGGGGCGAGTGGCCCGGGACATGCGTACCACTTTGTCGGTTCTGACTGTGGAACCGCATCCCCGTCTGTTTTTTAACCCTGAACAGCCCGACTTTCGTCTGACCTCGTTTCGCACCAAGGCCCACCTGATGGAACAGTTTGGGGTGGATTTCCTGTTCACCCTGCCCTTTGACCGGGATTTCTCGCGCATTCTGGCCCAGGACTTTGTGACCGAGATCCTGCTGAAGGAAATTGGCGCCCTGCATGTGGTGGTCGGTTACGATTACCGTTTCGGCGCCGGTCGCGGCGGGGGGGCGGAAGTGTTGAGCTGGCTCAGTGAGATGGAACAGTTCGGACTGACCATTGTGGAACGGGTGATGGAGGGCGATCATATCTATTCTTCCACTAATATTCGCCACAGCTTGCGTGAGGGGCAGGTGCGCATTGTGGCCGATCGTCTGGGGCACTGGTGGCATGTGGAAGACCATGTGCGCAAAGGTGACCAACGTGGGCGGACCATTGGCTTTCCGACGGCGAACCTGTCTATGGAGGGGTATATCAAACCAAAATTCGGGGTGTATGCGGTCCGTATGCTGATTCCCGGGGAAGGGCCCGGCGGGAGGGAGGAGCGCATTCTTGACGGCGTGGCCAATGTGGGACGGCGACCCACTTTCAACAAGAAGGATGTGACCCTGGAGGTGCATCTTTTTGACTTCAAAGAAGATATCTATGAAATGCCGGTCAAGGTGGAATTTGTCGAATTTATCCGTGAAGAGCGCAAATTTGATGGTCTGGAGGCGCTGAAGGCTCAGATTGCCCAGGATTGCGATGTCGCCCGGATGTTACTGGCCAAACCGGAAAACCAGCATGATTTCATTCCGCCGCCGCGTCTGGAAGATTATCTTTGAACAGGGGATCGGGGAAATATCGGCCTCAAGAGGCAGATAACCGCGAAAAAGGCTCGACAGCCGGGAGCTTCCCTTGCTACAAAGTGGCAATTTTCCGCCTTGGGAAGTAAGCAGGATATTTATTTACTCACAGTAGATATGAAAAGTGCGTCATGACCAGAGATTACCGTCCTTCGATCTTTTTGCCGGTGACGGATTTCCCCATGAAGGGGAATCTGCCCAATCGTGAACCGGGCTGGCTCGCCCGTTGGCAGACCATGGACATTTATGGCCGGCTGCGCGAGAAAAGCAAGGACAGGGAGCAGTTTATCCTACATGATGGTCCGCCCTACGCCAACGGTAATATCCATATCGGTCACGCCTTGAACAAGATTCTCAAAGACGTGATTGTGCGCGCGCGGCAGATGTCCGGCTATAACGCGGTCTATGTGCCGGGCTGGGATTGTCATGGCCTGCCCATTGAATGGAAAATCGAGGAAAAATACCGCAAAAAGAAAAAATCCAAGGACGAGGTGCCGTTGGTGGAATTCCGGCGGGAATGTCGGGAGTTTGCCGCAAAATGGATCGACGTGCAACGTGAGGAATTTAAACGGCTGGGCATTTTCGGGGATTGGGATAATCCTTATCTCACCATGGATTACGCCGCCGAAGCACAGATCGTGCGTGAATTACACAAATTTCTCATGAATGGCAGCCTTTATCGCGGTTCCAAACCGGTCATGTGGTCGGTGGTGGAAAAAACCGCGCTGGCCGAGGCGGAAGTGGAATATCACACTCATACCTCGCATATGGTGGATGTGGCGTTCCCGGTGGTGAAACCTTCCCTGGCGGAATTGGAAGGTGCTGATATCGTCATCTGGACCACGACGCCCTGGACCCTGCCGGGCAACCGGGCCATCGCCTATGGCGCGGAGATCGACTATGTGGTGATCGAGGTGGCTGGCGTGGCTGAAGACAGCCGGGTCCGCTCCGGGCGGCGCCTTGTGGTGGCCGAAGCGCTTCTGGAGGAGATGAGGGGCCGCTGCGGCATCACTGAATTCACCACGCTGACCCGGTTCAAAGGGGCGGCGCTGGAGGGCAGCGTCTGCCATCATCCCTGGCATGGCAAGGGGTATGATTTTGATGTACCGCTGTTGCCGGGGGCGCATGTGACGACGGAGGCGGGGACCGGGTTTGTCCATACCGCCCCGGGTCATGGCCAGGAAGACTATGAGGTAGGACTGGAATTCGGTCTTGAGGTGCCGTTCACGGTGGATGACGGCGGCCGGTATTATGATCATGTGCCGCTTTTTGCTGGCGACCATGTGTTCAAGGTGCATGATCGGGTGTGTGAGGAACTGGAAAAGGTTGATGCGCTGCTGGCGCGAGATACGTTGGAACACAGCTATCCCCACAGCTGGCGCTCCAAGGCGCCGCTGATTTTCCGCAACACGCCGCAGTGGTTTATCTCGATGGAGACCAACGGGTTGCGCGACAAGGCGCTGAAGGCTATTGGTGAGGTCCGCTGGATCCCTGACAGCGGGGAACGGCGGATTACCGCTATGGTGGAAAGTCGTCCCGACTGGGTTATCTCCCGCCAGCGCGCCTGGGGCGTGCCCATTGCGGTGTTTGTCAACAAACAAAGTGGCGAGCTGCTCAGGGACGAGGCGGTCAACGCCCGCATTGCCGAGGCGGTGGCGGCGGAAGGGGCCGATGCCTGGTTTGACAGTGACCCGTCCCGCTTTTTGGGCAATGACTATGCGGCCGAAGAGTATGAGCAGGTTATGGATATTCTGGACGTATGGTTTGATTCCGGTTCCACACACAGTTTTGTCCTGGAAGACCGCGAGGACTTACGCAGCCCCGCAGATCTCTATCTGGAAGGCACCGACCAGCATCGCGGCTGGTTCCAGTCGTCTCTTCTGGAAAGCTGCGGCACCCGGGGCCATGCGCCCTACAAGGCGGTACTGACCCACGGCTTTACGCTGGATGAAAAAGGCATGAAAATGTCCAAGTCACTGGGCAACGGCATTGAACCGCAGGCAGTGGTCAAACAGTACGGCGCGGATATTCTGCGCTTGTGGGTGACGTCCACCGATTATTTCAATGATCATCGTATCGGCGAAAACATCATCAAGGGACAGGTGGAAGCCTATCGCAAGATCCGCAACACCTTGCGGTTTCTGCTCGGTAATCTCGCGGGGTTCGAGGAGACGGAGCGCCTGTCGGTTGCGGAAATGCCGGAACTGGACCGTTGGGTTCTGCATCGTCTGAGCGAGCTGGACGCTCTGGTGCGGGATTGTGTGGAAAATTACAATTTCCACCGAATGTATAATGCGCTGTATAATTTCTGTATCGTTGACCTTTCGGCGTTTTATTTCGATATTCGCAAGGATGCGCTGTATTGCGATGCCCGCGCTTCCGCCCGACGGCGGGCAGCGCGGACGGTACTGGATGCGATTTTCCACTGCTTGACCCGTTGGCTGGCCCCGATCCTGGTGTTTACCGCCGAAGAGGTCTGGCAGGCGCGTTTCCCCGATGAGGCGGACAGTGTGCATTTGAAGGAATTTTATCCCGTTCCCGCCGATTGGCACGATGCGGCGCTGGCGGAAAAATGGGTGAAAATCCGGCACTTGCGCCGGGTCGTGACGGGCGCGCTGGAAGTGGAACGGCGCGAAAAGCGCATTGGTTCCAGCCTGCAGGCGGCGGTCCGGGTCTATGTGGATGATCCGGCCTATGGCGCGGCGCTGGAAGGGGTTGATCTGGCGGAGCTCAGCATCACATCGGCGGCCGAACTGGTCCTGGAGGCCGCGCCGGAAGGCGCCTTCCGTCTTGAGGATGTGGCCGGTGTGGCGGTGGTATCGACGCTGGCCGAGGGACAAAAATGCGAACGCTGCTGGCAGGTGCTGCCCGAAGTGGGCAACCTTCCTGGTCATGAGGATATCTGCGGGCGCTGTGCCGAGGCGGTGGAGGCCTTGGATATCGACCTTCCTGAAAAAGAGGCTGCAGCCGCCCAAAATGGTGGAAAAGGCTGATGTTTATCCGGGGGGTCGCATTGGCTCTGGCCGTGTTTCTGATCGACCGGGCCAGCAAATGGTGGTTCCTGGATATTTTCCGCCTGCCGGAAAAAGGGGTGGTGGAAATCCTGCCGGTCTTTAATGTGGTTATGGTATGGAATCGGGGGGTGAGCTTTGGATTGTTCAGCGCCGAAAGCGATACCGGACGCTGGGCACTGGTGGCTTTGACCAGCGCCATTGTGCTGGCGTTGCTGTTTTGGCTCAAATCCGTGCCGTCTCGTCTCGCTATGGTGGCAATAGGGCTTGTCATTGGCGGCGCATTGGGTAACATTTACGACCGGGTCGTGTTTGGGGCCGTAGCGGATTTTTTCCAGTTCCACTGGGGAGACTGGTCTTTCGCCATTTTTAATGTGGCGGATGCGTTTATCTCCACCGGGGCCGCCCTTTTGGTGTGGGATGCCTTTTTCCGGCAGGGGACCACGGGCCGAAAGAAACACGATACGGAAAACGGGACGAAACAAAAGTGACGCAGGACAGTCGCGATGACGTCCCGAAGGTGATACCGGGGCGGAAAAATGTGTGAAAGGGAATTGATCTGTGACGAATAAACTTCTTTTGAGTGGGGCGGCATTTATGGTGATGCTTCTGGCAGCTTGCAGCGGCAAGGATGCGCCCGATGAGTTTCTGGTTCTGCGCAATCCGGCATTGGTTGTCCCGCCGGAATATCATTTGCGCCCGCCGGGGGACGATACGGAAGTCTCCGGCACCTATACGCCTGAACAACTGGCCCGGCAGGCGCTTTTCGGGCGTTAGGGTATACCCCCGCGGCAATGCCTCTTTATTGCTTCGTCATGTTTCCTTCCCTTTTTGCTCTCTTTGCAGAAGGGGACGGAAAAACATCAAGGAGAAAACAGTGACTGATTTTTGGGCTGGTCGGGGCATTTTGATAAAGCACTGTTTTTTCACCTGTGTGATGCTGGTCCTGATCTTTGCCGCGCCGGCTGTGCGGGCCGACGGGACGGAGATCGAAAGTTTTGTTCTCGATAACCATATGCAGGTGGTGGTGATCCCCGATCACCGGGCGCCCATTGTCACCCATATGGTCTGGTACCGGGTGGGCGCGGCGGATGACCCTGAGGGGCAGTCGGGCCTTGCTCATTTCCTGGAGCATATGCTGTTCAAGCGCACCAAAACCCTGCCCGAGGGGGAATTTTCCCGCATTGTCGCCCGCAACGGTGGCCGGCATAATGCTTTTACCTCGGCGGATTATACCGGTTATTACCAGACGGTGGCAGCAGACCGTCTGCCGCTGATGATGCAGCTGGAAGCGGACCGCATGGTCAACCTGGAACTGGATGAGCAGGATGTGCTGTCGGAGCGGGACGTGGTGTTGGAGGAACGCAGCATGCGCATCGACAACCAGCCTTTGGCCTTGCTGCGGGAAAAAATGGCAGCGGCTTTGTTTGAAGAACATCCTTACGGCATTCCGATTATCGGCTGGCGGCGGGAGTTGGAAAAACTGTCGTTGGAAAATGTGCGGGAATTTTACCGAAAATATTACAATCCGGCCAATGCCATCCTCATTGTGGCAGGGGATGTTACCCCGGATCAGGTCAGGGCGTTGGCCGAAAAATATTACGCACCAATTCCCGGTACCCCTGTTCCGGAACGCCGCCGGCCCCCGGAACCCGCGCAAGAGGCCGCCCTCAGGGTGGAGCATCGCGACGAACGGGTGCAGCAGCCTACCTGGATCCGCAGCTATCATGCGCCTAGCTATAGCGCGGGCGCTTCTCATCATGCCCCGGCTCTGGATGTTCTGAGTGGCCTCCTGGGATCGGGGACCACCAGCCTTTTATACCAGAAACTGGTGGTGGAACAGAAGATTGCGGTGGCGGCAGGCAGCAATTATAACGGCACTTCATATGATCCGGATACCTTCCTGCTTTATGCCATTCCCCGGCCCGGTCTTGCCGAAACCCCGGAAGAAGCCCTGAAAATTGTGGAACAGGCGGTGGATCAGGTGATTGCTGAATTTCTGGCCGACCAGACAGACCCGGGTATGTGGGCCGAAGATTTGAAACGGGTGAAGACCCGCCTGGTGGCGGAGGCTGTCTATGCGCGCGACAGCATCAGCACCATGGCGCAGATTTACGGTCAGGCGCTGACCACCGGCAGCACGATTGAAGACGTACAAAACTGGCCGCAAAGCATCCGGACGGTGACCCCGGAAGATGTTCGGGCCGCGGCCGGGTATGTGCTGGATCTTCGTAAATCCGTCACCGGGCTGTTGCTGCCCGCCGATGGGGCGCAAACGGGAGAAACCCCATGAGCATCATGAAACCCTTGATGAATCCTCTGATGAATTCCTTGAAAAATTCATCACGCCTTGTCCTGGTGATTGGGGGAGTGATTGGGGGGCTCCTGGGCCTGTTTCTTGTGCCGGCGCGGGCCGATATTCCCGTGCAAAAAGTGATTACCCCGTTGGGGATCGAAGCCTGGCTTGTGGAGAACCACACTATCCCGCTGATCAGCATGAAATTCGCCTTCCAGGGGGGCGAGGTGCGCGATCCGGTTCACAAGCAAGGGCTTAGCACCATGGTGGCGGCGCTTCTAGATGAAGGGGCAGGCGATATGGATGCGCGAGCATTCCAGACGGCCCTGGAAAACAAAGCCATCAAGTTGGGCTTCTCGTCACGGCGTGAACGTCTTGAAGGATCGCTAAAAACCCTGAGCGAAAATCGCCATGAAGCTTTTCGTCTTTTATCCCTGGCGCTGAACGAACCGCGGTTTGATCAGGACGCCATTGAACGTATCCGCCAGCAAATGTTGACCATCCTGATTCGCAAACAGGAAGATCCAGGGAGCATTGCGAGTAAAATTTTCCGCGAGATGGTCTATCCCGAACACCCCTATGGCCGCGATGGCGACGGGACCAAAGACACCATTCGTGCGCTCACGCGGGACGATCTGGTGGCTTATCGGGAAGAGCGCCTGACCCGGGACCGCTTGGTGATCGGCGTGGTAGGGGATATTACGGCGCAGGAACTCGCCGAGCTTCTGGATCTGGCGTTTGGTCGGCTGGCGGATGAGGCGATTGATGGGTACCTTCAGGATGTGAAGGCAAAGACTCCCGGTGCTGTGTATCTGCACCGTCACCCGGGGCATCAGTCCACCATCCTGTTCGGCCATCAGGGCCTCAAACGGCTGGATCCGGACTGGTATGCGGCTTATGTGATGAATTATATTCTGGGTGGGGGCGGGCTGACATCGCGGCTGGCAGAAAGTGTGCGTGAGGAAAAGGGGCTGGCCTACAGCGTCGGCACCTCTTTTCAGCCCATGGAATATGGCGGGCTATTTATCGGCAGTCTGGGCACCCAGAATGAGCGCGCGACGGAAGCCATTGCCCTTGTGCAGCAGGAAATCCGCAATCTTGTCGAGAATGGGGTGAGTGAAGAGGAACTTCAGGACGCCAAAACCTATCTGACGGGATCCTATGCCCTGAACTTTGCCACCAGCGGCGCCATTGCCAGTCAGTTGATTGGGGCCCAGATTTTAGGATTTGAGCCCAGCTATTTTGCCCGCCGCAATGAATATATCAACAACGTCACCCGCGAACAGATCGGTCGCGTGGCCCGCCGGCTTCTGCATCCTGATCGGCTTTTCTGGGTTGTGGTCGGCGATCCGGCAGGTCTGGATGACCTTCCTCTCACGAAACTGGGGCAGGCCGGTAAGGACGCCGGCGCCGCTCACTAGAGTGAACTGTAAATAGGTTGGCTCAATTCTGTTGGGCCCGGCGGGGGCGGGTGGCCATGAGCCGGGCGCCTTCGATGATCAGCAAAAGCGAACCGGTCGCGGCCAAAATGAATACATGGTCTGCGGAAGGCGTTAAAAAAGTCGCGCTGAGCGCGCCGAGCCCCAGCCCGAAAGTTAGTCCGTGAAAAAGTGTCATGATGATAATCCCCGGTGTCTTCATGTGTCTTGTATCTTCATGTGTCGTGAATAACAAGTCTAGAGTTTCCAAAAAAATTGCCCGTATCTATATGAGCGGAGATTAATTGGGGAATATGTCGCTGAGGTGTCAGAAAAGGGAAAAAGTTGGGGCTATTTTATGGCGCGGTTCCATCTTGTGACTTTTCACTCTAGAATAAACTACAGCAATCAGAAAGAACCGTTGTTCGGGAGAAACTTCATTGAAAATCCGTCGTTTGTCAGAACGCACCATCAACCATATTGCTGCCGGCGAGGTGATTGAACGCCCGGCCAGTGCCGTTAAGGAACTGGTGGAGAATGCCATTGATGCGGGGGCGAAAACCATTGATGTGGTGATGAGCGATGGCGGCCGGACATTGATTTCAGTAACCGATGACGGTTGTGGCATGACGGCAGAGGAGCTTGAGCTGGCGGTGGAGCGTCATGCCACCTCCAAACTGCGTGAAGACGATCTGACCCATATCACCACGATGGGATTCCGGGGAGAGGCGTTGCCCTCCATCGCCTCCGTGGCCCGTTTCAGCTTGATCAGTCGGGCCGAGGGCAGCGAAGAGGCATGGAGAATTGACATTGAAGGCGGGCGCAAATCCCCTCCCGTCCCGGCGGCGTTGAACCGCGGCACCCGGGTTGAGGTGAGGGATCTGTTTTTTGCCACTCCGGCCCGGCTTAAATTCCTGAAAACCGAGCGGACGGAATTTTCTTATGCGTTGGATGTGATCAAGCGGCTGGCCATGGCGCATCCGCAGATCTCCTTTACCTTGTATGATGGTGCCCGGCGGGCCTTTCAGGTCTCCGCCCAACAACCTGACCTTGAGGACAGTCTCGAAAACAATCCGGCAGACAGCCGTTTGCGGCGCTTGTCGGCCATATTGGGCAGCGAATTTGCAGACAATGCCTTGCCGCTTGATGTGACGCGGGAGGATGTGCGCCTTACCGGATATGCGGGCCTGCCCACCTATAACCGGGGCAATGCCCAGCATCAGTACCTGTTTGTCAATGGCCGGCCGGTGAAAGACAAACTTCTGACCGGGGCGGTGCGCGGCGCCTATATGGACTTTCTGGCCCGGGACCGCCATCCGGTTCTGGCGTTGTTTCTGGACATGCCGCCGGAACTGGTGGATGTCAATGTGCATCCGGCAAAGGCTGAGGTAAGGTTCCGCGATAGTGGGTTGGTCCGGGGGTTGATTGTGGGCTCTTTGAAACATGCCCTAGCCGAGGCCGGCCACCGGGCATCCACCACCGTGGCCAGTTCCGCCTTAGGGGCGTTGACGCCGGAAGGGGCGTCTCTTTCGGCACATTCGGGCCGTTACCAGGGCCAGTACGGAACCCGCCATCTGTCCTCTCCTGCGCCACCACCACAGGGAATGTCGGATCAGGCCCAGGCGTTCTACCAGCCTTTGGGAATGCCGGCGGCCGCCGGCCCGCTGCCTGGCCCGTCTCAACAAATGTTGCTGGACCGGGAAAGCCGGGATTTTGCCCCGCCAGTGGGACGCACCGATGCGGGGGGGATCTCGGGACAGGGGGGCGGTTCACCGGACTTGCCGGAACAGGATTATGCACAATATCCGCTGGGTGCGGCCAGGGGCCAGCTTCATGAAACCTATATTGTGGCCCAGACCCGTGACGGCATTGTCATTGTGGATCAGCACGCGGCCCATGAACGGCTGGTTTATGAAAAAATGAAAGCCCATATGGCGGAAAACGGCGTGGCCCGGCAGGCGTTGCTGCTGCCGGAAGTGGTGGAGCTGGATCCGGCGGCGGCCGACAGGCTCTGCGCCCGTCGGGAGGAGCTTGAGGAAATGGGGCTGGTGCTGGAACCTTTCGGGGAAGGTGCCGTGGTGGTCCGGGAAACCCCTGCCCTTCTGGGGGAGGTGGATATCAAGGGGCTGGTGCGGGATCTGGCGGACGATCTGGCGGAACTGGATGAGGCGCTTAGCCTCAAGGAACGGTTGGAAGAGGTGTGCGGCACCATGGCCTGTCACGGCAGCGTACGGGCCGGCCGCCGGCTGACCACCGAGGAAATGAACGCCCTGTTGCGGCAGATGGAAGCCACGCCCCATTCCGGGCAATGCAATCATGGCCGTCCGACCTATGTGGAGCTTAAGCTGGCAGATGTGGAAAAGCTGTTTGGCCGGCGTTAGAGTGAATTTGGGCAAGAAGGAGGGCTATTCCGCGACAGGGCCGGTCGAGGTCGTGCGGGGGGCGTCTCTGATCTCTTCAATGGCGATTTTCAGATGGAGTGCCGCCAGGTCCAGCCCGGCAAGTTCCACCTCCTGGAGAATATAGCTCAGGCAACTGATCAGCCCCCGCCGTTCCAATTCCATGGAACGTTCATAGTCGTTGTGGGAAAAGCGGTTTTTGTCCGTTGTCATCGGGGACTCTTTTATGAGAGTAAAAACACCTAATGCGTGTATTTCCTTCGCGCAGGAGAGTATAAGCTTCCAGGTGTTCCGGATCAAATATATATTTTTCAAAGTTGTGAATGAGGATGGTAGCGAAAAATGGAAACTTTGCTGTCGCCATAGATGCGTTCGCTTATTTTTTCTAAAAATTCATAAAAAACAATATCTTCCTTTGAAGAATATTCTGCAACAATATAGGCGTTTGGGGTTAGCGCCTGTTGAGTGTGCAGATTATCCAATGCCGGTCGCAGCAGATCCCGGTGATAGGGTGGGTCTAGGAAAACCAGAGCGAACGGCCTGTCAGGCCGCTTAATGGAGCAGGCATCTGTACTCTTTACAGTTGTATTTTTTTCTGCCTTGAGCAGGGCGACGTTTTTCTTGAGCAGCCGCAGGGCGCGGGGGTTTTTTTCCACGAAGGTGACATGGGCGGCACCGCGGGACAGGGCTTCCAGCCCCAAAGCTCCGGTTCCCGCAAAGGCATCAAGGACATGACAATCGGCGAAACAGAGGCCCAGAGAATTTTGCAGAAGATTAAACAGGGTCTCCCGCATGCGGTCCGTGGTCGGGCGGATATTTCGGGACTCTGGGGGGGTCAAACGACGTCCCTTGTGTATGCCGCCAATGATTCTCATTTTTTGGTCCTGCTGGTCTTGGCCCCGCCCACCGTTTTGGGTTTTGCAGGGCGTGCCCGGCTGACTCCAGATTCCGTCGTGTATTTTGCTCCGGATTTTTTTGGGGATTTGGGTAAACTCTCCGGTTTTGCGGAAAGCGCGGCGCGGCGTTTGCCCTGGCGACGCGGGTGAGCCTTGGGCTTAGGTTTGGCCCATCCGGCTTTGGGTTTTGGTTTTTCCCGCTGGGGCTCTTCTGGGATCTCGATCCCTCTGGTTTCAAAAAATTCCCGACATTTCAGTTTCAGTTCCGCCTCGGGAATCTCCACCACCTGGCCCCGGGTCATCCGCCCCAGGTCGAAGGGACCGTAACGCAGACGGATGAGGCGGGTGACCTTTAGTCCGGCGTATTCCAGAAGTTTACGGACCTCGCGGTTTTTACCTTCGCGAAGGCCAATGGTTAGCCAGATGTTGGAGGTTTCCGCCTGCTCGGGGATTTCGATATCCACTTCCCGATAGACCACCCCGTCAATAGTCACCCCAGCGCGGATTTCCTCCAGCCGTTTTTGATTGGGCCGGCCATGGGCGCGCACCTTATATTGCCTCAGCCAGCCGGTATCCGGTAATTCCATCCAGCGGCTCAATTCCCCGTCATTGGTGAGCAGCAGCAGACCTTCGGTGTTGATGTCGAGACGGCCCACGGAAATCACCCTGGGCATATGCTCGGGCAGCGCCTGAAAAATGGTGGGGCGCTCTTCGGGGTCGAAATAGCTGGTCACCCGTCCCGCAGGTTTATGGTATTTCCACAAGCGCGGCGGTTCCGGTTCCCTGACTTTTTCACCGTCTACGGTAATGCCCTGCACCGATGTCACCAAAGTGGCGGGTGTGGTGACCAGTTTGCCGTTGAGCCGGACCATGCCGGCCTCGATCATGCGTTCCACGGCCCGGCGCGAGCCGACCCCAGCCCGCGCCAGCAGCTTAGCGATGCGTTCCGGTTTGGCGGTGGGAGTTGAGGGACTCGAAAGATCCGGTTTGTCGCTCATGGTAAAACCTTGTCCATTGGGGTAACACTTTGTCCATTGGGGACGCGTCGGGGGATATTGGCCCTAAATAATATCAGTAAATACTCTCCGAGGCATACTATCAGAGCTGCGATGTAGAGGGAAATACGGCAAAAATCAATCTCTTCTTCAATGAAACTTGGCCTTGGAATCTTGGCTTTGGAATCTTGGCCTTGACCTTTGGCACCGGAATGCGCATGGTCCGGACATGATTCTGAAAACCACATATATGGACAAGGCGCTGGCAGAAGCGCGGCGGGCCGCCCAACACGGGGAAGTGCCCGTGGGCGCGGTGATCGTGCATGGGGCGACGGGAAAAATACTGGCCGCGGCGTCCAACCGGGTGATTCTGGACCGGGATCCCACGGCCCATGCGGAGCTTCTGGCCATTCGCGCGGCATGCCGGATGCTGGGCAGCGAACGGCTTGTGGATTGTGATCTTTATGTCACGCTGGAACCCTGCCCCATGTGTGCCCAGGCAATCAGTTTTGCCCGCCTGCGGCGCCTTTATTACGGGGCGAGTGATCCCAAGGGCGGCGGGATAGAACATGGCCCACGCATTTTTCATCGGCCGACGTGCCATCACCAGCCGGAGATTTATGGGGGGATTGGCGAAAAGCAGGCGTCAGCATTGCTAAAGGCGTTTTTTCAGGATCGCCGGTAACGGCGGGATTCTATTTTGGGGGATTTCTCAACAGGAATATGGTTTAAAATGGATGCGTTACTGACTTCGACCTTCTCTGTCGCTCTTGCCGAAATTGGCGATAAGACACAATTATTGTCCTTGGTGCTTGCCACCCGATTTTCCAACCGTATCGGGCTGATCGCCGGGATATTCCTGGCCACCGTCATTAACCATGCGCCTTCGGCATGGTTTGGAGAGCTTATTGCCGGTCTGATTTCGGTGGAGCTATTGTCCTGGATCGTGGGGGGAAGTTTCCTGTTGATGGCTGGCTGGTTGCTGATCCCAGACCATGAGGATGAGGAGGAGAGCCGGTTTATGGCATATGGTGCTTTTTTAGCCAGTCTGATCTTGTTCTTTATTGCGGAAATCGGGGATAAGACCCAGGTGGCGACGGTCTTGCTGGGCGCGCGGTATGAGCCCTTGGGAGCGGTGGTTGTTGGCAGCACACTGGGCATGATGATCGCCAATGTGCCCGTGATTTACGCCGGCAACTGGCTGATGCAGCGCCTGCCGCTCAACGCCGCGCGCTGGGGCGCCAGCCTGCTGTTTGTCGGAATCGGGCTGTGGACGCTCCTGGAAGGGCAGAAGATGCCCTTCTGATATTCTTTTACATCTCTGGCGGGAAAAGCTAAACTTCGCCTATGGAAGAATTATTTATAAAGGGGCAGGAAATTCTGGACAGTCTCGTCCTGTGGATGGATGAGCGGGTTCTGACCTATACCATTCTGGCGCAGTTGGGCATCGTTCTGTTTTTGTGGCTGACCAGCACCGGCATTGTATTCTGGCTCAAACCCCTGGTGAAAAAACTCTGGGGGGACAAAATCATCTATCAGAAACTCGAAGCCCGTTACCTCAATCCGCTATATCTGCCGATCTTCTGGCTTCTGTTGTTGCAAATTGCCCAGGCCGTCATGCGAGTCCAGGCCTACCCCGATGATGTGGTGCGCATTGCCATCAGTCTCTTGTCAGCCTGGATTGTGATCCGGCTGGCGACCAATCTCATTCGGAACAGGGAAATTGCCCGGCTGGTGCGGGTGTTTGTGTGGCTCCTGGTGGCGCTCAATATTGTCGGTTGGCTGGAACCGGTTATGGCGGTGCTGGAAAATACCCGTTTTTCTCTGGGCGGGGCGGAAGTCAGCGTGTTGGGCATTATTACCGGCATGATCACGTTGCTGGTGTTGATCTGGATCGGGGTGTTTCTGTCCGGGCTGATGGAAAACTGGTTGCGCAAGGTGCCGACGGTGACCCCTTCGGCCCGGGTGTTGCTGGGAAAACTGACCAAGATTCTGCTGGTGTCCATCGCCTTCTTGGTGGCGCTCAGCAGCATGGGGATCGACCTCACGGCGCTTGCGGTGTTTGGCGGGGCGATCGGTGTGGGGCTGGGCTTTGGCCTGCAAAAGGTGGTATCCAACTTTATTTCCGGGGTGATCTTGCTGTTGGACCGATCCATCAAGCCCGGCGATGTGATTGAAGTGTCCGGTACCTATGGGCGGATCGACAAACTGGCCGCCCGTTATACGTCGGTCATTTCCCGGGACGGGCGGGAGTTCCTGGTGCCTAACGAAGACATGATCACCCAACCGGTGATCAACTGGACCTATACCAATAGCGAGGTGCGCCGCCACTTACCGGTGGGCGTTTCCTATGCCTCGGATCTGGACCGGGCCATGGAGCTGATGCTGGAAGCGGCCCATGAAGTGCCGCGGGTGTTGAAAATGCCGGCCCCGACGGTGCAGGTGAAGGGATTTGGGGACAGCTCCATTGACCTGGAGCTCAGGATCTGGATCCGCGACAGCGAACAGGGCGTGAGCAATGTGGCCAGCGATGTGAACTACCTGATCTGGAAAAAATTCTCCGAAGACCCCAAAGTCGAAATGCCGTTCCCACAACGGGACATTCACATCGTCTCCGCCCAGGGGTTGAAGGATCAGGTGCAGGACGCCATTCGCGAAGCGATGCATAACGGGGATAAGGATCAGCCGAACCGGGCTGGAGAGTAACCCCAGGTTCCTGAATTACATCAGCTCTTCTTCATTTCCTTGAACAGGGCGGTAAGGAAAGTTTTAAGGCTTGCCATGCGATGTTCGGCCTCGTTCATGTGATCTTCGAGATGCTCCACCTCCTCATGCTGATTGGCCAGTTTGCGGCGCTTGAGTTCCTCCTTCATCATGGCCAGCATTTCTTCGGTATCTGCAATCATTTTTTTTAGTTTCTTGTTGGACAGGGAACTCAGGTCTTTCTCAATCATCATTCACTTCCCTTAAAGTTAGAAAAACCGGTACAGCAGGACCAATAGGCCCGGGACAACAAAAAACACCATCAAGAGATACAGAATAGCATAAATTTTGTTTTCCGTGGAGATCCGGGCGAGCCACATGGCCCCGGCCCGGGGCAGTTTTCTCAATGGGGTAATGCCGTAGATCAGGACCACTGAGGCGATGTTGAAACAAAGATGCACCAGGGCAATCTGCAGGGCATATACTGCCAGAGGGCCAACGGCGCCGGTTGCGGCCAGAAGGGCCGTGATGGTGGTGCCGATATTGGCACCAAGGGTGAAGGGATAAATCTGTTTCAGGCGGAACACACCACTCCCGGCGAGCGGTACCATCAGGCTGGTGGTTGTGGAAGAAGACTGCACAAGGACGGTGATGATCGTTCCGGAAAAGATACCGGTCAGAGGCCCCCGGCCGATGGCGGCATGCAGGATTTTTTTGGCCCGCCCCACCATCAGTTTCTTAAGCACCCTGCCGATCCAGGTGATGGCCAGGAAAATGATACCGATGCCGATGAAAATCAACACGATCGGCCCCAGTTCACCGGAAATGAAATGGGCGGCATTGCTCACCTCATTAATGACAGGTTTGGTCAGGGGTTTGATGAAATTAAAACCCTTGACGCTCATATCATCTCCGCCGACCATCATACCGGCAAGCAGGGCCCCGGCCTTTTCCAGAAAGCCGAACATGATTTCCAGGGGCAGGAATATTGCCACCGCCATTACGTTAAAGAAATCGTGTATGGTGGCAGCGGCAAAGGCGCGGCGGAATTCCTTTTTCTTGCGCACATGGCCGAGGCTGACAATGGTGTTGGTGATGGTGGTGCCGATATTGGCTCCCATGATCATGGGCACGGCGGTTCCCACCGGCAGACCGCCGGCCACCAGACCGACAATAATCGAGGTAACGGTAGATGAAGACTGGATCATGGCGGTGGCAATCACCCCGATAATCAGGCCCATGAAGGGATTTGTGGCAAAGGCAAACAAGTCTTCCGCATGCCCTTTTGTGGCGCCTTTGAAGCCTGATCCGATCATGCCTACAGCGCAGATCAGCATATAAATCAGAAAAAACACAAACAGCCAGTGCAGGAGGCGCTGGCCGTAATTCTCAGTTGTTTCCCCCACCACAGGTGCTTCTGTCATGCAAAACCCCGGCGTTTCAGAATTTTTCAGAATCGTTCGGGCGCATAATTTCACGCCCGTCATGAAAATGCAACAAAACTGTCACGAATTGTGTAGAGAGGCGAAGGTTTATGCATCGTATCAGCAGACCTATTGAAAGGGGTTCTGGAATAAGGTTTGAGTTTCATTTATTTCGATTGTTTTGCTTGTTTTGTTTGTTGCGGTTATTTCGATTATCATGTATAATGTCTTTCATTAAAGTGCTCTGAGATTGTCAGAGCGATCTGTTTCGTCCGACAAGGGAGTGTTAATAATGGTTGGTATCATGCCTGTATTGCCGGATGACAAAGAAAGAAAAATCGCGACGGAAAACAGTCGTCGTCTTGCCCGCTTTCTGGACCGGGAAGAAGGAATTCGTGTCGAAATTGCAGAAGATCATCGCGAAACGATTATTCTTCCCCGTCAGGCCGTACGTCTGCTGGTCGACATTATGACATATATGGCTCAAGGGGATGCGGTGAATATAGTCCCAGTGCATAAGGAGATGACAACTCAGGAGGCCGCGGATTTCTTAAATGTCTCGCGTCCTTTCCTGATCAAACTGCTCGAGCGGGGAGAATTGCCCTATCACAAAGTGGGGACACATCGGCGAATTTTGTTTGGAGAGCTTGTGAAATATAAGAAACGTCGTGATGAAGAAATGGACAAGGCGGCGGATGAATTGGCGGTGCTGTCCCAAGAATTAGGGGTGGATTCATAGATTGGCGTTTGTTGTTGTACTGGATGCATGTGTTTTATATCCATCTGTTTTGCGGGACCTGTTGATCAGGATTTCGCAAACGGGATTATACCGGGCAAAATGGACTGAAAGAATCCATGACGAATGGATCAGTGCTTTGCGGCAAAACCGTCCTGACATATCTGAAACGAAGTTGTCCAGAACCAGAAAACTGATGAACGAGGCAGTCCCGGACAGCTTGATCACAAATACAGCTTGATCACAAATTATGAGACACTGATGGGGGATTTGAAGTTACCGGATGTGAATGACCGCCATGTATTGGCGGCGGCTCTCAAGGCTCGTGCCGATATGATTGTGACGTATAATCTTGCTGATTTCCCCGAAGACTATCTATGGGAAATGCAGATTGAAATTCAGCATCCGGATGATTTTGTACTTTGCCAGATTGATTTAAATTACAGACTTGTTTTTCAGGCGATCAGCAAACAATTACAAAGTCTGAAAGCCCCGCCTCTTTCTGTCGAGCAATATTTGGTGAGCTTGGAGAAACGGGGGTTAACGAAGTCGGCTTTCAGGCTGAGGGAATTGGGGCTGCTTTCACATGGCACTCTTGCCAAACCAGTTCGTCAACCCCCATTTCATTAAAATCAAAACGACTCTATTTTTCATTTTTCATTTTCGCGGGCGATGGCGCGCCAGCCGATGTCACGACGGCAGAAACCTTCGGGCCAGTCGATCTTATCCAGTGCGGCATAGGCGCGGTCCCGGGCCGCTGTGATGCTGCCGGCGCGGGCAGTGATATTCAACACCCGTCCGCCCGTGGCCAGAACCCGGTTGTTCTGTCTGGTTGTTCCCGCATGGAAAACAACCACATCTTCTGTGGTTCCGGCCTGATCAAGTCCCCGGATTTCCGTGCCTTTCTCATAAGACCCCGGATACCCTTTGGCGGCCATCACTACGGTCAGTGCCGCATCGTCATGCCAGTCCAGGCTTTCTTCCTGTAATGTGCCGGCGGCGCAGGCCAAAAGTGCCGGCACGATATCGGATTTCAGTCGCATCATCAGCACCTGGCATTCCGGATCGCCAAAGCGCACATTGTATTCAATGAGCTGCGGGCCCTTGTCTGTAATCATTAGTCCGGCATACAGCACCCCGGCGAACGGCATGCCTTCCTCTTTCATACCGCGCACTGTGGGCAGGATGATCTCGTTGAGCGTGCGTTCGATCAGCGCTTCAGTCATCACCGGGGCCGGGCTGTAGGCACCCATGCCGCCGGTATTGGGGCCGATATCCCCGTCTCCCACCCGTTTGTGATCCTGGGCAGTGGCCAGCGGCAGGATGGTCTCTCCGTCAGTGAGCACAAAGAAGCTGGCCTCTTCGCCTTCCAGAAATTCCTCGATCACCAGTTCCGCCCCGGCCGCACCGAACTGTCCGCCGAAGATGTCGTCTACGGCCTGGTGGGCTTCCTCGACGGTCTGGGCGATAATCACGCCCTTGCCCGCGGCCAGGCCGTCGGCCTTGACCACAATGGGGGCGCCTTTTTCATTGATAAAGGCCTTGGCGGCCTCGGCGTTACGAAACCGGCCGTAGGCGGCGGTGGGAATATTGTATTTGGCGCACAGATCCTTGGTGAACCCCTTGGAGCCTTCCAGCTGGGCTGCAGCGGCCGTGGGGCCAAAAGCGGGAATTTCCGCCAGATCCAGACTATCCACCAGCCCCTCCACCAGCGGGGCTTCGGGGCCGATAACCACCAGATCAATGTCGTTTTCGTCGCAAAAGGTGATGACCGCGCCGTGATCGGCAAGATCGAGGCTGACGCATTCCGCCAGATCCTGCATGCCGCCATTGCCGGGGGCGCAGAAAATTTTGTCCACCAATGGAGACTGGGCGATTTTCCAGGTCAGCGCATGTTCTCTGCCGCCGGAACCGATGACCAGAATATTCATGATGATTTGTCCTTTTAAAAAATTTCCTCTCTTGTAACATAAGATGCCTGAGATTCAAGCAAGCAGTAGAAGTAAGCGGTCCATGTCAGATCATTCCCATTTCCCGGGCCGGCCCCCGCAGGCGGCCCGCAGCAATGCCCCGGAATATTCGGTCAGTGAGTTGAGCCTGTCGCTCAAGCGTACGGTGGAGGAAAATTTCGGTTATGTGCGGGTGCGCGGCGAACTCAGCGGCCTTAAGCGCGCTGCGTCCGGCCATATGTATCTGGCCCTCAAGGATGACAAAGCGGTCCTTGACGGGGTGATGTGGAAAGGCATGGCAGGCCGGCTCACGTTTCGGCCAGAAGACGGGCTGGAGGTGATCTGCACCGGCAAGCTCACCACCTATCCGGGGCGCAGCAAATATCAGATTGTCATTGACCGTATGGAACCGGCGGGCGCCGGGGCGTTAATGGCGCTTTTGGAGGAACGCAAGAAAAAACTCGCGGCTGAAGGACTGTTTGCTTCGGAACGCAAGAAGCCGATCCCCTACCTGCCGCAGGTGATTGGTGTCGTCACGTCCCCGACGGGGGCGGTGATCCGCGATATCCTGCACCGGCTGGAGGACCGTTTCCCGCGCCACGTGATTGTCTGGCCTGTTCTGGTGCAGGGCGAAGGGGCGGCGGCCCAGGTGGCCGAAGCCATCGAGGGGTTTAACCGACTGGAGGAGGGCGGCGATATTCCGCGCCCGGATGTGCTGATTGTGGCACGTGGCGGGGGCAGCCTCGAAGATCTGTGGGCCTTCAATGAGGAAGTGGTGGTGCGGGCCGCGGCGGCGAGCGAAATTCCCCTGATCAGCGCCGTGGGGCACGAGACGGACACCACCCTGATTGATTATGCCGCGGACCGGCGGGCGCCGACGCCCACGGCGGCGGCGGAAATAGCCGTGCCGGTGAAGGCCGATCTGGTCTATACGGTGCAGGATCTGTCCGTGCGGCTGGGGCGGGCCCAACAGCGCCTGCTTCTGGACCGGCGGCAACGGATTGAGGGATTGGGACGGGGCCTGCCCAGGCCGCAGGACCTGCTGTCGCTCAGTCAGCAGAGGTTTGATGAACTTGCCGACCGCCTGCCGCGGGCGCTGCAACATCTCAGCGATAAACAACACATGCGGCTTGATACGCTGGGCGCGCGGCTCAGGGCCGATATGTTGGTGCGAGATCTACGCCGCCACCAGCAGACCCTTGCCGAAAAAACGGTGCGTTTGCCGCGAGCGCTGCGGCATATGTGTGAGCGGCAGCATATGCGGCTTGAAACCCTTGGCGAGCGGCTGAGAGGGGATATTCTGGTGCAGGATGTCGGGCGGGAACGGCAGAAGGTTACTATGCTGGCGGAACGTTTGCAGCCGGCCATGACCCGTCTGATGCAGCAGCAGAAAAGCCGTCTGGACAGTCCGGTGCGTCTGTTTGATAGCCTGAATTACAAGCGGGTGCTGGAACGGGGCTATGCGGTGATCCGCGATTCCCGAGGCAAGACCCTTACCAATGCGGCGCGGGTTTCTGCCGGTGATGTGATGGATATCGAATTCCGGGATGGGCATGTTTCGGCACAGGCAGTGAGCGCCCCCATGCCCTCCGAGCCGGTGAAACCGGCAAAAAAAACCAAAAACAAGACAAAACCCCCTTCCGGGGATGAGCGCCAGGGGAGACTGTTATGAGGGGTGTCCTTTGTTTTGGATTGTGTTTGGTATGGCTGTTTTTTGCCGGGGCGGTAAATGCCGCAACAGAAGCGATCCGGCCTGAGTTCCGGGTGCCTTCCCCGCTGGTTCAGGGCGGGTTTTATGTGGGCAAGGCCCCCGCGGGTAGTGAAGTGATCTTCAAGGGCAAAAAGCTGCGGCTCACGCCGGCGGGCTATTTCCCATTCGGACTGAACTGGAAAGAGGGGAGCACGGTCACCTTTACGGTAATACCCCCCGATGGCGAGCGCCGGGAATACCGGTTTCCGGTGCAGGAACACAAATATGATGTGTCTGTGATTGACGGGCTGCCCCCGAAAATGGTCACGCCGCCGCCGGAGGTGCGGCAGCGCATTGCCAATGATGCGGCGCGGGTGCGCGAGGCCCGTTCAGTCCTCAGTGACCTGACCGATTTTGGCCGCAAGATGATCTGGCCCGTCAAGGGGCGAGTCTCTGGACATTTTGGCAATCACCGGATTCTGAATGGCACCCCGAAAAGCCCGCATACCGGGATGGATATTGCCGCTCCCAAGGGCACGCCGGTGGTGGCTCCGTTGGGGGGCATAGTCATCATGGTCGCCGATCTTTATTACACGGGGAATACGGTGATCATTGATCACGGTTATGGCGTGAGCACGGTGTATTGTCACCTGGACAGTGTGGCGGTTCGGGAAAGACAGAAAATCGGCCAAGGAGATCCTCTTGGCACTGTGGGCATGACCGGCCGGGCGACGGGGCCGCATCTGCATTGGGGGATGAACTGGGAAGGAGAGCGGCTTAATCCGGAACTGTCCTTGCCGGCGTCTTGAGCGATATTGTGATCAGAACACGGCCGTCCGGCGACGTCCGAACCGTTCGCGGTATTCGCGGGGCGAAATGCCAAGGTGGCGCTGATACAGACGACGCAGAATTTCCGCACTGGAAAAGCCGGACTTGAGGGCCACCTGTTCAAGGCTGTCGAACGTGTCTTCCAGCAGCCGGCGGGAATGTTCCAATCGCGCCTGTTCCACAAATCGCCCCGGGGAACAGCCCACATGGCGGGTGAAATGGCGAATGAAGGTTCTTTCTCCCAAGGCCAGCCGCTGCGCAAGCGCAGGCACGGACAGATCGTCGGTCGGGTTTTCGGCAATATACAGGCAAAGCTCGCGAAACGGGGCGGTCTCGGCGGTCTGGGCTTTGAGAAATGAAGAAAACTGGGATTGCCCGCCTGGGCGTTTATAAAACATCACCAGATGCCGGGCCACGGTGAGCGGCAGGTCCCGACCCAGATCCTCTTCCACCAATGCCAGCGCCAGATCCATGCCGGCGGTCACCCCGGCCGAAGTATAGAGTTTGTCGTCCCGCACATAAAGCGCATCCGGATTCAGATGCACCTGGGGAGCCATTTGTCTGAGCTTGTCTGTGTAATCCCAGTGGGTTGTGGCGGTCCGGCCCTCCAGAAGACCAGCTTTGGCCAGAATGAGGGCCCCGGTGCAGATGGACACCATTCGGCGAACTATGGAATAACGGTTGCGCAGGAAGCCGGTCAGGGCCGGGCTGTTAGCGGCATGTTCCGCCCCTCGGCCGCCAACAACAATCAGCGTGTCTTCCTCGGGCACGCTGTTCAGGGGTTGGGTGTTGAAGACCATGCCGTTGGAGGCGCGCACCGGGCCACCCCCGAGAGAGAGATACTGGACCTGATAGGCCGGAAATCCATAGTCCCTTTCACACAACTCACTGGCGCTGAAAAAGATTTCTGCCGGCCCGGCCAGGTCGAGAATTTCACACTTGTCATAGCAGATAAAGGCAATGGTTTTGCGGGGAAATTCTTTCGGTCGGGGCATGGGTCAGATCCTGGGGGCGATCCTGACGTGGATCGGTATGTCATAATTCATGGGTATTATGTCATTTATGACAATATGCCGTCAAGCTAGAGTGAGACCCTGACAAGAGTTTCACCATATAGACGAGAAATAAAAAGCAAGGAGGTAAGGATATGACTTTTAGGATCGCCATCCTGGTATTTGACGGGTATGAGGAGCTTGACGCCATCGGCCCATGGGAAATTTTCCGCGTGGCGCAAGATTTGAAACCTGACGAACTGAACTGTGTAATCTTGTCCCCTGACGGGCGAGATGTGCACGCGGCCAAGGGATTGAAAACGGGATGACTCGATATGACTATTTTTTAATCATGAGTAATAAATAGTCATTTTGTGACCAAAATTTTGCCCTATTTCCCGTGAAGATAACAAAAGCGGCGTCGTCTGCAATGATATGCTGGACTATAAACTGCTGTTAACTATTTGAAATTATATAAGAACCCATATAGCTTCAAAAATCTGGCACGTATCTTGTAGAGTTTTATGCGCAATCCAGATTATGGTGCAGAAAATAATTCCAAGTTTAAGGAGAGAAACGTGACGAAATTGAGAACCGCTATGTTGGCCACCGTTGCCGTGGCTGTAACAGCTTTTTCCTCAGCTCCGACTTTTGCGGAGGAGGGCTTTTTGGGAGGAGAGATCAGCGCCAATGTGGCCATGCTGAATGATTATCGTTTTCGCGGGGTGTCCCTGAATGATGAAAATTTTGCGTTGCAGGGCGGCTTTGATTATGCGCATGACAGCGGGTTTTATGTGGGCACATGGGCGTCCAATATTTCCGAGTTTGGCGGCGCGGAAATCGAGCAGGATATCTATGCCGGATATGGCGGTCAGATCGACAGTATTTCCTATAATATTGGCCTGCTGCTCTATCATTATCCCGGCGGGGAGAATGTGGACTATCTGGAACTTTACGGTTCTGCCGGCGTTGATCTTGGCGTGGCATCGGCAAGTCTCGGCGCCGCTTACGCCTTTTCCAGCGAAAATACCGGCAATACGGATAACATCTATGTTTATGCGGATGTGGAAAGCGCCATTCCCGATACGCCCCTGACCATCAGCGCCCATATCGGATACGAAGACGGCTTTGACTATGCCGGGATTGGCGATACCACCAAGCTGGACTGGAGTCTGGGGGCCAGTGTGAATTATGGCGGCCTGGATTTCGGTCTGAAATATGTGGATACGAATAATGCCGGGGATTTGTCCGACGCCACGGTGGTATTTAGCGTCGGGGCCTATTTCTAAGGACTTTCATATGGATTGAAGGGTGTGGGGGCCTGCCTTTTCGGGGCAGGCCCTTTGTTTTTGGCGGATCAATTCCCGGCGACCATCATGCTGTCGATCCGCAGCGTGGGGGCGTCGGTGCCATATTTAAACTCCAGGTCGCTGGCCGCCTGCATGTGACGGTACATGTCCTTGAGGTTGCCAGCCACGGTCACCTCATTGACCGGATAGGTGATCTGGCCATTTTCGATCCAGAAACCGCTGGCGCCCCGGCTGTAATCCCCGGTGATTCCGTTCACCCCCATGCCGATGAGCTCTGTGACATAAAATCCGCTGGCGATATCGGCCACCAGCTCTTCCGGCGAAAGTTTGCCGGGCGCGATATAGATATTGGTGGAAGATGGCGCGGGTGGTGACGAGGTTCCCCGGCTGGCTCGACCGTTGCTTTTCAGCCCTAACTGACGGGCGCTGCTGCTGTCTAGAAACCAGCTTTTCAGAATGCCGTTTTCCACTAGCACCAGTTTGTCATTGGCTACACCTTCCCCGTCAAACGGCCGGGAAGACGGCCCGCGCACAATGTGTGGATCGTCAATGATGGTGATGTGCTCGGGAAAAATGCGGTCCCCCATGCGGTCTTTGAGAAAGCTGGTGCCCCGGGCGATGGACTGGCCGTTTATGGCTCCGGCAAAATGGCCAAGCAGGGTTTTGGAAACCCGGGGATCATAAACCACTGGGACTTGTGCCGTGGCCGCCTTGCGGGGGTTGAGGCGTCTGAGCGCCCGTTCCGCGGCTTCCCGGGCGATTTCCGCCGGACTGTCCAGGTCAGCCAGGTGGTGTTTTGAGCTGTAGGCGTAATCCCGCTCCATGGCGGTGCCGGCGCCGGCGATGACAGAAAGGCTGAGGCTGAAACTGCTGCGGCGGTAGCTTTGCGCAAAGCCGTCAGAATTGCAGAGCACGATTTCCACTTTGTCATACCCGGCGCCGGCACCTTGTGAATTGGTGATGCCTTCGGTGGCAAGCGCCAGGGCCTCGGTTTCCCGGGCCATGTCTTGCAACGTTTCCGCAGAAGGGGTGGTTGTATCATACAGATCCAGGTCCTCAAACGGCGGCTGAGCCAGAAGCGCCGGGTCCGCAAGGCCGGCAAAACGGTCTTGCGGGGCATGTCGTGCCATGCTGACGGCGCGTTCGACAAGGGGATCCATGTTTTGGGCGCTGAGATCACTGGAGGAGACAATGGCCTGTTTCTGGCCGATAAAAACCCTGAGGCCCAGATCCACATTTTCCGATCTTTCAATATCTTCGAGTTTGCCAAGCCGCCAGGAAACCGATTCTGACCGGGAGGTGAAAAAGATGGCGTCGGCCTGATCCGCGCCGGCCCGAAGGGCTTTCTTGATTAAATCCTCTAACCTGTCCAGGTGGTCTGCAGTAGAGGGGATTGCAATCTGGGACATATAGGTTCCTGTTCTCATTATCATTGAATCATGAAGTGTGACTGACCATCCTATACATAGCGATAAAATCCCGAAGGAAAAAGAGCGGGACGGGGTCAGGACAGCAAAATTTTGAAAGGTTTGTTACTTATCTTGTTAAATTTTTTGCTGTCCGGGTGTCATATTCGATTGTAGTACCGGGGGAATATGGTTAATATTGTATGACATTATAGTCATCATTTTTTAAGATAGTAGAAAAGTACAGGTAAAAATACATGTTTTCTATAGTGTTCCAGGGAAAAATGTTCTTCGATAAATATTATAGGAAACAAGGTCTTAGTAGGAATATTTGTATAAATAGAGTGGGGAAGACAAGTGGACATATCACGTCCGGGGGTATCTAAAAGGCATATAAAAGATTATATAGATAACTGTGTATGCCTGAATGTAAGAAAAGCATCCAGGGCAGTCACACGGTTATATGACGAAGCCTTGCAGAAAACGGGGATCAGGTCCACCCAACTGATCATTTTGATGGTTCTGGAACATCTGGAAAAAGTTACGGTAAGCAAACTGGCCGAAGAGCTTGTCATGGATGCCTCGACGGTGGCGCGCAACCTTCGTCCGTTGCATAAACAGGGGCTGATCCAGATTATTCCGGGGACCGACAGGCGACAAAGAATTGTGTCGCTAACCGCCAAGGGGCAGGAGAGGGTCGAGGAGTGTCTGGAACATTGGAACAAGGCGCAAAACAAGATTTTCTCGGCATTCTCAGAGGAAGAGTTTGAGAATAACCTGACGGCAATCAACAATATATCTGATGCGGTGTTGAAGATTCACGATCCGCAACTGTCCTGAGACGACCTGGGAAGATTCAGGCCCCGAGATTGCAGGGCAGGAACTTGAGTCGGAGATAGATCAGGAAGGCTGTTTCCTGGAAGGCTAGAGTGAATTGTGAATAGCTTGGCTCAATTCTGTTGGCGGATTGCGGCCCGCCTCACGCGGAAGACGGCGCCGGGCGATGCGGGGCATCGGGCCAGGCGTCTGGCAAGGTGAGCGGCCCCAAGCCGCCAACCCGAAGGGCCGGGCCGATCTGGTCCAGTTCCGGCGGGGTTTGGCTGGGCCGTACCGCCAGTATGGCCTGCGCCAAACCCCTGGCTCCTGAACCAGACCTGACCGGCAGAATGGGGCAACCTATTCACAATTCACTCTAGAGTGAATTGAACCAACCTATTCGCAATTTACTCTAGATGGCTTTTTCCGGAACCGGGCAGGCCCAGCGTGTCCCAAATGTCATCAATCCGCCGGATCACCTGTTCGTCCATGCGGATTTTTTCGCCCCATTCCCGGTCGGTTTCCCCTGGCCACTTATTGGTGGCGTCGAGTCCCATTTTGCCGCCCAGTCCCGAGACGGGGGAGGCGAAATCAAGATAATCAATCGGCGTATGTTCCATCAGCGTGGTATCACGGACCGGATCCATGCGGGTAGAAATGGCCCACATGACATCTTTCCAGTCGCGGCAATTGATGTCGTCATCCACCACAATCACGAATTTGGTGTACATGAACTGCCTGAGATAGGACCACACGCCCATCATCACCCGTTTGGCATGGCCGGCATAGGCCTTTTTCATGCTGACCACGGCAATGCGGTAGGAGCAGCCTTCCGGCGGCAGCCAGAAATCGACAATTTCCGGGAACTGCTGTTGCAAGAGCGGGATGAACACCTCATTGAGTGCCTCGCCCAGCACGGATGGTTCGTCCGGCGGCCGTCCGGTATAAGTGCTTAAATAAATGGGATTTTTGCGCATGGTGATGGCGCTGATGGTAAAGACCGGGAAGGGTTCCACGGAATTGTAATATCCTGTATGGTCGCCATAAGGACCTTCGGGCGCGTATTCGTCCAGAGAAACATGGCCTTCCAGCACGATCTCAGCCGTGGCCGGCACTTTCAGCGGTACGCTCACACAATCCACCAGTTCGGTCTTGCGCCCGCGCAGAAGGCCGGCGAATTTATATTCCGACAAAGTATCCGGCACCGGCGTCACCGCGCCCAGAATGGTGGCCGGATCGGCGCCCAGCACCACGGCGGCGGGCAGGGGCTCCGGTTTTTCATTTTTCCAGCGGCGATAATGCTGCGCCCCGCCGCGGTGTTTGAGCCAGCGCATCAGGGTACGCTTCTTGTCCAAAACCTGCATGCGGTAAATGCCCAGATTAAAATCATCTTCCGCGCTGTTGCCGGGGCCCTTGGTGACCACCAGCGGCCACGTGATCAGCGGCGCCGGCTCGCCTGGCCAGCAGCCCTGGACCGGCAGGCGCCCAAGATCAATATCGTCGCCGCTCAGCACCACGTCCTGCACCGGCGCTTTTTTGACGGTCTTGGGGGCCATGGTCATGGCCTGCTTGAGGATCGGCAGCATGTCCACGGCGTCGCGCAGGCTGCGGGGCGGCTGCGGCTGACGCAGCACCGCGAGAGCCTCGCCAATTTCGCGCAGTTCATGCGGTTTGCGGTTCATACCCCAGGCGACGCGCTCCACTGTGCCGAACAGATTGACCAAAACCGGCATGTCATAGGTTTCGCCATGAGGGCCCACCGGGTTTTCAAACAGGATCGCCGGGCCGCCCTCGGCAATTACCCGGGTCTGGATCTCGGTCATTTCCAGATGGGTCGAGACGGGTTCACGGACCCGCACCAGACGGCCGGCTTTTTCCAGTTGATCCATGAAATCCCGCAGGGACTGATACGCCATAAGCTCACCTCAGAACATGTTTTGCGGGATTATAGTGATCTGTCCCGATGCGGCAAGGAAATCCGCACAGCTTTTATTCTGCCGACCGGAGTCCCTGTCGCAGTTGTCCGGCGGCGGCATCGGTATTGGCTGTTTCTGTGGTGATGTGCCTGAAGGTATCGATAGGGGCCGGCGGTGAAATCAAATATCCCTGAATTTCCGTACATCCGGCGTTTTTCAGAAAGTCTTTCTGGGCTTCTGTTTCCACGCCTTCGGCGAGAACGGGCAGGTCCAGCCCCTTGGCCAAGCCGATAATACCGCGGATGATGGTGGCCGACTGTTCGTCTTCGCCCAGTCCGTGAATAAAGGACCGGTCGATTTTGATTTTGTCAAAGCGGTAATTCTTCAAGTAGGCCAGTGAGGAATACCCCGTGCCGAAATCATCCATGGAAATCCGGATGCCGAGTTTTTTAAGTCGATTGAGAATCTGCAGAGCCTCCCACTGGTTTTTAATAAAAACGCCTTCCGTGATTTCCAGCTCCAGCCGCGAAGGATGCAGCCCGGTTTCTTCCAGCACCGAGTGAATCCTGTCAGGCAGTTGGTTGTCCCTGAGCTGAACGGGGGACAAATTGATCGCCACCTGCAAGGGGACCTTCCAGGAGGCGGCTTCGCGGCAGGCCTGATGCAGCACCCAGTCTCCAATCTCGATAATGTGGCCGTTTTCTTCGGCGACTTGGATAAAAATATCTGGCCGGACATATCCCAGTTCCGGATGTTTCCAGCGTAACAGAACCTCGAACCCGGTGGGGCGGTTCTGGTCAAGATTGATCAGCGGTTGATAATGCAGCAGAAGTTCATTGCGCTTGAGGGCTTTCTTCAGGTCCAGGCCCAACCGTCGGCGCAGGCGGATTTTCGAATCGATGATGGCCTCAAAAAACCGGGCCGTGTTGGTCCCTTCCTGTTTGGCCCGCTCCAGTGCGTTGATGGCGTTGGCCATCAACTCGGGGGCCGTCGTCCCATTTTCCGGATAAAGGGCGATGCCAATGCAGTGGGTGAGGGCGATTTCCTTGCCTTGAAGGGTAAATGGCAGCATAAAGGCTTCTTTCAGGCGCTTGACCAGATGTTCCGGATCGGTAAAGCCGTCAATATCTTCCTGTAATATGGCAAATTCGTCGCCTGAGAGGCGCGCGAGTGTGTCAGAAGCCAGGGTAACGCTCAGCAGTCTTTTGCTGATTTCCTGGAGCAGGCGGTCGCCATCTTCCAATCCCAGAAGAAGGTTGGTATCCCGGAATTCATCAATATCAAGGATTAGAAGCGCGAGTTTCGTGGTGGATCGCTTGGCCTGCTGAATGGCCTGATCCAGCCGGATGTTGAAATAACTTCTGTTGATCAGACCGGTCAGGCTGTCCATGGTGGAAAGTTGCCGGATTTTATGTTTCTGGGCCTGATCGTTCCTCAAATCCCGAATCACCGCGATCAGGTGGGAATGTCGAGAGGTTTGCATGGTTCGGATGCGAATTTCGACGGGAATGACGTCGCCTGCGACGGTGGTCAGTCCCGCTTCATACTGCGCTCCCACTGTCAACAGGTCTTTACGTTCGGCCATGTGATCCGGAAAGTTGAACAAGGCTTTAAAAGGCAGCCTTTTTAACCGCTTGCGGGCCTGTCCGATCAGGGTGCAGGCCTGCTGATTAGCGTCGATGATACAGCCGTTGCGGATCAGAAGCAGTCCTTCCATGCTGGCATTGGCCAGGGTTCTGAGACGCTGAGTTTCACGGGCGGCAATTGTCATGATCTTGTTGTCAAGATAAATGCCCAAAAGCGTGAAACTCAGGATAACCAGGCTGGTCACTGTGACGGCCAGTGTCAAAAATGCCTTGTAGGCATCGCCAGTTTCCCCCGTTGGCAGCGGGCTGTTCTGTCCCCCGTCCATGGGGAGTATGGTTATGAAATGCAACAGGAAGACACCACTTGCCAGTCCAATGATGCCCGGCAGTACACTTTGCCCCTGTCGATGGGTGACCAGCGCGAGCTGCGCAGCGCCTACGCTTCCCGCGCCAAAGGTCAACGCCACACCCAGAAGAAGCGGGGCATAAGCCGATTCCTCAGGCCATGTCATAGACTCAAGGCCAGTCACATGCATCAGGGCAAGACCACCCCCCATCACCAGGCTGCCGGTCAGCCTGTTATAGCGCCACCTTTTTAACAGGGTGAGGGCCAGACCGAGCCCGCAGGCCAGGATGGTCAGCAGCACCGACAAAACCGTGAAGCTGAGATCATAATGTGCGGTATAGGGAAGAGGACAGGCCTGCATGGCGATAAAATGGGTTGTCCAAAATCCACTGCCGACTGCTATGGCGTAGATAATGGTCCAGATGTACGGCGCTTTGCCTTTGGACGTCTTCACCCGCTTGATCAGAAGATAAGCCACAAAACAGGTGAGCAGGCAAATTGCCGCAGCGAGCAGAACAAACCCAAAATTGTAATAGGTCAACAGATGGAAATATAACCTTGGAAACATGGAATATGCCCTTGATGTCGGGAAGGGCATATTAGTTTTGACTCAGTTAATAATGTGTCAATTTTCCAGGACAACAACAAGAAAAACACTCCTGTACAGGCTGATGCCCAGCCTATTCCTGAAGAAAGCGCGGTTCATAATTCACTCTAGGCCACACGGCGCATAAAATAACCCATAGGCCCCCGTCAGGAGGCCTATGGGCATTGTGTTGTCAGGATATTTATTCTTCTTCCGGTGCGTCTTTTGCGCGTTTCAGGCCGTCGAGGATCATGGCTTTGGCCTTGTCCGGGCCTTCCCAGCCCTTGACCTTGACCCATTTGCCGCTTTCCAGATCCTTGTAATGCTCAAAGAAGTGCTGGATCCGTTGCAGCAGCAATTCCGGAAGATCTTCATAGCTGTTGACATGTTTGTAGGTGGGGTCGGTCTTGAGATCCGGCACCGCAAGGATCTTTTCATCCCCGCCGGCTTCATCTTCCATAAGCAGAACCCCGATCGGCCGGGCGCGAATCACGCATCCGGGCACCAGCGGCTCATCCACCACTACCATGACGTCGCATGGATCGCCGTCTTCGGACAGGGTATGAGGCATATATCCATAGTTGGTGGGGTAACGCATGGGAGTATGCAAGATCCGGTCTACCAGAATGGCGCCGGAGCGTTTATGCATTTCATATTTCACGGCTGCGCCGCCGGCGGGCACTTCGATAATGACGTTGATTTCTTCGGGCGGGTTTTTACCCGGGCTGATTTTGCTGACGAGGGGCATGGGAATTCCACCTGTTTGTCTGGGGTTGAACAACGTGCAGGGCATTGCTGCCTGTTGCGCCGCAATATACTGAAAATCTCGACTTTGTCAGCATGAATCTTGCTATCGGGGAATTGATGATTTAACGTTTCCCGACCCTTATATCGAAAGCAAACGCATACAGCTACAAGGGGATTTATGCAAAGTCAAGGGAGAGGACATGAAAGAGTTAGTAAATTATCCTCCTGTTTTGGGGGTTGTGGGCCTGATTGTCGCGTTTATCCTGTACCGGATTGTTGTCCGACAGCCGGTGGAGAATGAAAAAGTCAAAAAGATCGGAGACGCCATTCATCTGGGGGCAATGGTGTTTATGAACCGGGAATATAAGATGCTTCTCGGGTTTAATATTCTTGTGATCCTGCCGTTGTGGTATTTCCTGGGCACCAACACGGCCATCGCCTTCGCGGTGGGCACCATTGCCTCGGCCCTGGCTGGGTATCTGGGCATGTATGCCGCCACCCGCGCCAATATGCGCACCACCATGGCGGCTCATGACAAGGGGGCCCCGGCGGCGCTGGAGGTATCGTTTTACGGTGGGTCCATTATGGGCATGTGCGTGGCCTCTCTCGGACTTATTGGTCTGGGCTCGTTGTATTGGTTTTTCGGCGGCGATCCGGAAACGGCACACGCCATTCACGGTTTTGGCATGGGCGCTTCCACCGTGGCGTTGTTTTCCCGCGTCGGCGGCGGGATTTACACCAAATCGGCCGATGTGGGGGCGGATCTTGTGGGTAAGGTGGAAGCTGGCATTCCCGAAGATGATCCCCGCAATCCGGGCGTGATCGCCGACAATGTGGGTGACAATGTGGGCGATGTGGCCGGCATGGGGTCCGATATTTTCGAATCCTATTGCGGGTCCATGATCGCCACCATCGCCTTGGCGGCGACCATGCAGGTGCCGAACCAGAATATTCTGATGTTCCTGCCGTTGGCACTGGCCAGTATGGGACTGATCTGTTCGGTGCTCGGAATCGGGCTGGTCAAGCTCATGTCTGGAAATTCTCCGGAAAAGGCACTGAGGACCGGCACCATCGGGGCCTCGCTGTTGTTTATTCTGGTGGCGTATCTGTTGCTTGATCATTTCGGATTGAATATTCATATCTGGTTCGCCATTCTGTGTGGGGCACTGGGCGGCATTGTGATTGGCCTGGTCACGGAATATTATACCGCCGCGGGGCCGGTGCGCCGAATCGCCAGCAGCGGCGAGACGGGCACGGCGACGGTGATGATTACCGGTCTGGCGGTAGGCATGCAGTCGGTGGTGATCCCGGTCCTGACTATTGCCACCATCATCTTTGTGTCCACCATGTTGGCGGGTCTGTATGGGGTGGGCATTGCTGCCGTGGCTATGCTGGCGACCGTGGGCATCACCATGGCCATTGACGCCTATGGTCCGGTGGCCGACAATGCGGGCGGCATTGCGGAAATGGCGGGGCTCGGTAAGGAAACGCGCGACATCACGGACAGTCTCGACGAACTGGGCAATACCACCGCGGCCATCGGCAAAGGTTTTGCCATCGGTGCGGCGGCTCTGGCGGCGCTGTCCATCATCGCCGCCTTTGTGGAGACGGTGGGCATGCATAATCCGGGCTTTGCCCTGGCGCTGGATAATCCGAAGGTGCTGGTGGGCTTACTGATCGGTGGCACGCTGCCGTTTCTTATCGCGTCCATCACCATGACGGCAGTGGGCGATGCAGCCATGGAAATGATTGTGGAAATCCGTCGCCAGTTCAAGGAAATCCCCGGTCTTCTGGAGGGGAACGCTGAACCGGACAATGCCCGTTGTGTGGATATCGCCACCACGGCGGCGTTGAAAAAGATGATCCTGCCGGGGGCCATTGCCATTATTGTGCCGGTGGTGGTGGGCTTTGGTCTTGGTGCCGAAAGCCTCGGCGGCATGCTGGGTGGGGCGCTGCTGGGCTGTGTGCTGCTGGCGCTGATGATGGCCAACGCGGGCGGGGCCTGGGATAATGCTAAGAAATACATTGAAAAGGGTCATCACGGCGGCAAGGGCAGCCCGGTGCATGCGGCGGCCGTGGTTGGCGATACGGTAGGTGATCCGTTCAAGGACACCTCCGGGCCCAGCATGAACATCCTGATCAATGTGATGGCCATTGTCTCGCTGGTGATCGCTCCGCTGTTGTAAGGGGGATTTCAGAAAACCTTGTTCTACCCGCCGGGAGGCTTTCCGGCGGGTTTTTTATGCCGCTGGCGGCAGGATTTCATCAAAAATTTACACCCTCGTGTTTATTTTCTCATCAATATCAATATGATGAACAAAAGCATTTATTCGGGAGGGTCCTGATTTGCGTATTTTGGTGGTGGCCGGGTATTTTCCCCCCTATGCCCCGGCCTCGGCAAGCCGGGTCAACAAATTTGTCAAATATCTGGATGCGCGTGGCCATGACGTGCGGGTGCTGGGCCCGAAAAATCCTGATTTCCCGCCGACGTTACAGCCGGAAATTTCTCCGGACAAGATTATTTATTCCGGCTACAGCCGCATCAATGATCTGCCGGGGCGGGTGAAAACCGTCTTGAAAAACACCTTCTCCCGCTCCGAAGACACGGCGGCGGTGCGTGATGAAAAAAAGGAACAAGGTGCCAACTCCGGGGCACAACTTTCCCACCGGCCCGAATCCCGCCTCAGCCGCGCCTATCGCATGCTGACCAATATTCCCGACAGCCTGATTGGCTGGTATCCCCACGCGGTGCGTGCCGGCCGTGCGCTGTTCCGCCACTGGAGCCCGGATATTATTTTTGCCACCACCCCGCCCCATACCACGCTTCTGGTGGCAAGCCGCTTGGCGCGCCTGGTGGATGTGCCCTGGGTGGTGGACTACCGGGATTTGTGGGCGGATCACGGTTATTATGACGCCCCTTGGTTTCGGGCAAAGATTGACCGCTTTCTGGAAAACTGCGCCTTGGCCAATTGTCGGGGGATCGTCACCGTGACCCGGACCTGGACCGATCTTTTGCGACAAAAAAGGTCCCAACCGGTCATATGTGTGATGAACGGGTATGATCCTGATGACTTTGCCGGTCTGGACCGGACCCCACAGGAGATGAACAGGCTGACCCTGCTTTATGCGGGTATTCTGTATGGCCGCAAGCGCGACCCGATGCCTTTGTTTGAGGCGCTGGGCCGTTTGGGGCCGGAAGCGGACAAGATCCGGGTGCTGTTTTATACTCCGAACGGCCGGGCCGACCTGGATGAGGAACAGGAGGCGGTGATCCGGAAATATGGTCTGGACGACAAGCTGAAATTTCATCCGTATATCCCCCAGAAAGAGCTTCTTGCGGTTCAGGCGCGGATGGATGTCCTGCTGCTGCTACGCTGGGATAATCCGCGTGAGGAAGGGGTGATCGCCGGCAAGCTGTTCGAATATATCGGGGCTGACAAACCCATTCTGTCGGTGGGGCTGGAGACGGGCGAGGCAGCGGACATCATCCGTGACAATGGCTTCGGGTTTGTCTCTCGTGATCCTGACGCTATTGCCGGATATCTGAAGGAACGGCTGGCGGCCAAGATGGCTGGTGAGCGCAGTGCTCTGGACCCCGACAGGCGGGCGGGGTATGATCGGAATGCGCAATTCGCCAAACTGGAAAAATTCCTGTTCCGTGTTGCGGGAAAAGGAGACCGCCATGATTCATCACAGCCGGAAAGTCACTTTTGAGGGGGCGCAGGGCGATACCCTGGATGCGCGTCTTGAACTACCGCCCTTTGGTCCTGTGCGCGCTTATGCGGTGTTTGCCCATTGTTTTACCTGCAACAAGGATATTTTTGCCACGTCGCGCATTGCCCGGGCGCTGGCGCGGCGGGGGATTGCGGTGTTGCGGTTTGATTTTACCGGCCTGGGTCAAAGCGAGGGCGATTTCGCCAACAGCAATTTTACCTCCAATATCGGGGACCTTATGGCGGCCTGCGCTTTTCTTGCACAGCAGTATGTCGCGCCCGAACTTCTGATTGGCCATAGCCTGGGGGGAGCTGCCGTGCTGGCCGCGGCTCAGGATTTGCCTGACGTGAAGGCGGTGGCGACCATTGGTGCGCCGTCCGATCCAGGGCACATCAATCATATGTTTGAAGAAAAGATGGACGAAATCACCCGCCACGGCGAGGCGGTGGTGGATTTGTCGGGTCGGCCTTTTACCATCACCCGGCAGTTTATTGAGGATGTGCAGAATCACAGAATTGTCGACCGTCTGAAAGATCTGGGCAAAGCCCTTCTGGTGATGCATTCGCCCACGGATCAGGTGGTGAGTGTGGATCATGCCCGCATACTGTATGAACATGCCCGCCATCCCAAAAGCTTTATTTCCCTGGATGGGGCCGATCACCTGCTTCGGGGCAAGCGGGACGCGGAATTTGCCGCGGAAATGTTGTCTGCCTGGTGCGGCCGGTATATCAGCCCCCTTGAAAAACGGGACGCTCCCGACGGCGACAAGGTTCTGGTGGAAGAGACGGGGCTCGGCAATTTTCTGCAGGAAGTGATCTATGGCGATCATGCTTTTCTGGTGGATGAACCACAACGTGTCGGCGGTGACAATGAGGGGCCGACGCCTTATGCTTATCTGCTCGCGGCACTTGGGGCGTGTACGTCCATGACCCTGCGCATGTATGCTCGGCACAAAAACCTGCCGTTGGAGCATGTCCGGGTCACGCTGGAACATGACCGTCTTCATGCCCGCGACTGCGCCGATTGCTCCGAACAGGAAGATCCCGATGCAAAGATCGAAGTGATGCGCCGCCGGGTTGTGGTGCGGGGGGATCTGACGCAGGAGCAGTTGGACGGCCTGTTGCGCATTGCCGACAAATGTCCGGTGCATCGCACCCTTGAAAGCCGGCCGGAAGTGATCACCAAAATCGAAAAGGAAGGGGAATAACCCTGCCCTGCCCTGCGCTAAATCCCTGGCTCCTGAACCAGACCTGAGCGGCAGAATGGGTCAATCTCTTCACAATTCACTCTAGTCGTCGTCCATAGCCGCAAGACATTCCACTTCCATCAGTGCCCCCATGGCCAGACCGCTGACTTCCACGGCGGAGCGTGCCGGTAGACGGCCCTTGTCGAAATAGGTCACATAAACCTTGTTGAACTCGGCCCACTGGTCCATATCGCTTAGAAACACGGTGCATTTGATGATCCGGTCCATGCCGGAGCCGTATTTTTCCACGGTGGCGCGGATATTGTCCATAACCTGTCTGGCCTGTGCTGCCATACCGCCTTTGGCGAGCGTGCCATCAGGGGTTGCCGGAATCTGTCCGGAAAGGTAAAGCACTCCATTATGCCTGACAGCATCGGAAAACGGCAATCCGGCGGTCATTTCTGATTTCAGATAAAGCGGACGTTCGGCCAGGGCCGGGCTGGTCATTAGAGCGGCGATGACCAGCGGCATTAGGCCTCGTCTCCGGATGAAAAGTTTTTTTCTCATATTCTTGACCTTTGTCAACATGGAAACGTTTTTGAAAAAAGAGTAAGTATTTTTATGAAGGATGCAGTAAAAAAGCCCTAATCACAACAAATTGTTGATGCAGAACATATTACGGGTCGCTGGGGGAAAGAGCCATTCGGTCTTTAAAAGACCTCTACAAAAGGGGGATGGGTAAGAGAGATGCGGATATGTGGAAAAACCTGAGTAAAGTTCTGGGTCTGGTTTTTATGGGATGTTGTGTTGTCCTGTTATTGGCTGTGGGAGTAGCCTCACCTGCTTTGGCGGAAACAGGCGCGGCGCCATCACCAGAAAACACAAAGGCGCAGAGCTGGGAAATTTTCGCTGGTGTCGGGACCGTGGTTCATCCCGAATTTCCCGGCAGTTCCTCTTATAACGTCACGCCGATCCCATTCGGGGAAATCCGCTATCAGGACCGGTTTTTTCTCAATGCCTATTACGGCATCGGTGGCCGTCTTTTTGAAAAAAAGTTTGATGAGAAACACAGCTTTTCCCTGTCCGCATCCCTGAGATACGGCTTCGCCAATCGCGATGAAGACGATGACCCGCGTTTTGCCGGGCTTGGCGAGGTGGATAATTCCATCGAAGTTATGATGTTCGCCAATTACCGTTTCGGGGACTGGAATGTGGGCTGGGAGGGGGCCAAGGCGCTGAATAGCGGGGGACACGAAGGCATTTCCTCCACGTTGTATCTGGAATATATCCAGCGTCTGTTTGGCCATTATATGGTGCGTTTCGGTCCCTTTGCGTCTTTTGGTGATGGCAATTATATGCAAACTTTTTACGGGATTACCGATGACCAGGCGGCTCGCAGTGTCTTTGAGACCTTCTCGGCCGGTGCGGGGATCGAAAAACTGGGACTACGGGCCAATCTGCTGACGTTCTTTTCCCGTCGTGTGGGCTTTTTTGCGCTGGCCAATTACAGCCATTTGGTTGGTGATGCGGGTAAAAGTCCGCTGATCGACAGCAAAAACCAATTCATGTCTCTCGCCGGTGTGGTGTATCGGTTTTAAAGTGTTTTGTAAATTGAGGAATGTGGTATCAAAAAGTCACTTCTCGGCGGCTGCGGACCCCTTGACAAAACCATTTACAAGACCTATTATTAGACCTAATGAACAGTCTTTTAGGTGATCTTATGACCCATGTTATTCTGGCCGATATGACGGTGAGCATTTCTGATCTGAAAAAAAACCCCATGCGGGTGATTGAGAAGGGCGAAGGTTTTCCCGTGGCGGTTCTCAATCGGAACCGGCCGGCCTTTTACTGTGTGCCAGCCGAGGCCTATGAGGCGTTGATGGACAAACTTGAGGATATGGAGCTTAATGCTCTGGCCGACGCCCGCCAAGATGCAGCGCGGGTGAAAGTCACCCTGGATGAGTTATAAGCGGAGATGGCGTATGACTTGGCATTCTTGGCCCCGGCGTTAAAGGAGTGGCGGGTGCTGGATGCACCGGTGCGCAGTCAGTTCAAGAAAAAACTCGCTGAGCGGCTCGAAAATCCGCATGTCCCGTCTTCGCGCCTGTTCGGCAGCCAGAAGCGGTATAAAATAAAGTTAAGGGCTGCGGGGTACCGGCTGGTCTATGAAGTCAGTGACCGCGAAATCCTTGTGACGGTGATTGCGGTGGGTAAACGCGAACGCAATCAGGTCTATAAAATCGCCGCAAAGCGAAATATCCAAGGTCCTTGATATTTGTTTGAATGGCAGGTCCGAAGAACTCCCTGTCGCCGCCTTTTCTGGATCGCCACACTCCCTTGCGGGAGTTCGCGATGACGATGTTTTCCCTTTATTGTCGTTGTGGGAGAAAGCGACGCAATCCATAGAGTGATAATGGAGTACCGAGCCCGCGACGTCCAGATGCACTCACAAGCCCCTCTCGGCGCATTCCCATCCGATATAGATCCGATATATAAAAGGGAACCCGGAGGCTCCCTTTTATATTTGTGTTATTCCGCAGCAGCAGCGGTGTCATTCGGGGCGGAAATTTCGGGCGTCCAGCGCAACACCGGTTTTCGGGCCGCCGTTGTTTCGTCCAAACGCCGGCGCGGCGCGAGATAGGGGGCGCCGCTGAAGCGGTCCTTGTCGCCGGAGGTGGCCCGTTCCACCAGATGCCGCATCATGCCGATGAACTGATCCAGGGACTGTTTGCTTTCGGTTTCCGTGGGTTCGATCAACATGGCGCCATGCACCACCAGCGGGAAATACATGGTCATGGGATGATACCCCTCGTCGATCATGGCCTTGGCAAAGTCCAGGGTTTCCACACCGGTGCCTTTCAGGAAGCGGTCGTCAAACAGCGCTTCGTGCATGCAGGGGCCGTCGAAACTGGGCGTCATGACGTCTTGCAGGCTGGCGAGGATATAGTTGGCATTCAGCACACTGTCCTCGGCTACCTGCCTGAGACCGTCAGCGCCGTGAGACATCATATAGGCCAGGGCCCGCACAAACATGCCCATCTGGCCATGGAAGGCGGTCATGCGGCCAAAACTGCTGCTTTCGCCCACATGTTCCACCATTTCGAACCCGTCTTCGTTCATGACCACATAGGGGACGGGAATAAACGGGGCCAGCGCCTCGGAAAAGACCACCGGACCGGCCCCCGGACCGCCTCCGCCATGGGGGGTGGAGAAGGTTTTGTGCAGGTTAATGTGCATGCAGTCCACGCCCAAATCGCCCGGGCGGACCTTGCCGACAATGGCGTTGAAGTTGGCGCCATCGCAGTAGAAATAAGCGCCGGCCTCATGTACGGCATCGGCAATTTTGCGGATGTCCCGCTCAAACAGGCCGCAGGTGTTGGGATTGGTCAGCATGATTGCCGCCACATCCGGGCCCAGGGCCGCTTTCAGCGCCTCAAGATCCACCCGGCCGTCTTCGGTGGCGGGAATCGCCTTGACCTTGTAGCCGCACAGCGCCGCCGTGGCGGGATTGGTCCCATGGGCCGATTCCGGCGCCAGGACGATGGTGCGCTGCTTTTCCCCGGCCTTGTCGTGGGCGGCGCGGATCGCCATCATGCCGCACAGTTCCCCATGCGCGCCCGCCTTGGGCGACATGGCGACGGCGGGCATGCCGGTCAGTTCCTTGAGCCAGTGGGCCAGCGTGTCAATCAGATCAAATGCGCCCTGCACCGTGGATTGCGGCTGCAACGGGTGAATGTCGCAAAGTCCCGGCAGCCGGGTGACCTTTTCATTAAGCCGCGGATTGTGTTTCATGGTACAGGAGCCCAGCGGATAAAGCCCCATGTCAATGGCATAATTCTGCCGGCTGAGACGGGTGTAGTGGCGCATGGCCTCGGGTTCGGAAAGCCCCGGCAGGCCAATCTCTCCGTCCCGTTCCAAACCGCCAAGACGGCTTTGGGCTTCCGGTACGTCAGGCAGGTCGACACCGCTGCGTGCGGTATCGCCGATTTCATAAATCAGCTTTTCTTCCTGTTCCAGCGCCTGGTTGCCGGTGAAGGTGTCGATGCGATCGCCGCTGAGCGCCGCAACATTGTCGATATTGGTGGGGCGTCCCTGATTATTCATCATTTCAGCACCTCTTTCAGTTCATGGACCAGCGTGTCCAGGTCCTCGTCACTACAGGTTTCGGTGACGGCCACCAGAAGCAGGTTTTCAAGCGCCTTGTCATCGGGATAAAGACGACTTACCGGCAGACCGCCCAGAACGCCCCGCTCCACCAGTTCTTCCACCACAGGGGCGGCCTGGCGGGGGAGTTTTACAGTAAATTCGTTGAAAAATGTCTTATTCAACACCTCAACCCCATCCAGTGCCGCGAGCCGGTTGGCCAGGATGGCGGCCTTGGCGTGGTTGATCTTGGCCAGTTTGCGAAACCCCGCTTCGCCCAAAAGTGTCATGTGGATGCTAAAGGCGAGGGTGCACAGTCCCGCATTGGTGCAGATATTGCTGGTGGCTTTTTCCCGACGGATATGCTGTTCCCGGGTGGACAGGGTGAGCACAAAACCGCGTTTGCCGTCCGCATCTTTGGTGACGCCGCACAGCCGGCCCGGCATTTGACGTACATATTGCTGTTTGGTGGCAAACAGGCCCACATAGGGACCGCCGAAGTTAAGCCCGACGCCCAGCGACTGGCCTTCGCCGACCACGATATCGGCCCCCATCTCCCCCGGTGATTTGATCGCGCCCAGGGAGACCACTTCGGTGACCACCACAATCAGCAGGGCTTTTTTCTCATGCACGGCTTCGGCCAATTGACTGAAATCCTGAAGGTTGCCGAAAAAGTCCGGATTTTGGACCACCACGCAACTGGTTTCATCGTCGATCTGGCCGATCAGGTCTTCCACGCCGTCCACCGCGACCGGATTAATTACGGTCACATCCTCGGTAAAGGCGGTGGTGCAGTTGATGACATCAATATATTGCGGATGCAGGCTGCCAGAGATGATCGCCTTTTTCCTGCGGGTGATGCGCCGGGCCATGAGCACCGCTTCGGCAGCGGCGGTGGAGCCGTCATACATGGAGGCATTGGCCACATCCATGCCGAAAATCTGCGCTACCTGGGTCTGGAATTCAAATAGGGCCTGCAGGGTTCCTTGGGAAATTTCCGGCTGGTACGGCGTATAGGCGGTGAGGAACTCGCCGCGCTGAATCATGTAATCCACGGTAGCTGGCACGTGGTGCCGATAGGCGCCGCCGCCAATAAAGAACGGCGCGTCGCCGGCAGCCAGGTTGCGTGCGGCAAAGGCGCGAAAATCGGCTTCCACCTGCATTTCGGTGGCATGCGGTGGCAGGTTGACCGGTTTGTCCAGAAGCGCCTCTTTGGGTACGTCCCGGAACAGCTCGTCAATATGGCTAACGCCGATTTTGGCGAGCATCTGGGCACGGTCCTCAGGGGTCAGGGGTAAATAACGCATGGTGGTCCCTTAAAGTTTCCCTATAAATATTTGACAGGCGATCAGTTCAGGCCTTCGACAAATTTTTTGTAGGCGTCGGCGTCCATCAGGCCTTCCAGATCAGCGGTATTAGTGATCTTCACTTTATAAAACCAGCCGTCGGCCTCGGCTGAGCTGTTGACGAGGGCCGGTTCGCCTTCGAGCGCGTCATTGACTTCGGTCACTTCGCCGTCCACAGGGGCATAGATTTCACTGGCGGCTTTTACGGATTCCACTACTGCGGCCTCGTCGCCTTTTTTATGGGTAGCGCCCACTTCCGGCAGTTCCACAAAAACGATGTCGCCTAGGGCCTCTTGGGCATAATCGGTAATGCCGACAGTGCCGATCTCGCCGTCGACGCGGATCCATTCATGTTCGTCTGTGTAATAGGTTGTCATGGTTTGTTTCCTCAAGATACACTGAAAAATGGTCAAAAATTATTTGGGCTTTCTGTAATAACGTTGTTCCACGAATGGCATGTCGGCCACGTGGGCCGGCAGTTTCTTACCGCGTACCAGAAGGAAAACCGGCTGGCCGCTGGTGGCGTAGTCCGCCTTCACATAGCCCATGGCCACAGGGCCGCCCAGCGTCGGGCCGAAGCCGCCGCTGGTGATATGGCCGATCACTTCATCGTGGTCGTTGAGAATTTCGGTGCCTTCGCGGGCGGGGGCCCGGCCTTCGGGCAGAATACCAACCCTCTTGCGCGCGATGCGGCCGGTGCGCAATTGTTCCAGAATAATGTGATCGCCGGGGAAACCGCCTTCATCGCCGGTTTGATCCTTGTGGCGTTTGGCAATGGAAAACACCAGATCGGCCTCTACCGGGGTGGTGTCGGTGGTGATGTCATGACCATACAGGCACAAGCCGGATTCAAGGCGCAGGCTGTCGCGCGCGCCAAGGCCGATGGCTTCCACTTCTGGTTCTGCTAGTAAGCGGCGGCACAGCATTTCCGCCTGATCCGCCGGTATGGAAATCTCAAACCCGTCTTCGCCGGTATAGCCGCAGCGGCTGATATAACAGGGCACGGATTCAATGTCTTTTTCCATATAGGACATAAACGGCATGTCGGCGGCATCGGGGACAAAGCGCGCCATGACCTCGGCTGCTTTGGGGCCCTGCAGCGCCACCAGCGCCCGGTCGTCAAGTTCGGTCAGGGTGAACCCCTTTGGCAAATGGGCCTTGAGATGAGCAATATCCTGTTCCTTGCAGGCGGCATTGACCACCAGGAACAGGTCATCTTCCCGTTTGGTGACCATCAGGTCGTCCAGAATGCCGCCCTCATCATTGGTGAACTGGGTATAACGCAGCCGGCCGGGTTTCAGGGCCGTGATATTGCCAGGCACCAGCGTTTCCATCCAGGCGTCGGCATTCTCGCCACGGATCACCACCTGTCCCATATGAGAGACATCGAACAGCCCGGCGGCGGCGCGGGTGTGCAAATGTTCCTTCATCACACCCAACGGATATTGCACCGGCATGGCATAACCGGCGAAAGGCACCATTTTTGCCCCCAGTTCTTCATGCAGGGAAAATAGCGGGGTTTTTTTCAGATCTGTCTGATCAGCACTCATAAAATTCTCCAATAAGGGGTGTTCCGGGGACTTGGCAACATGGACTTGGCAAAATCCTGTTTGATAAATCCCGTTTTGCCCCCTCTGTCATGGAACCTGAGAGATTTGATCAGTCTTCCTGGGCGCGCTGTCCAAGTCAATTTAAGGGCGGCCTCAACGGAACTCTGATTTACCCCGTCGGTGAGAGAGCTTCAGATACCCTGAACATTTTTGTCGTCTGGGTCCGATCGAACTCTCTGCTTTCCAGAGTGCTTTATCCATGCGGTCCTTTTGCCTGAGAGTTTCCGGGGCGGTTGCTCCTTCGGCGCTGAAACATGTTCAGTCTCTCCCGCAGGTCTAATCAGCCTCTCCATAATAGAAAGCTTGACCAAAGAGTCAAACCCGGAAACAGGCCTTATGAAAAAATACGTGCTTTTTAGAGTGAATTCTGATGTCGGGGTGGCATGAGAGCGTTGATCTGCAGCGACTGTTCCGCGAATCACGAAACAAGGAAGGTGAGGACAATGGGGCTGACCGGCCAGGGGGCTGACCAGCCGGTTTTACAGGCTTTTGTGGGTGCCGTCGCACAGCGGGGCGGTGTTGCTGTGTTTGCAACCGCAGAAAAAGGCTTGCTGGTTTTTCGGAGCTTGCCATTCAAGGGGGGTGAAGGGGCTGCCCTTGTGGCTGCCATCACAGAAAGGCTGTTGACGGCTTTGCCCGCAACGGCACCAGAAATATTTTTTGCCCGCGACCACCTCAACCACATAGGGGGCCTTCTGGGGGATATGCGGTTCGCTCATGAGTGCTTCCTTATTTCTCTTGATTTCTCTTTGACTTTGTCAGTATGACCCCGAAATAAACTATATTCAAGTCGGGCAAGTTTGTGTATAAGCGAGCCTATGAGCAAGACCCCCGTGACACTTTATATCGCCAATCCGCGCGGCTTCTGTGCCGGTGTGGATCGGGCCATTCAGATCGTTGAAATGGCGCTGGAAAAATTCGGCGCGCCGGTTTATGTGCGTCATGAAATCGTCCATAACAAATATGTGGTTGAGGGCCTGAAAGGGCGCGGCGCTATTTTTGTAGACGAGCTGCATGAGGTGCCGGATGATGCGCCGGTGGTGTTTTCCGCCCATGGCGTGCCGAAGTCGGTGCCGGCGGAGGCGGAACGGCGCAAGATGCTGTATGTGGACGCCACCTGTCCCCTGGTCAGTAAGGTCCACCGCGAAGCCGAACGTCATGAACGCAATGGGTATGAGATTGTGATGATCGGCCATGCGGGGCATCCGGAAGTGATCGGCACCATGGGCCAGTTGCCCGAAGGGCGCATCAAGCTGGTGGAAACGGTCGAAGATGTCGAGACGCTGGAAATCGGCGATCCGGACAATCTGGCCTATATCACCCAAACCACCCTTTCCCTGGATGACACCGCCGATATCATTGCCGCGCTGAAAAAGCGGTTTCCGAAAATCCAGGATCCGAAAAAGGAAGATATCTGTTACGCCACCACCAACCGGCAGGGGGCGGTGAAGGCTGTTTCGGAAAAGGCCGAGGCCGTATTGATCATCGGCGCGCCCAATAGCTCCAATTCTCAACGCCTTGTGGAGGTCGCCAGCCGGGCCGGTTGCCGTTCCCGGCTTATTCAGCGGGCCTCTGACATTGACTGGACGTGGCTGGAGGGCATCACCAGAATCGGTATTTCCGCCGGTGCCAGCGCGCCGGAAGTTCTGGTAGAGGAAGTAATTGCGGCGTTTAAGGAACGTTATGACGTGAGGCTGGAGCCGGTCATGACCGTTGAGGAAAATGTCCAGTTCAAGGTACCTGCAATTCTGCTGAAGGACCAGGAGTAGAAATGGCCGTCTATACCCATGTTACCGCTGAGGAAATTTCCCGATTTATTGCCGAATATGATGTGGGGGAGATGGTCACCTTCAAGGGCATTGCCGAAGGGTCGGAAAATTCCAACTATATCCTGCAAACCACCAGGGATCAGTTTATCCTGACCCTGTTCGAGGCGCGGGTGCGTGAGGAAGATCTGCCGTTTTTCATGGGGCTGATGGATCATCTCAATCACAAGGGCATCGTCTGCGCCACGCCGGTGCGGGATCGTAAAGGGAACTATCTTAAAACCCTGTGCGGGCGTCCGGCGGCGCTGATTACCTTTCTGCAGGGCATGGCCATCACAAAACCCCAGCCTGATCATTGCCGGCAATTAGGCCGGGAACTGGCGCGCATGCATCTGGCGGCGGCGGACTTTGGCATGCGGCGGGACAATGATCTATCTGTTGCGGGATGGGAAAAGCTGATGGCTGCCTGTGAAGGCCGGGCTGATGAATGCGCTCCGGAAATGCGCCGCACGCTCGCCGCCGAACTGGCCTATCTGAAAAACCATTGGCCGGCGGATCTGCCGACCGGTGTGATTCATGCGGACCTTTTCCCGGATAATGTGTTTTTTCTGGGCGGACAGCTCAGTGGTCTGATTGATTATTATTTCGCCTGTAATGATTTTCTGGCCTATGACATTGCCGTCTGTCTCAACAGTTGGTGTTTTGAGGCGGATGTGTCGTTTAATATCACCAAGGCGACGCAGCTTCTGAAAGGATATAATGAAATCCGCCCTCTGGAACAAAAAGAGATTGAGGCGTTTGCGCTACTTTGTCGGGGGGCGGCACTCCGGTTCCTGCTCACCCGGCTTTATGACTGGCTCAACCGGCCGGAGGGGGCACTGGTGCAGATCAAGGATCCGGTGGAATATCTCAAGAAATTGAAGTTTCATCAAGGCGTACAAAGCGCCACGGCCTATGGGTATGGCATGTGATGAAAGAGGTGGTGATTTATACGGACGGGGCCTGTTCCGGCAATCCTGGCCCGGGCGGCTGGGGCGCGGTTTTGAAATCGGGGCCGCATGAAAAGGAAATTTTTGGCGGTGCGGCGGAAACCACCAACAACCGGATGGAGCTTACCGCCGCCATCAAGGCTATTAATGCCGTCAAATATCCCTGCCGGATCATTTTGCATACGGACAGCACTTACCTGAAAGACGGCATTACCAAATGGATTCATGGCTGGAAAAAAAACGGTTGGCGCACCGCGGCCAAAAAACCGGTGAAAAATGCCGAGCTGTGGCAGGAGCTTGACGCCGCGCTCAGCAGCCACGACGTGACCTGGAAATGGGTCAAGGGTCATGCGGGGGATCCGGGGAACGAACGGGCCGATGAATTGGCCCGGCGCGGTATGGCGGATTACCAGTAAGGGATCTCACGCAAAGAGACGATTATATTTCGAAACAGGGGTGCAGCATGGCAAACAGGGATGACGTGTTCAAGGCGATTGATGTGGCGGATGGTGGGAAGCTTAAGGAAATCCTTGATCAGGATCCCGGGCTTGCCTCCGCGCGCAGCGCCGATGGCCTGTCTGCCGTCCTGTTCACCCTGTATCTGCAAAAACAGGAGCTCACCGATATTCTTATGTCCTATGAGCCGAAACTGGATCTGTTCGATTTGGCGGCTTTGGGGATGAACGATCTTCTGGATGTGCTGCTGAAAGACCAGCGGGTGGATGTAAACATGTTTGCCGGCGATGGCTTTACCGCCCTTCATCTGGCAGCGTTTTTCGGACAGGCGGAGACGGTGGATCTGCTTCTGGCGCGCGGGGCGGACCCCAATGCGATGGCCCCCAACGGGTCGGCGCTTTGTCCATTGCACAGCGCGGTGGCAAGCGGGCAGACGGATATCGTCAAGGCGTTGCTGGTGGCCGGAGCCGATCCGGACGCGCAGCAGGATGGCGGGTATACGGCGCTGATGTCGTCGGCGCATCAGGGCCATGAAGATATTGTGCGGGTGCTACTGGATCACGGCGCGAACAAGGAAATCATTGCCGCGGACGGGCGTAAGGCGTCGGACTTTGCTCGTGCGGCCGGCCAGACGGCATTGCGAGAACTTCTGGAATAGTTCATTCCCGGTTTGTGCAAGGGGCATATGGGCATATCCGGGGGCACATCTGGGCCCGCGGCACAGCCTCAATGTCATTGTGAGGCGCGTTAGTAACGACGCCTAACGACGCTGTCCACGGGGGCAATCATGGCCGGGTGGCGGTTATTCCTTCAGCCGTTCGGCATAGGATTTCAGGCTGTACAGATGACTGCGCCAGCCCGCTTCATGATCTTCGCGCAGACTGTCCATCAAATCGCCCATGAAGTTTTCCCAGCCCGTATGTTCAAGCGTGAGGCGGGTCCCCTGGGGACTGGCGTCGAGGCGAATCACGACATCTGTAGGCAGTTCCCAGTCTTCATCTGTCCAACTGATATGAAGTTTTTTGCCAGCCTCGATGGCTTTGACGTCACCGGTCGTGACTTTTTCCGTCCCATCCCGGTCGATCCAGACTTCTTTGAACTTTCCGCCAGGAGACGCATCCAGGCTGACATTCTCTCCCCACCAGCACAGGAGGTGTTGTTGCCGGGTCAGGCAACTCCAGACGGTGGCGGGGGTGGCTTTTATATCAAGGCTAACGGAAATCATGGCCCGGTCCTGTTATTTATGACACAGGAACTATGCCTGAAAAGTTTTCCCTAGAGAAGAGGGGAAAAAACCCCGGTGTCCTCATCCACGCCAAACAGTCTGCCGCTGGAAATTTCAAAATACCAGCCATGAAGGCGCAGCGTCCCTTTCTTTTCCGCCTCGGCAATCCAGTCAAAACTTCGCAGGTTTTTCAGGCTGAGTTTGATGGATTCCTCTTCCATTTTGCGCAGAATGACGTCTTCTGCTTCCCCTTCGCTCTGGCTCAGGGCCGCGCGGCGGGCCGGTTCGGCAATGCTCATCCAGGGTTCGATGAAGTCCACATTTTCCTGATGATCAAAATCTCCCTTATAGAGCGCCTTGATACCGCCGCAATGGGCGTGCCCCATGACCACGATGTCCTTGACCTTCAAATGCCGAACGGCGAATTCCAGCGCCGCGCTGGTGCCGTGATATTTACCGTCGGGAGTGCAGGGCGGCACCAGATTGGCCACATTGCGTACAGAAAAGACCATGCCCGGTTCGGCCTCGGTAATAATTACTGGATCGGCGCGGCTGTCGCAGCAGGAGATGATCATGACTTCGGGAGATTGGCCTTTTTCCACCAATTCCCGGTAAAGATCTTTCTGTTCCTGATATTTCCCTTCACGAAAGTTTTTATGTCCGGCGATCAGTTTTTTCAGTGGCATTAATTTTCTCCGAGTTGTTTTTCTCTACCCTGTTTTTCTTGTCCAGTTACCCCGGTGTTGTGTGAATTTCCAGGCACCGATGCGGTCGGCTATGCCAGCACAAGCCGTACCGGTATCCCTGAAATGATTGCTTCGGCCGGTTTTTTTTGTCAGACTTCCGGCACAAAGAAGAATCAAACACATCATATCTACTACGGGGATAGCATGCTGAAAAATCATTTTTTGAAATTCGTTGTTTTGATCGGGATGATGGTGGCTCCTGTCTTTCCCGGTGTTGCCAAAGAAGCGCCGGGGAAAGAAAACGGCGCCGGGGCCGCGGAAAACATTCCCGAACCGCGTGTCTTCAAAACCACACACAAGGGCCGCTTTAATGGCAAGACTTTCGAATATACCGCGGTGGCAGGCGATACTCATCTGAAGAATGACAAGGGGGAGGTCGTCGCCAGCATCTTTTCGATCGCCTATACCAAAAACGGGGTGAAGGATCCTTCCACACGTCCGATCACGTTTTTCTTTAACGGTGGGCCGGGATCGGCGTCGCTGTGGCTGCATATGGGGGCGTTTGGCCCGAAACGGGTTGTGGTTCCTTCTGACGCCGAAAATGCCGGTGCCGCACCATATCCGCTGGTGGATAATGAGCTTAGCCTGCTGGATGTGACTGATCTGGTGTTTATTGATCCGGTGGGTACCGGTTATTCCCGGGCCATTGGCAAGGGCGATGGCAAGGATTTCTGGGGCATCAAGGAAGATGCCAAGTCTGTCGGTGATTTCATTCGTCTGTATATCAGCCAGAACAACCGTTGGAATTCCCCGAAATATGTGGGTGGGGAAAGTTATGGCACCACCCGCACCGCGGCCCTGGTGGAGGAGTTGCAGGAAGGATATAACAGTATGGCGCTGAACGGGGTAATCCTGGTTTCCAGCATTCTGGATTTTCAGACGGTGGACGGTGGCCCGGGTAATGTGGAGCCGTATATTTTCTTCCTGCCCACCTATGCCGCAACGGCCTGGTATCATGGCAAGGTGGACAAGGAGGGGCGTACGCTGGAAAGCTTTATTCAGGAAGCCCGGGACTTCGCCCTCAATGACTATGCCGTCGCGCTGTTCAAGGGCAATCGCCTCACAGACGCAGAGCGGGCCGAGATTCTGGATAAATTGTCCCTTTATACCGGTTTGGACCGGGACTATCTTGAGAAAACCCGGCTCCGGGTCAATGAGTTTCGTTTTATGCGCGAGCTTTTGCGGGAGGAAGGCAAGGTGGTCGGCCGTCTTGACAGTCGCTATACGGGCGAAGAGCAGGACGATGCCGGAGAGACTTTTACCGCTGACCCGTCCGGCTATGGCATCAGCGCCGCCTATACCGCGGCCATCAATGATTATCTGAGCCGCGGCCTGAAGGTGGATCGGGACGACACCTATGAGGTGCTCAGCCATAAACCCGGCAAGGAGTGGAACTGGAAAACCGATGAGTCCTGGACCGGCGGTTATCCCACGCTGGGCCCCGTCATTGCCCGCGGCCTGCGCCAGAACAAGGATTTCCGGGTTTATGTGGCAAACGGCTATTATGATCTGGCCACGCCGTTTTTTGCCACCGAGGAAACCTTTAGCCAGTATGGCATGGATATTTCCCGGGTGACCATGACCTATTACGAGGCGGGTCACATGATGTATACTCATGAACCGTCTCTGGAAAAACTGGCCTCGACTGTGCGTCGCTTCATTCTTGAGGGGCAGGAAAAATGAAACACCTGCTTTTGCTCTGTTGTGTCGTGGTGGCGGGCCTGAGTTCTGTTTCCAGGGTCGAGGCGCAAGCCAATACTGTTTTTCCCTGGCCTTTCACAGGGCAGGGAGATCGCAATGTAGGCGCGGCGTTTGCCAGCCGCTCCCAAGTGATTGCCCAGCACGGCATGGCCGCCACCAGCGTGCCGCTTGCCAGCCAGATTGCGCTGGATATCCTCAAACAGGGTGGTAACGCCGTTGATGCGGCCATTGCCGCCAATGCCGCGCTTGGGGTTATGGAACCCACCGGCAATGGCATCGGTGGGGACCTGTTCGCTATCATCTGGGACCCGAAAAGCAGGAAGCTGTATGGTTTGAATGCCTCCGGCCGCTCGCCGATGGGGCTGACCAAAGCGATGCTGGAAGATGAATTACGCCAACGGGGCGTGGACAAAATCCCGCCCTTTGGGGTTCTGCCGGTCAGCGTGCCCGGGACGGTTGATGGCTGGTATGATATGCATAACCGCTTCGGGCGTCTGAAGATGCGGGACATTTTGGCGCCGGCCATCACCTATGCCCGGGAGGGGTTCCCGGTCAGCCAGCTCGTCGCTCATTATATTAGCATGGCCCGGGATCGCTATCTTGATCCTGAGGCGGGGGTCGAAGAAACGGACAATTTTGTCCAAACCTATCTGCCGGGGGGCGAGCCACCGGCGGAAGGGCAGATTTTCCGCAATCCGGATTTGGCCAGAAGCCTGGAAAAAATAGCCGAAGGGGGACGCGACGTTTTTTATGAAGGCGAAATTGCCGAGGTGATCGACGCCTATATGCGCCGCCTCGGCGGATATCTGCGCAAAGAGGATCTGGCCGCGCATCGAAGCGAATGGGTGGAGCCGGTCAGTGTAACCTATCGCGGGTACGATGTTTTCGAACTGCCGCCCAACGGCCAGGGGATCGCCGCCCTGCAGCAGTTGAATATTCTGGAAGGTTTTGACCTCAGATCCATGGGGCATAATTCCCCCGACTATCTGCATGTGCATGTGGAGGCTAAGAAGCTGGCTTTCGAGGACCGGGCGCGGTTTTATGCAGATCCCGAATTTTACAAGGTGCCGCTGGAAAAACTGTTGTCCAAGGAATACGCTGCCGAACGGCGCAAGCTGATCAGCATGGATCGCGCCATGACGGATGTGGATTATGCCGATCCTGAAATTCTGGAAGACGGCGATACCATTTATCTGACCGTGGCCGATAAGGATGGCATGATGGTGTCCCTGATCCAGAGCAATTTCCGGGGCATGGGGTCCGGTCTGGTGCCGGATGGTCTGGGGTTCATGCTCCAGGACCGGGGGGAGCTGTTTGCTCTTGAGACGGGGCATCCCAATGACTATGCGCCGGGCAAACGGCCGTTCCATACCATCATTCCAGCCTTTATCATGAAGGACGGTAGGCCGATCATGAGTTTTGGCCTGATGGGGGGCGGAATGCAGCCTCAGGGGCATGCCCAGATTATTTCCAACATCATTGATTTCGGCATGAATGTTCAGGAGGCCGGCGATGCGGCGCGTTACCGTCATGACGGCTCATCCCAGCCTACGGGAGAACATATGAGCGATGGCGGTGTCCTGAATGTGGAAAGCGGTGTGCCGATGCCTGTCGTTGAAGCCTTGCGAGCCAAAGGCCATAAGGTCCGGGTAGGCAAGGGCGGCTTTGGTGGTTATCAGGCCATCCTGTGGGATGCGGAACAGGGCGTCTATAAGGGCGCCAGCGAAATGCGCAAGGACGGACTGGTCGCGGGTTATTAAACGGGAAGCCTTTTCGGCATGAAAGGGTGTGGCAATCCATTCAAGAAAAAGGGCTGCTCCGCAGAGCAGCCCTTTACGCGGTACAGGCTGTCTTGATGAGACAGCGGAAAACTTTGGAAACGACTGACAGAAAATTACTGGATTTGCAATTACTGAATTTGCCAAGTGAGCGGCAGAATAAAGCTGAGCTGGGACTCGCTGGCACTGGCCGGCGGGGCAGGCAACGGGTTGAGACGTTCTACCAGACTGTCGATTTCCTTGTCGAAGATCTCTACCCCGCTCGGCTCGACAAGTTCATAGCTGGTGATGGCGCCGGAGCGGTCAATGTTGATCTTGACTTTGGCCCTGCCTTCCAGCTCCTGTCGCATGGCGGCGCGCGGGTAAACCTGCTTTTTTGCCACGAGTTTTACGACTTCGGTCTGCCACGATTTGAAGTCCGAGGCAAATGACGTGTTGGCCATGATGAAGGAAACGGAAAGAGTGAGCGCCACGACGGCAGATTTAAAAAAACGGGACATTTTCATTACTCGATTCATCCTAACTACTTTGTATATGACCTGATTTTATACGCTTCAGGCTTTCTCATAGGGCCTAGTGCCCATGGATTCTCCGGCCTGTCTGAGAAAAGTTGTATCGGAGAGGGGTTAATGGAAATTTAATGGATCAAATTTTAGATATTTTTTTTTGAATTTGCCGCCCAAAATAAAAAAATGCCCAAAATAAAAAAAATGCCGGGCCCGAGGCCCGGCAAGTCCAAAAATATAGGGAGGCTTCATGTCTAGGAGACAATGAAACAATGTTATGACCTTCTAAGGGGAGGAAGGAGGCCATAACGGACTGAAAAAAGGGAGGATTTCAGTCAGTAGACGCATACAACATCTGGGGGGATATATAGGGATGTTCCGCAAGGATGAGAAGTCTTAATATTTCAATGCAGCCATGCAAAAAATGCATGGCCTCAAAGCATGGTCCAAAGCATGGTCTTGAGGCCGTGAAACTTGGTACTCGATGTTCCTGGTCTCAGGCGTGACCGGCTTCGGAGGAAAGCATGGTGACATCCACCCCGAGCTTCGCCATGGCGCGTGGCCATTTCATATCCGGTTCGGTGCAGAATACCAGTTCCTCATCCGCTTCTGTGGTCAGCCAGCTGTTACGTTGCAGTTCATATTCAAGTTGGCCTGCGCCCCAGCCACTATACCCCAGAATCACCAAATAGTGTCGGGGGCCCCGTCCGCGGGCAATGGCTTTCAGAATATCCACTGTGGCCGTCAACGCTATGGTTTCGGAAATGACCAGAGTGCTGTCCTGTACATAATCGGCGGAGTGCAGCACAAACCCTCGCCCTACTTCTACAGGCCCTCCGGCATGCAGTTGCGGCAGGGGGATCTCGGGGGGGATCTCGGTCGTCTCGGTAAAGTTCCCGCCCTGATAAGGGTCGATGTCGAGCTGATCCAGAAGGGAAGGGAAATCAATATGCTGTGTCGGCCTATTGATGGCCAGCCCCATGGCCCCATCTTCGTTATGGGAACAAATATAGATGACGCTATGGGCAAAGCGGGGGTCTGTCATGCCCGGCATGGCAATCAGCAGCTGTCCTTCCAGATAACCTTCTCTTGTCACTTTCAAAGAAACTCCAGATCGCTTATATGGGTTAATAAACACGGTCTGTGCAGGGGATAATTGTACAACACCCTTGCGGGTCACGCCAGAAATGTTTGCCACTTATTTCGGGAAACGGTTTCACAAAGAAGTGATTTTTTCGTCACACGGGATACAGCTAAAATAACCGACATGAAATATTACCAGCATCTTTCCAGCCTTGTTTTCACCATTCTCAGTATCTGTTTTGTGGCGCCGTGGCTTGCCGGTCAGGCCGCGGCGGCGGGGTTGTCTTCCGATTGGGTCAAGACTCCTTATACACAGTCGCGTCTTATGGTCGGCGGTTATGATCCGGCGACACAGAAGCTGCATCTCGGATGGCATGTCCTTCTTGCAAAGGGATGGAAGACCTATTGGCGTTCACCGGGGGAGGCGGGCATGCCACCGCGCTGGAACTGGCATGAGACAAAAAACCTGCGGCAGATTTCTGTCAAATGGCCGGTACCGGAACGGCTCAATTTTTATGGATATGATACTTTTGTCTATCATGACGAGGTGATTCTGCCGGTGGAGGTGGACCTGAAAGATCCCACAGCGGCCACACAGCTATCCCTGGCGCTGGATTATATGGTCTGCAAGGATATCTGTGTGCCGCTCAACGGGGAATATCATCTGGATCTGCCGCCAGCTGCCGATATGTCCTTTTCACCGTATCAGCGGGCGTTGTTGCAGAAATACAGGGCGCGGTTGCCGGAACAGCTGCCGGCCGGGCGGGTTCGTGTGGTGGATCAGGGAAATGGCCGCCTGCATATCCGGGGGAACCTTGCGAAACTGGTCTCCGGGCCAATTCGGGACCTGTATGTGGAAGCACCAGAGGGATATTCTTTCTCCCGCCCGGAAAGGACGGATGAAGCGGTCCTGTCCGGCCCGGACGGTTCGCTGGATCTGCGCATCGGCTATGAAAAACAGAAGCATGCCCCGACGTTATCCGGCCAGGACATTATTCTCACCTTTGTCACAGAAACCGGGCATGGCCACGAAATTCGTGCTACAGTCAGCTCCCCATAATATATATTACAGAATAACGAATAACAGCATCCGGTAAGGATGGAAGGGGAAGCCATGTCACGGGAGATGACAATACTGGCCACGTTGGTGGTCTATAAGGTTACACTTGTTCTGATTGGGCTTTGGGCGCGAGGACGGACGCATAACAATGCCGATTTTTTTATCGCCGGGCGGCATTTGGGGCCGGTGGTGGCTTCTTTCAGTTATGCCGCCAGTTCCGCGTCTGCATGGTCGCTGCTGGGGTTGAGCGGTGCGGCATATGTGATGGGGCTGTCTGTTTTGTGGCTCTTTGCAGGGCTAATTATGGGGCATGCCCTTTCCTGGTTCTGGGTGGCTCCCCGATTGCACCGGATCGCCCATCGGGAGGGTCTTGTGACCCTGACCGATTTTCTGGCGCTTGAAGGGGACGCGCGATGCCGGCGGTGGATCACTTGGGCGGCTTCAGGGATGATCACCTTCTGTTTCCTTTTTTATGTGGCCGCCCAGTTTCAGGCGGCGGGCAACAGCTTTGCCGCCACATTCGACATTTCCGTCACTGAAAGTGTGGTGGGTGGGGGGGTCATTATCCTTATATATACCCTGCTCGGCGGCTTCTGGGCGGTCAGCATGACCGACATGTTGCAAGGCATGTTGATGCTGCTTGCCGCGCTTGTGCTGCCGGTCACGGCGTTCTTGGAGGTGGGCGGCTGGTCCGGTTTCTGGCAGGGGCTGGAAGGGGTGGCTTCACCATCGGAACTATCGCCTACGGGGCCCAATACCGGGCTGATGGCGCTGGGATTTGTTCTGGGCACGATGTCTGTGGGGTTGGGGACCGTCGGACAGCCCCATTTATTGGCCCGCTATATGGCGCTTCGGGATCAAAGAAGCGTGCGTATTGCCCAACGCATGGCGGTGTTGTGGTTTATCATTGTCTTGGGCAATATGATTTTGCTGGGCCTGTGTGGTAAAATTCTGGTGCATCAGGCCGGCAATCCGGAAAATCTGTTTTTTATTCTGACGGAGCAGTTGTTCCCGACGGTGATCGGGGCAATTTTCCTGGCCGCGGTGTTGTCGGCGATCATGTCTACGGCGGATAGTCAGCTTCTGGTCTCCGCCGCGGCGGTCGCGCATGACATTATGGGAGAGCCCAATGAGGGAGAAAGCCGGCTGAAAATATCCCGGTTTGTGATAACCGTTTTATGTGCCTTGGCGATTGTGGTGGCGCTGACCTTGCCGGAAAGTATCTTTAGTCGGGTGTTGTTTGCCTGGAATGCGCTGGGTTCGGCATTCGGGCCGGTGGTGGTGTTGCGGCTGGCAGGGCTCAGACTCAGGGCACAGAGCATTGTCCCGGCCATGGTAACGGGGTTTGGGCTCACCGTTTATTTTTATCTGCGTCCGGATTCTGTTGGAGACATTCTTGAAAGAATGCTACCTTTCCTGCTGGCCAGTTTGATGCTTTTTGTATTCAGGGTAAAACATACGGAAAGGAAAACAACATGACTGTCTCCATTGGCGATAAAATTCCCGAAGCCACCCTTATTGAAATGACGGCGGATGGGCCGGTAAAACGTACAACCTCCGAAATTTTTGGCGGGCGCAAGGTGGTTCTGTTTTCCGTACCGGGCGCCTTTACACCCACCTGTTCGGCGAAACATCTGCCGGGGTTTGTTTCCCATGCCGCGGCGTTTAAGGAAAAGGGTGTGGATGAGATTGTCTGCATTGCGGTCAATGATGCCTTTGTGATGGGGGCCTGGGGCAAGGATCAGAATGCCGAGGGCAAGGTGACGTTGCTGGCGGACGGCAATGCGGAATTTACCCGGGCGCTGGGTCTTGAGATGGATGCCAGCGGTTATGGCATGGGCCTTCGTGGCCAGCGTTTTGCCATGATTGTCGAAGACGGCGTGATCAAGCAACTCAATGTGGAGGCGCCGGGCGAGTTTCGGGTATCCAGCGCCGAACATGTGCTGTCCCAACTCTGACTCTATGTCACCCTCTATGTCACCGGGGCGCGGTATTTCATGAGGCGACGATAAGGAAGCGCCGCGCCACACGCCTGTTGGACAGGATAAAATATGGGGGATCGGGGCACGACATCTAGCCTCGCTCCCCAAAACCCTCTAAGTCACCAATCCAAGACATATCATCAAGACATATAATTAAGGAACAATCTATGCCGGAAATCACCCTGCGTCGGGCCACGGAAGAGGACGTGCCGCTGATCCTTGAATTTATCCGGGCTCTTGCCGACTATGAAAATGAGCTGGATAATGTGACCGCAACGCCGGAGACGTTGAGGGAGCACCTGTTTGGGGAACCCCTCATGGCCCGGGTGGTTTTTGCCGAAATGGATGGAGAAGCGCTGGGTTTCGCTGTATATTTTTATTTTTTCGCCACTTACCGCGGCAAGCCGGGCATTTATTTGGAAGATATTTTTGTCAAACCCGAAGCCCGCGGCCGGGGGGTGGGCAAGGCGTTGTTCCGTTTTCTGGTACGGGAAGTGAAAGAGGCCGGCGGGTATTTCCTGCGCTGGTGGGTGGCTGATTTTAACCATAGCGGCATTGCCTTTTACGAATCGTTAGGTGCACGCCGGGAAGACAGCCATTTCATTTATCATCTGGAAGATGAAAAGATGGACAGACTGCTGGATTAACCTCACGAAGACGTGACTTCGCCTTTGATCCTTCCTGACTTATTCTGTCTGCCTAAAACAGAATAAAGGGGTAGGCTATATGTCGGAACAGCTCTCTGAGAAAATCCAGACGCCGCTTTTGATCCTCCGGGTGACGTTGGGGGTTTTTTTGTTGCAATGGGGTGGGGAAAAGATCATCCAGCCGGAAACCACCCAAAAAATATATAGCCATTTCTATATGGTGGATCTGCCAATCAGTATCAGCCCCATCCTGGGGGTATTGCAGAGTCTTCTGGCTCTGGCGATCATCACCGGGTTTAAAAAGAAATATTCCTATTTAATCGGTCTGATCATTCACGGCATTTCAACGGTGTCCACCTGGCAGCAGCTGATTACCCCCTATGCGCCGGGTCATCATTTGTTTATGACCGGGGTGCCGGTTCTTGCCGGGTTCTGGCTGTTATACCGTTTACGGGACTGGGATGTGAAACTGGCCCTGGATGAGCGGGGCAGGTGATTCAGCGTCACCCTAATTGCAATTCATTCTAGCAATATCCTTTGATGCACATCATTGGGATAGGGCGGGGCTGTGCTATGCTCAGGTCATGATGAAAACCATGCGCGCGATGATTTATGAAGGCCCGGGGGTGCCCCTGGCCCTTAAACATGTGAAACGGCCCGAGCCCGGTCCCGGACAGGTGTTGATCCGGGTTCTGGCCTGCGCTGTGTGCCGCACCGATCTTCATATTGTGGATGGGGATCTTACTTCCCCGAAATTGCCGTTGATCCCGGGTCACGAAATCATTGGAATCGTGGAGGAGACCGGGGCGGGCGTGTCGGCCTTCGCGCCCGGAGAACGGGTCGGGGTGCCCTGGCTTGGCTGGACCTGCGGGAGCTGTGACTATTGCCGTTCGGGTCAGGAAAATCTGTGTGGGGAGGCCAAATTCACGGGCTATACGCTGGATGGTGGATTTGCAGAATTTTGTGTGGCCACGGCACAATATTGTTTCAGGATCCCTGAACCCTATGACGATGTTCATGCGGCGCCGTTGATGTGCGCCGGGCTGATCGGGTTTCGTTCCTATGCCCGGGTGCGCACGGCGCAACGGATCGGACTGTACGGCTTCGGGGCGGCGGCCCATATCATCGCTCAGGTAGCGCGAGGCGAAGGCAAGGAAATTTACGCCTTTACCCGGCCAGGAGACCACAAAAGTCAAAATTTTGCCCGCTCCCTAGGCGCGGTATGGGCCGGAGAGTCAGGAGATGCGCCGCCCTGCCTTCTGGATGCAGCGATTCTATTTGCGCCGGTAGGGGCGCTGGTACCCCAGGCGCTGAGGACAATTCGTCCTGGTGGGCAGGTGGTTTGCGCCGGAATTCATATGAGCGACATTCCAGCCTTTCCTTACGCGGATCTGTGGCGGGAAAAACATGTCTCGTCGGTGGCCAATCTGACCCGGGCCGACGGCGAAGGATTTCTGGAGGCGGCCGCGCGCCTGCCGATTGAGACCAGTGTGACGCTCTATGCGCTGGAAGATGCCAACAAGGCCCTGGAAGACCTCCGGCAGGGGCGCTTTGACGGGGCGGCGGTATTGGTTCCTTAAAGTGAATTGTGCATAGGTTGGCTCAATTCACTCTAGAAACTCTCCTCAAAACCGGTGGGACGTTTTATTTATGAGCTGGATTGCCGCCTTCGCGGCAATGACGAAGGAAAAAGCAATGACGGCGGAGAAGCAGAAACGACAATGGCAACAAAGAGCGAAACGTCATCGTTTCGCCATGGCGGCGTTCGGGGGAAACGTCAATGTGAAAAGGTTCAGTCCTCTTCACTGTCCCAAATCTCACTCATCTGGCTGAGCCCTTCCTCAAGATAATCGGCCAGAAGCTGTGTGCGCAGCAGATAATCCGCGGTATGGTCGTTATCGGCATCTGCGGCATCGGCAAACGCGGCGTCCCACTCGTCTGGGCCGTAGGTGCCGCGTCCCACCCACATCAGCGCCACAAGGGCATTCCTGTCGTCCTGATTGAGTCGGTCCACGGCCGCAACAAATTCCTGATAGGCGATGTCATGGGCCCGTTCGTCAAGTTTGGTCAGTTCGTCCATGCTAATGACGTCATCTTCGCTGAAGGAATCTGTGCCGTTATCTTCCCCCAGCTCTTCCTCGATCATGGCTTCGGCGGCTTCCTGAACCTCACGGGCCAAGGCGATGATGAAATTGACAGTATCTGTATTTATGGCTGGCATGGACTATATACCTCTTTATACGGGGACCCGGTTGTGTGTTCCACCTTTAAGGATCATAACATCCCCCCTAAATTGCGCCAAGCATTCTTGATGGTCATTGACCCAGGTCATGAGGAGGATTGACCTGAGTTCTGACCGGAATTCTGGCCCGAATTTTGGCCCGAATTTTGGCCCGAATTTTGGCCGGGAATTGACGGGGACGGAAATATAACCGGGTTGGCTCCCGGTTGCCATTGCGGGTATTTATGCATGACGGCCGCAAAAAGCGGACTGTCCAGATGCCATTGAAGCCAGTTTTGCAGGGCTTTGTAAGGGCTGGAAAAAAACCATACCTCATCCACAAAGGCAAACTGGCGGATAAAAGGAAAGATCACAATATCCGCCACGGTCTGCTCTGACCCGAGAAGGTAAGCCTGCCCGGCCCGGGTTTGGTTTTCTGAGAGCTTTTTTTCAAGCTGCGCCAGGAATTTTTCGCCTTCCCGGCGATAGCTTCCCGGCGGTTGTTCCGGGTGGCGGCTGGCATATTTGTATTTGTCCAGCGCCGCTTTGAACGGCCCGTCATTTTGTGCCACCAGCTCATCCGTTTCGGGGAGAACGCGGGACCAGCTCCTCGGATCGTTTTGCCCCAGTGCCCATTTCACGATGTCATAACTTTCCTCCAGCACTCGCCCGTCAGGCAGAACTATGACCGGTACGGTGCCTTTGGGCGAGGCTTGCAGAAGTTCTGGCGGCTTGTCGCGCAGCACCACTTCGCGCAATTCACATTGCTGTCCAGCATAGGCCAGCGCCAGGCGGGCCCGCATGGCGTAGGGGCAACGGCGGAAACTATAGAGTATTGGCAAGGTCATGTAGATGGCTTACCCAAGACGCTCTCAAAGTACAAGTCCTGATGATGAATTTTATGCGCCTTGATGAACGGTGCTGGTACAACAGGCTAAAACACGGTAAACTAGAGTGAATTGCGTCAGCCTATTCACAGTTCACTCTAGAGCATAAGTCACGGGTACAATAGGGGAGAAACCATGACCGAGGAAACAAGCACGGGAATTGAGGAAAATATCGCTGGTCTGTTATGCTATCTTCTGGGCTGGATCACGGGACTGATATTCCTGCTTATTGAAAAGAAAAACCAAACGGTGCGTTTTCACGCCATGCAATCCATCGTGACCTTTGGAGGATTGCAGGTTCTGGGATTCCTGCTCGCCATCTCCCTTGTGGGGGCTTTTTTGGTGCCGCTGTTGTATATTCTGGGCGTGGCCTGCTGGATCATTCTGATGATCAAGGCTTATCAAGGGGAAAAGTTCAAATTGCCTCTTGTGGGCAATCTGGCCGAAAAATGGGCCGGAGATATTAAATTGTGATGTTAAATTGTGATATCAGCGAACAGGCTTGAGACGCCTCAACGAGCGGGCGCAATGCCGGTGCTCTTTCGTGATATCGACGTTACAGTTTACGGCTCATCCATAAATGGGGAATGCCGGCGTCGAGGAATTCCTCGCCAAAGGCCGTAAAACCCAGCTTTTCATAAAACCCGACCACAGAAGTCTGGGCCGCCAGAATGATTTCCTTGACCGTATTGCGGGTACTAATATCCGCCATCAGGCGGATCACCAGCTTTTCGCCAACTCCCAGGTTGCGATACCGGGGCAGGACGGCGACTCGTTCTATTTTGCCGCGTTCAGGATCGGGATACCGAATCCGTGCCGTGGCGGCAGGCGCCCCGTTTACATATAGCAGATACTGATCCGCCTGGTCGTCCAGGCCATCCATCTCTTCTTCCTCGGGTACGCCTTGTTCCTCGATAAAAACCTTGCGGCGAATCATAAAACACGGATCGCGGGAATCTTCAGGGCCGAGGCACCGTACGGTGATATTTGCGGGGATGTTTCTTGGCATGGCTGCATCATGCCATATCGGGGGCGGCTGAGAAAACAGGAAAATGACAGCTCAAACAAATTTTTTAGGGTTAAAGGACCAGGCGAGGAAAAAAACGGCAGATTGTTAAGGTTTTACCTTTTGTTAAGAGCTTGATGAGGTTTTTCAGATAGCGTTTTGTATGATGATGCGGGTGTAGAATGTCCCCCGCCAGCAGGGTAGCAGCCAGAAAGGCGCTTTTCCCTTTTTGTTGATAAAGCTTTGTTGATAAAGGTGCCAGTTTTGCTGCATTCGCTCCGGAAATTCCGTTTGAATACACGTCTCTGGCAGTTTCTGATGGCCCTGTCGCTGGTCGCGCCGCCGGGCGGGGCCAAGGGGCGGGAAACTGAACGGGAAGTTGGGCGGGAAATATCTGGTCGGTTGACCTTGCGGCCCGACGCTCTTCTGATCACGGCGGAGAACCCTTATACCGGTCATTTTGACCTGACCGGCAAATGGGGGGACGCGCCCCGGGTTATTCTCACTCGGCTTTCGGTAACGTTTCTTTTTCAGGACAATGATATATGGCACCGCAGGGAGCGGCGGGGGCTGCCGCAGAAGGTCAATGCGTCAAGACGGTTTATGACGGAAGGGGGGAACCGTGCGCCGCGTCCGGCGGTGGAAGAAACCTATATGCAGGAAGTGGTGGTCACTTATTCCAATCCCGAAGAACTGGCGCGGTTGCGCATCGGTGCCGACATGTTTTTCGCGGCGTCCAGTCGTCGACGGCATGAGAGGACTTTGGACCGGGGCGAAGCCCGCAGTTTCATGGGACTGCGGGATGATCCGGTAAGCGGGGAAAGGCGGGCGCTTTACCAGATTACCCAGCGTCGGCTGCGGGAGGAATGGGACGGTTACGCCGACCGTTTCGCTATTCGCCGCAAAATGCTCAGCCTCGCGGCCATGCGGGATCTGACCGAAGACGGGATCCTGCCGTTCACGCTGGACGGGCGGGGGGATTATCTATTGATGGAGGCAAGTTTGGAATATGAGGGGTATGCGCTGCCGGGCGTCGCGGGGGAGGCGGAAGGGCAAAACATCCTGCTGTATCAAACTTTGCCGTATGGACTGGTGCTTGGGCTGTCGGGCATGCTGGGCTGGGGCATGCGGTGGCTGTTCAAGACCAAGCAATCCTCAAAGAAAAGATTGTCTAGAGTGAATTGAGCCAACCTATCCACAATTCACTCTAAACATCCTCGCCGGCTGGTACGTTGGCAATCACTTCGTTAAACTGCCTGACCGCTTCGGCGGGACCGTCGGGATGGCCCCAGACGCCGCTGCTGACGGCGATGAAATCCGCCCCTGCCTCGATCAGGGGACGGCAGTTGTCCACGGTAATGCCGCCGATGGCGACACAGGGCACCTCGAACAGCTCCGCCCACCAGCGCAGAATTTCCGGATCGGCGGTTGCTTTGGGCTCTTTGGTGGTGGTGGGATAAAAGGCGCCAAAGGCTACATAATCCGCGCCGGCCTCGCCTGCGACCATGGCGAGATGGCGGCTCGCATGGCAGGTCACGCCGACAATGGCGTCTTTGCCAAGCATCGCGCGGGCCTCCTTGTACGGCATGTCGTCCTGACCCACATGGACGCCGTCGGCCCCGACTCGGGCCGCAAGCTCCACATGATCATTGATAAGAAATGCCACGTCCCTGTCGTGACAGACCGGCATCAGCCGCTCGGCAGCATGAAGTATGTCTTGTTCCGGCACATCCTTGAGGCGCAATTGCACACAGGCCACGTCCCCACCGTCCAGTGCCGCGCTTAATTGTTCCGGGAACCTGTTCAGGTCAATTTTCGGGGGCGTAATCAGATAAAGTCGCGTTTGTGCCATCACGTGTCCCTCTGTGAATACTGTTTCATTGATAGCGCAAAGCGCGGAAGGGTCAATAAAAAACCGGGCCCGTCGGGACCCGGCTTTTCCGAAACGAATTGCTTGGTGGGGGCCTTAGTCCTGGCCCTTATAGATGGCGATGATTTTATTGAGCATTTCAAGGGCTTCCTCGCGCGGACGCTGGAAGGTGTTGCGGCCGATGATGGAGCCGTTGCCGCCGCCGTCGCGGATGGCGCGGGCGTCGTCATAGACGCTGTTGGCGCCTTTCTTGGCCCCGCCGGAGAAGACCACCAGCCGCCGGCCGTTAAAGGCGGAGCGCATCACTTCGCGCACTCGGGCGGCCTGGGTGGAAATGTCGATGCCCTGTTCTTCGAAAACTTTTTTGGCTTCCGGCTGCTCCAGATGGTCAGACGGCAGTTTCACCTTGATGATATGGGCGCCAAGCTCGGCAGCCAGGTGCGCGGCATAGGCGCCCACATCCATGGCGGTCTCCCCGTCCTTGCTCAACTTCCCGCCGCGCGGATAAGACCAGAGCACCACGGCGAGGCCGGCGGCTTTGGCTTCTTCGGCGATTTCCCGGAATTCTTCCATCAGTTCCAGGGCATGTTCGGAGCCTGGATACATGGTGAAGCCGACAGCGGAACAGCCAAGCCGGAGCGCGTCATTAACGGAGGCGTTGACGGACTGGTCCTTGGTGGTGGCCCAGCTGTTGGAGCTGTTGATTTTCAGGATGGTCGGGATCTGGCCGGCAAAGGTATCCGCGCCCGCTTCCAGCATGCCGAGCGTCGAGGCATAGGCATTCAGGCCGGCATCAATGGCCAGCTTGTAATGATAATGGGGATCATAGGCCGGGGGGTTGGGGGCGAAGCTGCGGGCCGGGCCGTGTTCAAAGCCCTGGTCCACCGGCAGAATGATCATCTTGCCGGTTCCGGCCAGCTTGCCGGTCATCAGAATGCGGGCGAGGTTGGCCTTGGTGCCCGGATTGTCGCTTTCGTAATAGGACAGGATCTGTTTAACTTTGCGTGTTATTTTCATGGGATTATCCTTAGTCACAGATATCGGTTGTTATTTTGGAAAAACGGGACCCCGTCCTTATACGGCGGGGTCCTTAAGATAAGGCTACTGTTTTAGAACCTTCACACCGGGCAGTTCCTTGCCTTCCATCCATTCGAGGAAGGCCCCGCCAGCGGTGGAAATGTGGGAAAACTGTTCCGCCACGCCCGCATGATTGAGGGCCGCCACCGTGTCGCCGCCGCCAGCAACGCTCAGCAGACTACCGGCCTCGGTCAGCGCCCCGGCCGCCTTGGCCAGGGTGACGGTGGCGGCATCGAACGGTTCAATTTCGAAGGCCCCCATCGGGCCGTTCCAGATCAGGGTCTTGCAGCTTTTCAGCTGTTCCGCCAGCTTGGCGACGGAAGCCGGCCCCACATCCAGAATCATCTCATTCTGGGCCACGTCATCAAGGGCCACGGTGCGGTTGTCTGCATGGGCCTTGAATTCTTTTGCCACTACCACGTCAGTGGGCAGATGAACTGTGCAGCCGGCGGCCTCGGCACGGGCGAGAATATCGCGGGCGGTGTCAGCCAGGTCATGTTCACACAGCGACTTGCCCACATCCACCCCTTGGGCGGCAAGGAAGGTGTTGGCCATGCCGCCGCCGATAATTAGATGATCGACCTTTTCCACCAGATGAGTGAGCACATCAAGCTTGGTGGACACCTTGGCCCCGCCAACCACGGCGGCGACGGGATGTTGCGGATTGCCCAAGGCGTTTTCCAGCGCCTTAAGTTCCGCTTCCAGCGCAAGGCCCGCCGCGCTCGGCAGCAAATGGGCAATGCCTTCGGTGGAGGCGTGTGCCCGGTGGCAGCAAGAAAAGGCGTCATTGACGAAAACATCGCCATTCTGGGCCAGCGCCCTGGCGAATTCAGGGTCGTTGTCTTCTTCGCCCGGATAAAAGCGCACATTTTCCAACAGCAACACAGCGCCGTTTTCCATGCCGTCGATGGTTTCCGCCACTTCGGCGCCAATACAGTCATTAATGAACAATACCGGCAGGCCGGTGATGTTGGCCAGCGGCTGTCCCAGCGGTTCCAGAGACATTTCCGGAACAGTCTGGCCTTTCGGGCGGCCGAAATGGGACATGACGATGACCTTGGCGCCCTGTTCGGACAGGGCCTTGAGTGTAGGCGCCACGGAACGGATGCGGGTGTCATCGGTGACGGTCATGTCGCCCTCATGATCGGCCTTCATGGGCACATTGAGGTCAGCACGAACAAGGACGCGCTTGCCTTCAAGCGCGCCCAGGGATTGAATATTCTTGAACGTTGCCATAATGGCGCGTCCCCCTTTTTTGGTCTTACAGAGACGCCATCACGCTGGCGGTATCGGACATCCGGTTGGAGAAGCCCCATTCATTGTCATACCAGCTTAAGACCCGCACCAGTGTGCCGTCCATGACCTTGGTCTGGGAGGCATCGAAGCTGGAGCTGTGGGCGTCATGGTTATAGTCGATGGAAACGGACGGTTCGTCCACATAAGCCAGAACGCCTTTCAGGCGGCCATTGGCCGCCTCGCGGATGGCGGCATTGACCTCCTCGGCCGTGGTGGATTTTTTGGCCACGAATTTCAGATCGATCATGGACACGTTCGGAGTCGGGACCCGCACGGCGGAACCGTCCAGCTTGCCGGCCAGTTCCGGCAGCACCAGACCCACGGCTTTGGCCGCACCGGTGGAGGTCGGAATCATGCTGAGGCCGGCGGCACGGGCGCGCCGCGGATCTTTGTGCAGCGTATCAAGCACCGGCTGATCCCCGGTATAGGCATGCACCGTGGTCATATAGCCTTTTTCAATGCCCACGGTTTCATTGAGCACCTGGGCCACAGGCGCCAGGCAGTTGGTGGTGCAGGAGGCATTGGAGACAATGGTGTGGCCGGCTTCCAGCTTGTCATGGTTGACGCCGTAAACAACGGTCAGATCTACTTCGGTGCCAGGCGCGGAAATCAGCACTTTTTTGGCGCCGGCGTCCAGATGGGCCTTGGCTTTGTCGCGATGGGTGAAGATGCCGGTGCACTCATAAACGATGTCCACACCCAGTTCACCCCAAGGCAGATTGGCCGGATCGCGTTCCGCGGTGACCTTGATCGGCCCCCGGCCAAGATTGATGCTGTCACCTTCCACCTTGATGTCAAAGGGGAAGGGGCCGTGCACGGAATCCCGTTTCAGAAGGTAGGCATTCATGTCAACATCGCCCAAGTCGTTGATGCCGACCACTTCGATGTCTTCCCGACCTGATTCGTAAATCGCGCGCAGGGCCAGGCGGCCGATACGTCCAAAACCGTTGATTGCTACACGTGTTGCCATGAGGTGTATCTCCAGTTGATAGATTTTGCTGTTTTCTTGTTCTTACGCGTTTTTAACGGCATTGACAATGGCGTCAACCGTCATGCCGTAATGCGCAAACAGGTCTTTCGCCGGGGCGGAGGCGCCGAAACGATCAATACCAATAATGATGCCCTTGCGGCCCACATACCGTTCCCATCCAAAAGTGGCGCCCGCTTCCACAACAACATTGGTGGGGGTGTTGCCGAGGACATGGGATTTATAGGCATCGTCCTGTTCCTCGAAACGTTCGAGACACGGCATGGACACCACGCGGGTCGGGATGCCGGCCTGTTGCAGCTCGCTTCGCGCTTTGACGGCCAGCTCGACTTCGGAGCCGGTGGCGATCAAGGTGGCCTGGGCCTCACCGTCTGCCTCATGCAGCACATAACCGCCTTTGGCGGACAGGTTTTCATCCGTATGGCTGAGGCGGACCTGTTCCAGCCCCTGACGGGTCAGCACCAGAATACTCGGCCGGTCCTTGTCTTCCAGGGCCGCAAGCCAGCATTCGGCGGTCTCCACCGCGTCCGCAGGCCGGTAGACGGCCAGATTGGGCATGGCGCGCAAGCTTGCCAGATGTTCAATCGGCTGATGGGTCGGACCGTCCTCGCCCAGACCGATACTGTCATGGGTCATCACATAAATCACCCGCTGTTCCATCAGGGCGGACAGACGAATGGCCGGGCGGCAATAATCGGTAAAGACCAGGAAAGTGCCGCCGTAAGGGACATATTCCCCATGCAGCGCCAGGCCGTTCATGCAGGCTGCCATGCCAAACTCGCGCACCCCGTAATGGATGTAGCGGCCGGAGAAGTCATCGCGGGTGACGACAGTCATATCAGCGGTTTTGGTGTTGTTGGAGCCGGTAAGGTCGGCAGACCCGCCAATGGTTTCCTGCATCAGCGGATTGATGACATTGAGCGCCATTTCGGACGCCTTGCGGGTGGCGACTTTTTTCGGTTCGGCCACAAGCTGTTTCTTGTAATCGACAATGGCGGCTTCGAGACCTTCGGGCAGGTCCCGGTTCAGGCGCCGTTCAAAATCGGCCTTAAGGCCGGCGTCGAGGGCCTCATACTGTTCTTTCCAGGCGGCCACCGTGGCCTTGTGGCGGGCGCCGGCAGCGCGCCAGGCCTGAAGAATATCTTCCGGAATCTCAAAAGGCGCATGGGGCCAGCCGAGGAATTCCCGGGCGGCTGCCACTTCCGCCTCGCCCAAAGCCGCGCCGTGGGTGGCGGCCGTTCCCTGCTTGTTGGGCGCGCCATAGCCAATGGTGGTGCGGCAGGCAATCAGCGATGGCCGCTCATCCTGTTGTGCGGCTTCAATGGCGGCGGCAATCTCATCCGGATTATGGCCGTCCACGGCAATGGTATGCCAGTTATGGGCGGCGAAGCGCGCCATCTGGTCATCGCTGACGGTCATGTCGGTGCTGCCGTCAATACAGATTCTGTTGTCGTCCCACAGCACAATCAGCTTGCCGAGCTTGAGATGGCCGGCAAGGGAAAGGGCTTCGTGGCTGACACCTTCCATCAGGCAGCCGTCCCCGGCCAGCACATAGGTATAATGATCAATAATATTTCCCATGCGGGCGGCGCTCAGGCGTTCGGCCAGCGCCATGCCAACGGAAGTCGCCAGTCCCTGGCCCAGCGGTCCGGTGGTCATTTCCACGCCCGGAATTTCCACATATTCCGGATGGCCGGCACAGGGGCTATGCAACTGGCGGAAGTTTTTGATGTCCTCCAGGGTCGGGCTGTCATAGCCGGTGAGGTAAAGGAGGGAATAGATCAGCATGGAGCCGTGACCGGCGGACAGCACAAACCGGTCGCGATCGGGCCATTCCGGCCAGGCTGGGTCAAATTTCAGATATTGGGTAAAAAGAACTGTCGCCACATCCGCCATTCCCATGGGCATGCCCGGATGACCTGAATTTGCCGCCTGCACCGCATCCATGCTGAGCGCACGGATGGCATTGGCCATATCGCCATGTGATACTGTCATATTCCTCTTGCCGATCTGTATGTTCAATGGACATGTCGGGTGAGCCAGCACACGACATGCAAAACTACACGTTAATCGCGCGCACAATGGACAAAACCCGTCGTTGCGTCAACATTTTCTGACAATTAAAACAGATTCAGTGCTTTAATCCTTATGGTGGGGCGGGCAGAAATGGGGCGGATTGTCGGACGGGATTCGTTTTCGGTGGATTTTCCGGGGGAAATGGCGTTAGAGTGAATTGAGCCAACCTATGCACAATTCACTCTAGGCTATATGCCATAGGCATATCCGGCCCCGTGCGCGGACGGATCAGGGGGAAGAACATGACGCAAAACAAAAAAGAGACTACAGAAGAAAACGGAATTGCCGCCCTTGAGGAAGCGTTGGAAGCAGCGCTGGTCCGGTTGGAACGGGCGGCGCTTGACCTTAAGGGGCGGGCCCGTAAGGTAGGCCCGGATCAGGCGGCTGCTGGCGATGAACAGGCCGAATATCTGGCCCGGCTTGAAGCGGAAAACCGCACCTTGCTCAGGACACTGGACAAGCTCCGGGAAGAATATGAAACGCTTGAGGGGGAGCATGAAAAACTCCGGGACTATGTCAGGGAACTGGAAAACCGGACCGAATCGGCAGATCGGGACCTGGAGGCCGTGATTGACCGGCTGGACCGGATCATGGCGGACGAACGACTGCACTGAGACTCCGACTCTGAAGAGACCCCGGGGAGAACGCGGGTGTTAATGGCATCTGCTCCACAACATCAGCTTTCAGGAAACAGAAAACATCATGGCCGAAATTACCGTCACCTTTAACAATCAGTCCTATCACCTTGCCTGTCGCGACGGCGAAGAGGAGCGTCTGGCCCAGCTCGCCGCCTATGTGGATGAAAAGGCACAGCAACTGAAAGACCGGCTTCCGCTGATTACCGATACCCGTTTGTTACTGATGACCTCTATTCTGATCGCTGATGAACTGTTTGAACTTCGTAATGGGGCGGGCGTTGCGACAGAGGGGGGAACACCGTCCGGAATTCCTCTTTCCACGAGGGATGCGCCGGAATATGAACGCCTTCTGGAGACAGCCGTCAAAAGGGTTGAAACCCTCGCCCGTTCCTTGGAGAACGAATGAGGTTTTCGTTTTTCCCCGGCCTGAAAGAGCTTCTGGGGCGGAACGATATCCACAAGGATATACACAATGATATCCACAGGAATATTCGCGCGGATATTCATGCGGATATTTATGGGCTCGGGGTTCGGCGCCGGTCAACCTATTTACAATTCACTCTATAATTCTTGCACAGAATAAGTCTCTCATAAAACGGCTGTTGGGTGTGTCGCCCGGTCAGGGCGAGGGGGCTTTTTGTGTTCTTAGGGGATGCATATATTGAATATTTCGTAAATAAATAACAATTTTTTTGCAGTAAAAGTCAATTAAGTTTGACTAATATAAAAATATGCGTAAATTATGTAGCAGTAAATAAGGGGTGTCGAAGTGTAGGGGGTCAGCGAGTTGATCTGGACAGTTAACGTAATGTGACGAAAGGGGGCGGAAGATGAGTGTTGTGGAAGAAAAGGCTGTCGAAAATAGAGTTTCCTTTGATCCGCATTCGGAAGAATTCCTGAAGAATCCGTATCCGGCATATAAGGAGTTGCGGGAAAAGGCGCCGGTGGCCTATTGGCGAGAAGGCCGGGCCTGGCTGATGTCGGATTATGAGGATGTGGTTCGCATTCAGTCGGACAGCCGTTTTTCCATCAATCTGGCCGACTGGAAATATTACGATCCGGGGGAGGTCGGGGAAAACAAGGAATGGGATGACCTGAAAAGCAACGATCTTCTGGCGCTGAGCGGTCTTGACCATAACCGGGTCCGGCGTTTGATCATGCCCAGTTTCCAGAGGGGGCCCCTTCAGAAATACAAAACCATTATCGAAAACATCGTGGCTCAAAAAATAGACACTCTCAGGGATAGGGAGGTTTTCGATGTGGTGCATGATTTTGCTTATGATATTCCCGTTCAGGTCATGCAGGGCCTGTTGGGCATTCCCTTCCACCTGCATCGGGAATTTCAGCAGTTCGCTGTGGCCTATGTGGAGCTGTTTGATCCGTCTCTGGATTTCCCGCCTGAAGAGGTGGCAGAGAAAAGGCGGCTGATCACCAACGGGGTGAGGCTGGTTCGTGAGGTTATCGAGAGGCAGCGGCGCCAGATTCAGCAGGGGCGCCCGGCAGAGACCATCCTGGAGCATCTGATCCTGGCCTGTGACCAGGAGGATCGTCTCAGCGATGATGAGCTGGTGGCGCTGGTGGGGATGGTGATGGCCGGGGGCTCGGAAAGCACAATCTATCTGATCTGCAATGCTGTGCTCAATCTGATGCGTTTCCCGCAGCAACGCCAGATTCTCGAAGAGCGGCCGGAGCTTTGGGATAACGCCATTATGGAAGTGCTGAGATATGACTTCTTTATGAAAATGGGAGTTCCCCGCTACGCGCTGGAAGATGTGGAATGGAAGGGCTGTCGGATCGGCAAGGGAGAAATGGTTTATCCCATTTCTGCGGCCGCGCAGTTCTGCCCGGAGGTGTTTCCCCGTCCCGATGTCTTCGATGTGACCCGCGATACGTCCAAGGTGATTGCCTTCGGACGCAGCAAACATATTTGTGTGGGGCAGTTCCTTGCCATTATGGAAAGCCGGATTGCCGTGTCCATGTTGTTTGAACATTTTCCAGATCTGACCCTGGTTTCCGAACCGGTTTATGACGAACACAACAAAGTGTTACGAGCCCTGAAGCGTTTTCTTGTACACAAACAGGGAGGGGACTCATGAAATTTTTTCCGAACAAAGGCGCTGGGGTGAGTTCCGCATGACGGTGCCAGCAAACCAGCCTTCTATGACGGCCCTTGTGGTGGGCGGATCCGGGATGGCGGGCAGCGCCATTTTACGGGAACTTGCGGGCAAGGCAACGGTTCAGCCGCTGGCACTCGCGCGGCGCCCATTTACGCCGCCTTCTGCATCGGTCAGGATTATAAATGCCGATATTCAGGACAGCGGCGGGTTGCGTCAGGCCCTGGAAGGCTACCGTGTGACCCATTTGTTTTATGCGGCGCATATTCCGGTCACGGCGGCCATGGGAGGGAAATTTCCCATAAATCCTGAAGCGTTTCGGCGGCTGTTGCGCCGCTATGCGGGGCGGCGGGAAATTTCCGAAGCCATTCTGCATAAACTGGCCGCGCTGACATTCACCCACGATCCCGAAAAGCGCAATCTGGCGGCTTTCCGCAATGTTCTTATGGTGTTAAGAGAAGAGCCGCACGATCTGAAACATGTGACGCTGGTGACGGGGACCCGTTATTACGGCATTCAGGCAGGACCGGTATTCAATCCTCACTGGAAGCTTCCCATTAGGGAAACAGATCGACGGTTTGAAGTCTCCAACTGGTATTTTGACGTTGAGGATGAGTTGAAGGCTTCCGGGGTGGCCTGGAATATTTTGCGCCCGACCTATCTGGTGGGGCAGAATGAATATTCGTTCCAAAATCTGGTCCTTGCGTTGTCCTGTTATGCCCAGGCCTGTCGGCGGATGGGGGTGCCGCTGCTGTTCCCCGGCGGGCGGGAGATTTTTTCCCGGTTGTGGGAGGTGACCAGCACGGATCTGCTGGCCAAAATGGCCTGGTGGGTGGCTTCTCATGCGGGATGTCAGGAAAATGACGAAGATGGGGCAGCATCTCCAGTTGTGAACCAGAGCTTTACAGCCGCCAATGGCGACCCTTTTACCTGGCAGGAATTATGGCCACGTCTGGCGCAACATTATGATTTGGCCTGGCAGGTGCCGGAGCAGGCCGTGAGCGCCGAGCGGTTTATTCTGGAGCAAGTGCGCGGGCGGGGGCTGCCGATGGAAGAGATGCTGGTATACCATCTGCGCTTCATAGACATGGCGATGATTTGCAACTGGGATGTCTGTTATTCAATGGCCAAGGCCCGACAGGCCGGCTTTCATTACGCGGTGGATACCTTGAACCTGTTTGATGAGCTGTGGCGCGCGGATGCAGATCATCCGGTGACACAGGCCGTTGCGAGACAGGAAGGCTCCGGATGACAGGCTGATGGTTCTGTTGTCGGGGCACGTCCATTTTCACCTTAATCAGGGAGAGGGTGATGCTCCCCTTTGTTCATGACCGTATCAGTCCTCCACAGATCGTGGCATCGGAAGACGCTATTCCGTGGGCGGCCTCGTATGATGTGGTGGTCGTGGGATTTGGCGGCGCCGGAGTGGTGGCAGCTCTTGAGGCGCTGGATAAAGGGGCACAGGTGGCGCTCGTGGAGCGGTTTGAGCCGGGCGGTGCAACGGCCATAAGCGGCAATGTGGTCTATGCTGGTGGGGGCACCAGGTATCAACGGCAGAACAATATCTTCGACAGTCCTGAAAATATGTTTGCTTATCTGAAGCAAGAAGTGGGGGAGGTGGTCACGGACCATACGCTGCGGGCTTTTTGTGAGGGGAGTGCGGGCATGATTGACTGGCTGGAGCGGCAGGGTGTGACCTTTGGAGGGGCGTATTTCCCTGGGAAGACCGCCTTGCCTCCGGGGCTTTATTCTCTGTATCATTCCGGTAATGAATTGGGCCTGCGTTTTCGTGATCAGGCGAAGCCCGCTCCCCGCGGGCATCGGGCCCGTCATCCCCGGAAAAGACGGTCGCCGTCTTCCGGTCGCCCGGATCTGTTTGCGCCCTTGAAACGGGCGGCCCTGGACAAAGGGGCTGTGCCGTATCTGCTGTGTGAAGTGGTCCGTTTGCTACAGGACGTATCGGGGCGGGTGATCGGGGTGGAAATGCTGCGCCTGCCGCCGAAGAGCAATGCAGCCCGTCGTTTTTGTCGATATATGCGCCGGGCGCGGGTGTGTCATTTGTCCCGGCCGGACAAGGCCCGGGCGGCACGACAAAAGGCGCTTGAGATCGAAGCCGGTGCGCCACGGGAAAGGGTTTTTCTAAAGGCCCGCAAAGCTGTGATTCTGGCAACGGGCGGGTTTGTGTTTAATCGCGACATGATGGCACATTATGCGCCGTCTTATGCCCGGGGGTTTCCTCTTGGAACCGCAGGATGTAACGGTAGCGGCATTGCGCTGGGACAATCGGTTGGCGGGGCGACAGCCCATATGCAGCGTGTTTCGGCCTGGCGGTTTATCAATCCGCCGCAAAACTGGATTCGGGGCGTGTTGGTCGATGGCGACGGTCGGCGCCTGGACGATGAATCGCAATATGGCGGCACGCTTGGGGAGGCAATTTGTGAAAAGGGGCAGGGGCGCGGTTATTTGATCCTGGATGCGGATTTGGTTCGGGCGACCTGGCGCGAGCTGTGGCATATACGAAATCTTCTGGGGCGGAGGATGACGGGTCTGCAATGGCTGCTTGGGGTTGTCAATATGATGTTTAATTGTCAGAAAGCCGCTGACCTGGCCGGATTGGCGGGGAAGCTTGGGATACCGGCAGCGGCGCTTCAGGCAACGGTGGATGAGTATAATCAGGCGGTTCTCAAGGGGGAAGATGACCTTTACCGCAAAGACCCGGCGCATATGGCCCGGTTGCAAGCACCTCCCTATTATGCCCTGGACATGTCCATCACAAGTTCGGTCTATCCGATGGCGACGCTGACGCTTGGTGGCCTGGTGGTGGCAGAGGAAAGCGGGCTAGTGCTGTGCGAGGATGGCCGGCCCGTGCGGGGGCTTTATGCCGTCGGGCGGGCGGCAGTGGGGATTTGTTCCCGTTCTTATGTGTCCGGCCTGTCTCTGGCGGATTGTGTTTTTTCAGGTCGCCGGGCGGCCCGGCATGCAGTGGGTGCCGGTCACGGGAATATTCCTTAAACAAAGGAGGCTGAAAGGCCCCCGGCACTAACTGTGCCGGGGCAAGTTGCGTTTGAGGCTGTGGGAAGACGTGCCCAAAGCGGTGACAAACGTGTCAAGGGTCCCCAGAATCCTGAAGAATAGAGTGAATTATGAATGGGTCAATCTATGCACAATTCACTCTGAATGCCACAGGCGACTATATGCCGAAGGCCCGGCGTTCTTCGGTCGGATCCGGCAGATTGGTGGGATTCCGCCTGCCGTTGACCTTTTCTTGGAAGGTTGCGGCCATGGCGCGGGGATTATAAAACTGTTTGTACCAGAGGCGTCCTTTGGCGAAGGGGCCGTCGGTGACGATTTGAAGAATATTCAGTGCTGGGCGTTTGTTTTTCCAGACCTCAAAGTCCTGGGCGAAAGAGGCCAGGGCGTTGGCCTGCACGTCACGGGCGGCGGCAATGTCCTGTTCCGTTGGTGGGGTGTTGGCAGCCTTGTACAGGGTGGCGTGCCAGACCTGGACCTTACCGTCTTCCACCGGCGTATTGGCAATGAACTCATAAATCAGCTTGTCCCCAAATTGTTGTTTGGACAACAAAATACCGGGGCCAGTGTACCATGTGCTGGTCATGAGCATAGTCTGATAGCCTTTGTGAACGCCGCCTTGGCGTTGAATATAAACATGGTCCCTGAATTCATTTTCAAAATATTCGCTGGGCGCGCCGTGGGTGGGGCCCAAGTGATGGGCGTCGGCCATGTTGTCGATGATTTCCTGGGGATGCACGTCGAGCGTTCCCAAGTGGTCCAGTTTCCAGCGTACCCAGGCCGGGTCGTTCCATTCTTCTAAGACGGGCGGGTCGTAATCCGGTTCGCCGCCTTCGGGGTCATGCCAGGTGACGATGCAGCCCATGACTTCCCTGACGGGATAAGAACGGATGTTGGCGGCAGTGGGACAGCGTCCCTCAAAATAGGGGATCTCCTCGCACCTGCCATCAGGGCCAAACCGCCAGCCGTGATAGGGGCACCGGATGGAATCGCCTTCGATTTGTTCCCCGGTGCGGACGATAGAGGTGCTGGTGCTGGCCGCAAGATGGGTGCCCATATGGGAACAATAGGCATCCAGCAGAACCGGCCGGCCGCTCTTGCCGCGATACAGGGCAAAATCCTTGCCGAAAAAACGCACGGCTTTGGGGCCGTTGTCCAGTTCGCAGGATTCGGCAATCACAAACCAGCCCCGCGGATAGGTGAATTCTCCCAGATTGTAATCTTTGGTTTGAGCCAAGATATGTCTCCCAAAATTGTTTTTAATCTATGACGATGTACCGCCCTGAAGATTATGGTATTTTATGGATGTTTTGTGAAAACTACAATAAAACAGCAAAAATATCAATGAATAATTACTAATATTGAAAATTATATTAATATATTTTCGCTTTTTTCGTAGTTTTCTTTTTTGTGGTTCGTGAGGGCAGGCTGATGGTTGCGGGGCTGTTAGCCCGCTCTCCTCAGCCGGCTGTGTCTTTGTCGGTTGTTTTTAGGGGCTGTCCTGTCAGAACAAGATGGACCGGCGGTTCGCCGCCGCCCGCAACTTCCAGTGCCGCACCACTGATATATGAGGCGGCGCGGGAGGCCAGGAACAGGCAGGCTTCGGCGATGTCGTCGGGCCGGCCCAAACGCTTGAGCGGCAGGGCGCGGGCGATGGCTTCCGGTCCGTGTGTGCCGGTGTAATGGTCGTCGGCGGCATCGGTCTGAATAAGGCCGGCCACCACGGCGTTAAGGCGCACATCCGGCCCCCATTCCTGGGCCAGAGAGCGGGTGAGGCTGATCAGGCCGGCCTTGGCCGCGCCGTAGGCAGCGGTGCCGGGTGAGGGGCGGGTGCCGGATACACTAGCGATATTGATAATGCTTCCGGTGCCTGCAGTGGCCCTGATGGCGGCATAGGCTTTTTGGCTAAAGATCAGGGGCGCAATCAGGTTAAGCCGGATGATCGAGTCCGAAAAGCGCGGCGAAGCTGTGGCGGCGGAGGTTTCCGGGCTTCCGCCGGCGTTGTTGATCAAAATGTCCAGCCGGCCGGCTTCTTCCAAGGCCGTGTCGATGACCTGCTGGATCTGTTCCGGATCACGGATGTCGGCGGGGATGAAAGCGGCCCGGTTATTTTCGTAAGTGGGCAGGTCGTCGGGGGTGGATCTGCTGCAGACATAGACCCGGGCGCCTTGCTGTAAAAAGCGCCGGGCGATGCAACGGCCAATGCCTTTGGTTCCACCGGTGACAATTACGGTTTTTTTCTGAAATTCTGTCACGTGAGTGCTCCCTTCACGGTGCGATGATTTAAAACTTAACATTACGCATATAATGTGTCATAACCGATAATAAATGTCTATAAGCGTAATTAAGGTTATAAAAAATGCGCAAAATTGAAAATACGGTAACCATTCCTGGGATGTTGTGTGAGGCGGTCCGGCGCTGGGCGGCGGTTCCTGCTGTCTGCGATGGGCAGATCCGGATGACTTATTCCGGTTTGATGGACCGGGTCGAGCGACTTGGACGGGCCATGCTGGCGGCGGGGCTTGAAAAGGGGGAGCGGTTCGCGATCTGGGCGCCTAATTGTGCGGAATGGATTGTGGCGGCACTGGCCGGGCAGATGGCTGGCGGCGTGCTGGTGCCTCTGAATACGCGCTATAAGGGGGCAGAGGCTGCGGAAATCCTGCGTCGCGCCAATGTGCGAATCCTGTTTACGGTGTCAGGGTTTCTGGGATGTGATTACCCGACGTTGCTGGCGGATGAGGACATGCCGGACCTGAAAATGGTCGTTACCTTGCGGGGGCGGTCGGCGCGGGCTCTGCCGCTGGCGGAATTTGAGGCAATGGGGTCTGACGTCACGGCGGCAGATTTGTGGACGCGCCTGGCGGCACTGGATGAGGGGGATGTCTCGGATATTATATTTACTTCGGGCACAACGGGCGCTCCCAAGGGGGTTATGACCTGTCACGGCCAGAATGTCCGGGTCTTCCGGAGCTGGAGCGCGGCGGTGGGATTGCGGCAGGGAGACCGTTATCTTGTGGTGAATCCGTTTTTTCACAGCTTTGGCTACAAGGCCGGCTGGCTGGCCTGCCTGTTGACCGGGGCGACGGTGTATCCGCTGGCCAAATTCGATACAGCTGAAGTTTTTGAGATCATCTCCCGGGCGCGCATTACAGTGTTCCCGGGGCCGCCGACGGTTTTTCAGTCGCTCCTGGAACATGGGGCGCGCGGGGCATATGATCTGTCGTCGCTGCGGGTGTCCATTACGGGCGCGGCGGTGGTGCCGGTGGAATTGGTGCGCCGCATGCGCGAGGACCTCGGATTTGCGGATGTGTTGACGGGATATGGCCTGACGGAAGCCTGCGGTGTGGTGAGCTTGTGTGAGCGGGGCGATAGTTTGGAGACGGTGTCGGCCACGGCGGGACGTCCCATAAAGGGAGTGGAGGTTTGTATCCGTGATGCGGCGGGATGCCGGGTTTCGCCGGGGGAAGCGGGGGAAATTCTGGTGCGTGGATACAATGTGATGCGGGGCTATCTGCATGATGCGGCGGCAACCCGGGAGGCGATCGACGAAGAGGGGTGGTTGCACACCGGGGACATCGGCGTCATGAATGAGCAAGGATACATCACCATCACTGACCGTAAAAAGGATATGTATATCACCGGTGGCTTTAACTGTTTCCCGGCGGAAATTGAAACTATTCTGCGCCGGCATCCGGAAATCGCTGATGTGGCCGTGAAGGGGGTGGCGGACCAGCGGCTGGGCGAAGTGGGACATGCTTATATTATTCCAGCGACAGGCGCAGATTTAAATGCTGCGCAGGTAATGGAATGGGCCAGAAAAAACATGGCTAATTATAAGGTGCCGCGTTATGTTACTTTCGTAAACGACTTTCCCAGAAATGCATCGGGCAAAGTGGAAAAATATAAACTGGTCTGAATAGGAAGGGATCAAGGTGGTGAGCGCAGATTATTCGCGTATTGCACTGGACGGCCTGCCGGGTCTGGATGAATTGGATAAGAAAATTGTGATGTTGCTGCGGGAGGATGGGCGAATGCCTGTGCAGGAAATCGCCGAACGCAGCGGCGCAACGCCGGCCACAGTGCGGGCCCGCATGACAAAAATGGAAGAGGCCGGCATGCTGCGTGTGGTGGCGGTGACCGACTTTGCCGCCGCGGGGTTCGAGCTGCTTCTGGCGATCGGCATTGTGGTGGATAGTCGTCCGGCCCGCGATATTGCCAATGAACTGGCGCAGTTGGAGGATGTTTTTTCCGTCACCCTGACCACAGGGGAATATGATATCGAGATTTTGGTGGCGGCAAAGAATTTTTCGGACCTGTCCACGTTCTTGCAGGACAAGGTGGCCGCGATCCCCGGTATAGCAAAACTGTCTCCGGGGCTGGCTATGGATGTGTTGAAATATCAATCTGAATGGACTCCGGAATTATGAAAAAACATGAAATAGATGATGTCGACAGACTGATCTTGGAGCATTTGTCCCGGGATGCCCGGATGAGTAATCGGGAAATCGCTTCGCATATCGGGGTAACAGAAGGCACGGTGCGCGGGCGGATCAAGCAGTTGCAGAAAGCTAAAATTATCAAGATCACCGCTGTCACCAGCACCCCGGACACCCAGAATTATCTGATGGCCTATATGGGCATACGCGCGGACCTGAACCGGCTGAAGGAAGTGGCCCGGGAGGTGGCCGATTTCGATTTTGTGCGTTTTGCGGCCACTATGCTGGGCCGTTATGACATTCTGGCCTTTGTGGTGGTCTCTTCGGGCCGGGAACTGCTGGATGTGGTCAATGACCAGGTGATGCGGGTCGAGGGGGTGCGGCATGTGGAAACGACTCTGGCAGTGCACTCCGTAAAATACGATTATCGCTGGGGGAGGATAGTCGAAAAAAGTTAGGAGTTATTTCACTATAAAAGCAACAACAAAACCAATAAAGAACTAAAAACGTAAAAAATAAACTAATAAATTACGAATTTAGTTTACAATCCTCTCCCGTTTATGGCATAACAATTTTGTCTAAACGGGAGAGATCATAATGAACGACTATGCGGAAGCGATCACGGGGGGCGACTATGAGGGCATAAATATTGCCCCCTATCTTGATGGTATTGAGGAGCGGGGCGAAGAAGGTCGTCGGGTGCGGCGGTTGTCGGCGCAGACCATGGCGGATTTGAAGGCCGCCGGATTTATCCGCTCGTTGTTGCCCAAAAATCATGGGGGACTTGCCGTTTCACCGCAGGCGTTTTTTAGGGCACAGATGGAAATTGCCGAGCGGGATATGAGCGCGGCCTGGGTTGGCGGCGTTGTCGCAGTGCACGCCTTTCAGCTGGCGCTGATGTCCCGCCAGGCGCGGGATGAGGTTTATGCCGCCGGGCCGGATGTTTGTATCAGCAGTTCCTACAATCCCGTCGGGGCAAAGGTGGAGCCTTGCGATGGCGGATTTATGCTGTCTGGCCGCTGGGGCTGGAGTTCCGGGGCCGATCATTGTAGTTGGGCGCTGCTGGGGGGAATCGTAAAAGGCGAAGGTTATCGGACTTTTCTGGTGCCGGGGGCGGACTATCGTATTGAGGATACCTGGTTTGCCATGGGGCTACAGGGGACGGGCTCCAACGATATTGTTATTGAAGAACCGGTGTTTGTGCCGGACTATCGAACCCATAAGCGCATCGACGGTTTTCTTGCCCGGCATGAGCAGGACGATCCCATCTACAGTATTCCCTGGGCGCAGTTTTTTGTACGTGTGGTGTCCACGCCGGCCATTGGGGCGGCCCGGCGCGCGCTTCGGCTGTTTCGGGATAATGCCGCCAGCAGCAGTACCGATCCGACCAAATTACAGACTGACCCGGACATCACCCGCCGGGTTGCGGAAGCCGCCAATATCATTGATGAGACAGAGCTTGTTCTGTTCCGTAATTTTGACGCCATGATGGACTGTGTTTCCGCCGGGCGGGAAATTCCCATGATCGACCGGGTGAAATATCGTTACCAGGCAAGCTTGGTGATCGAAAAAATGATCAAGGTGGTGGACATGTTGTTTGATGTGGCAGGGGGGCGCAGCGTCTTTACAGGGGCGCCGATCCAGAACATCTGGCACGATATTCATATCGCCCGCGCCCATGTGGCCAACAATCCCGTGGGATTTGCCCGTAATTACGGGGGGATGTATCTGGGGGCCGAAAACCAGGATCAGTTCGTCTGAGCGCGAAAGCTGACTTTCATCTTGACAGAACGGGACACGACAATGCGCGACAGAAACGGAGCGCCGCCGCGCGGCGCGTTTGTCAGGGCCGGAGAATACCGGCTGCATTATCATGAGAGGGGCAAGGGGCCAGCAGTTGTTTTTGTGCATGGCAGCGGTCCCGGGGCCAGCGGCTACAGCAACTTCAAGTTGAATATAGAAGCCTTTGCTGCAGCCGGTTATCGGGTGATCGTGCCGGATATGATCGGTTTTGGCTATAGCGACAAGCCGGAGGGCATTGATTATACCCTGGATTTTTTTGCGCAAACACTAAAACAGGCGCTGGAGGCGCTGGGGGTGAGGCGATGCGCGCTGGTGGGCAATTCGCTGGGCGGGGCCGTCAGCCTCAAGATCGCGCTGGATCACCCGGAATTTGTGGAGCGGATGGTGATGATGGCCCCCGGGGGGGTCGAGGATCTGGAAACGTATCTGGCCATGCCCGGCATGAAAAACATGATTGCCCGTTTCGTGGCGGGGGGCATGGACAGGGCGGCCTTGCGGGAGGTGCTTCAGACACTGACTTACGATCCGTCGGTTGTCACGCCGGAGCTGGTCGAGGAGCGGTTTGTCATTCTCCAGACCCAGCCCCGCGATGTGCTTTCGCGCATGAAGATTCCCAATCTTGCCCCGCGTCTGGGGGAGATTGCCTGTCCGGTTCTGGTGTTCTGGGGACGGGAAGATGGCTTCTGTCCCGTTTCCGGCGCAGAAAAATTCCGCACCCAATGTGCCAGGTGCCGTTGTGAGATTGTTCCCGACTGTGGTCATTGGGTCATGATGGAACATGCGGACATGTTCAACCGGGCCTGTCTGAATTTTCTCAAAGAGGGGGAGTGAAGATGTTGACGCAGGAAACCTGCTGTCATCTGGGGCGGGAGCTGTTCTTGGCGATGGAGACGCGCCAACCCGTGCCAGCCCTGACGGACCGGCTGCCGGACATGGACCTTGGGGATGCCTATGCCATCTCTCGGGCGTTTCTGGATCAGCGGCTTCAGGGAAATGGGGAACGGGTTATTGGCAAGAAGATTGGTGTGACCAGTCAGGCCGTTCAGGACATGTTGGGGGTTTTTGAACCGGATTTTGGATTTTTGACGGACGCCATGCTCATCAGGAATGCAAGCGTGGAGACCGGGCGGTTGATTCAGCCCCGGGCGGAAGCCGAATTGGCCTTTGTGTTGAAGCAGGATCTGCAGGGGCCGGGCGTGACGGCGGAGCAGGTCCTGGAAGCGACCGACTATGTCACGCCGTGTTTTGAAATTGTGGATTCTCGTATTGAGGGATGGAAAATCAAAATTCAGGACACGGTGGCCGATAATGCTTCCTGTGGCGTTTTTGTCCTGGGGCGGGACCGGGTTGATCCGCGAAATGTGGATCTGTCGGCCTGTGTGGTGAAGGTGCATAAAAACGGCCGGTTCCTGAGCGAGGGACGCGGTGCGGCGGTTCAGGGGGCGCCACAAAATGCTGTGGCCTGGCTTGCCAATACATTGGGGGCGTTCGGTATTCCCTTCAAGGCGGGAGAAATCATTTTGTCGGGGTCTCTGGTGCCGCTGGAGCCGGTGGAACCTGGCGATGTTTTGCATATGAGTGTGCCCGGGATCGGGGAGGCAAAAGTTCAATTCAAGTGAGGAAAATCATGCCGAAGACAAAATGTGCCATTATCGGATCGGGCAATATCGGCACGGATCTGATGATCAAGATCCGCGAAACTTCCGCCCATCTCGAACTTGCTGTTGTGATCGGGATTGATCCGGAGTCAGAGGGCCTGGCGCGGGCGCGGTCGCTGGGTATTGCCACAAGTCATGACGGCATTGACGGCGCCCGGATGTTGCCGGAATGGCAGGAGGTGCGGATCGTATTTGACGCCACGTCCGCCAAAGCGCACGCCTATCATAACGACATCTGCCGCATGGATGGCAAATATATGGTGGATCTCACTCCTGCGGCCATTGGTCCTTATTGCGTGCCAGTGGTGAATATGGAGGATCACCTGGATCAGCAGAATGTGAATATGGTGACCTGTGGGGGGCAGGCCACGATTCCCATGGTGTATGCCGTCCGGCGGGTTTCGCAAGCTCTACCTTATGCGGAAATTGTTGCTTCGGTTTCCTCACGTTCGGCCGGGCCCGGCACGCGGGCTAATCTGGATGAATTTACTCGGACTACAAAAAAAGGGGTTGAGGTCATCGGCGGCGCCAAGCGCGGCAAGGCTATCATTATTCTTAATCCGGCGGAACCGCCCATGATCATGCGGGATACGGTCTATACCCTTTCCGAAGGTGCCGAGGAGACGGAAATCGCGGAGTCTGTTGCGGCTATGGTGCAGGAGGTTCAGGCATATGTGCCGGGCTACCGGCTGAAGCAGGAGGTGCAGTTTGAGCGGTTCGGGCATAACAGCCCGCTGAACATACCGGGATATGGGATGTTTTCGGGGGTGAAGACGTCCATTTTCCTCGAAGTGGAGGGGGCCGGCCACTATCTGCCGCCCTATGCGGGCAATCTGGACATTATGACGTCTGCCGGCCTGGCGACGGCGGAGCGTCTGGCCATCAAACATTTCGGAGCAGCAGCATGACGGGCAAACTGAACGATCCTACCCGGGAAAACCTTTATATCCAGGATGTTACATTGCGTGATGGGATGCATGCCATCCGCCATCAATACAGTCTGGACCATGTGCAAGCCATTGCCCGGGCGCTGGATGAGGCAGGGGTGGATGCCATTGAAATCGCTCATGGTGACGGGCTCAATGGCAGCAGTTTCAATTACGGCTTTGGCGCTCATACCGATTGGGAGTGGATCGCCGCCGTGGCGGAGGTGGTTGAGCGGGCGGTTCTGACAACGCTGATCCTGCCGGGCATTGCCACTGTTGAGGAGCTGAAACAGGCATATGAGCTTGGGGTGAGGTCGGTGCGGGTGGCGACCCATTGTACCGAGGCGGATGTGGCCCGCCAACATATCGGTATGGCCCGGGAGCTGGGCATGGATACGGTCGGGTTTCTGATGATGAGTCACATGACTGATCCGCAAACGCTTGCCGACCAGGCCAGGCTCATGGAGTCATACGGGGCCCAATGTGTATATGTCACCGATTCCGGGGGCGCGCTGGATATGGATGGCATCCAGGCGCGGCTGGAGGCGTTTGATGCCGTCTTGAAGCCGGAAACCGAACGCGGAGTACATGCCCATCATAATCTGGCGTTGGGAGTAGCCAATTCCCTGGTGGCGGTTCAAAGTGGGGCGCGACGGGTGGATGCGTCCCTTGCCGCCATGGGGGCGGGAGCGGGCAATGCGCCGCTGGAAGTGTTTGTTGCCGCTGCCAGTCGCAAGGGCTGGCGGCACAATTGTGACCTTTTCAGGTTGATGGATGCGGCCGAAGATCTGGTGCGGCCCCTACAGGACCGGCCGGTGCGGGTGGACCGGGAAACGCTGTCCCTTGGATATGCCGGCGTATATTCCTCTTTTCTACGTCATGCGGAAAGGGCCGCGGCGGAATACGGCCTTGATGTGCGGGAAATTCTGGTGGAACTGGGGGCGCGCGAAATGGTCGGCGGACAGGAAGACATGATTGTTGATGTGGCCCTGGATTTGACCAAAAATAAATTAAATTCGTAAAATTTATCCCAAAATAATTTGCATAAAGTGGTTTTATAATATAAATTATTACTAGATTCGCATATTGAAGGGAGGGAGCATGTCTGTAGCCAATCTGGGTTATATTATTCTTCGGATGGCGAAACCGGATGACTGGGTGGCGTTTGGCGCCAATATCCTGGGTATGAGGCCCGTGGATCAGCCGGGTCCGGGAGGAGAGCGTTTTCTGCGCATGGATGAGGCGCCGTTCCGTTATATGATTATTCCGGCTGATCAAGAGGGGCCTGGCGATCAAGAGGGGCCTGGCGATCAAGAGGGGCCTGGCGATCGGGAGGGGTACGTCGCCGCCGGCTGGGATGCGGGAGACGAGGCTACCTTTGATCTGCTGTGCCGGCGTCTGGAGACGGCAGGTATGTCGGTGACCGAAGGGCAGACTGATGACGCGGCGCTTCGGGCAGTGGAAAGATTCGTCATCACGCAGGATCCGGCCGGCAACCGTTTTGAGCTGTTTTATGGTCGAAAACCGGCGTCGGAGCCATACCGGGCAACGGAATATGTCAAGGAATTTATTACCGGCGAGATGGGGCTGGGGCATCTGGTCCTGCCGGCGCCGGAGATTGAGGCGGTCTCGGCATTTTATTGTGATCTGCTGGGGTTCGGCATCAGCGATGACCTTGTTTTGCCGCCGCCCGGAGACGGCTTGCCCAATCAACGAATTCTGTTTCTGCATGCGGACAATCCGCGGCATCACAGTCTGGGCCTGTATAATTTTGATACGCCTTCGGGTGTGGTGCATATCATGGCCGAGGTGGGCACGCTAGATGAAGTCGGGCTGGCCATGGATCGGGCCAAAGAGGCCGGCGTGCCGTTTCTTGCCTCTCTCGGGCGACATTCCAATGACAATATGGTTTCCTTCTATGTGATGGCGCCGGGGGGTATTGGATTTGAATTCGGTTATGATGGGCTGCAGGTTCAGGACTGGTCCGCCTTCACCGCGACACAAAGCACAAGCGGCGATATCTGGGGGCATGACTACCAGTTTCCCCGGGGGGAGGGATGAGACATGGATAAGAGTTTGTCTTTGTCCGAACTGGTCGGTGAATTGCGCGACGGCATGACCATCGGCATTGGCGGTTGGGGCGGCCGGCGTAAACCTATGGCCGTGATCCGGGAAATCCTGCGCAGTGACCTTAAGGATCTGACGATCGTCAGTTACGGCGGGCCGGATGTGGGCCTTTTGGCCAGTGCCGGAAAAATCAGAAAGCTGATTTTCGGGTTTGTTTCGCTGGATGTGTTTCCGCTGGATGCGCATTTTCGCCGCGCGCGTCAGGTCGGAGCGTTCGACGTGATGGAACTGGATGAGGGAATGGTGCAGCTGGGCCTGAAGGCGGCCGCGATGCGTCTGCCGTTTTTGCCGACGCGGGTCGGAGTGGCGACTGATGTGTTGCGATACAATCCGGGGCTTAAATGCATCCGTTCGCCTTATGAAGACAATGAAGAACTTGTGGCCATGCCGGCCTTGAAGCTGGATGCGGCAATTGTGCATGTGAACAAGGCTGATGTGAAAGGCAATTCTTGGATTTACGGACCCGACCCGTTTTTTGACGAATGGTTTTGCCGGGCCGCAGAGCGGGCGTTTCTGACCTGTGAGGAACTGGTGGAGACGGCGGAGTTCGACAGCCCGGAGATGGCCTTGCGCATGCCGATTGAACGCGCGCTGGTGCATGGGGTGTGTGAGGTGCCGTTCGGGGCGCATCCTACCTCCTGTGCGCCCGGCTATGGCATAGATATCGATCATCTGGGGGAATATTCCAAAGCTACGGGGGCGGCATTTGCGGACTATCGTGGCAGTTATATTGATGGCCGGGATGAAGAAAGCTACCGCGCGGCCGTGGGTGGTGCGGGAATGATCCGCCGCTTGCCGTTGCCGGTATTCTGAGGAGAGGTTCATGGACTATAGTCTGGCAGAACTTTGTATATGCGCCGGGGCGGAAGCCTTTCGCGGCGACGGGGAAAAACTTGCCACCCTTATTGGTGTGGTGCCGCGGCTGGCGGGGGGGCTGGCGAAACTGACTTTGGCGCCAGATCTGATGATGACTGATGGCGAGGCTTATCTTGTGTCCGAGCCGGTGCCGCTTGGCCCGCGGGGGGATTATCGCCCGAAAATCGAAGGACTGATGACCTATGAACGGGTCTTTGATATTGTCTATCGCGGTCAGCGGCATTGTTTCGTCGGGCCTGTTCAGGTAGACCGTTTCGGGCAAATGAATATTTCCGCGATCGGGGCATATGATAGGCCCAAGGCGGCCTTGCTCGGCGTGCGGGGTTTTCCCGGCAATAGCATCAATAATATCAATTCCATGTTTGTGCCCAATCATAGTCCACGGGCCTTTGTGGCGGGGGAAGTGGATGTGGTGTGTTCCGTGGGCTACAATCCGGCCCGCTGGCCTGATGGGCGTAAACCGCCTTATCTGGATCTCCGGCGTATTGTGACGAATTTATGTGTGATGGATTTTCAGGGGCCGGATCATGCCATCCGGGTGGTGTCATTGCATCCGGGCGTCAGTTTTGACGAGGTGCAAGATCAGACCGGGTTTGAGTTGTATAAAGCGCCGGAGCTGGGCCCAACTCCGGCACCCAGCCAAGAGCAGCTGCGCCTGATCCGCGAGGTTCTGGATCCCCATAATCTACGGGCGACGGTGTTTGAAGGTAATCCCGCGGGCGACAGGAGGGCGGCATGAGCGATGAGACCATTCCCCCCGTGGACGCTAAGGCCACTTATGAGACCGACGAACCGGTTTTGTATGAGGTAGAGGGGCCCGTGGCGCGGGTGAGCCTGAACCGCCCGCAATATCACAATGCCCAAAACTCGCAGATGATCTATGCGCTGGATGATGCCTTTCGCCGGGCCACCGATGATGATGCCGTCAAGGTCATTGTGTTGCAGGGGGAAGGAAAACATTTTTCTGCCGGTCATGACATCGGCACGCCAGGCCGGGACTTCCATGCCTCCTTTGAGCGCCGTTTGATGTGGTATGACCATGCCAATAAACCCGGTGCCGAGAAGGCCTTTATCCGGGAGCAGGAGGTTTATCTGGGCATGTGTCGGCGCTGGCGTGACATCCCGAAACCGACCATTGCCCAGGTGCATGGCGCCTGTATTGCCGGCGGGCTGATGCTGGCGTGGATTTGTGACCTGATTGTCGCTTCCGAGGACGCCTATTTCCAGGATCCGGTGGTGCAGATGGGCTTTCCCGGCGTGGAATATTTCGCCCATGCCCATGAGCTCAACCCGCGTCTTGCTAAGGAATTTCTGTTTCTGGGAGAACGCATGCCGGCAGAACGGGCATGGCAGATGGGCATGGTCAACCGGGTCGTGCCGCGTGCGCACCTTGCGGCGACCGTGACGGCCATGGCCCAGGCCATTGCACAACAGCCTCGCCTGGCGCTTCTGTTGGTCAAGCAGGCTGTCAACCACATGGAGGATTTGCAGGGGAAACGCAGCGGCATGGATGCGGTCTTCGCCATGCATCACTTTGCCCATGCCCAGAACCAGCTGACTCGGGGAGATTATATTGCCGGCTTTGATGGCAAGTCCATGGCCCGTTCCAACAAGTCCCGGGCCGGGGAGGGTGAAAGCTGATGAGCCGCGTAAGACATACTCCGCTGACGGCGGAATTGGGATGCGATTATCCCGTTATCCAGACAGCGATGGGCTGGGTTTCCACTTCGGATCTGGTGTTGGCCAGTATTACGTCAGGAGCCTTTGGTTTTCTGGCAGCGGCGGTGATGACGCCGGAAGAGGCCGAAGCGGAAGTCAAACGGATCAAAACCGCCACTGATCGGCCTTTTGGGGTCAATTTTCATGCTTTCCAGCCGGGAGCGGAAAGAATTGTTGACCTGTGTATCGACTATCAGGTCAAAGCCGTGAGCTATGGGCGAGCACCGTCGGCAAAACTGATTGAAAAGCTGAAGGCGGCCGGGATCAAATGTGTACCGACCATCGGTGCTGGTAAACACGCCCGTAAGGCCGTGGAGATGGGGGCGGATATCCTGGTGTGCCAGGGGACCGAAGGCGGCGGCCACACTGGGGCTACCCCTACCTGGTTGTTACTGGCGGAGGTGCTGGACCAGGTGGAGGTGCCGGTGGTGGCCTGCGGCGGTTTCCGGGACGGGCGCGGCCTGGCGGCTGCACTTGTTTTCGGAGCGGCTGGCATTGCCATGGGAACCCGTTTTCTGCTGACGGCGGAAAGCCCTGTGCCGGAAGCCACCAAACAGGCTTATCTGTCGGCCCGGGTGACGGGCATTCCTGTTTCCGAAAAACTGGATGGCCTGCCCCAACGCATGGTGATGAACCAAACTCTGGCCCGCCTGGAACACTCCGGCCCGCTGGCGATGTTGTGTCGGGGGGTGGTCAATGGACTGAAATACCGTTCTCGGACCAGGGCATCGTTTCTGGATCTGCTGTGTACAGCCTGGACCCTGTCGCGCAAAACCGACATGACACTGGGGCAGACGTTGATGGCGGCCAACGCGCCCATGCTGATCCAGAAGGCTATGGTGGAAGGGGATCCGGAAAAGGGTATCCTGCCGGCAGGGCAGGTCGCTGGGCTGATCCGGGATCTGCCCTCATGCCGGGAGTTGATCATGACCCTTATCCAGGAGGCCGAAAGCCGTCTGGCATTAATCGGTGAGGATTTGGAACAAGGAAGGAGGCAGGCTCATGCCGGTACGCACGCAGGTTAAGGATAGGATTGCGGAAATCATATTTGATCACCCGCCGGTCAATGCCTTTGACGCGGCGCTGTGGAACAGCCTGCCTGCTCTTATTCGGGAGCTTGGCGAAAGGCCCGATGTACGCTGTCTTTTGATCCGGGCGGAAGGCAAGGGGTTTTGCGCCGGCGTGGACATAAAGGAGTTGCAGGCGGACGCCTCAAGAATTGTCGAAGTCAATAAAGGCAATTTCCTGACCTTTCAGGCAATCCGACAGTGTCAGGTGCCGGTGATTTGTGCGCCTCACGGATTTGTAATTGGGGGAGGAATAGGGATTTGCGGGGCGGCGGACGCGATTATTGCGGCGGAGGATTGTTTCTTTTCCCTGCCGGAAATCGACCGGGGCGCCATGGGCGGGGCGTCGCATTTGCAACGCATCTTGCCGTTGCCTAAGGTGCGCGCGGCGTTTCTGACCGGCGGGCGCATTCCGGTCCGGGAAGCCTATCGGCTGGGCGGCGTGGAAAAGGTGGTGCCCCGGGAAAATCTGGTGGAAGAGGCGTGGGCTTTTGCCGCGGTTATTGCCGCCAAAAGCCGTACAGCGCTTCGTATTGCCAAGCAGGCCCTCAACGGAATCGAACCTTTTGATGTGGATCGTTCTTATCGTTGGGAGCAGGGGTTTACCTTCGAAATGTATATGCATGCGGATTCCCAGAAGGCGCGAGACGCGTTTGTTGAATCCGGTACGGCCGCGTCATTTGAGGAAGAGGCGTAATGTCGTTTGATTTAACCTATACCGACCGTCAGAAAGCCTTTCGTGCCGAAGTGCGGGCGTGGATGGCGGAAAATGTCCCCGGACAACGTTTGCCTTCTTTGGATACAGCCGAGGGATTCGCGCAGCACCGCGCCTGGGAACGTCGCTTGCATGCCGGCGGCTGGAGCATGGTGACCTGGCCCCGCGATTATGGGGGACGGGGATGTGATTTAATTGAGTGGTTGATTTTTGAAGAGGAATATTACCGGGCGGAGGCTCCCTTACGGGTGAGCCAGAACGGTATTTTTCTTCTGGGGCCGACATTGATGGAGTTTGGCACGCCGGAACAGAAAGCCCGCTTTCTGCCGCCGATGGCCAATGGGGATGAAATCTGGGCTCAGGCCTGGTCGGAGCCTAATGCCGGCAGCGACATGGCCGCGATCCGCGCCCGGGCCGTGCGCGAGGGCGATCATTATGTGGTCAGCGGTCAGAAAATCTGGTCTTCCCGGGCGGTGTTTGCCGATTGGTGTTTCGGTATTTTCCGCACTGATCCCGCTTCCCGGCGCCACAAGGGATTGTCCTTCCTGTTGATCCCGCTGTCGGCAAAGGGCGTAACGGTTCGTCCCATTGAACAGCTTGATGGGGATCCGGGATTTGCCGAGATCTTTTTTGACGATGTCAAGGTGCCCGTGGGAAACCGTCTTGGCGCGGAAGGACAGGGCTGGTCCATCGCTATGGCAACCGCCGGGTTTGAGCGGGGGCTGATGTTGCGCAGCCCGGCCCGTTTTCAGAAAACTGCCGAACGGCTGGTGGCTCTGTATAAAAGTCGAGCGGACAGGGCCACACCCGAAGCCAAGGCGGCTGTTCTCAGAGCCTGGCAGGAGACGGAAGCCTATTGCCTGAATACCTATTATACGGCTTCCCGGTTGATGTCCGGGGCGGCCATCGGTCCGGAAGCCAGTTGCAACAAGATTTTCTGGTCTGAAATGGATCGGCGCATGCATCGTGCGGCAATGGCGCTGATGGGGGCGTTTGCAGAATTGGAGGAGGGGACACCCGAGGCGATTGACGATGGGCGCTGGTTGGATGGGTATATGTTTTCGCTGGCCGGGCCGATCTATGCAGGGACCAATGAAATTCAACGCAATATTATCGCCGAGCGGTGTCTCGGTTTGCCGAGGTCATAGACTATGGAATTTCGACTGTCACAGGATCAAAAGGATCTGGTTGAAGGGGCTGCGGCGTTTTTTGTGGGCGAATGTCCGCCTGCCGTGTTGCGCCGTCTGGAAGGGGGCATGTGCGAAGAGCTGTGGTCCAAGGTGGCCCAGATGGGGTTTTTGGGGATTTTGGCGCCGGAAGAGGTTGGCGGTTTGGGGCTGGACCTGATTGATCTTACTCTTTTGGTAGAGCAGGCGGGCCGGGTAGCATTACCCTTGCCGGTTGTGGAGAATGCGGGACTGGCTGTGCCGTTGCTGGCGCAATGCGGGGAGAGCGAACTGCTGGACAAGGTGATGTCCGGGAGTGGACGTGTCATTGTGGTGCATCCGGCGGTGCCTTTTGTCAATCATGCGGAACAGGCCTGTGCCGCGATCATCTGTAAACGGGAAAGGATAGGGGTATTGCCCGCGGCGGCGCTGCGCCTGGAAAAAGTCAACAGTATTGATCCCTTAAGATCCCTTTCCAGGGTGAGTTATGACGCCTGGCACGGCAAAGAAGTGCTGGTCGGCGAGGCGGCAGGGGAGATGGAAAAACAGGTGTTTACCCGTGCCGCAGTGTTGACGGCGGCGGAATTGCTGGGGCTGGCGGCCGGCATGATTGAAATGGCCACGGAATATGCCAAGACTCGGGAGCAGTTCGGGAAGCCCATTGGTTCCTTTCAGGCGCTGAAACATCATCTGGCCAATGCCTTTGTCAAACTGGAATTTGCCCGGCCCGTGGTTTATCGGGCGGCGGCTCTTTCCCCGCAGACATCAAAAATTGATGTTGCCGTTGCTCATGCCAAACTGGCAGCAGGGGATGCTGCCTGTTTTGCGGCGGAAACTGCAATCCAGGTGTTTGGCGGCATGGGATACACCTATGAGGCGGACCTGCATTTCTGGATGAAGCGCGTCTGGGCGCTCCAAGGGCTTTGGGGCGATCGAGATTTCCATACCAGTCGCCTGGAACGATATGTGTTGGCGGATGGTGCTGCCTTGGGGCCGGGGCAGACATTTGAGTAAAAAAGAAGAGATGAGACGGAAGGGGAGTAAAGGTAATGGCTGAAGCCTACATTATTGACGCCTTGAGAACACCGGTCGGGCGGCGGAAGGGCGGGCTGGCCCATGTCCATGGAGCGGACCTTGGTGCCTTTGTCCTGAAACGGCTGGTGGAACGCAATGCCGTCCCGGCTACCGATTACGATGACGTGATGTTCGGATGTGTGGATACGATTGGCAGTCTGGCGGGGGATATTGCCCGCACCTGTTGGCTGGCAGCGGGCTTGCCGCTGCATGTGCCAGGGGTGACCATTGACCGGCAATGCGGCTCTTCCCAGCAGGCGATACATTTTGCGGCTCAGGCCATTATGAGCGGCATGAATGATGTGGTGATTGCGGGAGGGGTGCAGACAATGACGCAAATCCCCATTTCCGCGGCGATGCTTGCAGGGCGGGAATATGGTTTCGATGACCCCTTTACGGGGTCCAGGGGATGGGTAGAGCGGTTCGGTGACGGACCGATCTCCCAGTTCAGGTCGGCGGAAATGATTGCTGAAAAGTGGGGGGTCAGCCGTGAAGATATGGAGGTTTTTGCGCTTGAATCCCATCGCCGGGCGCTGGCGGCCATTGACGAAGGCCGGTTTGACCGGGAAATCGTGGCACTTGAAGGTGTTATGGCGGATGAAACGCCGCGCCGGGAGACGTCCTTGGAGAAAATGGCGGCTCTGGAGCCGCTACAGGAAGGCGGACGACTTACCGCCGCAGTATCCAGCCAGACCGCCGATGCGGCGGCAGCCCTGTTGATTGTATCTGAAACCGCGGTAAAGCGTTATGGCCTGAAGCCGCGGGCCCGCATTCATCATATGACGGTGTTGGCGGATGACCCGGTCTGGATGCTGACGGCGCCGATCCCGGCGACCGAAAAGGCTATCAAGCGAAGCGGCTTGTCGATGCAGGACATTGATTTGGCAGAGGTGAATGAGGCTTTTGCCTCCGTCGCCATGGCCTGGCTCAAGGAAACCGGGTTTGCCCATGAGAAAACCAATGTGAATGGTGGGGCCATTGCCCTGGGCCATCCTTTGGGGGCGACCGGGGCGCGGCTGATGACCACTTTGCTGCATGAACTGGAGCGCACGGGCGGCCGTTACGGATTGCAGACCATGTGTGAAGGCGGCGGCCAGGCCAATGTGACCATTATTGAAAGACTATAGGAGGCAGCAATGAGTGGGTTCTGTCAAAACCGTGTTGTGATTGTGACGGGGGCGGGCAGCGGGCTGGGACGCGGCTACGCCCTTGCGCTGGCAGCAGAAGGGGCCAGGGTGATCGTCAATGACATTAATGAGCAAACTGCTGCGCAAACCGTGGACGAGATTCGCCGCGCCGGGGGGGAAGCACGGGTCGATACCCGGGACATCACGTCCTATGAGGCCGCGGGCCGTATTGTCCGTGATGCCCTTGAGATTTTTGGGGATCTGCATGCGGTGGTCAACAATGCCGGGATCTGCCGGGATCGCATGTTTGTCAGCCTCACCGAGGAAGACTGGGATCGGGTAATGGCGGTGCATCTGAAGGGGCATTTCTGTATTTCCAGTCATGCCGCAAAATACTGGCGCGCCCGGGCCAAGGCGGGTGGCGCCGTTTCCGGACGTATTATCAATACAAGCTCCGGGGCCGGACTTCAGGGATCTGTGGGACAAGCGAATTATTCCGCCGCCAAAGGCGGTATTCTCAGCCTCACGCTGGTGCAGGCGGCGGAACTGGCGCGTTATGGAATCACGGCCAATGCCATCGCTCCGCAGGCCCGGACCGGTATGACCGAAGAGGTCTTTGCCGACATGATGAAAAAACCCGAGGATGGCGGTTTTGATGTCTTTGACCCGGCGAATGTGGCGCCGCTGGTGGTTTGGCTGGCCAGCGCGTGTTCGGCCGAAGTGACTGGGCGGTGTTTTGAAATTTGTGGGGGGGAAATTTCCGTGGCGGATGGCTGGCGAAGCGGAGAAGCCCTTAGTAAGGGGGCACGGTGGACTGTGGCGGAACTGGATCAGGCGCTTCCCCGATTGATTGCCCGCACCCCACCGGCACAGAAAGTTTACGGGAGCTGAGGAAGATGAACTTCAGTTTCACCGATGAACAGAACATGATCCGCGATATGGCGCGGCAATATCTGTCTGACTGGGCCTCAAGTGGTGGATTGCGCAGGATTGCGGATGGCAAACTGTCCCATGATGGCGGAGCCTGGCGTGAGGTGGCAGTTGATCTGGGCTGGGCCGGGATTGTTGTGCCCGAAAGGTACGGCGGTAGCGGGCTGGGCGCGGTGGAACGGGCCATTCTCATGGAGGAAATGGGCCGGGTGTTGTTTGCGGCCCCGTTTTTTGCCACTTGCTGCTTGGCGACGGATGTGATCCTGGCGCTGGCTGATGAGGAACAGAAAAAAATGCTGTTGGCGCCGATTTTGAACGAGGGGGAAAGCGCCACCGTGGGGTGGTGGGCAAAGGGGGCACGATCTTTGTCTCCCGATACGCTAGGGGTGAGATACGAAAAAACACCGCAGGGATATCTTCTTACTGGTGAAACGCATTATGTGCTGGCGGCGGAGGCGGCGAGCCTTGTGCTGGTGGCCGCCCGGGAGTCTCAGACCGGTGAGGTTGCGGTTTTTGCCCTGAAAGCCGATAGTCCTGGCTTGAACAGACGGTCTTCCGGTTCCATGGATCCCACAAGACCGCTTTTTATCCTGCAATATGACAATGTTATCGCCTCGGAAACGGCACGACTGGGGGACAGTGGCCGCGATGCATGGCCGGCATTTTATGCGGCCCTGTGTCATAGTATGGCGGCGCTTGCGGCGGAACAGGTGGGTGGCATGCAACGTTGTCTGGATATGACGGTGGATTATGTCCAGGAACGCGTACAATTTGGCCGCAAGATCGGATCGTTTCAGGCCGTTAAACACCGTTGCGCGGATATGATGGTCGCGACTGAAGCGTCCCGCTCGGCGGCCTATTATGCGGCTGCGGTTTCCGCCCAGGCTGCACAGGAGATTGCCGAGGCGGCCGCCATTGCCGCCTCTTATTGCGGAGACGCCTATTTCCAGGTGGCGGGCAACGCTCTGCAATTGCATGGCGGGATTGGGTTTACCTGGGAATATGATTTGCATTTTTATTTCAAGCGGGCCCGGGCTTCTCGGTCATATTTTGGCGCGCCCGACTGTCACCGGGACACCCTGGCCCACATGATCGGTCTTGTTTCTGTGCCGAAACAGTCACGGGAGAATACCGCATGAATTTGACGTTTTCACCTGAGGATGAAGCTTTCCGGGCGGAAGTGGCGCAGTGGCTGTCGGACAATCTGCGGGGGGAATTTGCCCTCCTGAAAGGGCGCGGCGGTCCGGGCGATGAAGATGCTTTTGTCGAAGAACGCAAACGCTGGGAAAGACGTTTGGGAGAAGGCGGCTGGATTGGATTGGGCTGGCCGGAAGAATGGGGCGGGCGGAACCTGGATTTGTCTCGACAAGTCATCTTTAACGAGGAATATGCCCGCGCCGGGGGGCCGGGCCGGGCTGGACATATCGGGGAAACCCTTCTGGCACCGACGCTTCTGGCGTTTGGAACCACAGCGCAGAAAGAGCGATTTTTGCCCAAGATCCGCCGCGGGGAGGAATTCTGGTGTCAGGGATATTCGGAACCCAATGCCGGATCCGATTTGTCTAATATTAAAACCCGGGCCCGCCTTGCGGGGGGGCGCTGGAGTATTGAGGGGCAAAAGATCTGGACGTCTCTGGCCCATGAGGCGGACTGGTGTTTTGTGCTGGCGCGGGCGGTGGACGGCTCCCGGGGGCGCGAGGGGTTGGTGTATCTTCTGGTGCCGATGGATCAACCAGGGGTAACGGTGCGCCCGATTGTACAGATTACTGGCACAAGCGAATTTAACGAGGTGTATTTCGATGGTGCAGAAACCGCTGCTGAAAATGTTGTGGGTGAGATCGGCGCGGGCTGGAAGGTGGCCATGGCCACCCTATCCTATGAACGGGGCATTTCCACATTGGGGCAGCAAATGCTGTTTCGTAATGAACTGGACCGGATCATGGAGACAGCCCGGGAAAATGGCGCCGTTGAAGACGCCGGAATCCGCCGTCGTCTTGCTGCGGCCTATGCAGGTCTGAAAATCATGCGGTACAACGCCCTGCGTATGCTCAGCCATGACCATGCTGGAGGTCTGCCTCGCGAAGCCTATATCACCAAAATTTTCTGGGCGACCTGGCACCGGGATCTGGGGGAACTGGCCATGGAGGTTATGGGGCCGGAGGCGGAAGTTGTCGGTGAGGACGGTTTTAATCTGTTGCAGCGGCTGTTCCTGTTTTCCCGCTCTGACACGATTTATGCCGGGACCAACCAGATCCAGCGCAACATTATTGCGGAACGCGCTCTGGAATTGCCCCGCGAACCGAGAGGAGAATGTCATGGCTGATTTAAAACATGTTCCCCCTTATCCGCCGGCGCATGGCCTTTTGAAAGATAAAACGGTGCTTATCACCGCTGCTGCGGGGACGGGAATCGGTTATGCCGTGGCCAAACGCAGCGTGGAAGAAGGGGCCCATGTCATGGTGTCGGACATCCATGAGGAACGACTGCGCCAGGCCGTGGAAAATATTCAGGAGGCCACTGGTGTCCGGCCGGCGCATGCCTTGTGCAATGTCACACAGCAGGAAGAGGTGGAGGCTCTTTTTCAGGCCGCAGAACGGGAACTGGGCAAGGTGGATGTCCTGATCAATAATGCCGGACTGGGGGGGACGGCGGATATCCGAGAGATGCGGGATGATCAGTGGCATGCGGTGTTGGACGTCACATTAAACGGCACTTTCCGCATGGTGCGTGAAGCTTTTCGACGCATGCAGGGGCAGGGTGGCGTCATTGTCAACAATGCCTCGGTTCTGGGCTGGCGGGCACAGAAGGGGCAGGCGCATTATGCTGCCGCCAAGGCCGGTGTCATGGCGCTGACGCGATGTGCCGGGGTGGAAGGGGCGGAGCTTGGCATCCGGGTTAATGCGGTGGCGCCAAGTCTTGCCATGCATGCCTTTCTGCATAAGGTGACGACGCCGGAACTGCTTGCGGAACTGGCGGCGAAAGAAGCTTATGGCCGTCCTGCCGAGGTATGGGAAGTGGCCAATGTGATGATTTTCCTGGCCAGCGATTATTCAACCTATATGACCGGGGAAACGATCTCGGTTTCCAGCCAGAGGGCCTGATGATGAAAAAGGTTTTTGATACACCCGCTGCACTGAGGAAGGCCACGGGAGACAGGCTGGGGCCCACGACATGGCTGGAGATTGACCAGAAACGCGTTGATCAGTTTGCCGAGGCCACCGGAGACCATCAATGGATTCATGTGGATCCCAGGCGGGCGGCGGAAGGGCCTTTTGGTGGCACCATTGCCCACGGTTATCTGACCCTGGCCCTGGCCAATAAGTTCCTGCCGGAACTGATCGAGGTGCGCCGTGTGGCGATGGGCATCAATTATGGCTGCGACCGGGTCCGCTTTCCCCAGCCGGTGAAAGTGGGGCAACGTATTCGCGCTCGTGGCGAAATTCTCAGTGCCGAGGATGTTAAAGGCGGTGTGCAAGCGGTCATTCGGATAACAATCGACATTGACGGCGAAGACCGCCCCGGTTGTGTTGTTGACACCATCAGTCGTTTTTACCCGCAACAAGGAGCGGAACATGAATGAAGCGGTAATTGTTTCCACGGCTAGAACCCCGATTGGGAAAGCCTATAAAGGGGCATTTAACAATACGGAAGCCCCGGTTCTGGGCGGGCATGTGATACGGGCGGCCGTTGAGCGGGCCGGCCTTGAAGGGGCGGAAGTGGAGGATGTGATCCTGGGATGCGCGGCGCAACAGGGCACCCAAGGGTATAATCTGGGGCGTTTGTGCACCTATACCGCTGGCCTACCCCACAGCGTGCCGGGCATGACGGTGGACCGGCAGTGTTCTTCCGGCTTGGTGGCGATTGCGATGGCGGCGGATCATGTTATGACCGGCCGGGCGGCGGTGGTCGTCGGCGGCGGAGTGGAATCCATCAGCCTGGTGCAGAACAAATATAAAAACAGCTACCGTACCCCATCACAAGCCGTGCTTGAGGCAGCGCCAACGGCGTATATCCAGATGATCGAAACCGCCGAAATTGTGGCGGAACGATATGGTATTTCCCGTGAGGCGCAGGATGATTATGCCCTGAGCAGCCAGCAGCGGACAGCCCGGGCACAGGAGGCCGGTTTGTTTGATGATGAAATCGTTCCTCTTTGCACCATAAAGGAAGTCCGCAACCGGGAAACAGGCGAGGTTACCCATCAAGAAGTCACTTTGACGCGGGACGAAGGCAACCGGCCGCAGACCACGGCCGAGGATCTTGCGCGGCTTGAACCGGTCTGGAAGGACGGCGCTTTTGTCCCAAAGGGGAAATTCATCACTGCCGGAAATTCATCTCAGCTGTCTGATGGCGCGGCTGCCGTCGTGGTGATGAATGGCCGGCGAGCCGAACAAAAAGGACTGGCCCCGCTTGGCGTTTTTCGCGGCATTGCCTTTGGCGGATGTGCGCCGGAGGAAATGGGCATCGGGCCGGTTTTTGCCGTGCCGAAGCTGCTGAAACAACACGGTCTGAAAATTTCTGACATTGATCTGTGGGAACTTAATGAGGCGTTTGCCTGTCAGGTGGTGTATTGCCGGGACCGGTTGGGCCTGCCTGAGGAGCGGTTGAATGTAAATGGGGGCGCGATTGCCATCGGACACCCCTTTGGCATGTCGGGGGCGCGCATGGTGGGCCATGCTTTGCGGGAAGGCCGGCGCCGGGGGGCGAAATATGTGGTGGTCACCATGTGTGTCGGTGGTGGCATGGGGGCGGCTGGCCTGTTCGAGGTTGTATAGGTGTGTGCGTCCTGTTCTTGAACGACCGATGAATAATAAATGACCCATGAATAATAAAGGTATGAGGGAGAGCGGATTATGGCATCGGGGAAACATCGTGTGGTGATTGTCACCGGCGCGTCTCGCGGCGTTGGCAAGGGGGTGGCGCTGGGGTTGGCGGGCGAGGGCACGATCCTATATGTCACCGCCCGACCCGATCATCAGCGCCCTACGGGACTGCCTGGCAGTCTGGAACAGACGGTGGCAGAAATCGCCAATCGCGGCGGTGAGGGGATCGCGGTGCCTTGCGACCATCGGGATGATGCACAGATTGAAGCCTTGTTCCGCAAGATAGAACAGGAGCAGGGCCGACTTGATATCCTAGTCAATAATGTGTTTGCGGTTCCCGGCGATCTTCAGCAGCACAAGCCATTCTGGCAGCGCCCCTTATCGCATTGGAACGATATGATAGATCTGGGCCTGCGTGCTCATTATGTGGCCAGTCGGCTTGCGGCGCCGATCATGGTGGCGCAGCGGCATGGGCTGATTGTCAATATTTCCTCCCCCGGGGCCCGTTGTTATATGCATTCAGTCATCTATGGAATGGGTAAGGCGGCGACCGATAAAATGGCGCATGACATGGCGCGGGAGTTGCGCGCCTATCAGGTGGCGGCCGTTTCGTTGTGGCCGGGTATTGTGTTGACGGAACGGGTCATGCCGGCCGTCGAATCCGGACAGTTGCCGCCGGAATATGCGGCGCTGAAAGACGGTTTTGAAAGCCAAGAGTATGCCGGGCGCATCATTGATGCGCTTTTTCAGGCGCCGGATCTGCACCAAAGGTCAGGCAGGAGCTGGTACACCGCGGAATTGGGGCAAATATATGACGTGCAAGACCGTGATGGCAACATTCCCGCGTCTTACCGGCATATCCTGGGAGGGCCGGCTGAGCCGTCAGAAGCTGAAATTATGTAACGGCAGACAGGGATATAAGAAGGCTTATATGTGCGTATAAAAAACATGAATCAGAATATAATTTGCCGTTTGCGTAGTTATTTATATAAAATATTACGAAATATCTTGATTGATTGAGTTGTGTTGTATAGAGTCTGTGTTGTGAGAAGAGGAGGGAGCGGGAGGCTCCTGATACATAGAAACAAATTCAGGGTTTATCGTTTGGGAGGTTGTATGATGTTGATCCTCAATAATCATAATAAAACAGTAACGCTTATGATATCGACAATACTGGCGTCAGGAGCTTGGGGAAATACGGCCTTGGCGGCCGTTTCAGAGGAAGAAAGTTTTGGGGAAGAAAGTTTCGGGGAAGATGTCGGGGCCGGTTTCAGCCTTGAAGAGATTGTGGTTACGGCCCAGAAAAGGGAACAGAATCTTCAGGAAACGCCGGTTTCACTGGCGGCCTTTGACCGGATGGCTCTGGAGGCTCAGGTTATTCGTGATATCAGCGATGTCAGCGCCTTGACGCCAAACTTGCAGATTGCGCCGTCCCCGGGCGGGACAACGGGGGCGACGGTGGCCATTCGCGGCTCGGCAATGATCAATCCTGCGGTGACTTGGGAACCGGCCGTGGGGATATATTTTGATGGTGTTTTTGTGGCCAAGAATGTGGGGGGGCTGTTTGATGTGGCTGAACTGGAACGGATTGAGGTGTTGCGCGGCCCGCAGGGCGCCCTCTATGGGAAAAACACCACCGGCGGGGCCATTAATCTGATCACCCGGCGTCCGGCGGGAGAATTCAGTGGTTCGGTGCATGGCGGCCTTGGAAATTTCGGGTATTACGAATTTGGGGGCACGCTGGATACCGCCCGGCTGGGCGATTTGCTTAGCCTCAGCTTTTCCTATAAAAAGCGGGAGCGGGACGGGCTTTATGACAATGTTCCCTCCAGCCTGCCTTTTGCCAATCCGCCGGTCATTGACGAATTTAACCGGCTGGATTCGGAAGCGGCCCGCGTGGCGGCATTGTTTGAATTGTCCGAAAATCTTGAGCTTTATTATACCTTCGACTGGGCCAGGCGGGACAATACCCCGGCTTTCGGACAGTTCGAGGTGGGTACTTTTAATGACAGCGGCGAACTGATCGGTCCGGCGGAAACGAAACGTCTGAAAGAGGGGTCGTTGGATGGCACGCTGTTTGACCGGTCCAAAAGCCTGGGGCATGCGGTGCATGTGACCTGGGATATCAGTGATACGGTGACGTTCAAGTCCATTTCCGCTTATCGGGAAATGGAGTTTAATGACAGCAATGATTATGACGGGGTGCCGTTTACGGGGTTCCATACCATTCGGGATGTGGAACACTCACAGACCTCTCAGGAATTCCAGTTGGTCGGCAACGGAGAAAGCCTGTCCTATGTGCTGGGTCTGTTTTATTTCAATGAAAAGGCGGATGCCGTCAATCCGTTTGACTTCGGTTTCGGTGTCCCGATCCGGAATTTTTATGGTGTGGAAAGTACGTCATATGCGGCCTTTGGTCAGGTGGACTGGACCATATCGGAAAAATGGACGGTTTCTTTTGGGGCACGTTGGACCACGGAAGAAAAAGACAGTTTCGTCCGCCATCCGGATGGGGCGCTGATCGGGGCCCCGACCTTTGACGTGGAAGCCAATGCCTCATGGGACAATTTTTCGCCGATGGCCACAGTGAGTTATAAAATTGACGATGACGTCAATGCCTATGCCCGTGTGGCCCGGGGATGGAAGGCCGGCGGTTTCAATGGCGAGCCCACAACGGCAGAAGAAGCACAGAAACCCTATGATGAGGAAACGCTGACGTCTTATGAAATTGGTTTGAAGGCCCGCTGGCTTGGCGGGCGGCTGCAAACCAATATCGCCGCCTTCTACAATACGGTGGAGGATATGCAGCTTTCCAGTTTCCTCGGGGCCTATTCCTTCATCGAAAATGCCGGGGAGGCCACGGTCAAGGGGGTTGAATTTGAGGGTGTTCTTGCGGTTACGGAATCTCTCACCGCATTCCTGAATTATGGTTATATGAAAGGCGATTATCAGGATTTTTCCAGCGGCGGTGTCCAGAAAAAGGATATTGCCAAATTTCCCTACATGCCGGAAAACAAGGTTTCCGTCGGCCTGGAACATGTCGTCAATCTGGGATTTGGCGAACTACACAGCCGGTTGGATTATAGCTGGACGGATGAGCAGTTCTTTTACCATGAGGTGGACCAGGCCCTGTTGTCGAAAAGTGAGGCTTATGATGTACTGAACGCACGGATTGCGCTGATGGTGCCGTTTAATGATCGTCAGGAAATCGAAGTGAGTGTCTGGGGCAAGAATCTCACCGACAGTGAATATCGCCTGAACGGAATTCCCATCGCATCGGCGGGATATTCCATCAATTATTATGGCGATCCCCGCACCTACGGGGTTGCAGCAAAATTCACTTTCTAGAGTGAATTGTAAATAGTTGGCTCAATTCACTCTAGGAACGGGGCCGGCATGGTCGGGGAAACGGCCCGTCGGATCGCGTAAGCAGGATGCCGATATGGTGAAAAGTAAAGCATTTGAGCCGCTGCGCTTGGGCAGTTTGAGACTGCGCAACCGGGTGATCAAGGCCGCGACTTATGAAGGCATGACCCCCGGGGGTATTCCGACAAAACACTTGACGGAATACCATCGGGGGATGGCGGCGGGCGGGGTGGCGTTAACCACGGTGGCTTATGGGGGCGTCTCGGGCGACGGGCTGACCTTCAAGGATCAGATTATACTCGATGACCGGGTCATTTCCCCTCTGAGAAAACTGACCGATGCGGTGCATCGGGAAGGGGCAGCAGCGGCCATCCAGCTCAGTCATTGCGGGGCCTTTACCCGCAGCCCCACCCTGTCCTCCTTCTGGGCTCAGGGCCCGTCTTTTTCGTTGAACAGTTACGGCCTGTTTTCTGGCATTCCCTTTGCCAGAGCCATGACCGTCAATGAAATCGCCCGGACGGTGGAGGCGTATGGCCGGGCCGCAGCCGTCGCCAGAGAGGCTGGGTTTGATGCGTTAGAAATCCATATGGGGCATGGATATCTGTTAAGCCAGTTTATCAGTCCCGCCACCAATCGCCGCCAGGACCAATATGGCGGGACACTTATCAACCGAATGCGTTTCCCGGTAGAAGTGCTTCAACGGGTGCGCGGGCAGGTGGGGGCGGATCTGCCGATCCTGATCAAAATGAACTTGTGTGACGGTTTTGAGGGAGGACTGACGATCGAGGAGGCGATACGGGTGGCGCAAATTTTGGAAAAAGAAGGGGCGGACGCTCTTGTCATGTCCGGCGGTTTTGTCAGTCGCACGCCCATGTATCTGTTTCGCGGACAGTCTCCGCTTGAGGCCATGATCGCCAGCGAAGCATCCTGGTGGCATCGCTGGATCCTGAAACTGGGGGGCAAGGCAGCCTTTTATGACATGCCTTATGAGGATATGTATTTTTTGCCACTGGCCCGGAAAATACGCACGGCGGTTCGGATGCCGCTGGTTCTGCTTGGAGGGATCAAGCATCTGGCGCATCTGGACAAGGCGATGGCAGAAGGGTTTGACATGGTGGCAATGGGGAGGGCTCTCATTCATCAACCGGACCTGATTGCCCGCTATCAGGCGGGAAAACAGAAAACATCCACCTGTAGGCCGTGTAACAAATGCGTGGGGGAAATGGCGCGTCCGGGCGGGGTAAGGTGTGCCCTGTCCTTGCCGGATAATGATCAACTCCAGATCCAAGAAATGATCAAAGAAACGATCCAAGAAAGGAAAAATCATGTTTCCAGAAGGGGTGGCGGTGGTGATCGGCGGTACGGGCGGTGTCGGCCGGACCATATGTGAAAAACTCGTTGAGGCCGGTACAGAGGTGTGTTTTACCTATCATAATAACCTATGCCGGGCTGAACAGATCGTTGAAGAATTAAGCCGTGGGGGAGCCCGCGTTGCCTGCAGACCGCTGGATGTGCGCGATGAACAGGCTGTGGCGGCCTTTTTCAATCATGTTGCCAGCACATATGCCGGGCTTCATACCGTGGTGATGGCTACGGGATATGATATTCCCCAGCTCCACATCAGTGAGGTTTCCCCGGCGTTATGGCGTGACGTTATTGAACAGGATCTGAACGGTTTTTTTCATGTGGTCCGTCATTCCCTTCCTCTGTTGCGGGCGGAGGGGGGATCATATGTTCATATCAGTTCGGCCGGGTTGCTGAAATGGCCGGAAAAAGATGTGTTGTCTGTTGCTCCCAAGGCCGCCATTGAATCCCTTATCCAGGGCATTGCAAAAGAGGAAGGCAAATATCGGATACGTGCCAACAGTGTTCTTTTGGGGGTGATCGAAACCGGAATCTTTTTACGGCTGCGAGAAAAGGGCGTGTTTGATGAAACCTGGTGCGAGGAGGTCCTGAAAGGTCTGGCGCTGAAACGTTTCGGCCAGCCCGAAGATGTGGCGGAAGCGGTGTTGTATCTGGCGTCGTCCCGGGCGTCTTATGTCACGGGGCAGACCATTTCGGTGGCCGGGGGATATGGCGTATGAGCGCGGCGCAATGGGAGCAGGAGACGGATGTACTGGTCATAGGTTCCGGCGCCGGCGCCATGACTGCGGCTCTTGTGGCGCATGATCATGGGGCCCGGGTTCTGGTGGTGGAAAAAAGTGATCTGTTCGGGGGCACGTCCGCCATGTCCGGGGGCGCCATCTGGATTCCCGACAATCATTTGATGAGGGCTCGGGGAGAACAGGATTCTCCTGAGGCGGCCCTGGCCTATATGAAGGAAATGACCCGAGGACTGGTTCCAGAGGAAAAACTTCTGGCTTATATCACCCATGCGCCAGAAATGCTGAAATATCTTGAAGATCATTCGGATGTCAAATATCAGCCGGCCCCCTATCCGGATTATTTTCCCGAAAAGCCGGGCGGACGGGAAGGGTTCCGCACCCTGGAGCCTGTGCCGCTGGATGGCTGGCTGCTGGGGGAGGATTTTTTAAAGCAGCGCCCCCCGCATGTACAAACCCTGATTTACGGGCGGGTTGCCATTACCATGGCGGAAGGACGCATGATGCTCACACAGGCTCCGGGGGCGCAGAAGCTGGGCCTGAAGCTTATGGCCAAATACTGGCTGGATTTGCGGACCCGCCTGCAAAGCCGAAAGGACCGCCGGCTGACCCTGGGCAATGCATTGACCGGACGGCTGCGCCTGTCCCTGAAACGGCGACGGGTTGACCTGTTGTTGCAGACCGCCTTTACCGACCTGATCGTCCAGAACGGCAGGGTGAACGGAGCTGTGCTAAACCATAAGGGGGGGAAGCTCCGGGTCAGGGCGCGTCGGGGCGTGGTGCTGGCGGCGGGCGGCTTTGAACATAATCAGAAAATGCGCGAACAATATCTGCCCTCGCCGACCTCTGCCGGGTGGAGCGGGGGCAACCGCTACAATACGGGCGATGCGATCCGGGTCGGCCTGGCGCATGGCGCGGCGACCGGCTTGATGGAACACGCATGGTGGGCGCCAACAATTCCGGTGCCGGGAGAACCAACGGCGCGCGTATTGTTTGCGGAACGCTCCTTGCCCGGCCTTGTCGTCGTCAACAGCCATGGCCAGCGGTTCAGTAATGAAGCGATGCCCTATCTGGAATCCGCCGTGTCCTATTATGAAGCCCATGAAAAAGGCGGCGGTGCCGTGCCAGCCAATATCATCTTTGACTCCCGGTTTCGGAAGCAATATCCGTTGGGGCCCCTGATGCCGGGCAATATCCAGCCCGATAGGGCATTGCCCAAGGCGGTGCGCGAGGGCCTTTTGTTCAAGGCGGAAACCATATCTGAGCTGGCGGCGCAGATGGGGGTTGATCCGGACGGGCTCATGGCGACGCTGGAAGAATTCAACCGGCATGCCCGGAAGGGGGAGGACCCGGCCTTCCATCGGGGCGAAAGTTATTATGACCAATATTACGGCGACCGGCAGGTTAAGCCCAATCCGTGTCTGATGCCTGTTGAGACACCTCCTTATTACGGCATGAAAGTTTACCCCGGTGATATCGGTACCAAAGGCGGGCTGTTGACGGACAGCAAGGCCCGGGTCCTGGACAAAACCGGCTGCCCCATCGAAGGGTTATATGCCATAGGCAACTGTGCAGCTTCCGTGATGGGGGCGGGCTATCCCGGGGCCGGCTCCACTTTGGGGCCGGCGATGACGTTCGGCTATCTGGCCGCCCTTGACCTGACCACCAATTGAGCACTGGGCCGGACATAGCCCCTATCCAGCCCCTATCCTGTATAATGAGAGGCCAAAGACAGCTTTGGGCCTGTCATCACATGCCGTTTTGCGGTATTGTCGAGATGTCGGGCCACATTCGATGCCCTTTGTTCCAAAGGGGGGAAAGGGGGCGATAGGGCGCCATCCGGGCCGGGTTGCCCTGATCAGGGTCAAAAGGGAGAGAGGCATGAAATGGGTTGGGAAGACCGCGGGGCTAGTGTTCGTCATGGCGTTTTGCGGGGCAGGCGGCGCGGTCTATGGCGGGGATCAGGCGCCAATCCCGGCAGAGACAGCAGCGCCAGCGGGGCTGTATACGCTTGACCAGGCGCATGCCAGCCTGCTGTTTCGGGTCAATCATCTGGGATTTTCCAATTATACGGCGCGCTTTACCCGTTTCGAGGCCAGCGTTCATTTCGATCCCGTCAATCCTGTCGCATCATGGGTGCGGGCAAAAATTGATCCGACTTCCCTTGAAACCGATTATCCCGATCCGGGGTTTGATTTTAATAAAAAACTACAGGGGCCGGGCTGGCTTGATGTGGCGCGTTATCCGGAAATCACCTATGCTTCAACCGCCATCGAAATGACCGGCCCGCGGACCATGCGCATTCATGGTCACCTCAGCCTGCACGGGGTGACAAAACCCGTCGCGCTGGAAGCCCGTTTCAACGGCGGCTATGCGGGCATGATTCCCCATGACCCGGCCGCACGGATCGGTTTTTCAGCTATGGGGAGCTTTCAACGTTCTGAGTTCGGCATGGCTTACGGCTTGCCGCCGGAAGGGTCCAGTTTTGGTGTCGGGGACAGGGTAGACGTTATCATCGAAGCTGAGTTTACCGGCCCGCCGCTTGTCGAATGAGCCTTGTGTTAGAGAACAGGCCGGACGGAGTTGAAGTCCTGCCATTCCCAAAGAAGTATAATCGCAGAAACAGATTTTTTTCAGATCAGAGCCCGTAAAAGGAGATCGTCCATGTCCGATACAAGCCTTGTTTTTTATACCAACCCCATGTCGCGCGGGCGTATTGTGCGCTGGATGCTGGAAGAAACCGGTGTGGCCTATGATACCCGGGTGATCGACTATGGGCCCGCCATGAAATCGGCCGACTATCTGGCGATCAATCCCATGGGCAAGGTGCCGGCCCTGCGCCACGGGGATATGATTGTAACGGAATGCGCGGCCATCTGTGCTTATCTTGCCGATGCTTTTCCCGAGGCCGGTTTGGCGCCGCCCCCGGCACGACGAGGCGCCTATTATCGCTGGCTTTTTTTCGGGGCGGGGCCGATGGAGGCGGCGCTGACAAATAAGGCGCTCGGGGTTGAGGTGCCCGCGGACCAACAAAGGATGGCAGGATATGGTACCTATGAGAACGTGATAGACACGCTGGCCTATGCCGTTTCCCAGAGCGACTATATCGCCGGAGAAAAGTTTTCGGCTGCTGATGTCTATGTGGGGGCGCATGTCGGATGGGGGATTCAGTTTGGCACCATGCCGGAACGTCCGGAATTTATCGCCTACTGGGACCGTCTCAAAGATCGGCCTGCTTGCAGGCGGGCCAAGGAACTGGATGATCAGCTTACCCCCCAGCAGGACCACACATGACCGCGGTATTGGTCGGTGTGACCATGATTGCCGGGCAGCGTCTGGGGTGGGCCGGCGCGCTTGAAAATCTTGCGACATATCTGTCGTCTTCTTAAGGGAACCATGGAGTTTGCACACCACCTTGAGGCTCCAGGCGAGTCGGTGGAGCAGACTATACCCATTCGGGTGTGCGGCGCGCACCGGCGCGGGAAAAGCCTCCTTTATTTTGTTTTAAACGAACTTTTTGGGCTCCGAGCGGCTCTTTTTTCGGGGCGATTCCGGAAACTGTGTTTCGCAGGCGTGCGATCGGCGGGAACGGGGTTGCCGAGAGCCTGTTTTCAGGGTATAGGCTATAGAATAAAATTCTCTTTATAACTAAAAAGATAGATCAAAATGGACTTTGATATCACAGATTTGAAACTTCTTGACTTAATTCAGAGGGATATTAGTCTTTCTATCGACGAGTTGGCGCAGCGTGTGGGACTGACCAAAACCCCTTGTTGGCGGCGCATTCAGAAGCTGGAAAAAAGCGGTGTGATCAAACGCCGGGTGGCCTTGCTGGATGCAGAGAGACTTAATCTTGGGGTATCGGTGTTTGTTCAGGTCAAAACGTCGCAGCACAATCGTGCCTGGCTGGAGAAATTTTCGGAAACGGTCAAACGTTTTCCCGAAGTGGTGGGATTTTACCGGATGGCGGGGGAATATGACTATCTGCTCCGGGTTGTGGTTTCCGATATCGCAGCCTATGACGAATTTTATAAACGTCTGATTGATGCCACCAGCCTGACCGATGTGACCTCCAATTTTGCGATGGAAGAGCTGAAAAACACCACGGAACTGCCGCTGAGGAAATAGGGCGCAGACAAGAAACCCCGGTGCCCAATTCGTCCTGAATGAAAGAACAGGATGGCATGAAACGACAAAGTGCAGCCGGATCATGAGACAGTTGATCAAAACCATTTTGGCGGCCCGGGGCGGGGCAAGGGGTGTCCCGACCGGGGCCGAACCCGGGACCGGGGCAGGGGCGGACATTATCGAAAAAATTCGCCGGTCGGTAATTGGCGAACGGCGACTGTTTCGCACCGCCTTTGGCTGGCGGCCGTTGATCTACGCGGATTATACAGCGTCCGGGCGGGCGCTTGGTTTCGTCGAGGACTATATCCGTGATCAGGTGCTGCCCTTTTACGCCAACACCCATTCGGAAAGTTCGGTATGTGGCAAACGGACCACGGCCTGCCGGGAAGCCGCCCGCCAGATGATCAAACAGGCCGTCAAGGCGGGGGAGGATCATCTGGTGATTTTTTACGGCTCAGGGGCGACGGCCGCCATTCACAAGCTAATCGACATTCTGAACCTGCGCCTGCCAGCGGACCTGAATGATCGTTATGATTTTCTGGCCCGGATCCCCGAAGCGGAACGACCGGTGGTGTTCATCGGTCCTTATGAACATCATTCCAATGAACTGCCGTGGCGGGAATCCATTGCCGATCTGGTGGTGATCCGCCTTACTCCGGAAGGGCTTATTGACCAGCGACACCTGGAAGACTGTCTTGACCATTATCAGGACCGTCCCCTGAAAATTGGCAGTTTCTCGGCCGCCTCTAATGTCACCGGCGTGTTGAGCGAGGTGAGGGCCATAAGCCGGATTCTGCACCGCCACGGGGCCATGGCATTCTGGGACTATGCGGCCGCCGCCCCCTATGTGGGGATTGATGTGACCGGCAGGACCGACGATCAGGGCGACAGCAGTTTGGATGCAGTCTTCATTTCGCCCCATAAATTTATTGGCGGGCCCGGCACGCCGGGGGTTCTGGTGGTTAAAAAGGCGCTCCTGACCAACCGGGTGCCGGCGGTGCCGGGGGGCGGAACGGTGCTGTATGTCACGCCTCAGGCCCATACTTATCTGCCGGCTGGGGAGGCCCGGGAGGAAGGTGGCACCCCGGCCATTGTGGAATCGATCCGGGCCGGGCTGGTTTTTAAACTGAAAGAGACCGTCGGGGCAGAACGGATTGAACGGCTGGAACGGGAGATGGTCAGCACGGCCCTTGGGCGCTGGGGAAAAAATCCGAATATTCAGATCCTGGGCAATCCGGAACTGCCGCGTATTTCCATCGTATCGTTTAATATTCTGCGTCAGGGGCGCCCACTGCATTTCGGGTTTGTGGCGGCGTTGATGAATGATCTGTTCGGGATCCAGGTGCGCGGCGGGTGTTCCTGCGCAGGGCCTTATGGTCACGAGCTACTGGGGCTGGATTCTGCCCGCAGCGCGGCGTTGGAAAAGGCGGTGGAGGCCGGGTTTCATATTCTGAAAATGGGCTGGGTGCGGCTCAATTTCAATTATTTCATCGACCGCGAGACATTCGATTATATCCTGCGTGCCGTGGAACTGGTTGCCGAACATGGCTGGAAACTCTATGCGCTATATGACTTTCATGCTGGTAGCGGGGAATGGATCCACCGGGATGATGGGGAAAATGATGCAGTGCCGTTGGTCTTCCCCCTGCATAAAAACATGTCTGAAACTCTCGCCCACAGAGGCGAAACTGCCGCAACGACCTGTTCGCCCGGCGATCTTCGGAATTATCTTAAGGCGGCGGAAGACATCCTTCGCGCCGCGCCGCGGGTGCCTGATCGCCTACTGTCGTCCCCTCTGCCTGAAGAGGTGGAAAGGTTGCGTTGGTTTGCCCTTCCCCAGGATTGGGAAAATTGTCAGAGCTGACTTGACGTGGGTCAAGTCTGGGACATGGCTCATTTGTTACTTTGCGCAGACGGCGTTGTGCCGGAGTCTGCTGTGAATCGGTTATCTCTGTGGTGTAAATGACTTTTTCTGTTTTCCATTTTGTTCAGAAAACGCAATGTGCTAGTCTTTTCAGGTCTGAAACGAGCGGGGGGATAAGGCAAATGCTGTGGCCTGTTTTGGATAAATGCTCCGGGACGGCATATGTTGTTTCTGAAGAAACTGTAATAAAGGATCCGGAGGATTTCTGAATATGTGCTCAGTAGGTTATTGCAAATGCCACCCCGGCGTCATTTCCTTTTCTTTATTTCTTCCGGTTCTGTTTTTACTGCTGTGTTTTGTGTTTCTGGTATCGCCGGCCCAGGCGGCAAACGCCGGTTTGGCAAAATATCTGCGGGAAATTTCTGCGAGTGAACTGGTGTCTGGGGCAGAGGCCTTCGGCGCCATTGAGGGCACACCGCCCGTGGCACCGGTGATGAAAGACGGCAGACACGCAGGATATGCGTTCCTCAATACTGATGTGGTCAATGCCGTGGGGTATTCCGGCAAACCTATCCATGTGCTGGTGGCCCTGGATATGGACGGTAAGATCATTGGCGCGCGTTTGATGGATCATCATGAACCGATTGTTCTGATCGGCATTCCTGAACCGCAGATCCGTGATTATATCAACGGTTATGTGGGGCATGACATCGTGCAGGAGACCATCACGCCGGTGGATCTGTCAGACCTGGACATTATCGCCGGGGCCACAGTAACCATTATGGTGATTGATGATTCCATCCGCCGCTCTGCGCTGATCATTGCCCGGCAATATGGTTTGGGGCATCTGACCGCCGAGAAAAAGGACGTATCGGAAAAGGTGGTCCTTAAAGATGGGCCCGTGGAAACACGGAGCTGGGAGGATTTGGTGGGGGACGGGTCGGTCCGACGCATGTCGCTTACGGTGGGCGAGGTCACCCGGGCATTTGAGCAGAGCGGTCAGATGGCTGCGGCGCAGAATGTTGAAGACCCAGATCCCAATGCCAGTTTTATTGATCTTTATGTGGCCCAGGTCAGCGTTCCTACCATTGGCAAAAGCCTGTTGGGGGAACGTGAATACAGAAATCTTCAAAAGCGCCTCAAGGATGGGCAGCAGGCTTTTCTGGTGATGGGATCGGGACTGTATTCCTTCAAAGGGTCCGGCTATGTGCGCGGCGGGGTCTTTGACCGCCTGCAACTGGTGCAAGGCGACCGGTCGGTGCGGTTCCGGGACCGGCATCACAAGCGTCTGTCCGATGTGAAGGCCGAAGGCGCGCCGGATTTCACAGAAGTGTCTCTATTTTATATTCCACGGCGTGCCGGCTTTGAGGCGACCCAGCCCTGGCGCATCGAATTGCTGGTCAGTCGCGCGACGGGACCGCGGGAAAAAGGTTTCACAAGCTTTGACCTGGGGTATCAGTTGCCGGAACGCTATCTGAAGCGAATTGAACTGTTGCCGGCTGTGTCGCCGCAGGGGACGACCGCCGCCGCCCCTCAGGATGAGGCCGAGGCCCGTAACCTGTTGTGGCAGCGCATGTGGAAGGGCAGCGTGGTCGAGATCGCGATTCTTGCCGTGTTACTGGGCGTTTTGACGGTGATTTTCTTCTTTCAGGACTGGTTGGTGCGGCGGCAGAAGCTGATGACCTGGCTGCGCACTTCCTTTCTTGTGATCGTCCTGCTCTGGCTCGGCTTCTATCTGAATGCGCAGTTGTCGGTGGTCAATGTATTGACCTTTGCCAACGCCCTGATTACGGATTTCAGTTGGGGGTATTTCCTGATGGCGCCGCTGATCTTCATCTTGTGGATCGGTGTTGCGGCCGGCATGCTGTTCTGGGGGCGGGGTGTATTCTGTGGCTGGCTGTGCCCTTATGGCGCATTGCAGGAACTGACCAACCGGCTGGGTCGGTTCCTGAAAATCCCGCAGATCGAACTGCCCTGGGGGTTGAATGAGCGTCTGTGGCCGGTGAAATATATCATCTTCCTGGGGTTATTTGCGGTCTCTTTCTATTCCATGAGCCTGGCGGAAACACTGGCCGAGGTGGAACCGTTCAAGACGGCAATTATCATGAATTTCAATCGCGCCTGGCCCTATGTGCTGTTTGCCGGCGGGCTGATTGTTGTCAACCTGTTCATTGAACGGTTTTTCTGTCGCTATCTGTGTCCGCTGGGCGCGGCGCTGGCTATTCCCGGTAAGATGCGCATGTTTGACTGGCTAAAGCGCTACAAGGAATGTGGCAACCCTTGTCAGAGCTGTGCCAATATCTGCCCGACGGCGGCGATTCATCCGGACGGGCGCATCAATGTCAATGAATGCATCTACTGCCTGGATTGTCAGAAACTCTATTATGACGATCAGCTTTGCCCACATATGATTCAGCAGCGCATCAAGCGTGAGCAGCGCCTGCTGAAAGCTTCGGATTCCACTCTTAGCGCAAAACAACGGGAGGAAAAAGCGAGGCTGCAGGAGAGAAAAGCCAATTCCGGGAAGAATAAAAAACAACAGAAATAAAAAATAACAGCCTATCCAAAAATCACTTATCCAAAAAAGGAGAGTATTATGCCCAATGATAAGAAGGAAAACCCGAATACGGGTCACGAGAAGGACAAGGCGCTGACCATCAGCCGCCGTGGCCTTCTTGGAGGAACAGCCGGGGGGGCGGCGCTGGCGGGTCTTGCCGGTGTTGGCGGCCTTACTTTCGGCGAAGGAGGTCACCTCCTGTCTTCGGCGCAGGCTGCAGAAGGCGTCGAGGGGGCAGTAATGCCCGGCCAACTGGACGAATATTACGGGTTTTGGTCCAGTGGTCAGAGCGGCGAGGTGCGCATCTTCGGCGTGCCGTCCATGCGCGAACTGATGCGCATTCCGGTATTCAATATTGACGGCGCGCGCGGCTGGGGCTTTACCAATGCCAGCAAACGCATCATGACTGAGGGCCTGCTGCCGGAAACCAAGGAATTTCTGAAAAACCGCGGTGGCATGTTTATGAATGGCGATCTGCACCATCCGCATATGTCGTTTACCGACGGCACCTATGACGGCCGTTATATCTTCGCCCAGGACAAGGCGAATTCCCGGGTGTGCCGCATCCGCTGCGACATTATGCGCGTGGACAAGGTCATCGAGGTGCCCAATGGGTCCGACATGCACGGCCTGCGCCTGCAACGTTATCCGCGCACCGGCTATGTCTTCGTTAATGCGGAACACCGGGTGCCCATGCCTAATGATGGCAGCGTTCTTGAAGACAGCAGCAAATATAAATGCGTCTTCACCGCCATTGATGGCGACAAGATGGAAGTGGCCTGGCAGGTGCTGGTTGATGGCAACCTGGATAACTGTGATGCGGATTATGAAGGCAAATACGCCTTTTCCACCTGCTACAACTCCGAAGAGGCCACCAACCTTGCTGGCATGACCGCCAATGAACAGGATTGGGCTGTCATGTTTGACATCAAGGCCATTGAGGAAGGCGTAAAGAAGGGGGATTATAAAGTCATGAATGGCGTCAAGGTGCTTGACGGCCGCAAAAAGGCGAATTCTCCCTATACCCGTTATGTGCCTATCTCCTCCAGCCCGCACGGCTGTAATATGGCGCCGGACGGGATACATCTGTGCATCAATGGCAAGTTATCCCCGACCGTGACGGTGATTGACGTGCGTCGTCTGCCAGACCTGTTTGCAAACAAGATCAAGCCCCGCGACGTGGTGGTGGCGGAGCCGGAACTGGGGCTCGGGCCGCTTCATACCGCCTTTGACGGCAAGGGCAATGCCTTTACCACGCTGTTTATCGACAGCCAGGTGGCCAAGTGGAATATCGAAAAGGCCAAGCAGGCCTATGCCGGTAAGAAAGTTGATCCGATTATCGAAAAACTCGACGTTCATTATCAGCCGGGACATAACCACACGTCCATGGGCGAAACCAAGGAAGCCGACGGCAAGTGGTTGGTTTCCCTCAACAAGTTCTCCAAGGATCGCTTCATCAATGTGGGTCCCATGAAGCCCGAGAACGACCAGTTGATTTCCATTTCCGGTGATAAGATGAAACTGGTCCATGACGGCCCCACCTATGCGGAACCCCATGACTGTATTATCGTGCGTCGGGATATCGTGAATCCGAAGGCCGTATTTGATCGGGACGATCCGCTGTTTGAAGTCGAACGGCAGTGGGCCAAGGAAGATGGCATCATCCTGGAAGAGGACGCGAAGGTCATCCGCAAGGGGCCGAACAAGGTCCGGGTTTATATGTATTCATTGGCGCCTCAATTTGGCCTGGAGGAATTCAAGGTTAAACAGGGCGACGAGGTGACAATCATCCTCACCAATATTGATGAGGTTGATGACCTGAGTCATGGGTTTACCTTGGGTGGTTACGGTATTGCCGTGGAAATTGCGCCGCAGGAGACCGTCTCCGTCACGTTTACGGCCGATCGGCCGGGCGTGCACTGGTATTACTGCCAGTTCTTCTGCCACGCCTTGCATATGGAAATGCGGGGCCGCATGCTGGTGGAGCCGCGGAATACATGACGCGATGGATTGTGAGAGTCCTGTTGAGTCTGGCAGGAATGGGGGGTACTCTGACTGCCGGACTCTGGCTCGGTATTTCGGCGGCAAATGCCGCCGAATATACCGTGGCGCCAGGGGCGCTGGCTGACAGTCTGCGCCAGGCGTCGGCCGGTGATGTACTCCGGCTCATGGATGGCCGCTATGCGGGAAATTTCGTTATTGACAAACCCCTGACCCTGATCGGGGCACCTGACAGCCGCCTGGATGGTGAAGGACGCGGCCGGGTGTTGACCGTGGATGCGCCCGGCGTTGTGGTGCAGGGAGTGACGGTGGTGAATTCCGGGTCCGACCTGTCGCGGGAAGACGCCGGCATATTCGTCACGGAAAAGGGCGAGGGTAGCGTGATTCGGGACAACCGGCTGGGCAATAATCTGATCGGCATTTATCTAAAAGGTGCCCGAAAGGCGGTGGTGCGCAACAATGTGATCCACGGCCAGCGCGACGCACGCCTCAATGAACGCGGCAACGGCATCCATATCTGGAACGCGCCGGGCGCGGTTGTGGACCGTAATGTCGTCCGCTATGGTCGCGATGGCATTTTCGTGACCACCAGCCGGGACAATGAATTTACCAATAACGACTTTCGGGATGTGCGCTTTGCCATTCATTACATGTATACCGAAGACAGCCGGGTGAGGGGGAATCGCTCCTACGGCAATCATGTGGGGTATGCGTTGATGTATTCCCGAAAGCTTGATGTTCGGCGCAATCTGTCGGTCGGCGACCGGGATCACGGATTGCTCCTGAATTATGTGCTGAATTCGACCATTGATGGTAACAAGGTGAAAGACAGTGCCGGCAAATGCACCTTCATCTACAATGCCAATATCAATGTTTTTACCGGCAACTGGTTTGAGGGCTGCGCCATCGGTATTCATTTTACGGCCGGTTCGGAACGCAATGTCATCACCGGTAATGCCTTTGTCGGTAATCGCCATCAGGTGAAATATGTGGGCACGCGGCGATTGAACTGGTCACGGGATGGGCGTGGCAATTACTGGAGCGACTATGCCAATTATGACCTGGGTGGTGACGGTATTGGCGATCGCCCCTATCGCCCCAATGATCTGGTGGATCATATCATCTGGGCTCATCCAGACGCCAAGCTGCTGTTGAAAAGCCCGGCCATTGAGATTTTGCGCTATGCGCAACGGCAATTGCCGGCGCTGCACCCGGGCGGTGTGATTGACCCGGCGCCGTTGATGCAGCCCCCGAAACTGGCCCTGGAAACCGACCTGATGGACGGGGCGCGGGAGGTAATCCATGACTGATGCGATTGCGCGTTTGATGAATGTTTCCAAGACTTATAATGGAACTCAGGCCCTTAAGGAGGTGTCTCTTGACATTCGGCGGGGGGAATGTCTGGTACTGTCGGGCCATAATGGATCCGGCAAATCCACCCTGATCAAGACACTGTTAGGGTTTGTCCAGCCGGAAGCTGGCGATGTAGAAATTCTGGGGCGGGGCCCCAACCAGCCCGGCAATGCCCGGGAGAAGGGGCTGATCGGCTATCTGCCGGAAAATGTCGCCTTCGATCCAGGGATGACCGGCCGCCAGGTAATACGATTTTATGCCCGCCTCAAGGGATTATCTGCCGAGGCCGGTGAGCCGCTTCTCAAGCGGGTGGGCCTGTCGTCACGGGATGCGGGACGGCGGGTGCGGCAATATTCCAAGGGTATGCGTCAGCGGCTCGGCATTGCCCAAACCCTGCTGGGTGAGGTGCGGTTGCTGTTGCTGGACGAACCCACCACCGGGCTTGATCCCGAGGCGCGGCTGGAATTTTACAACCTGGTTGCGGAACTGAAAGCTTCCGGCATCGCGGTGCTGATTTCTTCGCACGCGCTGAGTGAACTAGAACATCAGGCGGACCGGGTTGCCGTGATGGCGCGGGGAAAATTGTTAAAGGTCGGCAGCCTTCCGGAGATCCGGGCAGCGGCGGACCTGCCGGTGCGGATCAGGCTCAAGACTCGACCCGGTTGTCAGGACCGGATCCGGGCTTTACTGCCCAATGGGGCGACGGTGACCAGCCCCGCAGAGGAGCATCTGGAAATTATCTGTGCCGGCGCGCATAAGTTGGAGATTCTGCGGGATATTCTGGGCCAGACGGATGGGATCTGTGATCTGGAAACCTTTCCCCCCACGCTGGGGGAACTTTACGCCCATATGGCACAGGAGAATAATCCATGACCCCCGTTCTGATCCTGGCCCGGCAGGAAATCAAGACCGGGATGCGTAATTTCTGGGTGACGGCCGCGGTGTCCCTGATGATTCTGTTCTCGCTGTCGCTGGCGCTTCTGGGCAATGCGCCGGGCGGTGAGGTCAGCGTGGGTGCACTGTCCGTCGTCACAGTCAGCCTCGCCAGCCTGTCCATTTTCCTGTTGCCGCTGATTGCGCTGCTTTTAGGCCATGACGCCATTGTCGGCGAAGCGGAACGGGGTACGTTGATGCTGACCCTGTCCTATCCCGTAACGCGCGGACAGTTTCTGATGGGCAAGTTTCTTGGTCATATGGGGATCATTGGTTTCGCCGTCCTGATGGGGTATGGGGCGGCGGCGCTGGTGGTAGGGCTGCGTTCCGGCGCGCCCGGCACCGATGCGATCACGGCTTTTGCTGCGCTGGTGGGCAGCGCCCTGCTGATGAGTGCCATTTTCCTGGCTTTGGGGTACATATCCAGCGTGCTGGTAAAGGAAAGGGCCACGGCGATTGGTCTGGCCATCGGCATCTGGTTGATTTTCGTGATCATTTATGACCTGCTTTTCCTGGGTCTGCTGGTTTTGGCAGGGGAAAATCTGCCATCCTGGCTGGTAACAGGGCTGTTTTTTCTGAATCCTGCGGATTTGTTCCGCTTGCTCAATCTCACCTCGACCGAGGCGATGGCGCTGGCTTCCGGCATGGGCAGTGCGGGGACGGATATCGGGCACGAGCTGCTGGTTCTGGTCATGATGCTCTGGTTGGTAGCTGGCCTGGGAGGGTGCTGGCTGATTTTTCGGCGTAAGGAGTTATAGGCTGTGAAGGTTGTTTGGCATCTTTTTGGCTTGGTCTGGCTGTTTGCACTGGCCGGCTGTGACGAACAGGTCCCGCCCCCTCCGCCGGCGGCACTGGACCGTACGGCGCAGGGGTTCTTCTGCGGTATGATTGTTGCGGATCATAAAGGCCCCAAGGCGCAGATCCATCTGGAGGACCGGCCGACACCAATCTGGTTCACTTCCGTGCGGGATGCGGTGGCGTATCTGCGCATGCCGGAAGGTGGTCCTCGCATCACCGGCGTGTATGTCCATGACATGGCCCGGGCCAAAAGCTGGGAAAATCCGGGAGATGACGCCTGGGTCCCGGCGGAAGACGCTATTTATGTGATCGGCAGTAACCGCCGGGGTGGCATGGGGGCGCTTGAGACCGTGCCCTTTTCCGACCGGACAAAGGCACAGGCCTTTGTAAAGGAGCATGGCGGGCAAATCGTGGCTCTGGGGGACATCCCGGAGAGTTATATCCTGGGGACAGGGGCGGAAGAAAACGCCCTGTCCCCGAGGAATGAGCCGCAGCGGCCTCAACCCAACAGCGAGAAGAGGAAAAGCCAATGACATTCCGAGACACCAGAAGACGGTTGCTGATCGCGGCAGCGGCGAGTCCGCTGCTGAGCCTGCCGGGCCTGCTGCGCCCCGATGCTCTGGCATCGCCTTCTTCGGTCGAGGCCTATCGCTGGCGGGGGGTGGTGCTGGGCGGCGCGGCGCAGATGGTCCTGGGGGTGGAAAATCCTAAAGTCGCGGAACAGTTCGTCCGCCACGCCACGGCGGAAATCGACCGGCTGGAGAATATTTTCAGCCTCTATCGCGAAGACTCCGTCCTGTGCCAACTAAACCGGGAAGGCCGGGTGGACAATCCGCCGCCGGAGCTTCTGGCGGTGCTGGGGCTATCCCGGGATCTCTGGCGGCAGAGCGGCGGGGCGTTCGATCCCAGCATCCTGCCCGTATGGCAGGCCCATGCGGCCGGAGCCTCCGGGGAAGACTTGCAACAGGCGCTGGCGCGCGTGGACTTTGGGCGGGTGATATTTTCGCCGGACGGGATTCGCTTCAAGGCGCTGGGCATGGGCTTGACCTTCAATGGTATCGCCCAGGGCTTCATCACCGACCGGGTGGTGGCGCTACTTAAGGACTATGGCCTGACACATTCGCTGGTGGAACTGGGCGAGACGCGCACGCTGGGACCGCGTCGCGACGGCGCGCCTTGGCGGGTGGGCATCGAGGATCCCGCCCGGCCCGGCCAGGCGCTGCGCGAGGTGACGCTGGACGATAACGCCCTGGCGGTGAGCCGCGGCAGCGCCAGCCCGTTCCCCGGCCGGCCGGGGCTCAATCACCTTCTGGACCCGCAAACGGGCCAAAGTCCGGCCTATGTGGCGGAAGTAGCGGTGCGGGCGCCAACGGCGCTGTTGGCCGATGGTCTGTCCACCGCGGCGAGCCTGCTGCCTGACGCCAAGGCCCGGGCCCTGCTGGATCGCTATAGGGGGGTCACCGGATATTTTGTTGCTGCCGGGGCCTGATCCTAGGGGTACCGGATTCCGTATAGTCTCGCCCAAAAAAAATCAAAGGAGCCTGCCGATGAGCCGACTGGATAATGACAAGCTTTCCCTGTCCCGCGAGCAGATGATCGCTTTGGGATATAAGGTGGTGGACATGATTGTCGATTATTATCAGGGTCATGGCCAGCGGGAGATGATCCGCAACATCGAGGGCCGCGATCCGGGGCTGGGCACCCGCGAGGTGCCAATCCCGGCCGCTGGGCAAGACCCGTTCAAGGTTCTGGAACTGGTGGAAAAACATGTTCTGGCGGATATTCAGCATGTTTCTGACCCCAATTTTTTCGCCTATGTGCCTGGACCCAGCAATTTTGTGGGCGCCATGGCCGATGCGCTGTGTGCCGGATTTAATATTTTTGCCGGCACCGCCACCCACAGCCACGGCACCGCCCAAGTGGAGGAAGCGGCGATCAACTGGCTTAAGGGGCTTGTCGGCTATCCGGCCACGGCCGGCGGCACCTTTGTCAGCGGCGGGTCGGTTGCCAATCTGACCGGGCTTATCCTGGCACGGCATAACAAGCTGGAAGATGATATCCGCCAGGCGGTGTTGTATTGTTCCGATGAAACCCATAGCTGTGTGGATAAGGCGCTTCGGATCCTGGGTTTTAAACCGCACCAGCTGATCCGGATTCCGACGGATCTGGACTTTCGTATGCGCACGGACTTACTGGAACAGCGTATCGCCGAAGACCGCAAGGCGGGGCGGCGGCCGTTTCTGGTTGTGGGTACGCTGGGCACGACCAGTTCGGGCACGGTCGATCCACTGGAGGCGCTGGCGGAGATCTGCGAGCGGGAGGATTTGTGGTTTCATGTGGATGCGGCCTATGGCGGTGGCGCCCTGCTGTCGACGCGGAAACGATCGCTGCTGAAGGGGGTGGAACGGGCCCATTCCGTTGCCATGGATCAGCATAAATGGTTCTTCCAGCCCTATGAGTGCGGCACCATCCTGGTCCGCGAGATGGCCTGGCTGCATGAATTTTTTCATATCCTGCCGGGCTATCTAAAAGACTCGGCGGAAGGTCATGGCAGCATCCATTATCGGGATCACGGTATTCAGCTGACTCGGGGGCTCAGGGCTCTGAAATTATGGATGTCGTTGCAGACTTTTGGGGAGCAGGCGTTCAGGGACGCCGTGGAATGGGGGCTGGGGCTTGCCGAATATGCCGAAGAGTTGCTGCGGGCCGATCCTTGCTGGCAGATCGCCTCGCCGGCGACACTGGGCATTATCGCTTTTCGCTATCGGCGGCCGGGACTGGATGACGGGGCCCTGAACCGGCTGAATGAAAAAATTAATCAGCAGGTGAACGCCACGAAACGGGTGTTTTTGTCGTCAACGGAACTGAAGGGACGCAAGGCGTTGAGGCTGTGCACCATTAATCCGCGGGTGGAGAAAAAGGCAATCCGGGAGCTGCTGGCCCTGCTGAAACAGATCGGGGATGAAACCACCCCCTGAGACCGCCGGGCCTTCTCTTCAAAATTCACTCCAGGTGTCTTTAGGTGTCTTTAGGTGTCTTTCTCGGGAAAGTGAATGGCAACCTTGAGCCCGCCGGCATCAGAACTGCGGGAAAAGTCGATATCGGCGTGGTATAGGTCGATGATTTCCCGGACGATGGCCAGGCCCAACCCGTGCCCTTCGCCGGATTCGTCCCGCCTCACTCCCCGTTGTTCAAGTCGGGCAAAGACTTCTGGCGTCCCCCCCGGCCCATCATCGCTGACCTCAATGGTCAGCCCCTCAGGTGTCTGGCGCACACAAAGCCCGACCCTTTGACGGGCCCATTTGCAGGCATTGTCCAGCAGATTGCCCATCAGTTCCATCAGGTCATGACTGTCCCCGGCAAATTCTGCTCCTTTGTCAATGTCAACGGTGAATTCCAGCCCCTTTGAGGCATAAACTTTTTTCAGCATATCGACAAGCGGGGGGACATACGCCGCCACGGACACCTTTTTTCCCCGGGTCGGGGTGCCAATGATGCGGGCCTTTCTGAGTTCGCTGTCCAAAAGATAACGGATGTCGCCCAGCGCCTGCTGCAATTCGGCCCTGTCCTCGGGGTTCAGACGGGTGTCGGAATTATTCAGCACATGTTCCACCAGCGCCAGCGGGGTCTTCAGACTGTGAGCCAGATTACCGATCGCTGTGGCGGAGCGTTTGATCCGGTTGTCGGCCAGGCTGAGCAGTTGATTGATTTCCTGGACCAGCGGGCGGATTTCTTCGGGGACGTCTTCCCGCAACAGCGTGGCGTCACCTTTGTCCAGCCGTTTCAGGTCCTGCCGGGCCTCGGTCAGGGGTTCTAGCCCCTTGATCACGATCCAGCGTTGTAAAAGGCTGAGCAAAACTATCACACCTGCCCCGAGTGCCCCGATCAGCAGGCCCAGTGATTTCAGATTATCAAGGATCGGGGAATAATTCTCGGTCACGGTAATCCAGACATTCTGGTCTTCCTTACGGTAGCTGCCTTCCATCAACAGCAAAGATTGATTCTGCGGGCCGGGAATGCGGTGCAGATCAGTGGTGCCAAGCCGGTGTTTATGAGAGGGGATTTCAAAATCCCACAGGGATTGGGACAGAAAGGTCTGTTCCTGTGTATCAATCCGGAAATAATGTCCTGAATAGGGCTGCAGGAAAATCGGATTGATCCGGTTTTCCTCCAGACGCAGACGGCCGGTTGCCGGATCCATTTCAAGGGCGGCCAGCAGGGTGTCAATATCGTGTTCCAGGCGGGTTTTGACAAATTCCTGTCCGAACCTGTTGAAATAATAAATGTTGAACCCGATCAGGAAAATGAAAAACAGGACGGATACGACCAGCACATTCCCGGTCAGGCGATCTTTAAGGCTCTGCATCTGATGGCCCTTTGAAAATATATCCCTGTCCTCTCTGGGTGTGGATCAGGCCGTCCGGAAGTTTCCGGCGCAGGCGGCGGATATAGACCTCGATGACGTTACTATCCTTGTCCGAATCAAAGTCATAGACATGTTCGGTCAGGGTGGTTTTGGACAGGATTTTTCCCGGATTCAGCATAAAATACCGCAGCAGGCGGTATTCTGTTCCAGTGAGGGCCTGTCTGGTGCCATCCGGCAGGATAACCGACTGGCTGTTCTCATCCAGTTTCAGGCCGTGGGCCGTGATCATGCGGGCGGTTTGCCCATTGGCCCGGCGGATCAGGGCAGCCAGGCGCTCCACCAATTCCTCGAAATGAAATGGTTTGGCCAGATAATCATCGGCCCCGGCCTGAAACCCTTCCACCTTTTCCTGCCAGCTGTCCCGGGCTGTGAGAATGAGAACAGGCACGTCAAGATTACCTTTACGCCAGTTTTTGAGGATTTCGGTGCCGGTCTTGTCGGGCAGGCCGATATCAAGCACCACAATGTCATAGGGAATTTCAAACCCCATATATTCGGCCTCCCGCCCGGAGGCGGACAGATCCACGGCGTACCCTTTTTGTTGCAGGTCCTTTTGCAGATGGGGGCCCAGCTTGGGGTCGTCTTCGGCAAGCAAAAGACGCATGGGGTTAGTCCTCCAGGCTGAAAGGGGTACCGGTCCTGGGGTCCAGGAAATATTTCCGCACGATGCCGGACTGTTCCAGAAGTTCCACCTTATAGAACAGGATATTGTCCTTTTCCAGAAGTTCCACTTCCAGCAGCCGGTCCGTGTCATTGCGCCGGATCAGGCGGATGATTTCTTCCAGGCTGAGGATGCTGCCGTCCTGGCGCAGCTTCTGCAACTGTTCGGGGCTGAGGTGGTGGGACCTGTATTGAGGATCATCCTCTGCTCTGCCCTGCACAGGCAGCATGCCTGCAACAAGCAGGGAAAAGATCGCGCCGGTCCGGCAGAGATTTAGCATTAAATGTTTAGGCATGTGGTTCCAGGTGTCCTGCGTCCAAAAGCGGATATAGCATATAGTGGAGATCGGCGCCCGCATAGTCCCTTTTCATCTGGTCCAGGATCTGTTCTGCCTCGGAGGCCAGCAGATGGATCTGGAACATCACCCGGCGGGACCTGCCACTGACCTTTTCCGCCAGTGACATTTTGTGTTCTGCGGCGCCGTAACCGGACACTGCCATGCTGGTAAATCCTTCAATACGGGGATGTTCCATGAGCCAGTCGACGAAATGGTCTTCCAGTGCGGCGGGCACGATAATGTTCAGAAGGCAAAGAGACATGGCGGACTTCCTTACTTCTCTAATTTTCCGTGAAACCGAAACGGCGGTACAAAATGGGCAGCAGGATCAGGGTCAGCAGCGTCGAGGTGAACAGGCCACCAATGACCACCACCGCCAAGGGGCGCTGAATTTCCGAGCCGGGTCCCGTGGCCAGCAGCAGCGGCACCAGCCCGAAGGCGGCGATGCTGGCGGTCATCATCACCGGGCGCAGCCGCCGGCTGGCACCGTCAAAAATCACCTGCATGACCGGTTTGCCCATGGCCTTCAGCTGATTGAAATAGGTGACCATCACGACGCCGTTAAGCACGGCGATGCCCAGAAGGGCGATAAAGCCCACAGAAGCAGGTACCGACAGATATTCCCCGGACAGCCACAGGGCGATGATGCCGCCGGTCATGGCGAAGGGAATGTTGCTGAGCACAAGAAGCGCCTGGCGAACCGACCCGAAGGTGGAAAACAGCAGCAGGAAAATCAGGCCAATGGCCACCGGCACCACCAACGCCAGCCGTTTGGAGGCGCGTTGCTGGTTTTCAAACTGGCCGCCCCATTCCAGATAATAGCCGCTGGGCAGGGTGAGGTTTTCTGCGACTATTTGTTTGGCTTCGTCCACAAAACCCACCAGATCGCGGCCCTTGACATTGCCGATCACCACCACCATGCGCGATCCTTTTTCCCGCTTGATGGAAACCGGGCCCTCGACCCGGTCAATACGGGCCACGCTGGATAGCGGCACGTTCCGGCCGTCGGGCAGGGTGAGCGTGAGATTCTGAAATCGCGCCGGATTGTTGCGCAGTTGTTCTGCGCCCCGCACCAAAAGCGGCGTGCGTCGGGCCCCTTCATAGACGGTGCCTACCGTAATGCCCTCAATCTGGGCCCGGAGCGCCGTGGTCAGGTCATCCACATTCAGCCCCAGCCGTCCGGCCGCCAGCCGATCGACGGAAAGGCGCAGATACTGTGCCCCGTCATTGGCCGGTTTGTAAATGTTGCCCGCACCGTCAATGCCGGACAGCAGGCTGACAATTTCTTCGCCGAGGCGGTTGAGTTTGTCTTGATCCTCCCCGAAAATCTTGATGGCAATGTCGCCGCGCACCCCGGTCAGCATTTCGGAGACGCGCATGTCAATAGGCTGGGTGAAGTTGAAGGCCACGCCGGGAATATCTGCGATAACGGCCTGAATTTTTTCAATCAGGTCTTCCTTGCTGTCCACGGTCCATTCTGACCGGGGTTTCAGGACCAGAAAGCCATCAGTTTCATTCAACCCCATCGGGTCCAGCCCCAATTCATCGGACCCGGCGCGGGAGACATAACCGATGATTTCGGGGATTTCCGTCATCAGTTTTTTCTGCGTCATCAGGTCGATTTCCAGGGACTGATTCAGGGAAATGGAGGGCAGCTTTTCGGCCTGAAGGATAATGTCGCCTTCATCCATGGTTGGCATGAAGGTTTTGCCCACCTGGCTATAGGTGACGCCCGCCAGGACAAGCAGGACCACAGAGGCCATTCCGACAATCCGGCTATGATCCAGCGACCAGGCCAATATGGGACGGTAATATTTTTGCAGGTTGCGAACCAGCCAGGTTTCCTTGTGCCCCGAATTAAACGACAGAAAAGAGGCAATAACCGGAATCACCGTCAGCGACAGCACAAGGGAGGCCGATAGGGCAAAAACGATGGTCAGCGCCACGGGGACAAAAAGCTTGCCTTCCAGCCCCTGCAACGACAAGAGCGGGAGGAACACGATAATAATGATCAGGATGCCGGATGCCACCGGCAGTGAAACCTCGCTCACCGCTCGATAAATCATATGCAAGCGGGGCTGGCGGCTGTTTTTGTGCTGTCCGAGATGGGTGACAATATTTTCCACCACCACCACGGCGGCATCGACCAGCATGCCGATGGCAATGGCCAGTCCTCCAAGGCTCATCAGGTTGGCGGACATGTCAAAACGATGCATGAGGATAAAGGTGCTCAGTGCCGCCAAGGGCAAAATCAGGGCGACGGTAAGGGCGGCTCTGAGATCCCCAAGAAACACCACAAGCAACAGCAAAACCAGGACGATGGCTTCGGCCAGCGCCTTGGACACGGAAGCAATGGCCTTGTCGATCAATTTGCCGCGGTCATAAAAAATATTGATGCTGACGCCATCCGGCAGGCTGGGTTCCAGGGCGGCAAGACGTGCTCGCGCGCCGTCCACCACCTCCCGTGCATTGGCGCCGCGCAGCCCCAGCACCAGCCCTTCCACGGTTTCGCCTTTTCCATTTGCGGTCACGCCGCCATACCGGGTAATAGCCCCCAGCTGCACCCGGGCGATATCGCGCACCCGGACAGGCTCCGTGGCATGGGGGCGGACCACGATATTGGCCACATCTTCAAGGGTGTTGATGCTGCCACCGGTCCGCACCAAGAGAACTTCCTCACCTTCATCAAGGCGCCCAGCCCCGTCATTACGGTTGTTCTGTTTCAGTGCGTCGATCAGTTCGCCCAACGGGATCTGCCGCGCCAGAAGCGCCTGATTGTCGGGAATCACCTCGAAACTGCGTACATGACCGCCCAAGGCGTTCACATCAGCTACCCCCGGCACGGTCCTGAGCGCCGGCCGGATCACCCAGTCCAGCAGGGATCGTTTTTCCATCAGGGACAGGCTGTCTCCTTCGATGCTGAACATGAACATTTCGCCCAGGGGCGTCGTCATGGGGGCGATGCCGCCGCTCACCCCGTCCGGCAGGTCTTCCATGATGGCGTTCAGCCGTTCGGCCACTTGCTGGCGGGCCCAGTAAATATCTGTGCCTTCCTCGAAGTCGATGGTGATATCGGTGAGGGCATATTTGGTGATGGAACGCAGGATACTTTGTTTCGGCAGTCCCAGCATCTCCACCTCCACCGGCGCGGTGATGCGGGCTTCTACTTCCTCGGGTGTCATGCCGGGCGCCTTGAGGATGATTTTGACCTGGGTTGTTGATACATCGGGGAAAGCGTCAATGGGGGTGGCCTGGAACGCCACCCAGCCGCCGCCGACAATCAGCAGAGAGACCAGAAGGATCATCAGCCTCTGGGTGAGGGAAAACTTGATCAGCTGTTTCAGCATTATTCCTCACTCCCCAGTCCCTGCCACATGCCTTTTAGGGTGCCAATGCCGCTGATGGCCAACCGGTCTGTTGCGGCAAGTTCCGCCTCTATGATCATCGCGTCCTGCTCTTCCGCCAGAACCGAGACACTCAGCAGGGCAAACCCCTGCGCCGCCTGCCGGAAAACATAGGCCCGGCTGCCCTCGCGAACAACCGCCTGGCGCGGCACGCGGAAAGCGGTGCGGGTGTCAAACTTCTGTTCCAGATGAACGCGCACAAACTGGCCGGGGATCAGTTTATTGGCCTCCTCACGGATTTCGGCCCGCACCAGAATGCCCTGATCCGCCTCATGAATCATACGCCCGATGGAAATGATCCGGCCTTCAAGGGACGGATCAGCGACCTTGACGCGCCCGCCCGGTGTGAGGTTTTGACGGAAGGAAAGCGGGACATGGATCTGAAGCCAGATGGGGCTGGTCTGTCCCAGGCTGTACAGTGCTGATGCTTCGTCAATTTTTTCTCCCGGGCGGCCCATCTGTTCCAGAATGACGCCGTCGAATGGTGCCGTGAGGGGGAGTGTGCCGAAAATCTGCCGGGTCTGATCCAGTCGGGAAATCTGTGAAGCGTCAATTCCCGAAACCATCAGGGCCTGTTTTTGCCGGGCATGATTGTTTTCTGCTTGAGTAAGGGCTGTGCGCGCCGCCAGATATCTTTTTTCGGAAATGATACCTTCCTCAAGCAACAAACTGTCCCGGGCAAAGTTTTTCCGTTCCATTTCCAGCGCTGCCACGGCATCCAGATAGTTCTGCTGGGCATCCAGAAAGGCAGGGCTGGCGATTTCGGCGAGTTTCTGACCGCGTTTGACCTTGTCTCCTTCCGCCACATAAAGGGTTTTGATCAGCCCCGGATAAAGAGAGGTGATGATCCGGATCTGGTCATTGGGGATGGTGACCTGTGAGGGATAGGCCATACTCCAGACATTTTCGGCGGGCTCCGGTCTGATGGTGCGGATACCGAGTGTATCGAATTTTGTTTCATCCAGGGCAATGATCTCCTGGGCATGAACCGGGGAGATTATAGGGGGAAGGGCTGAACCCGCCGTCAGGCACACAGCCAATAGGGTCAAGGTCTTTTTCTTCATTCCGGAAGGAGTCCTTTTGTCTGATTGTGCCGGGCGATGGCCCGGCCGCATTCAAGTTGCTGTCGGGTGTGGGCTGTGGAAGAGCGCACATATTGGTCCTGAACCCGCAGAAGGTCCATCAGGTCACTTTCCCCGAGGTCAAAGGCCCTTTGGGCCAGCTGCAGGTTTTCACGGGCCATGTCATGGTGTTCCCGGGAAATCTTCTGCTGGATCAGGCAGACTTCCAGTTCATGTTCCGCTTCATGCAGGGCAATTTTCTGGGCCCTGAGGGCGCGTTCCTTTTGCCGTTCCGCTTCGGCCAGCCTTGCCGCGGCTTCCGCCCGTTTCGGGGCTGTGTGCGCCCCGCTGCCCAAGGGAATGGAAATGCCAAGGCTTACGGAATCCACCGAACGGTCATCAAAGCCGCCGCGTTCGCGTTTCACACCAAGGGAGAGTGTGGGAGAACGGCTCCAGCTTTGTCGAACGGCGTTATATTCGGCACGGTAATATTCAACCAGCCGCCGGGCATGAAGCACAGGGGGGACGGCGTACGCGTCTTCGACCTCTTGAGGGGACTCGTTGATTTCAGCGGGGATGGCTTCCAGCCCGGTATAGCTCTGATAGGCAACGGCGCTGTCCACATAATCCCGTTCGGCCCCCTTGAGGGCAATTTTTCGGGCGGCGACTTCCTGTCGGGCCAGGATCAAGCTGTTTCTGGGAAGATCTCCTGAAGCAATGCGCCGTTCCACATGGTGCAGCAGTTTTTCGGCCATCTCCAGCCCCTTGCGACTTTCTTCAAGCGCCGCTTCCGCCAGTTTTACCTGCCAGACCAATTCCCTGACCTCACGGGCGACATTCCAGATCATCCGGGCACGATAGGCCCGGGCCTCGTTTTCGGCGGTGCGGGCCCTGTTCTGATAGGCCGATTTTTCGCCGGGGATCCAGAGGGGAAGTTCCAGCCGGCCTTCCCATTCCCGCAACCCCTGGTCTGAGAGCAGAAAATCATTCTGGTGGCTGACGGAAAGCTGCGGGCTGTCGGCAAACAGGCTGCCGGCGTGTTTGGCATAGGCGCGGCTTGTCGTCTCCCGTGCCGCGGCCATGAGCCGGTCCGGGGCCTGGTTCGCGGCGGCATCTATGACGTTGCTGAGGGACAGGGTGCTGTCCGGAACAAGCCTGACATGCTCGCTTTCCTCCTCAGCGGATATCGCCGGGCCTGGCCACAGACACAGTGTGGCCAGAAGACAAGCCCTGAGAACGGTTTTTTCAAACGGCACGGTTTTTCTTAACGGCATAGAGATGCTCCTTCACTCATGGGAGAGGTTTTAACAGCTCAAACTGAAATAAAACTGAATTTTCACGGACAGGTGGCCGGACAAGTGGCCGGACAAGTAGATTGTCGGGGGCAAACTTTTGAGGGATGACCCCCTTTGATGACGTATCAGAGGTATCAGGATTGCCGTTGCTAGTAAAAGAAAGGGAGATGCGGGGTATACCATGGGCTTTTGGGAATTAGAATGACGGCCAGTTTGACGGTTCAGACAATTCTGGTCATGTTTTTATGGGCCATGTGTTTTCCCCTGATCTACTGGGGACTGCCCTATGCGCCACATCTCACTTTTGCCGCATTGCGGGCGTTTCTGGCGGGTGTTGTTTTGCTTGTTCCCGCCCTGATGATGAATTGTTCGTTCCCCACTGGCCTCAGAACATGGATGATGCTGGGGGCAATCGGGCTCGGGGCGACGACATTGGGATTTCTCGGCATGTTTCATGCGGCGGAATTTGTGTCACCAGGCATTGCCACGGTGATCGCCAATACCCAGCCGCTCATGGCCGCCGGTCTGGCGGCGATTGTGTTGAAGGAACGGTTGAACAGACGGGGGAAAGCCGGTCTTTTTCTGGGGTTTCTGGGGGTTCTGTTCATTGCTTTACCGACGCTGTTCTCGGAAACCGGCACCGACGATAGGTATGTGCGTGGCGTTGTTTATATTATTCTTGCCGCGTTGGGCATTACGGTCAGCAATGTGCTGATCCGGTATCAGGCGGGCCGGATGGATGCCTTACATGCCATGGGATGGCAGTTGGTTCTTGGCGGTGTTTTTTTGGCCATACCCGCTTTGGCAACAGAAGACGTCGGGACGGTTATGTGGGAAAGGCCGTTTGTGCTGAGTCTCCTGGGGTTGGCCGTGCCGGGGACGGCGCTGGCTTATTGGCTTTGGTGCCGTATTCTTGAACAGGCGGAACTCAACCACGCCAACGCCTTCAGTTTTCTGGTGCCGGTTTTCGGGCTGTCCTTGGGACAAGTTTTCTTTCAGGAAAAAATCGGGGCCATGGTGGCGGCGGGGATTGTTATGACAGTCCTGGGAATCGTTCTGGTGAACGGGAACGACAAAAACAGGCAAAACATCACAGGATAGGATCATGGACCAACATCATGAACATTACCATAAACCTGAAAAGCAGAAGGCCTGGTGGCGCACCCCGGCGGGGATTGTGGCAATCTTTTTTTTCGGCCTCATCGGCTATTTCCTGATTGCCGAGCATAAAGCCCATCTCTTGGGCAACTGGATCTGGCTGATTTTGCTGTTATGTCCGCTACTGCATATTTTTATGCATGGCGGACATGGGGGACATGGCGGACATGGCCATCCCGGAAATTCGGATGGCAGAGACGGAGAATAAATGATGGAAAACGGCATGGACAACGCATATGGGTTATGGTCTCTGGTGATCCTGAATTCGCTGATTTTTATTATTTTTGCTTTCAGTTTTGCCAAACCGCAAACCAAAACCGACTGGCGATCATTCGGGGCGTTTTCAGCCTTTCTTGTGGCGCTGTTTACGGAAATGTACGGCTTTCCGCTGACGATATATCTGCTGTCCGGATGGCTCGCGGAAAAATATCCCGGCGTGGATTTTCTGACCCATGAGAATGGTCATTTGTGGCATACTATTTTGGGGTTTGAGGGCGATGCCCATTTCGATCCCATGCATCTTCTCAGTTTTGTGTTTATCGGCGGTGGGTTCTGGATATTGTCGGCGGCCTGGAGTGTTCTCTACAAGGCTCAGAAGGAAGGAAAGCTGGCGGTGACGGGACCGTACAGCAAAGTTCGTCATCCACAGTATATCGGTTTTATCCTGATCATGTTCGGTTTTCTGTTGCAGTGGCCGACCCTGCCGACCCTGGTGCTGTTTCCCGTGCTGGCGTATATGTATATCCGGCTGGCCAGCAAAGAGGAAGCGGACGCCCGGGCGGCATTCGGTACAGCCTATGACGAGTACGCCAAAGCGGTGCCGGGGTTCATTCCAAGAGTATTGTCAGGGTCCGGTGCGTAACATTTCCTTTTGTGGTCTTCCAGAGACACATTCATGACACAGATCAGTTCCATAAAACGTATAACAGAATAAGATGGAAAGCGATTTCAGGGCCGAAGGGGACAACTGGCCGTTATTTTAATTTTTCACGCTTTCGGGAGCGGCACCAAAATATGCGCAAACGTCATTTTATCATTGCCGGCAAAACCGCGAGTATGGACCAGTGGGGCAGCCTGATGATGATCGGCGCTTGCGGTGTGGCGCTGCTTTGGGCCAACACGCCGCTTCGCCCGTTTTATGACCTGGTACATCATACCCCGCTGTCCATCAGTCTTGGCGGTTTCAGCCTGGAGAAACCACTGGTGGTCTGGGTCAATGAGGGGCTGATGGCGTTTTTCTTTCTGGCGGTTGCCCTGGAAATCAAACGGGAAATTTTGGAAGGTCACCTGTCGGCCCAGCGGCAGATCTTTCTGCCGGCCTTTGCGGCGCTGGGCGGCATGGTGGTGCCGGCGACGCTGTATCTTCTGATAAACGGAAATAATCCTGAATTTTCCCGGGGCTGGCCCATTCCGACGGCGACGGATATTGCGCTGAGCCTGGGGGTGCTGTCTCTGTTCGGCCGGCGGGTGCCAGTAGAACTGAAACTGTTTCTGGCCTCGTTGGCCATTTTTGACGATCTGGGGGGCATTCTGATTATTGTTCTGCTGCATGGCGGCCATCTGAGCCTGAATGTTCTGGCCGTGACGGTTCTGGGACTTGTCACGCTGTTTTTTCTGAACCGGTTCGACGTTACCCATGCATCCCTGTATATTGTGATCGGGATCTTTTTATGGGCCGCGTTTCAGGACTCCGGCATTCATCCGACGCTGGCAGGGCTGATGGTAGGAGCGGCCTTGCCCCTGCGCCTCCATAAAGACGGTGTCTATGTCCCGCTCCACTTTGTTGAAAGGGGGCTGCATCCGTGGGTTACGTTTTTTATCGTCCCGCTGTTTGCGTTTTTTAATACCGGGATTGTGCTGGCGGATTTTACTTTTTCCCAGTTGCTTGTCATGCCATCGCTTGGCATTGTCGCGGGGCTGGTGGTGGGTAAACCGCTGGGTATCTTTTCCTTTGCCTGGCTGGCTCATATGTCGGGAATTGCCCGGCTGGGCAGTCATGTCACCTGGCGGCTGGTTTTTGGTGTAGCGCTGCTGGGGGGCATCGGGTTTACCATGGCGTTGTTTTTGAACGCCCTGGCTTTTCCCCATAATGGCAATCCGGAAACCGGCCGTATGGCGGTTCTGATCGGTTCCCTGCTGTCGGCGGTGATCGGTTCTGTCTGGCTCCATGTCCATCTGCCCGCAAAACAGTCGGAAGACCAGTCCGATGAGCTGCCAGCAGAACGAATGGGCCAACCGGAAATGACTGACGGGGAAATAACTAACGGGGAAACAACTTAAATGAATCCTGATCCTAAAGACGGAGTAACACAATGCAGGATAAAATAGACGCGGCTTCCTTGTCTCCACAGGGGGCGGAAGAATGGCGTAAGGGATATGGTGTCATCCGGCATGCCCCGGAAACAGTCCGGCGCATAGAGGACATGGCGGCGGCGTTGGCAGCAGAAGGCGTTTCTGGTGACGGCGCGCCGTTTTATACTCTGTTGGCAGCGGCGGACCGTATCACCAATGCGGCCATGTGGCTGGCGGTGCACCAGACCTATGCCCGTCGGGTGTATCTGGACGGACGAGCGCTGGCGCCGGAGGATTTCAAGACGGATCCGCAGGGTCATCTCGGCGGCTCGTTGAACATGATTCCGGCCTATGTGGGCTATATGCTGGCCAATGCCCTGACCGGTTTCACGCGCAGCTGGGTCATGGGGCAGGGCCACGCGGTAGCCGCCATTGACAGCGTCAATCTGCTGCTGAACAATATGACCCCCGCCCATGCCGAACGGTATGATCTCAGTGAGGAGGGGCTGAGCCGGTTTGCACAGGATTTTTATTCCTACAGACTGAATGCCCAGGGACAGCAGGACTCGCCCCTGGGCAGCCATGTCAATCCTCATACGGCTGGCGGGCATCTGGAAGGTGGCTATCTGGGATTTGCGTCCCTGCAATATGTCCATATGCCCTTGCCGGGGGAATCCCTAGTGGCGTTTTTGAGTGACGGTGCTTTCGAGGAGCAGCGCGGGGCGGACTGGACGCCGCGCTGGTGGCGGGCCGAGGATTGCGGCAGCGTGGTGCCCATCATGATTGCCAATGGCCGCCGTATCGACCAACGCACAACGCTGTCGCAGGAAGGCGGTGTGGATTGGTTTGTCAAACATCTCAAGCTGCACGGCTTTGAACCAATCGTGTTTGACGGCCGCGATCCGGCAGCCTTTGCTTGGGCGATCTGGGAACAGGAACGCCGGTTGCAGGCTTACGCGGACAACCTGACCTCGATTGACCGCTATTATGTCCCCATCCCTTATGGCATTGCAGTAGCCCCCAAAGGCGCGGGGTTTTATAACGAGGGGACCAACTATGCCCATAACCTGCCTTTGGTAGACAACCCCCGGTTTAATGAGGTGGCCGCCCGACGGTTCAACACCCATAGCAAAAAACTGTTTGTCCCCCGTCCCGAACTGGAGCAGGCCATCGGCCTGTTCCAGAACCATGAGGCATCCGCTCGTCCTCGGGAACGGGATCATCCGCTGGCCCATCGCAATGTCAGTCTCAAGGCGCTTCCCGCCCTGCCGGCCCGACAGGTGAAGGAGCGGGCAGTGGAGGCCGGAACAGGGGAATTTGTCAGCCCCATGGATGCAGTTGATGAGACGTTTCTCGCCATTGTTAAAGCCAATCCGCATCTCAGGCCGCGGGTCGGCAATCCGGATGAGATGCTGTCCAACCGCATGGATGATACGCTGGAGGCTCTTGAATTTCGGGTGGTGGATCCGGAAAAAGGCGCGGAAGAATCTACCCTCGGGAAAGTGATTACCGCGCTGAATGAGGAAGCTGTGGCCGGGGCGGCTTTCGGGAATAAAGGGGGGATCAATCTGATCGTGACCTATGAGGCTTTCGGCGCCAAGATGTTCGGTGGTGCGCGTCAGGAAGTGATCTTTTCCAAACACCAAAAAGACCTTGGCCGACCGGCGAAATGGCTTTCTGTGCCCCTGGTGCTGACCTCCAATACCTGGGAGAACAGCAAGAATGAACTGTCCCATCAGGACCCGTCGCTTGCGGAAAGCATGTTGTCGGAAACGTCGGATATTTCCCGGGTGCTGTTTCCGGCAGATTTCAACACCGCGGCGGAAACGCTCGCCCGGCTGTATCAGACCCAGGGACAGATCTGGACATTGGTTGTTCCGAAACGCAAGATGCCCGTCCTGTTTTCCCCGGCGGAGGCTCGCATCCTTTTGGGGGAGGGCGGCCTTCGGTTGACTTGGACAGAATATGAACCGGACAAGGCCCGCCTAACCCTTGTGGCTATCGGCGCCTATCAACTTGTTGAGGTCCTGAAAGCCTCACGCCGGCTTACGGCCAAAAAAATCCCGCATACCGTATCCTATCTGATCGAACCGGGACGCTTTCGCCGGCCCCGCAACCCTGGGGAGGCGGCGCTTGTTGCCCCCGGAAGCGTACAGGATCGGCTGCTTCCTAAGGCGGTGCAAAATTTGCTGATTGTCAGTCATACCCGTCCCGAGGTGATGCTGGGCACGTTGCAGCCCTTGTGGCGGGGGCGGGCGGTGAGCGCGCTGGGGTTTATCAATCGGGGTGGCACGCTGGGTGTGGACGATATGCATTTTGTCAATCGTTGCAGCTGGGCGCATATCTTGCGGGAAAGTATCGCTCTTCTGGGAGGGGATGAGGCGGAAATCCTGTCCGATGCGGAACGTCAGGCCCTGGACGGTACCCTGTCCCCGGACGGCGTGATCACCAAACTCTCATAATACAGAACCAAGGATCGTTTGATGAAACTCACATTTTTAGGCGCAACGGGAACCGTTACCGGGTCAAAATTCCTGCTCCAGGCCGAGGGCCGGAAAATCCTGATTGACTGCGGCCTGTTTCAGGGACACAAACAGCTTCGCCTGCGAAACTGGAATGTGTTGCCGGTCAATCCCCGGGATATTGATGCGCTGGTGTTGACCCATGCCCATCTGGATCACAGTGGCTATATCCCCAAACTGGCCCGAGCCGGGTTCAAAGGACCGATATATTGTTCCGAGAGCACGTTTGAGCTGTGTAAAATCCTGTTGCCTGATTCCGGGCGCATTCAGGAAGAAGATGCCGAGCGTGCCAACCGGTACGGTTATACGCGGCATAAGCCTGCCTTGCCCTTGTACACGGCAAAGGAAGCCCGCGACGCGCTTCAGCATTTCCGGCCAGTGGATTTCGGACAGTTCCACGCCTTGAGCGAGGAACTGGGGTTCACGCTGCACCGGGCAGGACATATCCTGGGGGCGTCCTTTGTCAGGATCACTCAGGAAAACGGCCCCTCCGTCTTGTTCTCAGGCGATATTGGCCGGCCAAACGACCCAGTCATGAAAGAACCGGCCAAGATACAGAATGCCGATTATCTGATTGTGGAATCCACCTATGGCGATCGCCGTCATGGCGCGACGGATCCTGTGGATGATCTTGAGCACATCATTCAGGAAACAATAATCCGGGGTGGTACGGTGGTTATCCCGTCCTTTGCTGTGGGGCGGGCCCAGATGATCCTGTATTATCTTTATGAATTGAAACGGCAGGGCCGGATTCCGGCAAATCTGCCGATTTTCCTGGACAGCCCGATGGCGATCAATGTCTCTAGCTTGCTGTGTCGGCATTTAAACGATCACCGTTTGCCACAGAAGTTATGCATGGAGGTGTGCGGTGTGGCGGACTATACCCGGACGGTGGAACAGTCTAAGGCCATCTATACCAGAACCAACAGTATGCCGAAAGTAATCGTTTCCGCCAGCGGCATGGCGACGGGCGGACGTGTGTTGCACCATTTGAAACACTATCTCGGTGATGCGCGCAATACCATTCTTTTGGCAGGGTTTCAGGCCGGCGGTACCCGGGGGGACCGGCTGGTGCGCGGGGAGAAGGAAATCAAGATTCATGGCGAAATGTGGCCGGTTCAGGCCCAGATCGTGCAACTGGACAACATGTCGGCGCATGCGGATTATGAGGAAATCCTGGCCTGGATGGAAAATTTCACCGCGCCCCCGCGGAAGGTGTTTGTGGTCCATGGCGAGGAAGGGGCGGCCCAGAGCATGAAGGAAAAAATAGAAGACAGGTTCGATTGGGACTGCGCAGTGCCGGAATACAAGCAGACGGTGGAACTGTAACAGGGGGATGATCATGCAACAGCACCAGGTAAAATCTGTTTTGAAACTGCGCCGTCTGGGTATTGATACCTATAAGGAAGCTGTGATCTACATGCGCGAGGATTGTGCGGTCTGCCGGGCCGAAGGATTTGAGGTTCAGGCGCGGGTCAAGGTTTCGCTGAACGGTGCGTCGCTGACGGCGACCCTGAATATGGTGAATTCGGATATTCTCAAACAGGGAGAAGCAGGACTTTCCAAATATGCCTTTGAAAAATTGGGAGCCCGGGAAGGGGATGAAATTCATGTTTCCCACCCCCCTGCCGTGCATTCATTAAGTTTTGTGCGCTCGAAAATCTATGGCAATGCTTTGTCGGATCACCAGATCAGAACCATTATTGAGGACATCGTGGCCGGGCATTATTCGGACATTCATATTTCTTCCTTTTTGACGGCCTGCGCCGGCGGGCGGCTGAACAGGGAAGAAATTGTCAGTCTGACCCGCGCCATGGTGGACAGCGGCGACAGACTCGACTGGGGGCGGGAACTGGTGGTGGACAAACATTGTGTCGGCGGGCTGCCGGGCAACCGGACCACTCCCATCGTTGTCGCCATTGTGGCCGCTTATGGGCTGACAATGCCGAAAACATCGTCCCGCGCGATCACCTCGCCAGCGGGGACTGCGGATACCATGGAGGTTTTGGCGCCGGTAGATCTGGATGTACCGCAGATGCGTCGGGTGGTTGAACAGGAAGGGGGATGTGTGGTCTGGGGAGGATCAGTGTCCCTCAGCCCGGCAGATGATCTGCTGATCCGGGTGGAAAAAGCCCTCGATCTTGACAGCGAAGGACAGCTTGTGGCCTCCGTTTTGTCCAAAAAAATCGCCGCCGGGTCCTCGCATGTGCTGATTGACATGCCGGTCGGCCCCACCGCCAAGGTGCGCAGTATGGCTATGGCGGAGGAATTGACCACCTATCTGGAAGCCACCGGTTCCACAATGGGCACCGGTGTCCGGGTCCATATCAGCGACGGCAGCCAGCCGGTAGGACGCGGCATTGGTCCGGCGCTGGAAGCTCGTGATCTGGTGGCGGTGCTGAAAAATGATAAGGACGCACCGGAGGATCTGAAAAAACGCTCCCTTGATCTGGCCGGGCATATTTTGGAATTTTCGCCGGATGTTAAAAACGGGCAGGGCCGAACTCTGGCGATGACGATTCTGGAGGATGGCCGGGCCTGGAAAAAATTCCAGGCGATTTGCGAAGCTCAGGGGGGCATGCGGGATATTCCGAAGGGGCAGTACAGCTATGCCGTGCCAGCCAAAAGAGCGGGTTTTGTAAGGGGCATTGACAACAGATCCATTTCCCGTCTGGCCAAACTGGCGGGGGCTCCGGCTGATCATGTCGCCGGTGTCGATCTTCATGCACCGGTCGGAACCCGGGTGGATGTGGGACAGCCGTTGTTTACCGTATATGCCGGCTCGCCGGGCGAACTGGATTATGCGCTTTCCTATCTCGAAGAAAAACAGGATATAATTGATATTACAGAAGGGAACGAGGAATGAGGCTTTTGTTTGCCTATCCTGGCAATGAAGATCAGGCGGTCTCTCTGGCTCGGGAAAGCGGGGCTGAACTGGGACAGATGACGGTGCACCATTTTCCGGACGGGGAAAGCCTGGTGCGGCTGGAGTCAGAGGTGCGGGATAAGGACGTGATCTTGTTGTGTAGCCTGGACCACCCCGACAACAAGGCCATGACGGTGATGTTTTTTGCCCAGACCGCGCGGGAGTTCGGGGCGCGTTCCGTGACCCTGGTTGCGCCGTATCTGGGATATATGCGCCAGGATAAACGGTTCCATGAGGGCGAGGCGGTGACGTCCAAGATCTTTGCGGCGTTCTTGTCCCGATATTTCGACGCTCTGATCACTGTCGATCCGCATCTGCATCGCCATAAATCCCTGGAGGAAATATACAGTATTCCGGCCAGAGTAGTTCATGCGGCGGAGTCTATCGCGGTATGGATCAGTCGGCATGTAACCCAGCCGGTTCTGATCGGCCCTGATGAAGAAAGCCGGCAGTGGGTGTCGGATGTGGCGGGCCGGGCCGGAGCGCCCTATACGGTTCTGACCAAACGACGCCGAGGCGACAAAGATGTGCAGGTTTCCGTCCCGGACACAGAGCACTATAAAGATCATACGCCGGTTCTGGTTGATGATATTATCTCCACCGCACGGACCATGATTGAAACGGTAAAACATTTAAGTGATGCCGGGATGCGCCCGCCGGTCTGCGTGGGGGTTCATGCGGTGTTTGCCGGCGATGGGTATGAGGCCCTGAAGGCTGCGGGGGTGGACAGCATTGTCACCTGCAACACAATTTCCCACTTCACCAATGCAATTGATCTTTGTCCCATGATTGCCCGGCATCTGGATCATCTAGAGTGAATTGTGAATAGGTTGACCCATTCTGCCGGTCAGGTCTGGTTCAGGAGCCAGGGGTTTGGCGCAGGCCATACTGGCGGTACGGCCAAGCCAAACCCCGCCGGAACTGGACCAGACCTGACCGGCCCTTCGGGTTGGCGGCTTGGGGCCGCTCACGTTGTCAGACGCCTGGCCCGATGCCCCGCATCGCCCGGCGCCGTCTTTCGCGTGAGGTGGGCCACAATCCGCCAACAGAATTGAGCCAACCTCTTCACAATTCACTCTAATGTGACATAACGGGGCAGGGCTGTTTCGCACATTGACAACTTCTATATGGGGAATGTATTTTCCCCATCATTATGTCGGAAGCCATGTACAAGAAACTGATTTCAGTTTTGATGTTTTTGCTGGTCGTTTCGCTCTCGGGCGAGGCACTGGCACGGTGTGTTTCCGGCAATGAGGGCGATATTTCGCCTGTCCTGTCCGGGGGGCAGGGATATTCCCTCCATCACACAGCTGGCAATGAGGGCGTTGACAATTATGGCGGGGGCTATGATCCGTCCGTAAAGCATGATTGCGACATATGTGCGATAGGTTGTTCTGATCCTGAAGTCTGTGTGGAGATGCCATCTCCAGCATTCGGGGTCACACTGGCAAATTCCGGCCATTCTGAAATTACGGGCGGCTTTTTTGCTACGGCTCCTCCCGAGGAAAAAATTGCGCCCCTCGCGACTACCGATTTTCCCAACGGTGTCTCTCCTTCCCTAATTGTGACGACACTGTTCGAGATGGGCACCCTTCTCCTGAATTAAGACTTTTTGCAATATGATCCCGTCTGCGGTCTCATGCCGTCTGGCGGACTGATGCATTTTGTCTATTATCTTCAACTCATTACTCTTGCACTTTTGGAACGAAAAAATGCTGACACGCAGAAAACTCCTTGGAACAACGGCGGCTTTTGGCGCCGGGGTGGCCGTTCAGGCGCTTTTGCCCGCCTGGGCCCGCAGCGGAGTTCATAATAACGTTAAGGGGCTCAGGGCTCTGTCGGGTACAAATTTTGATCTGATTATCGACAAAACCACGGTTATGATTGATGGTCGGCGTGGGCATGCCATTACCGTAAATGGCCAGTTGCCGGCGCCATTACTGCGTTTTCGCGAAGGGGACGAGGTGACCATGCGCGTCACCAATAACCTGGAAGAAGATACCTCTATTCACTGGCACGGGCTTCTGGTGCCGTTCCAGATGGACGGGGTGCCAGGCGTGACTTTCCCCGGCATCAAACCGGGCGAAACATTTACCTATCGTTTTCCCCTCAAGCAGGCGGGTACCTATTGGTATCACAGCCATTCCGGCCTGCAGGAACAGTCCGGTCATTACGGTCCGATTATTATCGAGCCGAAAGATGCCGACCCGGTTGCCTATGACCGGGAATATGTGGTGGTTTTGTCGGACTGGACCTTTGAGCATCCGCACCGGCTTTTTGCCAAGCTCAAAAAAATGAGCGAGACCTATAACTTCCAGCAACGCACCATCGGCGACTTTTTCCGGGAGGTGCGCGAGGAGGGGCTGGGCGCTACCCTCAACGACCGCCTGATGTGGGGTAAAATGCGTATGAGCCCCACGGATATTTCGGATGTGACCGGCGCGACCTATACCTATCTGGTGAACGGTCATGGCCCCAAAGACAACTGGACGGCCCTGTTCACTCCGGGCGAGCGGGTCCGGCTCAGATTTATCAATGCGGCCGCCATGACGATTTTCAATGTCCGTATCCCGGGACTGCCCATGACTGTGGTGCAGGCGGACGGGCTGAATGTGCAGCCGGTAGAGATTGATGAATTCCAGATCGGGGTGGCCGAAACCTATGATGTCATTATCCATCCGCAGGCGGACCGGGCCTTTACCTTGATGTGTGAAACCATTGACCGCAGCGGGTATGCCCGCGCCACTCTCGCCCCCCGCCCCGGTATGGAGGCCGAGATACCGCCCTTGCGTCCGCGTCCGCTGCTGACCATGAAAGACATGGGTATGGCTCATGACATGACAACACATGGGGACATGACAACACATGGGGATATGAGCGGGCAAGATGCGATGGATCACTCCGGTATGGATCACTCCGGTATGGATCATTCAAATATGGGCCATTCTGGCATGAATCATGCCGCCATGGGACATGATACCATGGCGCAAGGGGGGACCATGCAGAAACATAATCATCCCACGGGGGTGGGCGTTGACAGCACGGCCATGATGCCGGTCAACCGGTTGCATGAACCGGGTCTCGGTCTTGAAGATGTGCCACACAGGGCTCTGACCTATGCCGATCTTAAAAGTCTGGATCCCAATCCTGATCACCGGACGCCGGAACGGGAAATCGAAATTCATCTGACCGGCAACATGGAACGGTATATGTGGTCTTTTGACGGGGTCAAATTTTCGGAAGTGACGGAACCGATCCTGTTTTACAAGGACGAACGTCTGCGGATGACCTTGGTCAACGATACCATGATGTCCCATCCCATTCATTTGCACGGTATGTTCTTTGATGTGGTGAATGGGGAACATCACCACAAGCCGCGCAAACATACCATTATCGTCAAACCCGGTGAAAAACTGTCCGTGGACATTACGGCGGATGCCGTTGGCGACTGGGCCTTTCATTGTCATCTGTTGTACCACATGCACGCCGGCATGATGCAGGTCGTGTCCGTCCGTGAGAAAACCAGGGAGAAGGCCCAATGAAATACCTTCTGACGTTATGTGCTCTTTTGTCTTTGGCGGCAACATCGGTTCATGCGCAAACAGCCGCTGACGCCTATTATGATCCGGCGGAGATGGAAAAGGCCCGTACCGCCCTGCGGCAGGAAACCGGAGGGCAGACCTTCACCTTTGTTCAGGCTGATCGTCTGGAATATCAGACCAATGAAGGGGAAGGGGTGCTGTTATGGGATGCCCAGGGCTGGATTGGCGGTGATATCAACAAATTCTGGTTCAAGACAGAAGGCGAATATTTTTTGGATGCTGATGAATTTGAGGAGGCGGAAGTCCAGGCGCTCTATAGTCGGGCCATCTCTCCCTTTTTCGATCTGCAGGTCGGCCTGCGTCATGACATAACTCCCAATCCGTCACGTACGCATGCGGTGATCGGCATCCAGGGGCTGGCGCCATACTGGTTTGAAGTGGACGCCGCCGCCTTTGTCAGTGACGAAGGAGAGGTAACGGCCCGCATCGAAGCCGAATATGAGTTGTTGCTGACGCAACGTCTTATTTTACAGCCTCGCACAGAGTTGAGTTTTGCCGCACAGGATGTGGAAGAACTCGGGATCGGCTCCGGCTTGTCTACGGTGGAGGCCGGAATGCGACTGCGTTATGAAATCAAGCGTGAGATCGCTCCCTATATCGGCTTTGCCTGGAACCGCAAAATAGGTGATACGGCAGATTTCGCCCGCCTGGAAGGGGAGACGGTGGATAGCCTGTCCTTTGTGGTTGGCCTGCGTCTCTGGTATTAAGCCTGCTAGGGGGTTTCCACAGCCAACCGGACCAGTTCGAAAAACCGCCGGCGCAGCGTCTTGCCGGCGGCGCTCGGGCTTTGGGTGAGGACCAGCACAACCAACTGCCGTTCGGGATCGATCCAGGCGGCGGTACCATCGGAGCCACCGTGATGATAGACGCCGTCGGGCCGGACGCGCCAGCCATAACCATAATATTCCGGGGGTTCCGGCGCGACGCCATTGCGGTTTAGCACCTTCACATGGGGGTGTATCATCCGGGCGATGGTTTCCTCACTCAGCAGCCGCTGGCCGTCATAAACCCCGCCATTGAGGAGCATCTGGCAGAAGGCGGCGTAATCCAATGCCGTGGAAATCATGCCGCCTGAGGCCCGCACAAACGGGTATTTGGGCGGCTGCCCCGGTTTCCAGCCAATGGTCCAGCGCCCTTCGCGCCAGTAATAGACCGTGCCCATACGTGCGAGCTTGCCATCCAGCTTGTCCGCCACTTCATGGTGATAGCTGTCCGTCATGCCGAGCGGGCGGTACAGCATTTCCCGAAGGAGTTTGTCCAACGGCTGCCGGGTGATCACCTCGGCCACGGCGCCGAGCGTGTTATAACCGGCATTGCTGTATTGATAGGGGCCACCCACCGGCGCTTCGGGGCCCACTGCGCCGAACCGGGCCACTTCCAGTTGCAGGCTGGGGGCCTCGGGGTGGTCGGATGATTTTTCAATCAGCGGTTGGAAGAAAATCGGCCGGATGCGCAGGCCGCTGCTGTGGGTCAGGAGATGATGCAACGTGATGTCCCGGGCCTGGCCGTGGTCAAAAGAGGGCAGATAATGATGCACCGGATCTTCAAAATTCAGCTTGCCTTGGTCCGCCAGCATGGCGAGGACCGTGGCTATGACCGGCTTGGTGTTGGAGGCCATACGGAACATGGTGTCTTTTTGCATTGGAAGGTCTTGTTCCTTGTCTCGCCAGCCTACGGCCTCATGCAAGATCACCTTGCCCTTCCGGGCCACCAGTAATACCGCCCCGCGCCCCTCGTCCCGGGCGATGGCTCGGCGGTACATCTCAATTCCGGCCTTGAGAATTCCGGCATCCATGCCGACTTCTTCGGGAATACCAGGGGAAAGCACTGTGGCCGGAGTGCCGGTCCCGGGGGCGGTGGGGGAGTGTGCCAATGCCGTCCGGATTTCAAGGCTGCAGATCATGAGTGTTGCCATGACCGCCATGATTGCCGCCTGCCTGATGTGCCTGGGTTGGTGTGTCATAAATCTTCCCCGTTTTATCGTCAGAATGGGTCAACCTCTTCACAATTCACTCTAGCTAGAGTGAATCTGATAACAATTCCCTCTATGATCCCGGAGCAGGGTAGGTACCGGATCCGGATCTGTCCATTATCACGCGTTTGGCAGGGTATAAATTTCGGTTATGGGGAAGACGATGCGCGGTATTGTATTCCGCTCAGGATCGTATCCCGTATCCCGTTAAAACGCGATATTTCCGTTTTTGAGATGGTCAGGGTGATAGGGAAAAACGATATTTTCATCCGGCGTGGCCACATGGTGGTCCTTGTCCGGGCAATCCACCTTTGACATCAGGTGCCGGATGACGTTCAGGCGTGCGGTTTTTTTGTCATCGGCGCGTACCACGACCCAGGGCGTAAGCGGGTTATGGGTGCGCTCAAACATTTCATTCCGGGCGGAACTATAGGCCGACCAGTAGTGTAGAGCCACTTCATCTATGGGGCTGATCTTCCACTGTTTCAACGGGTTGGTGCGTCGTTCCTCCAGTCGTTTCCGCTGCTCGGTTTTGGAAATATCCAGATAATATTTAAAGATCTGGATGCCGGAATGCACCAACATCTGTTCAAAGGGCACCACGCTGTTCATGAAGTCTTCATATTCGGGGTCTGTGCAATAGCCCATCACCCGTTCAACCCCGGCGCGGTTGTACCAGCTGCGGTTCATCAGCACCATTTCCTGTGCCGCAGGCAGATGCGGCACAAAACGCTGAAAATACCAGGAATGGCGGTCCCGTTCTGTGGGTTTGCCCAGCGCCACCACCCGGGTTTCGCGGGGGCTGAGATGCTGGATGATCCGTTTGATCACCCCATCCTTGCCAGCAGCGTCACGGCCTTCAAAAATCACCAGAATCTTGTGATTATATTTAATGATGTGCCGCTGCAATTTGACCAGTTCGATCTGTAATTGCCGCAGGTTTTTTTTATAATCGTCAGGCGTAACACTCATAACCGGTTCCTTGAGGCAAGGGAAAAAGCCACGTCATTTCTGTTTTATTCTAACCTAAAAAGGATTTGGTGAGGGGGCCTTTTTTTCTGATCCGTTGTTCTGCTCGGTCTTTTTAGAAAGAAAAACATAGAAAGATAATAGCAGATTTAGTAACTTCTTATCATGAAACCTGGCTTCCCGGTCAGGAACGTCCTGTTGTTTGCGGCTTTTCTGATCATCATAAGGATATTGGGGGGAGGCGGCCTGGTGGTGTGGGCCGACCCTGTGCCCGAGGAATGGGTGCGGGAATGGCCGCGCACGGATTTCAGCCGCTCGTCTGTTGAGTTTTCCGAAATCCTGTCCGGCGGGCCGCCCAAGGATGGCATCCCCGCCATTGACAATCCACGCTTCAGGCCGGCACGGGAGATTCGCGACCTTGACCCCCGGGAACCGGTGATCGTCCTGAACATGAAAGGTGAGGCCAGGGCGTATCCCCTGCGTATTCTGATGTGGCATGAAATTGTCAATGACCAGATTGGCGATGTACCGGTCGCGGTGACCTATTGCCCGCTGTGCAATGCCGCCGTGGCCTTTGATCGCCGCATCGAGGGGCGGGTGTTGGATTTCGGCGTTTCGGGCAAGCTGCGTCATTCGGACATGGTAATGTATGACCGGCAGACGGAAAGCTGGTGGCAGCAGTTTGTCGGAGAGGGAATCGTTGGTGTCATGACCGGGATGCGGCTCAGGCATTTGCCCGCCGTCCTCCGCCCCTTCTCTGCCTTCAGGGCGGCGTTTCCCGGGGGGCGGGTGCTGATCCCGCCGGACCGCCGCGTCCGGCCCTATGGCGATAATCCCTATGCCGGCTATGATCGGGCCACCGCGCCGTTTCTTTATGATGGCCGCTATGACGGCCCCGGCTTGCCGCTGTCCTATGTGATCAGCGTCGGAAAGGAGGCCTGGTTACTGGAAGATATCAGGCGGGCGGGGCGCATAGATCATGGCAATTTGCGTCTCGAATGGCGGGCGGGTATGAATTCTGCGCTCGACAGCCGCCGCATCGCCAAAGGCCGCGATATCGGTTTTGTCAATGTCCGCCGCCTGCTGCCGGGCGGAAGCCATGAGGAGGTGCCTCACCACATGACCTTCGCCTTTGCCTTCAAGGCCTTCCACCCTGACGGCGTCATTCACAGCACCGCGCGTGAGGACGGCAAGGCGCCATCCCCATAAAAGTTTGCGATGACTTTTTTCCCCTTTATTTACTAGGTCCTGACCCTAGAATTTGATCATTCTCAGCCTCAGGGCGTTACCGACCACCGAAAGGGAGGACAGGCTCATCGCCGCGGCTGCGATAATAGGGGAGAGCAGTACCCCAAAGAAGGGGTAAAGCACACCGGCGGCCACGGGAACGCCCAGGGTATTATAGATAAACGCCAGAAAAAGATTCTGTTTGATGTTGCGCATGGTGAGCTGTGACAGGCGGCGGGCCCGGACAATACCATTGAGATCTCCCTTGACCAAGGTGATGCCGGCGCTTTCCATGGCCACATCGGCCCCGGTGCCCATGGCGATTCCCACCTCTGCCTGGGCCAGGGCCGGGGCATCATTAACGCCGTCTCCGGCCATCGCAACCACGGCTCCTTGGGCCTGAAATTCCTTGATAATTTCGGCTTTGGTCTCTGGCATTACATCGGCCCGGACTTCATCAATGCCCAGCCGTTCTGCCACCGCCCGGGCCGTGGTTTCATTATCGCCGGTTACCATGACAATGCGCAAACCTTCCCGGTGCAAGGCGTCCAAGGCCTCGGCCGTTGTTTCCTTGATCGGATCGGCCACCGCCACCAGCCCCGCCAGTTTTCCGTCGAGGGCTACAAACATGACGGTTTTGCCTTCCTTGCGCATGGTGTTAGCCTGTGCAGCATGGCCGGTCGTGGACAGGCTCAGGGTTTCCATCAGTCGTGCATTGCCCAGCGCCACCTTGCGGCCGTCTACAACGCCCTTGACCCCCTGGCCGGTGATGGCGTCGAACTCTTCCGCCTTTGTCAGGTTCACGCCCTTTTCTTTGGCACCGCTGACAATGGCCGCGGCGAGGGGGTGTTCACTGCCCCGTTCCAGGCTGGCGGCAGCGGCCAGAACGTCTTGTTCCTGAAATCCCTCAAACGCCACAACATCAGTAAGTGCCGGTTTGCCGCGGGTGAGGGTGCCGGTTTTATCCACGATCAGCGTGTCAACCTTGGCGAAAACTTCCAGGGCTTCGGCATTTTTAATCAGCACCCCGGACTGGGCGCCCCGGCCGGTGGCGACCATGATGGACATGGGGGTAGCCAGTCCCACGGCGCAAGGGCACGCGATGATCAGCACAGAAACGGCGGCAATCAGGCCCATGGGGAGCGCCGGTTCAGGTCCCCACAGATACCAGACAAAAAATGAGACAATGGCGATGACAATCACGCTGGGCACAAACCAGCTGGCAATCAGATCGGCATATTTCTGGATCGGGGCCCGACTGCGCTGGGCGTCAGCCACCATGGCGACGATCTGGGACAGCATGGTTTCCGCGCCCACCCGTTCGGCCTGCATGATAAAACTACCCGTGCCGTTGAGTGTGGCGCCGGTCACCTTGTCGCCGATGGTTTTTTCCACCGGCACAGGTTCGCCTGTCAACATGGATTCGTCAATGGCGGAGCGTCCCTCCACAACGGTGCCGTCCACCGGGACTTTTTCGCCGGGGCGCACGCGCAGCCTGTCACCTTTTTTGATCTCGTCCAGGGGGACTTCTTCCTCGGTGCCATCCTCACGGAGGCGCAGGGCGGTTTTTGGCGCAAGATCCAGAAGTGCCCGGATGGCACCACCGGTTTTCTCCCGGGCTCTGAGTTCCAGCACCTGCCCCAAAAGCACCAGCACGATAATTACCGCCGCCGCCTCGAAATACACCGGCACAATCCCGCTTTCGGTTTTGACCGTTTCGGGGAAGATGTCCGGGGCGAAATAAGCCACCACACTATAGACATAAGCAATTCCGGTACCGATGCTGATCAGGGTCCACATATTCGGGTTTAGGCTGCGGATCGATTGCCAGCCTCTTACAAAAAACGGTGCCGCGCACCACAGCATGACGGGGGTTGCCAGCAAAAATTGCAGGGTGAGGGAAAGTTTTTCACTCACCAGCTCATGGAAGGCGGTGCTGAAATGCCCACTCATTTCCAGAAATAAAACAGGAAGCGACAGGACAAGACCGACCCAGAACCGTCGGGTGAAATCGATGAGCTCGGGATTGGGGCCTTCTTCACCAGTTGGTACCCCCATGGGTTCCAGGGCCATACCACAGATAGGACAGGAGCCCGGCTCATCACGAATGATTTCCGGGTGCATGGGACAGGTGTAGCGGGTGCCCGGGGGCATGGCGTCCTGAACAGGGTGATCCCCAAGATAGCGTTCCGGATCGCGCGCGAATTTGTCTTTGCAGCGCGCAGAACAGAAATAATAGGTTTTATCGTCATGATCCATAACATGGGAGGTGACATCGGTGTCGACCGCCATACCGCAGACGGGATCCTTTTGTGTTGCTGTGTTTTGATGCTGGTGATTGTGTTTATGTTTATGTGACGGGGTGTGGTGCGAACAGCGGTTATTCATAAGATGACTTCCCTGAAATGACATGAATACATTTTTCGTATACGGATAAAGAGTGCCCTTCCCTCGGATTTTTTGATCTGGCCGGCTTCAGATATCTGCCCGGATGTTTGAAGAGCCGGGCCGTTATGATGCCTCGGGAAGGGATGTATTGATCACAGCATACAGGCGACCTGCAATTTTCCCGTTACAAGATTCTGGAAAAGATTTACAGAATTTAAAGTTTATCAAGAGATTTTCTGAGTTTTGTGTTTTTCAGCCGGCTGAAATGGCTGGGGCTGAGGCCGGTCACCTTCTTGAACTGGGTGCTGAGATGAGCCGGGCTGCTATACCCCAAAAGGTAGGAAATCTCCTTCAGACTCAGTTCATCATAGACCAGAAGCTCCTTGATCCTTTCCACTTTTTGGCGGATCAGATACTGTTCGATAGTGGTGCCCTCCACCGCGGAAAACAGGTTGCTCAGATAGCTGTATTCATACGGCAGCCTTTCAGTGAGATAGGCCGAGATGCGGATAGGGGCCGGGTCATCCCGGTTCTGCACCAGTTCGATGATGTGCGTCTTGATGCTGTTGACCAGGCGGCTTTTTTTATCGTCGATCAGCTCAAAACCGCAATCTTCAATCTTTTTGCCGATCTGGCTGATTTCCTCAGGGCTTAACGTCCTGTCCCCAAAATCGATTTCTCCCAGATTGACCACCATAGGAGGAAAACCGGTCTTCTCAAGAAGATCCCTCACCACCATCACACAGCGTTGGCAGACCATATTTTTAACATATAATTTCATGGAGAGTTTGTTTTCCTTCAGGGTGAGGGCGCTTTTACCCTTTTTATCATAAACCGGACCACCCAGTCAGAAAAGAGGGTTCATTCTGGGGTTAATAAAAGATGTATTTGACATACATCTTTTATTATTTAAAATACGGTACCCGACAGCCCTGTGATCTTTTTGTGTCGGAAAAGTGAGGAAAATCAACGACCTCCGGCGTCATAATTCAGAACCGTCCTGATCTGAGTCGCATTATGGGGGATGAGGGTCAGGCAAAAATCATGTGAGAATGAGAAAAGACGATGAGTCATTTAAGTCGTATATGGATCGCACTCATTGCCGTGTGTGTGGTCTCTTTTGGCATATTGCTGTATCTCGGAAGTGAGATTTATCAGAAAGCCCCGCCCATTCCGGAGAAAATCATTTCCGTGGAGGGAGAGGTGCTGTTTACAAAAGAGGATATTGAGGCCGGCCAGCTGGTTTGGCGGTCCATGGGTGGACATCAAACGGGGTCGATCTGGGGGCATGGCAGCCTGGTGGCGCCGGACTGGAACGCGGACTGGTTGCACCGTGAGGCGTTGTTGATGCTGGAAAGTCTGGCGCAGCAGGAATATGGCGCCGCCTATGACAGCCTGGACGAGGCCTCCCAGGCTTTTTTGCAGAAAAAGCTGACCCAGGATATGCGTCGCAACAGCTATGACGCGGCGACCGGCGTCGTTACATTATCGGAGATCCGTGCTGACGCGGTGCAAGACCTGACCGCCTATTATGCGCGGCTTTTCGGGGCCGACCCCGAGTTCCAGAGCCTGAGGGAACAATATGCCCTCAAGGAAAACCCCGTCCCGGATGCTGGCCGCCGGGAGCGTCTGGCTGCCTTTTTCTTCTGGTCTACTTGGGCCACGGTGACCAACCGGCCGGGCGAGACGATCAGCTATACCAGCAACTGGCCTTACGAACCGTTGGTGGAGAATACGCCGACGCCGGGGGTGCTCGGCTGGTCGCTGTTTTCCATCGTGCTCATGATTGCCGGGATCGGGGCGCTGGCCTGGTATCATGCGTCACTCAAGCATGAGCCGTTGCCGCAGCCGTCCGCCAATGATCCCCTGCTGTCGGCGAAGCTGACGCCGTCGCAGCGCGCGGTGGGAAAATATTTTCTCACGGCCCTGGGGCTGTTTTTGCTGCAAATCGGCCTGGGAGGGATTACCGCCCATTATGCTGTGGAAGGTCAGGATTTTTATGGCATTCCTTTGTCGGAATTGCTGCCTTATACGGTGACCCGAACCTGGCATACCCAGCTGGCTGTGTTCTGGATCGCCACGGCCTGGCTGGGCACGGGGCTGTTCATTGCTCCGGCCCTGTCGGGGCATGAGCCGAAATTTCAGAAGGCCGGCGTAAATATCCTGTGGCTTGCGCTGGTGGTGCTGGTGCTGGGTTCCATGTTCGGCGAATGGGCGGCGGTTCAACAGATTTGGGACCTGGACACAAGCTTCTGGTTCGGACATCAAGGTTATGAATTTGTCGATCTGGGCCGGTTCTGGCAGTTCGTGCTGCTGTTTGGTCTGATGATCTGGCTGACCCTGGTGGTCCGGGCGATCCGCCCAGCGCTTTGGGAGCGGCATGACCATCGGCCGGTAGTGTATGTCCTGTTCCTGTCGTCCATTGCTATTGGCCTGTTTTATGCGGCCGGGCTGTTCATGGGGAAACACACTCATATCGCCATTGCCGAATACTGGCGCTGGTGGGTGGTTCACCTGTGGGTTGAGGGCTTTTTTGAGACCTTCGCCACGGCGGTTGTTGCGCTGATGTTCGTGCGGTTGGGCCTGATCCGGGCGAAATCCGCCAATTCCGCAGTGCTGTTCTCCACGGTGATCTTCCTCACTGGCGGGATTCTGGGGACACTGCATCACCTGTACTGGACCGGGGCGCCAACCTCGGTCATTGCCTGGGGGGCGAGCTTTTCCGCCCTAGAGGTGGTGCCGCTTGCACTGATCGGGTTTGAGGCTTATGAGAGTTTCAGACTGCGCAAGGCATCGCCCTGGATGAGCCGCTATCACTGGGCGGTGATGTTCTTCGTGGCCTGCGCGTTCTGGAACCTGGTGGGCGCGGGGATGTTCGGCTTTCTCATCAATCCGCCGATCTCACTGTATTACCTGCAGGGTCTGAACACCACGCCGCTGCATGCCCATACTGCTTTCATGGGCGTCTATGGCATGTTGGGGATCGGCCTGATCCTGTATTGCACGCGACAGTTCGCGGACGGCCGCTTCTGGGACGACCGGCTACTGAAATGGTCCTTCTGGACGCTGAATGGTGGCTTGGCGATGATGGCGCTGTTCTCATTGCTGCCGGTGGGCGTGGTGCAGTTTACGGCCGCGCTGGAACATGGTTACTGGTATGCCCGTTCACCGGAGGTGATCCATTCGCCGCTGGTGGAAACACTGGTCTGGATGCGGCTTCCGGGCGACGTTCTGTTCGCCTTTGGCGGCCTGTTTATTGTCTGGTTCGCGCTGAAGGTGATGTTCCGGCTGAAACGCAGCAGCGAGGCGGTTCCGGTGACGGAAACGTCATGATCTTCCGGTCCGGAATATCCCAAAGGGAGATCCCAAGCGGTAACGCACGGCGCTTTTGCGTCGTGCGTTTCGTCATCTTACACTCTGTCTGTGTCTGACACACCATAAGGTCTCAGCTGTAAGGTCTCAGCTGTCAATCAGGTCCAGGATCAGGGACCTGACGGCGCTTTCTATACCGTCATGAATTTCATGCGGGGTTTTGCCATACCCGATCTGGTTGGTCAGCCCGTCCATCAGGGCCGTGAGGATGCTGGCCGTATGGCCGGCTTGGATATCGCTGATTTCGGGGGCGGCCGTTTTAAAAACGTCCTTGAGTTTTTCCATATATTGCTGATACCACTCATCCATCAGTTCCGCGATTTCCGGATCCAGAGGAGCCAGGGCCCAGACCGTATACCAGATGTTGCTGGTGGCCTTGTTGTTTTTGATTTCATCCAACAGGAAATCCACGATGGCCAGAATTCGGGCAGTTTTGCCGTGTTTGTCTTCGGCGACCTTCCCATATGTTTCCTGATAACGATGGAGTTCCTGTTCCAGAACCGCCTGAAGAAGTTCTTTTTTGCTGGAAAAATAATATTGCAGATTTCCGGGTTTGACTCCGGCTTTGGCAGCAATCTGCCGTAACACAAATCCTTCATATCCTTCATGGGCCAGAACGTCCCGCGCCACTTTGACAATATTGTCGCGGGTGCGTTTGCCTTTGGTGCTGGTGCGCTGCGTTTTGGCAGGAGTTTTGTTCATGTCGAAAGTCGTGCCCTTTGGTGTTTTGATGAGGAGAACAGGAAGGACTGGTTAGGCCTCCAGAGACTCCATCTTTAGTTTATTTGACTAAAAAATAGAGTGTCTCCAGGTTCGGGTCAAGTCATGAGATCAAATAAGACAAAACTAAGATTCGCTTAATTGTATGTATTTTAAAGAAAAAATATCTTGGTGGGGCGTTTTTCAAAAAAGATTTATTTCTGTCAAAAAAACTATTGACTGTACTAATTAGTACGATAGACTAAAAACAATAATGAAAAATATCATCATCTATAGGGAAAAGGCGTCGCTTTTGATGGCGCTGGCAAGAGGAAAGGCAAAGGGGAAGACAATGTCGATTTCAAAACAAGTGTCGGGTTTATGCGTGTCGACGGCTTTGGCGGGCAGTATGATCGTGGCGGCCCAGGCGGCGGACAACAATGATGGCTCTCTCCTCCTGGAGGAAATTACCGTAACGGCTCAGAAGCGGGAACAAAGCCTTCAGTCGGTGGGGGTTTCCGTCACGGCCCTGTCCGGGGATCAGATGCGGCTGCTTAGTCTGAAAAACGCCGAGGATCTGAACCTGCATGTCCCGGGTCTGCAGACGGGATCTTTTTCCGGTGACAAATCGGTGTCCTTTTTTACGTTGCGGGGCGTCGGCCAGAATGATTTTTCAGACCATCAGGAAACACCCACGGCAATTTATGTGGACGGGTCTTATGTATCCTTTCCCGGCGCCACCGGGCTTCAGATGTTTGACTTGGAACGGGTCGAGGTTTTACGGGGGCCGCAGGGAACGCTGTACGGGCGGAATGCCACAGGGGGATTGGTCCATTTTATCAGTCGTCGCCCCGGACAGGAACCGAATGGATATATAAATATTCAGGCCGGCTCCTATAACATGGTACGAGCGGAGGGGGCCGTGGGCGGGCCGTTGAGTGATGCCGTGCGGGCTAGAATTGCCGGGGTCCATAACCGGCATGATGGTTATATCGAAAACCGGCTGGGCAAGGATGCGCGTGAGGACCGCAGCACATCGTTGCGGGGAATTGTGGAGGTGGATCTCAGTGACGAGCTGATGGCGACCTTCATTGGCCGCTATAATCGTGTGGATCATGCGGATGGCGGGGTTTATCAGCACAAACCGTCACGGACCGGGGAATTCGGTCTGGGTGCGGTTGTCGATGATGTAGATTTTGCCGGGTATCGGGATACGGACGGAGATGTGCTGGCCGGGGCCTTTAACCCGCTCGGGTTTATCGACAAGGAATCCTGGAATGCGTCCGCCACTTTTGAATGGCAGTTTTCTGAGGCGGTTAAATTCACCAGCATTACGGATTATCTGGACGTGCAGAAATCTTATATGGAAGACAGCGATTCTTCGCCGACCGAACTGTTGCAGTTTATTTCAGGCCAGGATTCCTATCAGTTTACCCAGGAATTGCGCCTGGACGGGACGCAGGAACGGATACGCTGGACCGCGGGGGTGTATTATCTGAAAGTGGATGGGGAGTATTCATCTTCCATCTGGTCGGTCTGGCCGCTAGGGGACGGGACGGTAGCCGTTGCAGACAGCCGCAACCGTTTCACCCAGGAAACTGAAACATTCTCTGCCTTCGGCCAGATCGAATATGACCTGAATGAGGCTTTGACCCTGACGGTCGGGGGGCGCTGGTATCAGGATAAAAAATCCATTGATCTGGTCAGCCGGTGTTTTGGGGTGCCGGGCTATCCCCAGGCGGCGGATCTGTCGGCTCGTGATCAGTGGGAGCCGGTTATCACCTTTGAAAATGGCGTGGCGGTTGATAATCCTGGCGGGGCGTCCTGTATCGAGTTTTTCTATTTCCCCGATGATGGGGTGAAACAGCTTAATGAACACGAAATTGTATCTCGCGCGCGCAAAGATAATGAATGGGCCGGAAAGGTCCAGCTGGATTGGCGGGCGACGGAGGATATTTTGCTTTATGCCAGTGTGAGCCGGGGCACCAAGGGCGGGGGATTTAACGCGCCGATCGACGGATTGGGAGATGCCGATCCGGCCGTGGGGCAGGATAAGGTACCGTTTGATCCTGAAGTCCTGATTTCCTATGAGGTTGGGCTGAAATCCACCCTGAATGACGGCAGAACCCGGCTGAATATGGCGGCGTTTTATTATGACTATAACGATTTTCAAGCATTTAACTTTGTTGGCCTGACCCAGTTTCAGTTTAACGCGGATGCGCGGATTTATGGCATGGAAGCGGAATTGGTCACGGATCTGGGGAACGGGTTTAATCTGATGGCCGGCATCTCGCTGATGGATTCCGTGGTATATGACGTCCCCATGCCGGATACGGTGACGGTACGGGACCAGGATTTGGTGCTGGCTCCGGATTTCACCGCCAATGCGGTATTTGTAAAAACCTGGCAGGGAGACTGGGGGACGGTAGCCGCCCAGATAGACGGTGCCTATGTGGATGATCAGGTGTTCAACACGGTAAACCATCCCACCGTTCAGGCTGACGGGTATTTTCTGATGAATGCCCGGATTGGATATACCAATGCGGGGGGCGAGTGGGAATTTGCGGCATATGTCAAGAACCTGACAGACAAACGCTACAAACAATACGGTTTTGATGTCAGCGGCTTCGGATATTCCCTTGATGTCTATGGTCCGCCGCGCTGGTACGGCGTGGAAGCCAATTACGCGTTCTGATCACACAAGCCCGGTGTGCCGTTCGGGCGGCGCACCGGGAAAGTTCCGGCCCTTTTTATTCAGAAAAAGAGAGCGCCTGCGCGGTTGCCATACAAAGACGATTTCCCAAGACTTTAACTGGAACAGAGATGGATACCAAAAAACAGAAGATTATTGCCTTTTTTCCCGAAGCGGCCTATGGCCCGGCCCTGAATTCCGTTGCCATCGCCCAGGCTTGCGAAAAAAGAGGCCATAAAGCTGTTTTTATCTGCGACCCCGGTTTTAGAGGGGTTTTTGAAAAATACGGTTTTGACGAATATGAGGTTCATCTCTCGGAACCGATGCCGCCGGAGGCAATGTCTCGCTACTGGGTGGATTTTGTCAATCGCCATATTCCTAATTTCCGCCTGAGTCCCGAAGAGCAGATTGACAATTATATCAGGGAATGCTGGGAAGCGACGGTGGATACGGCGATCTGGGCCCATAAAGAACTGCCGGACGTTCTGAATCGGATAAACCCGGATTTGATCTGTATGGATGCGGTGATCATGCATCCGGCAATCAAACAGCACGGGGTGCCCTGGGTGAGGATAACATCCTGTAGCGAAAATGAAATTCCCGACGAAAACATTCCTCCTTATCTGTCGGGATTATCGCAGGATGACAAGGAAGGCTTTGTGCGTTTCAGGGCCCATTATGACGCCAGCCTGAAAGACGTTCATGACAAATATAATGCTTTTCTTGCCGAATGCGGCATTCCGCCTTATCCCCCCACGGAATTTTGTGAAACGTCACCTTATTTGAATCTGCTGCTGTATCCCGATGTCGTACGGTTCGCGCGCAAGATCCCCCTGGACCCTGCGAGATTTCAGTATCTGGAAGGCTGTGTGCGCCAGGATGACCCCTATGAAATTCCGGAATTCAGGGCCAATAAGGACGCTCCGCTTCTTTATATCAGTTTTGGAAGTCTTGGCGCCGGGGATACGGCGTTGATGAAACGTGTCATCCGAACGATCGGCAAGCTAGCGGTGCGGGCTCTTGTGAATGTCGGGGAACATATCGAAAGTTATGACCAGGTGCCTGACAATGTTCATCTGGCCAGCTGGTATCCCCAACCTTCCGTGATCCCGCAGGTGGATGCTGTCATTCATCACGGGGGCAATAACAGTTTTACGGAATGCCTGTATTTCGGCAAACCGGCCATTATCATGTCCTATTGCTGGGATGGGCATGACAATGCCATGCGAATTCAGGAAACCGGACATGGCTTGAAACTGGACCGATATAACTGGGCGGAAGAAGACCTGGCCCGTGCGATCGAGCGTGTTCTGACCGATCGGGACATGCATCAAAAATTGCACCACAGCAAAACCGTGATGCAGGCGGCCAAGGGGCCAGCGAAGGCGGCGGCGCTGCTTGATGCGCTGCTTGATGCGCTGCTGGGGCAGGAAATGGAAAGGTCATGATCATGGGCAATACGGTTTCGCTGCTTTCCCGGGCCTCTACACGTATGGATCTGAATGACTGGGGAAATCAGCCAAATATGATCGAGGGACTGTCCCAAAGTTCCGGCTTGGTGCTGAATAAACGTTATGGCGGCGCTCAGGAAAGCGGCCTGTGGCGGTGCACGCCAGGCAAATGGTTCCTGCACATCCCTGATGATGAGTTTTGTTATTTCACCGCAGGCAAAGCCACTTATGAAAGCGTGGAGGGTGAGAAAATTGATGTGCAGGCTCAAACAGCGGTGCTGTTTCCGCGGGGCTGGAAAGGGATTTGCACGGTGCATGAAACCATGCGCAACACCTACATTCTGGTCAAATCCGAAACAGATGCTCCAGATACAGATGCTCCAGAGAGCACTTCGAAGATGGACAAGGAGGGAACGATGAAGGTCAGTTACAAGAAAAATCCTCTGGCGGAAACCAATGTGACGGATTGGGGGGTGATCCCCACCATGATCGAAGGGCAGTCTCATATATCCGGTTTTTTGCTGCATAAAGGACCTAAAGGGCAGTCCGAATGCGGGTTGTGGAGATGTACGCCCGGGAAATGGGATTGTCATGTGACGCGGGACGAATTTTGTCACTTTCTGGAAGGACGGTGCACCTATGTGGGGGAAGATGGGCAAGTGATTGAGATTAAACCGGATACCATCGCGTTTTTCCCAGAAGGTTGGAAAGGAGTCTGCACGGTTCATGAAACGGTGCGCAAGGTTTATATGATCCGCTAAGCTCTGGGTGTTCCTGTGAATTTTTATACTTTAAACCGGGATCAGCAAAGACAGGCCTTCGCCAGAAAGCATGGTTGGGGAAATGTCCACTGGCAGGCGTTAACCTCGGACGCATCATTCAGGCAATATTACCGCCTGACAGGCGAGGATCGGTCCGTGTTATTGATGGATGCCGCGGCGCCTTATGAAGATATTGGCGCGTATCTTGATATGACTGGCCATCTCCGGAAACATGGATTTTCCGTTCCTGAAATATTCGCCGAAGATCGGGCCACCGGATTTGCCCTGATCGAGGATTTTGGCGATGCAACCTTCACCAGGCTTTTTACCGAAGGCCGGGATGAGGAAAGTCTGTATCTCCTGGCGACGGATGTTCTTGTGGCCTTGCATCAAAATCAAAGGGTTCTTGATGCCGACCTGCCCCTCTATGACCTTGCGCGGATGAAAGAGGAAATTTCTCTTTTTGTTGACTGGTATGTGCCGGCGGCATTGGGGCGCAGCGCGACTGAAAAAGAACGCCGGGCATTTGATATGGCCTGGCGGGAGGTTCTGGAACGAGTGGCTGATCGACCGGAAACCCTGGTGTTGCGGGATTATCATGTGGACAATCTAATGCTGCTGAAGGGGCGTCCTGGCGTTCGGGCCTGTGGGCTTCTGGACTATCAGGATGCGCTGGCCGGGCCGCGGGCTTATGATCTGGTGTCTTTGCTGGAAGATGCCCGCAAGGATGTTTCTGCGGACCTAAAGGCGCGGGTCTTGCACCGTTATGCCCAAGGCTGTGGGGCTCTGAGTGAAATCTTTCTGACGGATATGGCCATATTGGGGGCGCAGCGCCATACCAAGGTCGCCGGCATTTTTGTCCGGCTTTATGTCCGTGACGGAAAGGCCGCGTATCTCAGACACCTGCCGCGCGTGATGAAGCTGCTGGAAACATCTCTCAATCATTCTGCTTTGGTCGAAGTGAAATCGGTCATGGAAACAATGGTTCCCGATTTTGGCAGAGTGGCGTTGCCCTATCTGCCCTGATCATAAACCTCTATCAAGGAGTCATACAATGGTGGGTTCATTCGATCCTTTTTGCCCCTGCCTTTATCTGGACGGCGATTATGTTCCTTCGGCAGGAGGGGAGCGGATCCCGGTCCTTAATCCTTCGACATTGGAGACGGTGGGGCACAGGACACGATCCACAGCACAGGAGATTGACCAGAGCGTGGCGGCGGCGCGAAGGGCGCAAAAAGAATGGGCAGGGTTGGATGCCAAAAGCCGGGCGCGACATCTGCATCAACTGGCCGACAGGATTGAAAAAAACCCTTTTCATGATGTGGCAAAGCTGATTACTTTGGAAATGGGGAAACCCTATCCCGAGGCAGAGGGGGAACTGGCAAATTGCGGTCCGATTTTCCGGTATTTTGCCGAACTGGCCCGTCATGACGAAGGTCATGTGGCGGGCAGCACCCATCCCCATACCCTGGAATATATGCGTCAGTACCCTTATGGGGTAAGTGTGCATATTGTTCCCTTTAATTTTCCCATCATTCTGATGGTCTGGACCGTGGCAGCGTCCCTTGCGGCGGGCAATGCGGTTCTCATTAAACCGGCCGAGGCCACGACGCTGTCCACATTGAAATTCATGGAATATTTTTCACTGCTTCCCAAAGGACTGGTCGCCTGCCTGCCAGGCGATGGCCGGGTCGGCCAGCAGTTGATTGAGCATGGTGGTACCGATGTGGTGGCCTTTACCGGCGGGGTTGAGACCGGGCGCCGGGTCGCCATGAGCTGTGCGGCCCATATGAAACCCTGCGTGATTGAGGCCGGAGGCAGTGATCCCCTGATTGTTTCAAAAAATTGTGATCTGGACGTGGCCGTTCCGGCGGCGGTAACGGCGGCATTTCACCTGTCCGGTCAGATCTGTGTCTCTACGGAACGGTTTTATGTGGAAGATACTGTCCATGATGAATTTGTCCGCCGTTTTGTCGCAGCCACACAGAAGTTGCGCATTGGCGATGGTTTGGGGAAAAACGAAATCGGCCCGTTGGTGAGCGAGGCGGCCCGGACGAGGGTGATGGAACTGGTCCAACAGGCAGTGACGGAAGGGGCGACCCTCGCCTGTGGCGGAAAAATCCCTGAAAATTGTGGCAAGGGCTGGTTCTATGAACCAACGCTTCTGACCGGGGTGACGCCTGATATGTCAATCCTGAAAGAAGAAAGTTTTGGTCCTGTGGCGTCCATCATCAGGGTTCAGGATTTTGAAGAGGCGTTGTGCCTGGCCAATGACAGCGATTTTGGCCTCGGGGCATGTGTTTTTACGGCCAATCTTGAGGAAGCCATGACGGCGGCTGATCGGCTTGAGGCCGGTATGGTCTGGATCAATAACCCGATGCCTGACAATGATGCGCTTCCTTTTGGGGGATGGAAAAATTCCGGCCTTGGCCGATCGCTGGGCAAGTTTGGGCTGGACAGTTTCCGACAAACCAAGATGGTTTTTATGGACTACAAGCCGGACGTTCAGGACTGGTGGTACCCCTATGCGGATGACTGGTTCTATGGCGCCAAAGGCCGTCAGCAGAACTGATCGGGAAATGTGAAAAACAAATACTGTTGCAAGAGGATTATCGGATGAAAATCATTATTTTGGGTGGTGCCGGGCTGATGGGCACCGGTATTGTGCGCGACCTGGTCTCGGAAAAATGCATCATTGATTTCACAGAATTGTGCATTGCCGATATTTCAGCCGAAAAAATCAGCGCCTTTATCGACGAGATGGGCGATCCGCGTCTGTCGGCGTTGACGCTTGACATCAGGGCTTCCGATGACCTGGCCGGTATTCTGGAAGGATATGACCTCTGCATCAATTCGGTGCCGACATTTGTCGGGAAACAAATGCAAATTTTCGAGGCCTGCCTTGCGGCGGGGGTGCCCTATATTGATCTGGGGGGAATGGGGATCTATACCCTGGAACAAAAATCATATCACGAAAAATTCAAGGCGGCGGGCGTTTGTGCGGTGATTGGTGTCGGGGCGGACCCAGGCATGTCCAACGTTCTGTGCCGGGCGGTGGCGGATCAGCTGGAGACGATTGATCGCCTCAATCTGTATTGGGCGGCGGAATTTGTTGGCCCTGAAAACCCGATTCTTATTCCGCCCTACAGCCTTTCCACGGTGCTTGCCGAATATGCTCAGGAAAGTACCCAGTTTCTCAACGGCGCGCATGTGTCCTGTCCGCCGCGCACAGGGGTAGAGGTCATCGAACTGCCGGACCCTTGGGGCCAAGCGGAATTTATGTATTCCCCTCATTCGGAACAGTTGACAGTGCCACTGGCGGAAGGCATCCGGGAGAAAGGTATTCGGGAATTTACGTGGAAGCTGCATCTGCCGCGTCGTGAGCATGAAGCCTGGATCGGGCTGGTCAAGGCGGGGTTCGGCGATTTTGATGAAGATGTAGAGGTGAATGGGGTCAAATTCAGAAAACTGGATCTTCTGAATGCGGTTATCACCCAGAATATCGAGAAAAACCAAACGGATATTCCGCAGCAGGAAAGCCATGAAATTCATTTTGTCATTGGACGGGGGCAGAAAAACGGCCGGCCCTGTACGGTGCGGGGGGAAGTCATCGTGCGCCCTCATGCCGATTATGAGGCTTATGTGGATGCGGCAACATCCATGAATGCGTCGATCAGCGCGCAATTGCTGCTGAAATCCCCCCGCCCCGGCGTGTGGGCGCCGGAGGAGTTTTTTGACGTCAACGCATATTTTGCGGAAGTTCAAAAACGTCATTTTGACTACAGGCTGGACATTCAGGAAGGATAGGGGACATCATGCGAGATCTGTTCATCCGGGAAGAAATCTATATCGGAGGACAATGGTGCCGGCCAAGCAGCGGGGGTAGCCTGCCGATCATCAATCCGGCGACCGAAGAAAAGATCGGCAGTTTTGCCGCCGGCAATGCGGAGGATATTGAGCGTGCCGTTTCGGCAGCTACAAAAGCATTCCACGGATCCTGGGGGCATACATCAGGGCGGGAGAGAGCCTGTTTTCTCGAACAGATTGCGCAGGTCATCGAACGGGAACAAGAACATCTTGCCCGCCTCGAAGTTCTGGATAATGGCAAACCTCTTGCCGAAGCCCTCTGGGATATTGAAGATACGGCGGGATGTTTCAGATATTATGCCGGCCTGGCGCGGGAGTTGGAGGAGGGCTGCGTCAGCCCGGTCGAGCTTCCTGATCCACGGTTCCAGTCGCAGGCGGTGCGTGAACCGGCCGGTGTGGCAGGGCTGATTATTCCCTGGAATTATCCGATGTTAATGGCCGCCTGGAAGGTTGCCCCTGCCCTTGCGGCGGGCTGCGCCATGGTTCTGAAACCGTCTGAACTGACGTCCATGACGGCTCTGGAACTGGCTAGAATTGCCCATCAGGTGCATTTGCCGGCCGGGGTGTTAAATGTTGTAACCGGTACAGGCCTCGAAGTAGGGGCGCCTTTGTGTCGGCATCAGGATGTTCAGAAAGTCGCATTTACCGGCAGTGTGGAGACCGGCCGCGCTGTGATGAAAGCGGCGGCGGAAAACATCACCCCGGTCAGTCTTGAACTGGGGGGGAAGTCTCCGATCCTGGTGTTTGATGACGTTGATCTTGACACTGCCGTAGAGTGGATCATGTTCGGGATTTTCTGGAACAAGGGGGAAGTCTGTTCTGCAACCTCACGCCTTTTGGTGCAGCAAGGCATATATGAACCGCTTATGAAAAAGCTGGTGGATGCCGCAGAGAAACTCAGAATTGGGGATGGATTGACAGAGGGTATCCAGCTAGGCCCATTGGTCAGCCAGGGACAGTATGAAAAGGTTTCGGCTTATCTTCAGCGGGCAAAGGCCCAGGGACTGAAGCTGCTGACGGGCGGGGTACGGCCGGCACATTTGTCCAAAGGATATTTTCTTGCACCCACCATTTTTGATCAGGTGCCAGAAGACAGCGAAATCTGGCGGGAGGAAATTTTTGGCCCTGTTTTGGCAGCAAGAACATTTGAAGATGAATTAGATGCCATCGGTCAGGCCAATAAAAGCCGTTTCGGATTGGCCGCCGCCGTCATGACACAAGACGAGGATCGCCTGCTGCGTATGGCACGAGCGCTCAGGGCCGGCATTGTCTGGCTCAATTGTTCACAACCGACATTCTGCGAAGCGCCCTGGGGCGGCAGAGGGCTGAGCGGTATTGGCCGTGAGCTTGGCCCCTGGGGGCTGGAGAACTACCTTGAGACAAAACAGGTCACCCGATTTCGTGATGGCGAGAAATTGGGGTGGTACGGCATTGGTTAGCTTAGGGAATCAAGAGAAAATCATATGGAACATGCTGTGACGTTACAGTCCCGTCCCCTTGCCGTGATCATACTGGCGGCGGGACAAGGGACCCGCATGAAATCGCCCCTGCATAAGGTATTGCATCCGCTGGCCGGCAAACCCATGATCTGTCATCTTCTTGAAATGACCGGGAAGCTGGGGGCACAGAAAAGGATTGTTGTGGTCGGAGAGGCGAAAGAGCAGGTCATGGCGGCTGTCCGCAATGTTGATTTTGCTGTTCAGGAACAACAATGGGGCACCGGGCATGCGGTCATGACCTGTCGGGAGCAGCTGGCTGGTTTTTCCGGGGATGTTCTGGTGCTTTATGGGGATGTGCCGCTGATTTCCTGCGAAACCATACACAGGATGAAATCGGTGCATCAGACGGCAATCCGGGGCCAACGTCCCGCAGTCACCGTTCTGGGCTTCCGGCCGGAAGACGGCAGGGAATACGGTCGGCTTGTCATGTCGGAAGACGGTCAGCTTGAGGCCATTGTTGAATATAAGGAGGCAACGACGGCACAACGGCGGATCGGACTGTGTAATTCAGGTATCATGATGATCCGTGGGGAGCTGCTGTTTCGGTTACTGGACAGCCTAGACAATCAAAATGCCAAGGGAGAATATTATCTGACGGACCTTGTCCGTCTCGCCCGTGAGGCCGGCTATTTCTCGGCTGCCCTGGAAACATCACCTCTGGAAGTCACAGGGGTGAACACCCCTGCCGAATTATCCCGCCTTGAGGAACTGCTCAGAGACGGACAGGATTGCGTCGCCACTGATGCTTTTCGCCATGCCGATGAAGCTGGGCCGTCATCGTGAGCCCCTGAAAGGGGCGTGGCAACCCACAGACGCCACAGAACCATGGATTGCTTCGTCGTTAATGCATCTCGCTATGACGTTTCCATCTCATCAGAATTCACACGAGACCTACAGGGCCGCTTCAGGATGAAACGGTAGCCAGATGACTTCGGCCCCGGCTTCCAGTCTTCCGGTGCCTTCGGGCACAATGATCCAGGCATTGCCGGCAGCGAAAGATGCGGTTCGGAAGGAATGTTGGCCGGTTTGGGCGGTGGCGATCAGAGCGCCTGTGGCGTCCGGTGCCACCGTGCCCATCAGGAACACGGTTTTGTCGTCCGCGGTTTCAATCGCGCCGGCCAGCCGGGCCTTCCGCATCGTTTCCGGTGCGCGTCCGGTAAACCGGCGTATGAATGGAGCCACAAAAATTCTGAGCGCCAGGGCCGTGGAGATCGGATTGCCAGGCAGGCCGAAGAAAAAACTGCCCTGTTGCAGGCGGGCGAACAGCACCGGCTTGGCCGGTTTGATCCGTGCCTTGTGCAGGATAATATCCGCGCCGATGCGTTCCAGGACCGGACGGACAAAATCATACTGTCCTGCCGAAACCCCGCCGGTGGAAAGAATAAGGTCCGGGTCGCTCTCCAGCGCCTGATGCAGGGCATCGGCGAAATCTTCCGGCGTGTCCCTGACGGTGAAGCTGCCGATTATCTTCATGCCTATGTCAGAGGCCATGACCTGTCCATAAAGCCGGGTGGCGTTATAGATCTGCCCGGCGGTCAGCGGCGCGTTGAAATCGTCGGAAATTTCCTGTCCCGTTGAAATCCAAACCACTCTCGGAGCGGGAGAAACCGGCAGACGGGCCTGTCCCGCTGCACACAGCAACGGCAGATGTTGCGGTGCGATCCGAGTTCCGGCGGCAAGCAGGGGAGCGCCCGCCATGATATCTTCTCCCTCCCGCCGCACATGCCGGCCGGCGGGATAGGGGCGGTCGAAGATCAGCGTTTCGTGATCCCATCCTGCCGCTTCGACCGGCAGGATGGTATCGGCCCCCTTCGGCAGAGGGGCGCCGGTCATGATTTTGACGGCGGTTCCTTTCTGCAAGGGCGGCGGGGGTTCTGCGCCGGCGATGCTGGCGCCTGCTACGGTGAGCCTTATTGGCCTGTCCGGCGTGGCTGTCGCGACCGCCGCAGCGGAAAAGGCAAATCCGTCCATGGCGCTGTTGTCAAAGGACGGGACCGAAAGGGGCGCAGTGAGGTCTTCCGCCAGCACCAGGCCCACACTTTCAAAAAGCGGTCGGGAGACGGGGGGGCGGGGGGCTGCTTCGGCACAAATGCGTGCCAGGCTGTCGTCATAGGACTGCATGGTCATCGGCATGCCTTGGGAGGACGGGGTATTGGACATGGCTGTAATCTCCTGTCAGAGACAATGATTTGCCGGTAAGAACTTCACGGCGAGCTTGCGGCGGGTTTCATATCAACCGCCGATGGCGGAAAGATTGCCGGTCATGCCGGTCTGGTGTTGTGCCAGCTGATGCCCGGCGGTTTTGCGCCGGACGGCTTTGATCAACTGCTGTTTCAGATCCCCGATCTGTTCGTCATGCTGGAGATAACGGCGCAGGGGAAGACCAAAATTACCAAACAGACACAGATGAAGATTGCCGAAGCTGGAAAACCGCAGGCGATTGCAGCTTTGGCAGAAATCCTTTGAATAAGGGGCGATCAGGCCGATACTGCCCCGATGGTCGGGATGGATGAAGTTATTGGCGGGACCGGCATCAGCGGCCTTTAGTTTCGGGGTCCAGCCCTGCTGATACAGCTTGCGGGCGATGGTGTCAGCCGGAATATGATGGCGGGTGAAAAAGGCCGCGTGTTCACCGGTTTCCATCAGTTCGATAAACCGGACAGACAGGGGGCGTTCACGGGTAAGGTTAATGAAATCCCCAACTTCATGATCATTCAGCCCCTTCATATAAACCACATTAATTTTGATGGTTTCAAACCCCGCTTCAAAGGCGGCGTCAATGCCGCGCAGCACTTCGTCACGGCGGTCATGGCCGGTAATCTGACGGAAACGTTCGCGGTCCAGACTGTCCAGGCTGATATTGAGCGCGTTGATGCCGGCGGCGCGCCAGAGATGGGCCCGTTTTTCCAGCCGGTAGCCATTGGTGGTGAGGGCCAGGGTGCGGACCTGCTGCAAAGCGCTGATATCAGCAGCAATTTGTTCGAAATCCTTGCGCAGGGTTGGTTCGCCGCCCGTGAGGCGGATTTTTGTCAGGCCGAGTTCGGAAAATGCCGTAGCTGCGCGTCGCAATTCGACGCGGGATAATGGCGCGGGACCGGGCCGTTTTTTATATCCGTCTGGCAGGCAGTAGCTGCAGCGAAAGTTGCAGGCTTCGGTAATTGATAGCCGAAGATATCTGAAGGTGCGGCCAAATCCGTCGCTAAGAGTCACAAGCGGTCTCCTTTCTGAACACGAGAGGCCAGACGGTTTCCCCTTCTGACCCGGCAGCATCAGCGCTGCGGCCAAGGCGCCTTATCCGATGCGGCGGACTTAGGCGCAGAGGCTTCGGAGTTAAAAAATCTTATAGTATGAATCTTTTAATCCGAACCGCAGATGGGCGGCTTGACCTGCGTCAAGTGTCGGTGGAATTGACCGCATCAGCCAATTCGGGGCGGGGGCAATCCTCGGTTCCGGCGCTATCACACTGGCTGGCCAGTTCCACGTCACAATAGTCGCACAGGGCCCGGTCATGAGGGATTCTGACACTATCGGTGTTCACATCAAAGCCTTCTGCCTTAAACTTTTTCAGGGATCTGGAAAAGGTTTCCGGCCGCATATCCAGATAAGAGGCAATGATGGATTTTTCATAAGGCAGAACCACCCTGCCATCCTTCGGTTTCTGATTCAGTGCCAGACGAAGCAGAAACCAGCCTACACGTTCCTGGGCGGTTTTGAGGCGGGACAGTTCGATCTGCTGCACCAGCCGCTGGGAACGCAGAGAGACCGTATTCAGCATGTTCATGGCCAGTTGTGGGCTGGACTGGATATATTGCCGGATCACCGGCGCGGGAAGGGACAGCAGCAGCGCCCGTTCGACCACCTGGGCATTGACCGGCGTGGGCACATTAAGAAAAACCGCAGATTCCAGCAGGGTTTCCCCACTGCCCAGCATTTGCAGAATGGCCTCTTCCCCGGTTTCAAGACCGTTGTAGACCTTGACCCAGCCGTCCAGGACAATATACAGGCGCGAAACGGGTTCGTCCCTGAGAATCAGGAGCTTGTCCTTTTCATATTCCCTGATCTGCGCAAAGGCCAGCAGTTCTTCCAGATCTTTTTCCTCCAGTGCGGCAAAAATGGGCAGGGAGCGAAGAAACGGGCGATACTGATCGAGTTTGGTTTTAACCCCCGGTTGCTTGCGGCATTCCCGGCTGCCGGCATCCGGCGGGGGCAGATCTGTGAATCGCCCGGGCCTGCTTTGTGCCGAGGCGTTGATTTCTCTCTTGTCAACACCGACCAGTCCCCGGACCAGTTCTTTCTCGACGCATCGGAGGCCGTCAATAATACGGGTCAGGATGTCAAACCATGCTTCGCCGGAATATTGCTCAATTTCACCCGGCGGGGCTTCCTGTTCCAGGAGCCGATTGATCGTATTCAGCGCCTCCAGGGCGTTTGTGTCCACTGTTTCCTGCAATAGGGCGATCTGGGAGGGCGACGCCAGCGCCTTGAATGTGTCGAAATAGGTTTTCTGTTCTGCGATCAGGGCCACAAACCGGTCACAAAATTCTTGATTGCGGAAGGCAAAGGTATAAAAACCGCGTGCGCCGAAGGCCCGTTCCATGCCGACCCTTTCCTTCCATTGCAAAAAATTGGCATAGGCCGAGACAAGGGCGGAATTGTGGGACGGTTCGCGCTGCGCCAGTTCAATCATGGCGTCGATGGTCGGAATGATAAAATTGAACGTATAGGTATTAAGCGCCTGGGTGTAGCGCATGGCCAGCAGGCGCATTTTGTCCCGCAACTCGGTCAGGCCATCATATTTGACAAACAGAAAGTTCAGGCGCCCTTCAAAATTCGCCGGCAAGGCGTTCTTGACGTCACGGCGGGTGCAAAAGTCATGGAGATTGGCAATGGCCTGATCCACGGTTTTGCTTTGTGCATTCAGCTCTTCGGTGAAGATTTTTCCCATACTGTCCAGGAAAAGTCCGGCACAGCCGCGCTCGCGCTGAATCTGATGCACAACATCCCCAAGTCTGTGCAACAGGTCCTGCACCAGCAACGTATTCTCAGTCGGTTTAGTCACGCCTTCCGCCTTTATCCCCTGATCTGCCGGCTCTTGGTTGTTTATTTTTGGAATTTGTCTGGGCGTTTGTGTTTTACGTAAGGCTGAGGAATATACTTTTTTTGCTGTCTTGTCCATATCTCCCGGAGTGGGGAACGGGACGCCTTTCCAAAAAAACGACGTTACTTGACCAAAGTCAAGCACAGGGTCCGGTCCTGCGGTCACAATGTTCTCAATTTTGAAACGCGACAGTATCAGGAGGAAGTTGTGACCGATACGTTGGCAAATAAAGGCGATGTCCCGGTAAGGCCGGGGGATAAGTATCGTGCGCTGTCTACCAGCACACTGGCATTTACCGTATGTTTTGCCGTCTGGACGATTTTTTCCATTATCGGCATCAGAATCAAGGCCGAACTCGGGCTGAATGATACTCAATTCGGCCTGCTGGTTGCCACACCGGTTCTGACTGGCTCCCTGAGTCGGCTGTTTCTGGGGATCTGGACGGACCAGTATGGCGGACGGCTTGTCTATACCCTGCAGATGCTGACCACGGCGGTGGCAGTCTATTTGCTGACTCTGGTCAGCAGTTACGAAATGTTTCTTGTCGCGGCGCTGGGCGTGGGCCTGGCGGGGGGCAGCTTTGCCGTTGGCGTGGCCTATGTTTCGCGCTGGTACCCCAAGGAACAACAGGGGACGGCGCTGGGTATTTTCGGCATGGGGAATGTGGGGGCGGCGGTCACCAATTTCGGCGCGCCGTTCCTGCTGGCGGCCATGGGTGGCGCCTGGCAGGGTGTGGCCCAGGTTTATGCCATCGTGCTGGCGGTGACAGCGATTCTGTTTTACCTGTTTTCCAAAGACGATCCGGTTCATGCCACCCACAAGACTTCAGGGATGAAACATCCCTCTTTCCTGGAACAGATCGAACCGCTCAAGAAGCAGCAGGTCTGGCGGTTTTCACTGTATTATTTCTTTGTTTTCGGCGCCTATGTGGCGCTGGCTTTGTGGTTGCCGCGTTATTATGTGGGGGCCTATGGGCTGGAACTGAAAACGGCCGGTATGCTGGCCGCCATGTATGCCCTGCCAGGATCAGTGTTCCGGGCGCTGGGCGGCTGGATGTCTGATAAATACGGGGCCCGGACTGTCATGTATTGGACGTTTATCGCCAGCGTCATCTGTACATTCATCATGTCCTATCCTTCCACGGATTACCGGGTGGCTGGCATTAACGGCCCCATTGAATTCAACATCACAATTCCGCTTGAGGTATTTGTTGCGCTGACCGTGATTCTCGGCTTCTTCATGTCGCTGGGCAAGGCCGCTGTCTACAAACATATCCCCGTTTATTACCCGAACCATGTGGGGTCCGTGGGCGGCATGGTTGGACTGGTTGGCGGCCTGGGCGGCTTTTTCCTGCCGATTATTTTTGGGGCAATGAATGACCTGATCGGGGTCTGGACCAGTTGTTTCATGCTGTTGACTGTCATTATCGCCATAGCGCTGACCTGGATGCACTTTGCGATCCGGCGCCTTGAAAAACAGCGCAATCCCGAACTGCGCGGGCCTCACAACCTGCCGGAACTGGAAGGGATGAAGGGGTAACCCCCCTTCCGCTTCCCCACGGTTTTAAAGGAGAGAAACAATGTCATCCGAGGAAACAGTACAAGGTTTTCAGCAAACAGGCCGGGATATTATCGGTTGGAACCCGGATAATGAACAACAATGGCAGTCGGAAGGCCGGCGCATTGCCACCCGCAATCTCTGGATTTCCATTCCGGCGTTGCTATGCGGGTTTGCGGTGTGGCTCTACTGGGGCATCATCACGGTGCAGATGCTTAATCTCGGCTTTCCGTTTTCGCAAAGCCAGCTTTTCACACTGGCGGCGATTGCCGGGCTTTCCGGGGCCACGTTGAGGATTCCCAGTTCTTTTCTAATCCGCATTGCGGGCGGACGTTATACCATTTTCCTCACGACGGCGTTGCTGATTATTCCGGCGGCTGGGACTGGGTACCTGCTTCAGAATCCTGAAACCCCTCTGTGGCAGTTTCAATTGATGGCTCTGCTGTCGGGCCTGGGCGGGGGTAATTTTGCCTCCTCCATGTCCAATATCAGCTTCTTTTATCCCAAGAAAATTCAGGGATATGCGCTGGGCATGAATGCGGGCCTCGGGAATTTCGGGGTCACGACAATGCAGATCCTGGTGCCGCTGGTGATGACGTTTGGACTGTTCGGCGGCGAAAGCATGACGCTTCAGAACACCTCCGGCACGCTGATCGGCAAAATCCCGGCAGGGACTGAAACCTATATCTTTAATGCCGGCTGGGTGTGGCTTCTGTTCCTTGTTCCGCTGTCGTTTGCCATCTGGTTTGGCATGAATAACATTCGTGACGAACATGTCTCTCCGGATGCCAAGGCGGCGTTGCCGGCCTTCGCTAAAATTCTGGGCATGTTGGCCATTGGTTTGCTGACGGCGGCGTTTGGACTGTGGCTGATGCTGCCGGCGGCGACCGGCGGGGCGGGGACAGAACTCAACAAGTGGATCGTGTTGCCGTTGGTGATCGTGCTCACCCTGCTGTTGTTGCGGCTGATCCCGGGCAAGATCCAGGCCAATCTGAAACGTCAGTTCCAGATTTTCAGCAACAAGCACACCTGGGCCATGACCATTATCTACACCATGACCTTTGGTTCTTTCATCGGTTTTTCCGCAGCGTTGCCGCTCGCGATCAAGGTGGTGTTCGGCTATCAGCATATTCTGGTTGATGGAGTCATGACCCACAGCACAGTCAATCCCAATGGTCCCAGCGCCCTAACCTATGCCTGGATGGGGCCGTTCATTGGCGCTTTGATCCGCCCGCTGGGGGGCGCCTTGGCGGACAGGATGGGTGGGGCGAAAGTGACCCAGATCATCAGCGTGGTAATGGTCTTGTCGGCACTGGGTGTGGCCTATTTCATGCAGGCGGCCTATGCCTCCGCCACCCCTGAGGATTATTTTTATCCCTTCCTGATCCTGTTTATCATTCTGTTTGCGGCCACCGGCATCGGCAATGGGTCCACCTTCCGCACCATTGCCATGGTGTTCAACAAGGAACAGGCGGGTCCCGTTTTGGGCTGGACTTCAGCGGTGGCGGCTTACGGCGCTTTCATCATTCCGCAGGTTTTCGGGGAACAGATCAAGGCCACCACACCGGAATATGCACTGTATGGTTTCGCCATTTTCTACACGGTCTGCATCCTGATCAACTGGTGGTTCTATCTGCGTCGCAACGCCTATGTGAAAAATCCTTGAAGCAGCGGGTATCGGAGATACTTCATGAGCAATTTTATCGACAGACTTTCCTATTTCACCAAAACGCCCGAAACCTTTGCGAACGGGCATGGCATCACAACCGATGAACGCCGGGACTGGGAAAAGGCCTATCGTGGCCGTTGGGCCCATGACAAGGTGGTGCGTTCCACCCATGGGGTGAACTGCACGGGGTCCTGTTCCTGGAAAATTTATGTCAAAAACGGCCTGGTGACCTGGGAAACCCAGCAGACGGATTATCCCAAGACCCGGCCGGACCTGCCAAATCACGAACCCCGCGGCTGTGCCCGTGGCGCCAGTTACAGCTGGTATCTCTATAGCGCGGCACGGCTTAAATTTCCCCTGGTCCGCCGTCGGCTAATTGAACTGTGGCGCGCGGCCAAGGCCGAACATCCGGATCCTGTGGAGGCTTGGCAGAGCATTGTCTGCGATCCGGATAAGGCGCGGGCTTATAAACAGGTCCGAGGTCTGGGCGGGTTCGTGCGCTCCAGCTGGGACGAGGTGAATGAGATTATTGCCGCGGCAAATGTCTATACCGCAAAAGAATTTGGCCCTGACCGTATCATCGGCTTTTCGCCGATTCCGGCCATGTCGATGATCTCCTATGCCGCCGGAAGCCGTTATCTGTCGCTGATCGGCGGGGTGTGCATGTCTTTTTATGACTGGTATTGCGACCTGCCGCCCAGTTCGCCGCAAACCTGGGGCGAGCAGACGGACGTGCCCGAAAGCGCCGACTGGTATAATTCCGGCTATATCATTGCCTGGGGCTCCAACGTGCCGCAAACCCGCACGCCCGACGCCCATTTCTTCACCGAGGTTCGGTATAAAGGCACCAAGACCGTCTCCGTGACCCCGGACTATTCGGAAGTGGCCAAATTGACGGACATTTGGCTCAATCCGCGCCAGGGAACCGACAGCGCCATGGCCATGGCCATGGGACATGTGATCCTCAAAGAGTTCCATGTTGCCGGAAAATCCGAATATTTTGACGATTATTGCCGCATGTATACCGATATGCCGTTCCTGGTGCGGCTTGAAGAAAAAGACGGTAAACTGGTGCCCGACAGGTTACTGCGGGCGTCTGATTTTGAAAATAGTCTGGGCGAGGCGCAGCATGCCGAATGGAAAGCCACCATTCTTGACGGGACGTCCGGCAAAGTCTGTGTGCCGAACGGCACCATCGGTTCACGCTGGGACAAAAGCAAAAAATGGAATCTGGAACTGAAGAATGTGGCTGATGGCAGTGATGTGTGGCCGAAAGTTTCTCTTCTGGAGGACCGTGATGAGGTCGCGCCGGTGGCGTTCCCCTATTTCGGCAATATCGTCAATGACCAGCCCATCTTCAAACACACGGATCATGACAGCGTTCTGGAACGGCACGTGCCGCTGAAAGTCGTTGAGACCAAGGATGGCCCGGTGAAGGTCGCCACGGTGTTTGACCTGCTGGTCGCCAATTACGGCGTGGACCGGGGGTTGGGCGGCGACAATGTGGCTTCTTCCTTTGACGATGATGTGCCCTATACGCCGGCCTGGCAGGAAAAAATCACCGGCGTGGATCGCCACAAGGTGATCCAGGTGGCGCGGGAGTTCGCCATGAATGCGGACCAGACCCGCGGGCGGTCCATGGTGATTCTGGGGGCGGCGATCAATCACTGGTACCATATGGATATGAATTACCGTGGGATTATGAATCTCCTGATCATGTGCGGCTGTGTTGGCAAATCGGGGGGCGGTTGGGCCCATTATGTGGGCCAGGAGAAATTGCGTCCGCAAACCGGATGGCTGCCGCTGGCGTTCGGGCTGGATTGGGCGCGTCCGCCGCGGCAGATGAATTCCACCAGCTTTTTCTACGCCCATTCGGATCAGTGGCGGTATGAAAAACTGGAAGTGGATGAAATTCTTTCGCCGCTTGCGGACCGGGACAAATGGCAGAACACCACGCTTGTGGATTGTAATGTGCGTTCAGAGCGCATGGGCTGGCTGCCGTCCGCGCCGCAGCTCAATGATAACCCCCTGAAGGTGGCCCGGGCCGCAGAAGAAGCCGGCCAGCCGGTGGCGGATTATGTGGTGGACAAGCTGAAAAGCGGGGAGCTGGGATTTGCCTGCGAAGATCCGGACAATCCCAAAAACTTTCCTCGCAACATGTTTATCTGGCGGTCGAACCTGTTGGGATCCTCGGGCAAGGGGCATGAATATATGCTCAAACACCTGCTGGGCACCCAGCATGGCCTCTTGGGCAAGGATCTGGGGGAAAGCGGGGGACAGAAACCCAGCGAAGTGGTCTGGCATGAGGACGCGCCGGAGGGCAAGCTGGATCTTGTGGTGACGCTGGATTTCCGGATGTCTACCACCTGCGTCTATTCGGACATCGTGTTGCCGTCGGCCACCTGGTATGAAAAGAACGACCTCAACACTTCCGACATGCATCCCTTTATTCACCCGCTGACCCGCGCGGTGGATCCGGCTTGGGAAAGCCGCAGCGACTGGGACATTTACCGCGGGATTGCAGAAAAATTCTCGGAAGTTTGCGAGGGACATCTGGGCGTGGAAAAGGATGTCGTCACCCTGCCCATTTTGCATGATACGCCGGGTGAACTGGCGCAACCCCTGGGCGTGGCCGACTGGAAAAAAGGCGAATGCGAACCCATTCCGGGCAAAACCATGCCCGCCCTTGTGGAAGTCACCCGGGATTATCCCAATACCTATAAGCGTTTTACCGCGCTTGGTCCGCTGATGGGGAAACTGGGCAATGGCGGCAAGGGCATCAGCTGGAACACCGATGAGGAGGTGGAATTGCTGGCGCGCCTGAACGGCACTCACAATGACCCTGGGGTTAATGAGGGGCTGCCGAAAATTGTTACGGATGTGGATGCCACGGAAGTGGTGCTTTCCCTCGCGCCGGAAACCAATGGCAATGTGGCTGTAAAATCATGGGCGGCACTGGGCGAGGTGACGGGTCGTAAACATACCCATCTTGCCAAACCGAAACAGGAAGAGAAGATCCGCTTCCATGACATCAAGGCGCAGCCGAGGAAGATCATTTCTTCACCCACCTGGTCCGGTCTTGAGGATGAACATGTCAGTTATAATGCGGGATATACCAATGTGCATGAACTGATCCCGTGGCGCACGCTAACCGGTCGCCAGCAATTCTATCAGGACCATGAATGGATGCGCGATTTCGGCGAGGGCTTTTGCGTCTACAAGCCGCCGGTGAACACCAAAACCATCGCACCGGTGATCGACAAATATGGTGACGGCAAAAAACAAGTGGTGCTCAACTGGATCACGCCGCACCAGAAATGGGGCATTCACTCCACCTACAGCGACAACCTGTTGATGCTGACGCTGAACCGGGGGGGGCCGGTGGTGTGGATTTCAGAAACCGACGCCCGCAAGATGGACGTGAAAGATAACGACTGGCTGGAGCTGTATAACAGCAACGGCGTGATTATGGCCCGGGCCGTGGTGTCCCAGCGGGTGCCCGAAGGCATGACGATGATGTATCACGCCCAGGAGAAAATCGTTAACACCCCCTTGTCCAAAATCACTGGCGCCCGCGGCGGCATTCATAATTCCGTCACCCGGGCGGTGCTCAAACCCACCCATATGATCGGCGGGTATGCGCAACTGTCTTACGGATTTAACTACTACGGTACGGTTGGATCCAACCGGGACGAGTTTGTGGTCGTGCGCAAGGCCGAAAATGTGGAGTGGGGCGAAGACCCGGCGGATGGTGACACATCTGTTCAGGTCGCGGAATAGGAGTAGCAGAAATGAAGATACGTGCACAAATCGGGATGGTTCTCAATCTGGACAAATGTATCGGGTGCCACACCTGTTCGGTGACCTGCAAGAATGTCTGGACGAGCCGTGAAGGCGTTGAATATGCCTGGTTCAACAATGTGGAAAGCAAACCCGGTGTGGGGTATCCGCGGGAATGGGAAAACCAGGACCGCTGGAACGGCGGCTGGGTGCGCAAGTCCAATGGCAAGATCCAGCCGAAAATGGGCGGAAAGTTCCGGCTCCTGGCCAAAATCTTTGCCAATCCGGACCTGCCGGAAATTGACGACTATTATGAACCCTTCACGTTTGATTACGCCCATCTGCAAACGGCGGGCGACGTGAAGACACCGCCGACGGCGCGGGCCCATTCCGCCATTACCGGAGAGAAAATGGAAAAACCGGAATGGGGGCCCAACTGGGAGGAGATTCTCGGCGGCGAGTTCGAAAAACGTTCCCGGGACTATAACTTCAAAGATGTTGAGAAGGATATTTATGGTCAGTTTGAAAACACCTTCCTGATGTATCTGCCGCGGCTGTGCGAGCATTGCCTGAACCCGACCTGCGTGGCGGCCTGTCCTTCTGGTGCCATCTATAAACGCGAGGAAGACGGCATTGTGCTCATCGACCAGGACAAATGCCGGGGCTGGCGCATGTGTGTGTCTGGCTGCCCTTACAAAAAGATCTATTTCAACTGGCAGTCTGGCAAATCGGAAAAATGCACTTTCTGTTTCCCGCGTATTGAAAACGGTGATCCGACTATATGTTCGGAAACCTGCGTCGGACGCATCCGCTATCTTGGCGTGTTGTTGTATGACGCGGACCGTATCGAGGAAGCGGCCGCGACGGCGGATGAAGGGGACCTGTATCAAGCCCAGTGCGACATCTTCCTTGACCCGCATGATCCCAAGGTGATTGAACAGGCCCGCAAGGATGGCGTGCCCGACAGCTGGCTTGAGGCGGCAAAAAAATCGCCGGTCTATAAAATGGCGATTGACTGGAAGGTGGCTTTCCCGTTGCATCCCGAATACCGCACCCTGCCGATGGTCTGGTATATTCCGCCGCTTTCCCCCATTCAAAGCGCCCATACAGAGGGCAAGATCGCTGGGGATGACATCATGCCGGATGTGAAAAATCTGCGCATTCCAGTGAAATATCTTGCCAATATGCTGACGGGTGGCCGGGAACAACCGGTGGTGCACGCGCTGGAGCGCATGCTGGCCATGCGCAGCTATATGCGGGCCAAAACCATCAACGGAAATGGGGATATAAGGGCGCTTGAACGGGTTGAGCTGGAGGCCAAAACCGTAGAGGAAATGTACAGGATCATGGCGCTGGCGGAGTATGAAGACCGTTTTGTGATCCCCACCAACCACCGGGAATATGCCGGTCAGACCCCGTTTGATAATGACATTGCCTTTGAAACCCGTTCCGCCTGCGGTTTCAGCTTTGGCAATGGCTGTGCCGGGGGGGCGGCGCGCACCGGGGGACTGTTTGGCGGTCCGACCCACAAAAACACCATGAACGGCAACATAAGGAAATCATGATGCGTACGTTTAAAGTCCTCGGGCTGTTGTTGACATATCCCCATGAGGAACTGCAGCAGCATATGGCCGAGATGAAAACCATTCTTGTTGATGAGGGGCTGATCCCCGAAAAAATTCGCAAACCGCTGTTTGTGTTCATGGATGATCTGGCCCGTCACGATATCCTCTCCATCCAGGAAGAGTACGTGTCCCTGTTTGACAGGGGACGGTCTCATTCCCTGTATCTGTTTGAACATGTTCACGGCGAAAGCCGGGACCGCGGTCCGGCCATGGTTGATCTTATGGAATATTACGCCCGGCAGGGTTTCAGAATCGCCGCCAACGAACTGCCGGATTATCTGCCGCTGTTTCTGGAATTCCTTTCTGTGTCGCCTTTCGCCGAGGCGCAGGAGCTGTTGGGGGACACGGTGCATATCATCGCCACCATCGGTGCCAAGATGAAAGTGAAAGGGAGTTCCTACCGGCATGTCTTCCGGGCGCTGGAAGCGTTAAGCAGCGTCAAGGTGGACAAGAAGATCGTCCAGCAGGCGATGGACGATGCCGCCCGCGAGGATACGAGTCTTGAGGCGCTTGACAGGGAATGGGAAGAAGCTCCCGCCTTCGATGGCACGGACACGGCGGACTGCAATCTTTGCCCGCAGGTTACCCGGCACCGCGCCGGGAGGAGCGGGGCTTCCAGCCCTCATCATTCATAGGAGGCGAGCATGAGCGCATATCTGAATGAGTTTTTTTTCGGGATTTACCCCTATCTTGCGATTGTCGTTATGATATTGGGCACGATCCTGCGCTATGATCAGGATCCCTATAGCTGGCGGGCCGGGTCCAGTCAGCTGCTGCGGTCACGCGGCATGCGGATTGGCAGTAATCTGTTCCATATCGGGATTATTTTGCTGTTTTTCGGCCATCTGATCGGGCTGTTGACGCCGGAACCCGTCTATCATCTGGTGATGTCGGCGGCGGCCAAGCAGATGTTGGCGATGGTGGCCGGCGGCATTTTCGGCGTGATTTGTTTTATTGGTCTGACGATCTTGATTATCCGGCGGCTGACGGACCCCCGCATCCGGGCAACCAGTCGGCCTGCGGACATCATGATCCTTCTGGTTCTGTATGTGCAGCTCATTCTGGGGCTGGCCACCATTCCCGCCTCTGCCAGTCATCCGGACGGCAGTTCCATGATCGCGCTGGCCAACTGGGCACAGTATATTGTCACCTTCCGGGGTGGGGCGGCGGATTTCGTGGCCGGAACCTCACTGATCTTCAAGCTGCATATTGTGCTGGGGCTGACGATTTTCTTGTTGTTCCCCTTTACCCGACTGGTGCATGTGCTGTCGGCGCCGGTCAAATATCTGTTCCGTTCCGGATACCAGATCGTTCGTAAGAGGTCCTGATCATGCCGATATATGTGAATGAAGTGGAAATTACCGATGATGAGGTGTTCCGGGAAATGCAGTTTCATCCGGCGCCCACTCAAGAAAAAGCCCGTGATGAGGCAGCAGGGGCGCTCCTGATCCGTGAATTGTTGCGCCAGGAAGCGGTGGAGCAGGGGTTTCTTGAACCGCAGGCCGCGGCAGACGCTGTGGACAGCGGGATCATGCGTTTGGTGGAAAACATGGTGACGACGCCCGAGGCCACAACCGAAGCCTGTCGCCGCTATTACGATCAGAATATTGACCGGTTTACGGTGGAAAACGGTGATGGTGCGCCACTGCCGTTTGAGGACGTGGAAAATCGCATTCGGGATTACCTGCATGTCAGGAGCATTCGTCATGGAATACAGTCTTACATATTGGACTTGGCACATCGGGCGCAGATTGCGGGATTTGACCTCGCAGCTTCGCTCTAACATTCGAAGATGTTTTTCCCAAAAATGTTGTTTTAAGGAGTAAGAGTGATGCAAAAAATTGCCCTTTCATGTCTGGCTGGGGTACTGGCGCTGTCGGCCAGTGCGCCAGCCGGGGCCGGGGAGGCCGCAAATTTTACGGAAATGTTCACCCAGGGCGATGCCGGACTGGCGTTCCGCTACCGGTTTGAAAATGTCGATCAGGATGGTTTTGAAAAAGATGCCACGGCATCCACCCTGTTAAGCAAACTATGGTACAAAACCGCTAGCCTGAAAGGGATAAGCGGATTTGCGGAAGTCACCAATGTGACCGTGGTGGGGGACGAGAATTACAACAATACCATCAATGGCAAGACCGACCGCCCCGTGGTTGCTGATCCGGAAAGCACGGAAGTCAACCAGGCTTATCTGGCCTATACCCAGGACCTGTTCACGCTGAAGGCGGGCCGCATCGGCGTTAATCTGGACAATCAGCGCTTTATCGGTACCGTCGGATTTCGCCAGAATGACCAGACCTATGACATCGTCACGGCGACCGTGACACCGATCAAAGAGCTGACGGCGTTGTATGGCTATGTCTGGAATGTCAACCGGATTTTCAGCGATGATCATCCACTGGGTGATCTGGATACGAATACCCATCTGATCAATGTGAGCTATTCGGGACTGGAATTCGGCAAACTCACCGCTTATGCCTATCTGCTCGACCTCAATGACGCGCCGGTGCTTGGCCTGTCCAGCAGCACCTACGGGGTGCGTTTTGCGGGCGCCCAAGCGGTCACGGACACCGTCCGGCTGGGATATGAACTGGAATATGCGCGCCAGAGCGATTATGAGGACAACCCGGCTGAGTATCAGGCGGATTACTGGAATGCGGCGCTCAGCGTGTCAACCGCTGGCTTCACGGCGGGTTTTGGATATGAGCTTCTGGGGAGCGACAATGGGGTAAGTTTCCAGACCCCTCTGGCCACGCTGCATAAATTTAACGGCTGGGCGGACAAGTTCCTCTCCACACCGGCCCAGGGCCTGGAAGACATCAGTGTTTCCCTGGCCTATAAAATGATGGGAGAGGGACCGCTTGCCGGCCTGCTGCTGAAAGGCATCTATCATGACTTTTCTTCGGATGTGGGCGGGGTAAGTTATGGCAGCGAATGGGACTTTCTGGTCTCCAAACCCTTTGCCAAACACTATACGGCTTCTGTCAAGGCGGCGTTTTATGAGGCCGATGCCTTTGCCACCGATACGACAAAAATCTGGCTGACGCTGGCGGCCAAATTCTAGGCCGTTCCGCTGTCTGATCTTGATTTATATTTATCTCAGTGATTGCCGCCCCGGCCATGTCCGGGGCGCAATGCTGTCCGCTGTGCCCCCAAATAAAAAAAGACTCAGCGTTGAAACTGCTAAGTCCTTGAAGAGAATGGCGCGCTCGGGAAGATTCGAACTCCCGACCCCCAGATTCGTAGTCTGGTGCTCTATCCAGCTGAGCTACGAGCGCGCATGTCGTTTCCTTGAAACAGGAATCATCCTGTGGCGCGCAACCTACCCAGAATGACCGGGGAATGCAAGCCCCCTTTGCAAAAAATATGACATTTTTTTACGCTTTCGACAATGGGCCGCTTGTCCTTGCCCGGGGGCTGCCCTAAACTCGCGGCCACGACAGGACCTGAACCGGGAAAAACGTCCCGCCAAAAACAAAAATCGAGAAGTCCGTATGTTAGAGAAGCTCTATAATACCAAGGTGTTAGGCATAATTCTTGCGATTTCAGCCGGCGGGGTGCTGGGTGCATGTTCCCGCGATGCGCAACAGGGTTGGCCGGCGTTGCAGGCAGACCGGACCTGGCAGGAGATTGAGGCCGAACGTCAAAAGCCCCTGACGCCGGAGTCGGCGCCCGCACCAAAAGAGGATGTTTTGGCCTCTGCGCCAGATGTGTCTGCCCCTCAGATGGTGGCGGAAGAAAGCTTGCAAGAATACGAAACAACCTTTCAGAATCTCAGCGGGGAGCTTGACAGGTTCCGCCAAGACCTGATCCAAATGCTTAAAACCTATGAGGAGGCGTCTGGGGGGACGGCAGATGATTCCGCACAACAGCGTGCGGCACGGCGCGGCGAACTTTGGCGTGGGGCGCAGCTTGCCCTGTCCCGACTCATGGATCGGGAAAACCGGCTGGAAAAATTGATTGTGGAATTGCAGGACATTCACGTTCGCCTTCGACAGCCCCCGAAGACCACAGCGGATAAAGCGCCAACACCCCACCACCGGCTTGAAGAATTGCTAGATCGAGCGCGTCTGGAACAGCGCCACACCGACGCATTGATCCGCCGGGCGCAGGAGAGTCTCGGTCTTTCGCCCTGATGGATGTTTGTTTGTCGCCCTGATTATTGTTGGGGGTGGGCCTTAGAGTGAATTGTGCATAGGTTGACTCAATTGACTCTAGGCGAGGGGGAGGGTGATTCTGAAACAGCTGCCTTCCGGACCGGAAGACAGAAGCTCGATACTGCCGCCATGCCCTTGGACCAGCTCCCGTGCTATGGCAAGTCCAAGACCGGTACCGCCATTGCCGCTGCCGTGAAATGGCACAAACAGTTTTTCCCGGATCTTGGCGGGAATCCCGGGCCCTTGGTCGCAGATATCAATGACGGCGTCATTGCCGTGGCGATGGGCGGAAAATTTGATGGTCCCGGACAGCCGTCCGGCCTGGGTCATGGCCTGTACCGCATTGCGACCGAGATTCATAAAAATCCGAAACAAATGATCCGGATCGGCCTGAAGCGTAAAATTTTCGGGCACGTCATTGCGAAGTTTTATCGGGCTGTTTTCGGCAAGGCCCAAAGAAATGCCCACTTCGTCAACCAAAGGGTGCAGCTCCACCTTTGTATAATCGGGTTTTTCCGGTTCGGCCCGGCCATATTGCAATGTGGCTTCGCACAGGCGCACTGCCCGGTCAATGGCGCGCACGAAACGGGGGGTGAGCCGCCGGACCGTGGGGTCCTGAACGGTGATGAACCGGTCTGAGACAAGCTGAGCACTGGCCAGGATGTTGCGCAGGTCGTGATTGATTTTGCTGACGGCGCTGCCAAGATCTGCCAGATGGGTTTTTTGTTTCAAGGCCCGGCGCAACTGGTCCTGCATCACGGCCAGTTCTCGCATGACAATGCCGATTTCGTCACGGCGGTTATCGGGTACGATCTGTCGGCGGTGATCTTCCGGGGCGTTGCGAAAGGCGACCATGCTGTCGGTGATTTTGCGGACCGGACGGATCAGAAGACAGCTCAGGCTGTAATAAACCAGGCCGGCGGTGATCAGGGAAATGATGATGGACAGCAGCAATACATTCCGGGAAAAAACGAGCATGGCATGACACAGCTTCTCTTCCTCGAAAATAATTTGCAGAAAGTCCATTCTTTCATCATTGGTGTAGCCTGTAACCTCGATGACCCGGCTGTGGGGATGGGTATGCATCATGGTGATAAAAGCGTCCCGGATCAGGTCCAGAAAACCGGCATTGCGCAGATCATACCGGGCCTCCACCTCCAGCGGCCGGTCGGTGCCCAGCACCAGAAGACGGTTGTCGTCCTTTTTGCGGACAATGGCCATCACCTCGGCGGATTGCAGAAGCTCTTTGGCCAGGGTCTCGCTGACCATATAATCCGGGGCCGCCTCAATGGCGAGAATGGCGATTTGGGCGGCGGCCAAACGTTCTTCCAGCCAGGTTTTGCGGAAATTGGCAATGGAGGGCACGTAAATCAGCACTTCCGCCAGCATGACAAAGGCGATAGTCAGCAAAAGCAGCCTGTTGGACAGGCTGTGACGCAGAGCCAGAGGGTGTTGTTCGTCGGCCATCCCGGTTATCCCAATTTTGACAACAGGCGTACTAGTTTACGGGTTTTTGTGCTGAAAAGGGAAGGGGTATAAAAACTGCCCGCAGCGCGTTTGCTGATTTCGCCAAGGGTGGGATAGGGGGAAATCATGCTGGCCAGCGCAGATATTTTCAGCTTCTTGCTCATGGCAAGCGCCCAGACCTGTATCAGTTCTCCGGCCCCGGCCCCGGCGATTCCGGCCCCCAGAATGTGTCCTTTGGGGCTGGTGATGACCTTGATCAGGCCCTCGGTTCGGCGTTCGGCTTGGGCCCGGTCATTTTCGCTATAGGGCCAACGTAATATTCGGATCTGTCGTGAAAAATCATCACCATATTTTTCCCGGGCCGCCGGTTCGCTCAGCCCCACCTGCGCCAGTTCGGGGTCCGTATAGGTCACGCGGGGCAGGGCGGAATAGTCCGTTCGGGTCCAGAACATGCCAAAGGCAAGGCGACGGATTAGAATGCCGGCATCATAACCTGCCTTATGGGTGAATTGTGGTCCGCCGGTGACGTCGCCAAGCGCATAAACCCGTTTGTTGCTGGTGCGCAGATCGGGACCAACGGTAATGCCGCTTGGGGAATGTTTGATTTCAGCGGCCATGAGATTAAGGCCGTCCAGGTTGGGCTTGCGGCCTGTGGCGACAAGAAGATGCGATCCGGTGATTGTTTGCGCCTGTCCGTTTCCGGAAAAGCAAACGTCATAACGGTCGTTGCGTTTGTGAATGGCGGTAATGTCGATGCCGCCTTCAAGGCGAATGCCTTCACGGCGCAGGCGTTCAAGCACCACTGCGGCCAGTTCCGGATCGTCCTGTTCCATAAAGGCGAGCGCCAGTACTGTCACTCTGGATCCCAGGCGACGAAAGGCCTGCGCCATCTCCAGGCCGATTGGTCCCCCGCCAATGATGATCAGATGATCGGGTCGTTCTTCCAGATCAAAGATGGTTTCGTTGGTCAGGTAGTCTACTGTGTCCAGGCCGGGCAATGGCGGAATGGCCGGGCGGGACCCGGTGGCAATGACATAGCGCCGGGCGCGAATCCGGCAGGAGGGGGTGGCAACGGTGCGGTCGTCAATAAAACGGCCGGCCTCCCGAATGACTTTTACGCCTAGAGCGCTAAACCGCTGTACGGAATCATTGGGGGCGATGGCGGCGATCACTTTATGGACATGGCGGTGCACCTTTGAAAAATCTACCGCTGAGCAATCCACTGTCGGGGTGGCCGGAGCGATGCCAAAATCCGTCCCAGCCTGCACATGCCAGGCGGCATGTGCGGCGGCAAGCAGGGCCTTGGACGGCACGCAGCCATAATTCAAACAATCTCCGCCCATTCTGTCTTTTTCCAGCAACAGGGTTTTCAATCCCAGTTGCGCGGCTCCCGCAGCCACAGACAGGCCGCCGGACCCAGCCCCGATCACACAAAGATCCGCCTGTAAAAAATTTGTCATGTATTTTGCCCCCCTCGATACTGTTTCAGTTTTTTATAAAGAACCGGCAGCAGCGCTAGCACCGCCAACCCCAGAAGCGGCAGCAGGATTTCCGGGGAAAAGATAATATTCAGATCCGGGTCCTGCCCCTGATCAATCAGATGTCCCATACCGCTGCCCACCGAGGCATAAATAAAGGTGCCCGGAATGATGCCGAAAAAGGTGGTCAGGACATAGACGGGCAGCCTGACCCCCAGGAAAGCTGGCACCAGATTGACAATAAAAAACGGAAAAATCGGCACCAGCCGCAGGGTCAGCAGGTAACTCGTGGCATTTTGTGCGAAGCCTTGCTCCATTTTTTTAAGCCAGGGGGCCGCGCGTCGGGCCAGAATGTCGCTAAAGCGCGACCCACCGGCGGCGGTCCGGGCGGCTAGGAAAATAAGCGTTGCCCCAACAGTGGCGCTGACAACCACCAGACTGCCGCCGATCAGGGTGCCGAACAGAAAGCCGGCGCCCAGTGTCATGACCGCCCCGCCGGGAATGGAAAAGGCAACTACGGCGGTATAGGCGGCGCTGAACAGGCCGGCGCTCATCCAGAAATGATCGAAAACATAGGAGCTGAGCATTTCACGATGATCTTTCAGGCTTTGCAGGCTGAGATAGGTGGACAGATCAAAGGCCAACGCCAGAATGAAACCGGCGGCAATGAGTCCAAGCGGCAAATATCGACGGGCACGGGTTAGCGCCTTAGCGGATTTTGCGGAAATGTCGTCTTTCATTGATATTGTTTCAGGCTCCATAGGATTTGCTCTAGGAAGCCAGAATATAGGGGAAATTACCATAGATAAAATAACGCGTTATCACGACTGCGTGAAATTGGTCACAGGCGGCAGGACCATGTGGCCGGCAATAAGGACAGGCGAGGTCCTCAAAGGACAAGAAAAAGAGTCAAGATGCGTTGACTTGTGTCGGGAAAGGCATTATACACCCCACTTCAATAGCAGGCGCTGAATCATGGGATTCGGTGCAGAGGGCTGTTACAGCCCGCAGCGGCAAATGGAGTACACCAGTGAAACGTACATATCAACCCAGTGTTCTGGTTCGCAAACGTCGCCACGGTTTCCGGGCACGTTCCGCTTCTGTTGGTGGCCGCCGGGTTCTTGCTGCCCGTCGCGCCAAGGGACGGAAGCGCCTTTCTGCGTAAAGGCCCAGAATTCGCCTGACAAGGCAAGTGACAGACCGGCCCTGAGCAATCAGCGGCCGGTTTTGTTTTGAGCTTTTAGGCAGAAAAGAATGACGATCACCCAACCGGTTGGATATAAAAAGGAAAAAATTTCCGTGCTGAAAAAGCGCGAGGATTTTTTGCGGGTGGCAAAGGCACAGACCCGTTGGGTCTCTCCCGGTATGGTGGTTCAGGTTTGCCCTCAGCCACATCAGGACGGGGCCGGGGACCAACAGATCCGGGTGGGGTTCACTGCCAGCAAAAAGGTGGGCTCGGCGGTTCAGCGAAACCGGGCCAAACGGCGCCTTCGGGAAGTGGCTCGGCGGGTCATTCCGGACAAAGGGCACAAGGGGCATGATTATGTGCTCATTGCCCGCGCGGGGATTGAAAACCGGGCCTTTGATGATCTGATTCGTGATTTGAAATGGTCATTGAAACGTCTCGCAGGCCAAAAATCGGGTGGTGCACCGGACTCCAAAAGCCCTCGGCCCGTTCCGGGAAAGCAGAGCGGAAAGATCAATCGCGCCGCAAAAACAGAGGTGAAAAAATGAGATTTCTCTCCCTGATCCTCTCTTATGTCTTGAAAGGGCTCATCAAGCTCTATAAGTATTTGATTTCCCCGCTTCTGGGGCCCAAGTGCCGGTATCTGCCGACCTGTTCGGAATATGCCTATGAAGCCATAGACAGGTTTGGGCCTTTCAAGGGGACGGTTCTGGCTGTGTGGCGGATTTTGCGCTGCAATCCCTGGGGTGGGCATGGGTTCGATCCGGTGCCCCCGCTGGAGCAGGAGAACAGTCGGAATAAAAAGCATATGTGTTAATCGCGCGTTGCTGGAAATGTGGATGCCGGCAATGGATAGCAAATCCGGTCAATGTGCGGCCGTAAAGTTTTGATGGATATTGAGCAGGGATGATGCAGGAAAACCGTAACTTTATACTGGCAATCGTTCTCACCATGGGGATCCTGCTGGGCTATGACTATTTTTATACTAAGCCGCGTCAGGAAGCGGCGGAAAAAGCCAGACAGGAACAGCTGGCCGCCCAGAAGGAAGCTGACGGAAAGAGCGCTCAAGCCGGTGCTGCCGTGGATGCCGGCAGCATTCCGGCGCTGGAACAACCGATTGTCAAGCAGGTTCCCGTGGCGCGGGATAATGTGCTGGCCAATGCGCCCCGCCTGCCGATCAGATCGGACCGGGTGCACGGCTCCATCTCACTGCGGGGGGGGCGTATCGACGATCTGACACTGGCGGATTATCGGGTGGAAGCGGACAAGGATGCGCCGGAAGTGGTTTTGCTGTCTCCGTCTGAAACTGCTCAAGGCTATTTCGCGGAATTCGGTTGGGCGGGCATAGAGAACGCCCCGCGTAACAATGCGGTCTGGCAGGCCGATAAGGACGAACTTGTGGCTGGAAGCGAGGTGACATTGACTTGGGCCAATGGGGAGGGGCTGTTGTTTGTCCGGACCATTGCGCTGGATGAAAACTATATGTTTACCATCACCCAGGAAGTGAGAAACACCTCTGCCCAGCCGGTGACCCTTGCCCCTTACGGGCGGGTGGTGCGTCATGGGCGCCCCGAAGACAAGGCTCTTTATATCCTGCATGAAGGCCCGATCTGGGTCATGGATGAAGGCAAGGAAGAGTTCAGCTATGACGAGATTGCAGAAGAGCCCCGCCAGGAGCAAAGCCATGACGGCGGCTGGCTGGGGATCACTGACAAATACTGGCTGGTGGCGTTGATTCCGGATCAGAAGGGGCTGTTTACCGGTGGCCTGAAACGGTATCTCTCTGGCGGTTCTGAGAAGTTTCAGGCGGATTATATCCGCGAAGCGGTCACGCTTCAGCCGGGCCAAAGCGTCAAGGTCACGAACCGCCTGTTTGCCGGCGCCAAGAAGGTTGGTCTTCTGGAAAATTACCGCGACAAGCTGGATATCAAGCTGTTCAACTACGCCATTGACTGGGGCTGGTTTGATTTTCTCACCAAGCCGATTTTTTATGGGCTGGATTACCTTTATGGCCTGACCGGCAATTTTGGCGTGGCGATCCTGCTGTTTACGGTGGTGATCCGGCTGATTTTGTTCCCTATTGCCAACAAGCAGTTTATTTCCATGAGCAAGATGAAGAAGCTCACGCCAAAACTCAAGGCGCTCAAGGAAAAATACGGGGATGACCGGATGCGTCTGCAGCAGGAGACCATGGCGCTGTATAAAAAGGAACAGGTCAATCCACTGGCCAGCTGCCTGCCGATTTTTATTCAGATTCCGGTATTCTTTGCCCTGTATAAGACGCTCTATGTGACCATTGACATGCGTCATGCGCCGTTTTTCGGTTGGATCAAGGACCTGTCAGCCCCGGATCCGCTGTTGGTCACTAATCTTTTCGGGCTGATACCCTGGGATCCGCCGGGTTTTCTGGCTATTGGCGTGTTGCCGATTCTCATGGGGGTCACTATGTGGTTGCAACAGAAGCTGAACCCGCAGGTGGGGGATCCGGTGCAGCAGAAGATTTTCATGTTCATGCCGATCATGTTTACCTTTATTCTGGCGCAGTTTGCTGTCGGGTTGGTGATTTACTGGACATGGAACAATATCCTCAGCATCATTCAGCAATGGATCATTATGCGACGTGTGGAAGAAGAGCTTCCTGAGAATGCGACGTCCTAATGTCCTGTTGTGCCAAGATCTGGTATATTCATTCTGTCGGGTAACATGATGACAGTCGAGATGACCGAAGAAGAGCGGGCGGCCTGGCTGGAGCAGGGCCGCCGGCTTTTTGCGCAAAATTGCGACTTTGTTCTGGGCGTGTATGATCTCGCCCAGTTGCCACCGGCGGATTATGCCGAGATTGCTTTTGCCGGACGCTCCAATGTGGGCAAGTCCAGTCTGGTTAATGCCCTGACCGGACGTAAGACCCTGGCGCGAACGTCAAACACGCCGGGCCGCACCCAGGAATTGAATTTTTTCCTGCTCGGGCGTCCTGAGGATCTGGCGTTGTATCTGGTGGACCTGCCGGGATATGGCTATGCCAAGGTGTCCCAGTCCCAGGTGCGGCACTGGACCCGGGTGATGAAGGACTATCTCAGGGGGCGGCCTAATCTGCGGCGGGTGTATCTGTTGATCGACAGCCGGCATGGTCTTAAGGAGGCGGACCGGGAGATCATGACAATGATGGATGACAGCGCCGTTTCCTATCAGATTGTGCTGACAAAAGTTGACAAGCTGAAGAAACAAGCGCAGGAAAAGATTAAAGACGCGACGCAACAGGCCATCGTTAAACATGTTGCGGCCCATCCCGAGGTGATTCTCACCAGTTCCGTCAAAGGAGACGGTATTGCGGAGCTGCGGGCGGCGGTGGCTTCTGTGGCCGCCCTCTAAAGGTCGTAAAGGCCGGCATGACACCGGGACAGGATCGAACGGCGAGAAACAAGACGGGGTACAGGACCAGATGAGTGAAGAATATAAAACAGTCACAGATGCAGAGAAGGAAGTTTTTCTCAAAAAAGCCGCGACCCTATCCGAAGCTTTGCCCTATATGCGGCGTTATGCGGGTCAGACCATCGTGATCAAATACGGGGGGCACGCCATGGGGGATGAAAATCTGGCCCGCAGTTTTGCCCATGATGTGGTGCTGATGAAACAGGTGGGTATGAACCCGGTGGTGGTGCATGGCGGCGGCCCGCAAATCGGCCGTATGCTAGACGCGCTCCAGATCAAAAGTTCCTTCATCGACGGGTTGAGGGTGACCGACAAGGATACCATTGGCATTGCTGAGATGGTGCTGTGTGGCAGCATCAACAAGGCGATTGTGGCGTCCATCAATAATGTGGGCGGGCAGGCGGTGGGCCTGTCGGGCAAGGACAGCAATCTCGCTATTGCCGAACCGCTGCGCCGTACGCGCAAGGATCCCGATTCAAATATCGAACAGGTTCTGGATCTGGGTTTTGTAGGATATCCCAAGAAGGTCAATGCGGATTTTCTGCGCATGTTTGAAAAAACCGATGTGATTCCGGTGATCGCCCCCATTGGTCTGGGCGAAAATGGGGAAACCTATAACATCAATGCGGACACCATGGCCGGTGCCATCGCTGAAGCGTTGGGGGCGACACGGCTTTTGCTGCTTACCGATGTGACGGGGGTTCTGGATAAGAAAGGTAATCTGATTACCGAGATGACCGAAGAAAAAGCCAGAGCCATGATTGCGGACGGTACGATTTCAGGCGGTATGATCCCCAAAATCGACACCTGTATTCATGCCGTAGATCACGGCGTGGGGGCGGCGGTGATTATTGATGGGCGGGTCAAACATGCCCTGCTTCTGGAGTTGTTCACCGAACATGGCGCGGGAACCTTTATCCGCCGCTAGGGTGAATTGTGAAAAGGTCGACTCAGTTCACTCTAGGATGTTTTTTTGTGGCTTGCGTCGCGGCCGCTCGCAATGATGATCCCCCTCGTCTTTAAATTCGCTCTCGACCGGGGGTCAAAAGTTCATTCATACAGGGCCAGTTCATATTCCATTTCCGCCGGGCTCAGCGGATAATCAATGCCGCCTTTGGCATGAAGAAAGCTGTCCGGCGGAATGAACGCCAACTTGTTCTGTAACTCAATGGCGGTGCGCATGCTGAGATTGGACCGCCAGGCAAGGGAGACGACCCGCTGGCCTTTCTTACTCTGAAGGATTTTCCGTACCGTATTGGCCTCCAGACCGGACAATAACGCCAGACACTGAATCACCAGTTCCCGTTGACGATTGTTCAGAGCGTTTTTGATGAAGGCGTCGTCCACAACGCCCTTGTTAAAAAGGTCCCGGGCCTGTTGGGCAAGGGTTTCGATGTCTTCCTCATCGACTTTCTGTTCCTGAATACGCGCCCGGACTTTGGCCAGAATTTCATCGGCGACGTTTTGGTCCAGGTGGTTGTGCTCGATCATGCGATGAACAAGGGAGGAGGCGACGAAGGTGGCGATACGTTTTATGGTCCTGAGTGACAGATTGGGCCGCTCCACAAGCGGTGGATGCAAAATGTCTGCGGTGTGGGCCTGGTCAATGATGCTGTCCAGGGTATCTTCACGAATCTGTGCATTTTTATTGGCCAGCAACGTGGCCACGGCCGGGATATCCAAGGAGTTGGTAATGGCTTCGGCCACATCCTCACTAACATGACGACGCCGGGCGATGGCCTGTAGCGCCCCGCTAAGGGTGCTGGCCGCAATGATTTCCTTGAGATCCACGTCGCTGAGCAACGGAGAATATTCCAGGATTGGAATGCATACTTTCAGGTCTTCGTCCTCGGCCAGCCGCCGGATGATGTTTTTAGGCACCTCAGCGCAGGATTTCAGTTCCTCGGCAAGGATGCGGCGCACTTTCGGGAACTGGTCCTGAGCCAGTTTTTCAAGAATTTCGATGGCTTTCTCCCGGATCTGTGCCTGATCTGATGGAGAAAGGTCGGGAAAAATACGGGCGATCTTGCGGGCCAGTTCGCTACGTACCTCGTCATCATTATCATTGGCCAGTATTTCATCCGCCTGGATCGGAGTGCCGGGATTTCCTGCGACATGGCGGCGGATAACCGGATCGGCGTCTGTCGCCAGATAATATAACATTTCCGGCCGCGTATCTTCCTGTTGGGCCAAAAGACGCTTATCCGCAGTTTTTTCCTGTTCCAGGATCGTCCGGGCCTCTTCATAGGACAGCTTTTTTTTCGATGCCGGTTTGTCAAAGAGACGGGTCAGGAGCTTTTTCATGGATCAGACTCCCCATTTGTCAGCTTGCCGTTTGTCAGCTTGTCAGGGGCAGTTTCTGGCGTCACATGGCAGGCTACGGCGTCTTTGCGATTTTTTTTGACATGATAAAGGGCGGCGTCAGCCTGTTCCAAAAGACCGTAAAGGCTGTTGTTGTGACCGGTTGGCTGATGGCAAATCCCAATAGACAGGGAAAGAGCCGGTATGAGTGGGCCAGTAATGGCCTGAAGCGGGTCCCTGAGAGACCGCAGTTTCTGGGCTTTTTCTGTGACTTCTTCCTCGCTAACACCTTCCAGCCACAACACAAATTCATCACCGCCAAGGCGGGCGACACATGTTCCGGCCCCGGCATGCCGCCGCAATTCCAGGGCCAGTTTTTGCAAAACCACATCACCTGTGGCATGTCCCAGTGTATCATTGACGGTCTTGAAATTATCGAGGTCAATATACAGCAGGGCGCAGTCTTGCGGATTATGGAGCAGGTGCGAAAGCCTTTTTTCCACATGATTGAAAAAAGCCCGCCGGTTCATAAGGCCGGTCAGTTCATCTGTGCAGGACAGGCGAACTAGCTCTTCCTGGTTTTGCAATTGGTCCAGCGCGATGCCCAGATGGCTGAGGATGCCACCGAACAACAGGGCATCGTCATCGTTCCAGCCCGGCGTATCTTTTTCGCGGATCAGATATAGGGCTCCATTGGGCCGATTGTGATGTGAACTCACCCCCACCAGAATATGATGACCATTGAGGGAAATGGATTGGGCGGCCCGACCCGGCCCCTGTTCAATATGTCGGCACAATTCCAAAACCATCTGATAAATGCCGTCTTGTATGTCGGTCTCTTTCATCTTTCCGAGGTCGTGGCGCAGCCGGGGATGAACCGTGGCGACGTTGTCCTGGGACGGCGCAGAGGTGTGAACCAGTTCATAGATGCCGCCGGATGTGGCGCGAACGGCGTCCAGGCTCGCCTTCAGAATGGTGTTGAGCATGTCTTCGGGGTTGGACAGGTCCCGGATGGAGGTAACGATTCGGTTAAGTACATGCTCCCGCTTGCGCGCCTTGCGCAGCATGGCGTCACGTTCCCGAATGGTGGTCACATCCCGGCAAACCCCGCGCGCGCCCTGCCAGCAGGAGTCTTTGTCGATGATGGGAACGGCAGACACCAGAAGACAGGCCTTGGAGCCGTCGCTGCGGCGAACCCACAGCTCCATATCCTGCACGACATCCAGGGTATCAAAGGGGTTTTTGCCGCCGCTGTCGATAATCAGTTCGGCGGCTTTTTTACCATTCAGTTCAAAAGCCGTATATCCCAGCATCCCTTTGGGAGAAACATATTTAAACCGACCCTGACCGTCGGTTTCCCAGGAAAAATCGGATGAGCAACTGACCAGATCCTTGAACATCTGGCGGCTGTCCACCAGGGCGGTGGTCAGATTGTGTTCCACAGTGGTCTCCCGGCCCGTAACCAGCACCGCCTGCGGGCGTTTGACCGCTTCTTCACAGGCCGGAAGGGCACAGAGATAATAATGACGGCGACCTTTTGTGTCATGGAGCGTCATTTTCTGGGCTTCCGGACTGTTGTTGTTCAGACTGCGACTGATGAGGCTGTGCAGGGCAGGGTCTTTGTGATGCAGGGCCTCAACCAGACCACTGGCATGAACATTATGATGCAGAACGCTAAAGTCCGCTCCCACCATCAGGGCAGGGCCGGGGAAAAGTTCTATAATAACTTCTGTCTGGAACCGATAGGTGGAGAGATCGGGAAGATGATCCTTTTGGTCTTCAAGATTGGCTTTCTGAATGATCCGTGCAATATTCACTTCCATGACTCTGAACGCTCTTGTTACCCTGTACTATAGTGAAGCCCCGATCTGACCCATGTTAGAGGCAAGCTGTTAACAACTGGTTTACTCGGTGTTTGTGCAGAGAGGGTGTTTTGAGGCAGATAACTGTCCAAGTCAGGATTAAGGCATATTAAGATTAAGGTATATAAATTGGGACATACAGGATGACTTTTGATCCCGCACAGCTTGATCATTGGGTTTTTGACCTGGATAACACGCTTTACCCAGCGGACTGTAACCTGTTTACCCAGGTGGACCGGCGGATGGGGGAGTTCATCGCCGAACGGCTGAACCTGCCCTATGATCAGGCCCGTCAACGTCAGAAAGCCTATTTTCGTACCTATGGCACCACCCTGCGTGGCCTGATGAGCGAACATGACATTCCTCCGCGGGAATTTCTGGATTATGTCCATGATATTGATTTTTCGGTTTTGACGGAAAATGTGCCGTTGAAAGAGGTTTTGAGCCGTTTGCCGGGCACCAAGGTGATCTATACCAATGCGGATGTCGGTTATGCGGAAAAAGTCCTTGACCGTCTGGGGCTAAGCCGGGCCTTTTCCGGGGTTTTCGATATTCATCAGGCGGATTATCGGTCCAAGCCGGCCCCTGAAAGTTATCAGAAAATGATCCGTCTGTTTGGCATTACCCCGGAGCGAGCCGTCATGATTGAGGATATTGCCCGGAATCTTGTTCCCGCCCATCATCTGGGCATGAAAACGGTCTGGGTGCCCACAGCACTGTCCTGGTCCCGGGACGGTATGGAAGAAAAACATATCGACCATACCGCAGAAGATCTGACCGGATGGTTGCAGTCCCTTCTGGACCGTTCTTCAGGTGAAACGGTGCCAGAGGCAGAAGAGCCCGCCGCCGGCAAAAACGCCCGGCGCAGGCAAGGGGCTTATTGACAGCCGGCCCCTGATCGCTATTGTCAGGCCGTTAAGAAAGTCCGCAATTGTATTTTGAGTGCCACAGATTTAGAGAGCCCGTTAGCATAAAGGATAAAAACAATGTCTACCTCACTGGAAAACGTCATTGAGCAGGCGTGGGAGAATCGTACGGAAATTGGTCCCGATACTCAAGGGGAGATCCGCGAAGCGGTACAGGAAACCCTGAACCTTCTGGACAGCGGCAAAGTCCGCGTGGCGTCCAGAGAACCCGGCGCGGACGGAAAAAGTCAATGGGTCGTGCATCAATGGCTGAAAAAGGCGGTGTTGTTGTCGTTTCGCCTGAATCCCATGCGAATCATTCCCGGCGGTCCTGGTGAGACCGCGCCGTGGTATGACAAGGTGCCGTCAAAATTCGAAGGCTGGGGCCAGGCGGAATTTGATCAGGCCGGTTTTCGGGCCGTGCCGACTGCAGTGGTGCGTCATTCGGCCTATATTGCCCCGGGGGCGGTGCTGATGCCGTCCTTTGTCAATCTTGGGGCCTATGTGGGCGAAGGCACCATGGTCGATACCTGGGCCACCGTAGGATCCTGCGCCCAGATCGGCAAAAATGTGCATTTGTCGGGGGGCGTGGGCATTGGCGGCGTTCTGGAACCGTTGCAGGCGGAACCCGTGATCATTGAGGATAACTGCTTTATCGGGGCCCGGTCCGAAGTGGCCGAGGGGGTGATCGTGGAAGAGGGCGCCGTGTTGAGCATGGGGGTCTATATCGGGGCTTCCACGAAAATCATTGATCGGGAGACGGGCGAGATTTTTTATGGCCGCGTGCCGGCCTATAGTGTGGTGGTGCCGGGGGCGCTACCGGGCAAACCGTTGCCGGACGGCACGCCAGGGCCCAATCTGTATGCGGCGGTTATTGTCAAACGGGTGGATGAAAAAACCCGGGCCAAAACCTCCATTAATGATTTGCTGAGGGATTAGGGTTTGGTCACCATTATCAATCCCGTGGAATTCACCCAGGCACTGATCCGTTGTCCCAGTGTCACACCTGAGGATGCCGGCGCCCTTGATGTGCTGGAAACGGCCCTGAAGGGGCTGGGTTTTGTCTGTCATCGCCTCCGGTTTTCCGACGACGGCACGCCGGATGTGGACAATCTGTATGCGCGTTTGGGACAGGACGGCCCCAATTTCTGTTTTGCCGGGCACACGGATGTGGTGCCGGTGGGGGCGCGAGACGCCTGGAGTGTTGAACCGTTTGAAGCCCATATCAAGGACGGCTGGTTGATGGGGCGCGGGGCCGCGGATATGAAGGGGGCCATTGCGGCCTTTGTCGCCGCCACCTCCCGCTTTCTGGCCCGGCGGCCGCAAGGTTTTAAAGGATCCATCAGTTTCCTGATCACCGGAGATGAGGAAGGCCCGGCCATCAACGGTACAGTCAAGATGTTGAAATGGCTGGAAGAACGGGGGGAAAAGCTGGATTATTGTCTGGTGGGGGAACCCACCAACCCCTCGACACTGGGGGAAATGGCCAAAATCGGCCGTCGCGGCAGTCTGAATGCCCGTCTGGTGGTCAAGGGTACCCAGGGGCATGTGGCTTATCCGCATCTGGCCGATAACCCGATTCCGCGTCTGATCAGAATTCTGGACCGTCTGGTCAGCCGGGAACTGGATCAGGGCAATGCTCATTTTCAGCCCAGCAACCTGGAAGTGGTTAGCATAGATGTGGGGAACGAGGCCAGCAATGTGATTCCAGCCGAGGCCACAGCCCGCTTTAACATCCGCTTTAACAATGAACAGACCATCGACGGTTTGAAGGACTGGATCCGCAGTGTGTGCGATGACGTGGGCGGTGAATATGAGCTGGAGATGAAGGCGTCCGGTGATGCCTTTCTCACGCCGCCCGGGGTGTTAAGTGATCTGATTACCCAGGCTGTAAAGGAGGTTACGGGGCGGGAACCCGAACTCAGCACCACCGGTGGCACCTCCGATGCGCGATTCATCAAGGATTATTGTCCGGTATCCGAATTCGGCCTGGTTAGTCAGACCATGCACAAGATTGATGAACGGGTGAGGGTGGAGGATATTGAACAGCTAACCGATATCTATGCCGCCATTTTAGAACGTTTTTTTGAAACGGGTTAGAGACAATAAATAAAATAAAGAGAATTTGAGGGATGGAACATAAAGAGTCGCTGATCGCCGAATGGGTCCAGTCTGTCAAGGGAGCCTGGGCCCTGGCCCAGTTTAATCCGTTGGGACTGGCCTATTTTGACATGTCAGCCGAGGGGTTTTGGAAATCCTTCTGGGCCATGGCGGTGGCGGCCCCGCTGTTTCTGGCGTCGCTTTATGTGGGACAGGAGGCCGCACGTCTAAATGACCTGCCGAGCACATTGTTGCCCTCCCTGATCAGTTATGCGCTGCATCTTCCGCTTACGGCTTTCATCATGATTTATTTTACCCGTTACATGAAGATTGATGCCAATTATGCGCCAATGATTATCACCTATAACTGGTCCACAGTGATCACCTATCTGGTCACGGTACCGGTGCATCTGCTGATTATGACGGGGGTTGTGAGGCCGGATGTGGGGATTCTGATGACCATGATTGTTTCCGGCTATGTCTATATTTATCGCTGGTTTGTTTTTAAGGTTTCATTGCAGATCAGTGGGTGGCTGTCGATCGGCGTGTTGCTGTTCCAGCAATTGTTTGTCCTGACCGTGGACATGATCCTGATCCGTGTCCTGAGCCCGGATTATTTTGGGTATATGACCAAGGGGCTTTAGGGTCTTAGAGTGAATTGTGCATAGATTGATTCAATAGTCCACACCGGTGAAATACAGTCCATCGGGCGGGGCGTTATAGGCCAGCCGGGTGCGGTCCGCCGCCTCAAGTGCCTCTTTCAGGTCCTGCTTGCTCCATTTGCCGAGCCCCACATAATACAGGCAGCCGACCATACTGCGGACCTGATGATGCAAAAAGGAGCGGGCCGAGGTTTCCACATAGATATTTTCCCCCTCGCGCCGGACGTCGAGCCGGTCCAGCGTTTTGACAGGGGAGCGGGACTGACACTGGACGCTGCGGAAAGTGGTGAAGTCGTGACGTCCGACGAGCTGCTGGGCGGCCTCATGCATGGCGTCGGTATCCAACGGATGTTTGACGTGCCAGGCTTTGTGCCGCATCAGGGTGAGTGGCGCACGACGGTTGATGATATGATAACGGTATGCGCGCCTTTTGGCGGAGAAGCGGGCGTGAAATTCCTGTGACACCGGTTCAGCCTCAAGCACGGCCACCGGGCCGCGGTTAAGGAAATGGTTCAGCGCCTCGCACAGCCGGCGGGCTTCGACTTCCTGCGGCAGGTCCACATGGGCGACCATGGCAAGGGCATGCACGCCGGCGTCGGTGCGTCCTGCCGCCACATACCGGCTTTCCGCCGGGTTGTAGGCGGGGCAGAATTTTCGGGTGGCGTCTTCCAGAAGTCCCTGAACGGACGGGCCATTGGTCTGATATTGCCAGCCTACCAGGCTGCTGCCATCATATTCCAGAGTGAGCTTATAGCGAAAGGTTTCGCTCATTTGAGAATGGTTCCCAGCGGGATGGGAAACCCGCGCAGCAGGTCACCGGCCGCCATGGGGGCCTTGCCGGCCCGTTGCGCCGTCAGCACTCTGAGCGCGTTGCCGTCACCGCAGCCGACCACAAGCGGCCCCTGGATCACGGCCCCGGTGGTGCCGCCGAGCCCCCCTTCCACTTCGGCTTCGAGAATTTTCAGCCGTTCGCCGTTTACTTCCGTCCAGGCACCGGGATAGGGGCTGAGGCCATGAATATGGTTGCGCAGTTCCTCAGCCGGGCGGCGCCAGTCAATGCGCGCTTCGGCCTTGTCGATCTTGTGCGCATAGGTGACACCTTCCTCGGCCTGCGGGCGTGGGGTGAGGCGGCCGGCGGCCAATCCTTCGAGGGCGGGCACGATGGCTTCCGCGCCCAGCGCGGCCAGCTTGTCATGCAGAAGGCCCGTGGTGTCATGCGGGTGGATGGGCAGACGACGTTCCAGGAGTACGGGACCGGTGTCGAGGCCCTCCTCCATCAGCATGATATTCACACCGGTTTCCTTGTCCCCGGCCATGATCGCCCGGTGAATGGGGGCCGCCCCCCGCCAGCGTGGTAACAGCGAGGCGTGAATATTGATACAGCCCAGCCTTGGCGCCTCCAGGATAGCTTTGGGCAGCAGCAGGCCATAAGCCACCACCACCGCCGCATCCAGATCAAGGGCTTTGAATTTTTCCTGTTCTTTCGGAGATTTCAGGCTTGTGGGGCAATATACCGGGAGGTTATGAGCTTCGGCAAAGCTGTGGACGGGGGAGGGGCGTTCCTTTTTCCCGCGTCCCGCCGGGCGTGGGGGCTGGCAATAAACGGCGGCCACCTCATGGCCAGCGTCCAGAAGGGCTTTTAAGGTAGGAACTGAAAAATCGGGGGTTCCCATGAAAGCAAGGCGCAGGCGTGTAGTCATCGGATTTCCCCCGGGTGGTTTAAAGGGCGGCTTCGCGGGTGAGTTTTTTCACCTTGCGGACAATCATGTCGCGTTTGAGTTTGGATAGATGGTCCACAAACAGAATGCCGTTCAGGTGATCCATTTCATGCTGAAGACAGGTCGCCAGCAGACCGGTACAATGCAGGTCCTGTTCCTCACCATTGTAATCCAGATATCTGACCTTGCATTCGGCCGGGCGGGTGATTTCTGCATATTGTTCCGGAACCGACAGACAGCCTTCGGTATAATTAGCCATTTCTTCCGACGTCCAGTAGATTTCCGGATTAACAAAATACATCGGGCGGGGCTCTTCGTCCTCACCGGCCAGGTCGATCACTAACACCCGCAGGGGGTGGCCCACTTGAATGGCGGCAAGACCAATACCCGGCGCGTCATACATGGTTTCCAGCATGTCATCCATCAGTCGGCGCAGATCGTCATCCACCCGTTCCACCGGTTTGGAAACGGTCTTCAAAAGTGGGTCCGGAACAGTGAGTATCGGTAATATTGCCATGGCAGCCAATCTTGTGTTTCATGTTCTCCATCTGGTAGGTAATATGTGAAACCCGCAACGTCAAGAGATAAGGAAATAAGGCGTGGACTTTACTCCGACATATATGATGGCCGGTGCGGCCGTGTTGTTTGGTTTGGCACTTGTTCTGCTGTTGGTGTGGCTAACGGCGCGGCGGAACAATACCCTGATGGAGACCCTGGCAGCGGAGCGTCAGCAACAGGCCGAGGCCCAGGCCCGGGCCCAGGAGGCACTGATGCGCATGATGCAATCTCAGGCGGCGCTGGAAGGTCGCCTCAGCCAGCTGTCCGAAGCCACGACCAAGACCCAGGCGGAACTGTCGCGCACGCTGGAAGAGAGGCTCGACAAGGTCAGCCAGCGCATGGGCGAGAGTCTGGAGCATACCCGCAAGACCACGTCTGAAAGTCTGAGCGAACTCAAGACCCGCCTGGCGGTGATTGACGAGGCGCAGAAGAATATTACCGAACTGTCCGGCCAGATGGTGGGGTTACAGGATATCCTGAGCAACAAACAGGCCCGTGGCATGTTCGGGGAAATTCAGCTCAATGACCTGGTCAGCACCATTCTGCCGCCTAGCGCCTATGGCTTTCAGGAAACATTGACCAACAACCGGCGCGCCGATTGTCTGATCAAGCTGCCCAACCCGCCGGGCCCTATCGTCGTGGATGCCAAATTCCCACTGGAAAGTTATCACCAGATCCGCCAGGCCGAAACCGAGGCTCAGGCCAAGCAGGCCGTGGCAGCGTTCCGCACCGCCATCCGCAAACATGTGAAGGATATTGCCGAAAAATATATCCTGCCGGGAGAGACGGCGGAATCGGCGCTGATGTTCCTGCCCAGTGAGGCGGTTTATGCGGAACTGCACGCCAATTTCCCGGAACTGGTGGAAGAAAGCTTTCGGGCCAAGGTGTGGATTGTGAGCCCCACCACCTTGATGGCGACCCTGAATACGGTACGGGCGGTGCTCAAAGATGTGCGTATGCGCGAACAGGCGGGGGTCATTCAGAAAGAGGTGACAACGCTGCTGACCGATGTGGGGCGGCTGGAAGGGCGGGTGGATAACCTGAACCGTCACTTCCGGCAGGCGGAAAAGGATCTTTCGGAAATTTCTACCTCGACCCGCAAAATCACCTCCCGGGCCGAAAAAATCGGCGCATTGCAACTGGAGGAAGGGGAAAACCCCGAAGCCGTGCTCAGCCCCGCCCAGAAACATCTGGAGAAAACCAAGCCGAATAATGAAGCGTGAGGAACAGTGATTTGGGGGTTATGAAAATGTCTGATGTTAAAAAGACCGTTTGCCAATATAGAAAAGAAGGCAAGGAATGGAATTACAGTTGTGGAAGACGAACTGTAAATAATCGTGATTATTGTCTCGGACATTCTGAGTCCGGAATTTCTTCATCTAACTTGAAAAAACTGATTGAAGAAAAAGATGGTGAATGGACCGGCTTCAAGCTTCGAGACCCCATAACTTTATCTGATATAGAAATTGACTTTCCCATATGTGCCCGTGCCGCCACCATAAAAGGGCTTGATCTATCTAACGTGAGCTTTAAAGAGGATGTTGACTTCACGAGCGCTATTTTTGAAGATAATTTCGAATTAAAAGACAAGACGACCTTTGAGAAGAATGCAGATTTTTCTGAAGCATATTTCAATTGTCCTGTCCGTATATTAAGGGATGCGACTTTTTGTGGAGCAGCCAAATTCTCCAAGGCTAGATTTGGCCAGATTGTTGAATTAACACGCGTTAAGTTTAACATGCTGCCAGTTTTTAACGAATGTGAGTTTAAAGGGCCGTTTATTGCACGGGGGGCATTTTCACATGGGGGGAATTTTAATTCCGTCGTGTTCCATAGTGTTGTGAAATTCTTAGGAGCTAGGGATATTGATATTGATGTAAGCTTTTCTACTAATGTGGAAACTTTGAGTGAAGATGTTGTTTCCTCTCAATCTCCCATTTCTATAAAGCGGGATGGTATTGGTAAGTATATATCCTATAATATAAATAGATATTGGCAGATTTTCTTTCGAAGAAGGAGAAGCTGTTTGATCAGCTTCAAAAAAACTATAAATGAAAAAAAAGATGTTTTTTTGAAATGGTTCAAAAATTTAATACAAAATGTACGAAATAGATTGGGAGATGGTTATGGCAACGCTATACCATCACTATCCGGCCCAATTGATTTTACAGATGTAGAATTTCTAACGCCAGAAAAGGTGACAATACAACGTGCCGATTTCCGAAAAGCTTATATTAGGGGTACCAACTTTTCAGAAGTAAAGCTGATCGATGTGAATTGGTATCAAAAAAAGCTGCGGCGTAATGGGATTTATGATGATGTCAGTGCATTAGAGACCCCTGACTGGAACTTCAAAAGATATATTAATCCGGAAATCGAAACCCAATACCGTCATTTACGAAGTGTTTTGGAAGCAAATAAGGATTTCTTGGCGGCAAGTGATTTTTATGTCGGGGAGATGGATTACAGGCTGAAAAGGCTTGGCGTAAAAGGATATTTTTTTAGCATTATAGGTTGGTATAAACTTCTTAGCGGTTATGCGACAAAACCAGTACGGGCCATTATAGCCTTTTTCTTTTTGCTGACCCTGTATGTACTAATATCAGCCTCGATCAGCGGTGATTTTTCTCATGGGCTGGAAAGATATTACAGTGGGTTTTCCTTGATGACCTTAAAGGCGTCGGCCAATACTTTAGGTATTGAAGGAGTTCATCAATGGCTTGACCTGGCGTTTAGGATTATTGGTCCCTTCCAATTGGCTCTGATCGCGTTATCAATACGCAATAAAGTAAAAAGAAATTAGGTTGTCCTACAGAAATCTTTTGTTAATATTTGTCTAATATAAAGGAAGTTGCCTGGTCTCAGGCATTTTCTCACGGACGGATGGTGTTCCCGCTTTGGACATTATCCTTTCTGCCATTCAAGGCCTCTTCCCTGATCCCCGGAAGAGGCCTTCTTTATGGCCGGAACCTTTCTAAAATTTTTTGTTTTTTAACCCTTTATTTACCATAAACCCCTTAAGCTGAGGCCATTACGGAACTCTGGCTCTCCTAGAATACTCCGGCAATACTCTGGAACTCTGTTACACGATTGTATCTCCGATAGGTATCTCCATGTGCTTGGCGCCTGCCCGGTTTTCCGGGGGGGGCGCTTTTTGTTCTGTCGTCTGTTCGCCAGCGGCGTAGCGCGGAAAAGGCTCTTTTCTTCCCCCTCTTGTGGTGCTATTTAGCCGGTATGACAAAATCGGGACGGCGGCTGTATGGGCCGCAGGTTCAGGAGACAACCGGATGACAGCAGAGCACAAGCCCATTCATATCATCGGCGGCGGCATGGCCGGGACAGAGGCTGCCTGGCAGATTCTGAAGGCTGGCCTTCCTGTCATTCTGCATGAAATGCGCCCCCGGGTGAAAACCGATGCGCATCAGACCGACGGGCTGGCGGAACTGGTCTGTTCCAACAGTTTCCGTTCCGACGATGCGGAACATAACGCCGTGGGTCTGTTGCATGAAGAGATGCGCCGCTGCAACAGCCTGATCATGGCCGCCGCTGAAAAGGCGCGGGTGCCTGCCGGCAGCGCTCTTGCTGTTGATCGGGACGCGTTCAGCCACGAGGTGCAAAGCGCCCTGGAGGCGGAACCGGATTTTACCCTGGTGCGTGAGGAAGTGAGCGGCATTCCGCCAGCAGACTGGGACAGTGTGATCATTGCCACGGGGCCGCTGACCTCGGCGGCGTTGGCCGAGGAGATCATGGCGCTTACGGGCAAGGAATCCCTGGCGTTTTTTGATGCCATTGCCCCGATTCTGTATAAGGACAGCATTGATTTTTCCAAGGCCTGGTTCCAGTCCCGCTATGATAAGGGGGATGGGGCCGACTATATCAACTGCCCGCTCAACGAAGCCCAGTATTATGCCTTTGTAGATGCCCTTCTGGAAGGTGAAAAGACCGAATTCCGGGAATGGGAGAAAAACACCCCCTATTTTGAAGGCTGTATGCCGATCGAAGTGATGGCGGAACGGGGCCGGGACACGTTGCGGTTCGGGCCCATGAAGCCGGTGGGGTTGAAAAATCCACACAGTGACGAGCCACTTTTTGCCGTGGTGCAGTTGCGTCAGGACAATGCGCTGGGCACTCTCTATAACATGGTGGGGTTCCAGACCAAATTGAAATACGGCGCCCAGAAGGAAATCTTCCGGCGCATTCCTGGGCTGGAAAATGCGGAATTTGCCCGGCTCGGCGGGTTGCATCGCAACACATTCATCAACAGCCCGGAACTGCTTGATCACCAGTTGCGCCTGAAAGTCATGCCGCGGCTCAGATTCGCCGGGCAGATCACCGGGGTGGAAGGATATGTGGAAAGCGCCGCCATGGGATTATTGGCAGGGCGGTTTGCTGCTGCCGAACGTCTGGGCAGAACAGTCAGCCCGCCGCCGCCGACCACGGCGCTTGGCGCGCTGCTTAACCACATTACCGGCGGCCATATTCCCGGCGCGCCGGAACAGAAAACCTTTCAGCCCATGAACATCAATTTCGGTATCATGCCGCCGCTGGAAGGCAAGAAAATCAAGCGCCGGGACCGTAAACCGGCCAAAAGCCGGCGGGCCTTGGCCGCATTGCAGGAGTGGCTCGCGGCGGCAGAGTGAATCGTGATGAGATCGATTCAATTCACTCTAGAGTGAATTTTGAATAGGTTGACCCATTCTGCCGGTCAGGTCTGGTTCAGGAGCTAGGGATTTGGCGCGGGCCATACTGGCGGTACGACCCGGCCAAACCCCGCAGGAACTGGGCCAGACCGGCCCGGCCCTTCGGGTTAGTGGCTTGGGGCCGCTCACGTTGTCAGACGCCTGGCCCGATGCCCCGCATCGCCCGGCGCCGTCTTCCGCGTGAGGCGGGCCACAATCCGCCAACAGAATTGAGCCAACCTCTTCACAATTCACTCTAGAACCGGCGGAATAGGCCGTCCCGGATTAGGCGGAATTGTCGGGGCAGGGCGTCTGCGCGTTCGGCAAGGGCAAAGGGATTATGCCCGGCCTTGCGCAGGGATTTCAGATAACTTTGGCTCAGGGACGCCAGAAGAAACAGCGAATGCGCCCGGGCAGGGATGGTTTTCCTGTGGCGGCGCAAGGCAGCCAGTTGGTCTTCGGCCGTTCCGCACAGCTCGGCAATGAGCCGTTGCAGGTTGTCCTGATTTTGGGCGTTTGCGAGGCCGGTTTTGGTCAGGCCGTATTTTTTCATCATCGTTTCGGGCAACAGTAGTTTGTTGAGGGACAGATGATAGGGCACGGCACGCATAATGCCGACCAACCCCCAAAGTTCCCCCATTTCCACGGCGCGCGCCTGAAGCCGGGAGTCACTGTCCTGAAGGATCCGGGCGGCAAGGGCGGCGAGGGTGCCGGGTGTTTTCCTCAGATAGTCCCGCAAACTGTCCAGATCTGCCAGCGTTTCATCATACAGATCTTGCCGGCGGGCCTCGATGAGTTGCTCGAACGCCTCCCGGGGCAGGTCATGATCCCGGATGGCCTGGGCCAAAGCCTGGACTACCTCGTGATGGCGGATCTGACCGGCATAGATGTCCCTGAGTGCCTCGTACCACCATTGCAGGCGGATTTCCCCGAGCATCGGTTCGGACACAGTTTCCCGGATTCTGGCCAGCTCCTGATTAAAGGCGTACAGGGCGAATAATGCCTCCCGCCGGTTCTGGGGAGCAAATAGTACGGTCAGGAACCGATCGTGATCCTGTCGGCGAACCTGCTCCGCGCAATAACTGAGCCGAAGTTTGTTGTGACGTGGCATGATCTTTTCATGTTTTTTGAATAATGTCCTTACATGGCCGATATTTTCTCACAAAACAAGTGCTGCCAGGTCCCAACAAGCTTATTTTGACGATTTCCAAAGAAACTGATAACCTTAACAAATCCTTATGACAGGATAGAGGGAGTATTTTCCGCAACGGAGATACAATTACAGGGACAAAAATATAGGGATGTAAAGAATGAGCAAAATACTGGAATCATTGCCGCTAACGATTATCGCGGGGGTTGTGCTGACCATTATCATGGTACTTGCAACCAATTATCTTGACAGCGGAAGCACTGCGGATGTGGGGTCCGCCGTTTCAAACAGTATGGATAAAATGAAATAAGGGAGGCGGGTATCATGACCCATGAATTCGGACTGTTTATTGTACGGTATCTTCATGTATTGAGCGGCATTATGTGGATCGGCATTTTGTGGTATTTCAACTTTGTCCAGATCCCGAGCATGCCGAAAATCCCTGATGATCAGAAACCGGCCATCAGCAAGGTGATCGCCCCCGAAGCGTTGTTCTGGTTCCGGTGGGCGGCGCTCAGCACGGTTATTTTTGGTCTGCTTCTGGCTTGGATGAACGGCTATCTGGTGGATGCCCTGGTGTTGCAGCGTCCGGATATCGGTTTCGGCATGTGGCTGGGCCTGATTATGGCGTTTAATGTCTGGTTCGTGATCTGGCCGAACCAGAAAAAGGCCTTAGGCATTGTAGAGGCGCCGGCGGAGGCGAAACCGGCGGCGGCACGCACGGCCATGCTGTTTTCCCGCACCAACACCCTGTTGTCCATTCCCATGCTGTTCAGCATGGTGTCCGGGCAGAACAGTGTGGGACTTTGACAGATCGTTTTGAAAAAACGTCTTTAAAGAGAGGCCGGCTTGTGCCGGCCTCAGTTCGCTAACAAAGTTTCCCGCACCTTGTTCAAGAGTTTGCGATAATGTTTCCCCCTTATCACAACAGTCTGAGATAATGACGGTTTCCTTTTGGGATTACTTCGGGGGGCGATTTCTTGCCGGCCTGACCAGATAGGCGCAACGTCGGGCGCCTTCAATAATGTGTTCCATCCGCTTGATTTCTACCTCCGCGCCCAAGACCTGGCGGAAAACCAAAAGTTCCCGGGCGCAGATGCCCGAACATTCCCGGGCGGCCTCGCAGACAGGGCAATGATTTTCCACCAGCAGATATTCACCTTCTTTTTCTGCCGGCAGCACCTCGGCCATATATCCTTCGCGGCTGCGGATACGGGCCAGGTGGTCCAGTCGCTCCCTCAATGTGGGCTGTTTCTCCAGTTGCCGGCGGTATTCCGCCGTCTGCTCCTCGGCGCGAAGGTCCAGAAGCCGGTTCATGCCCTCTTCCCCGAATGCCGTGCGAATGGACTGGATCAGGCCCAGTGCAAAATCTGCATGGCTATCGGGAAAATGGCGGTTGGCTTTTTCCGTCAGGGACCAGGCTTTGCCCGGTCGGCCCTTGGGGCGCGGGCGTGTTATGGGGGCCACCAGCTCCTGATCCTGTAATTCATAAAGATGCTGACGCACAGCCATGTCGGTGATGTTGAGACGGGCCGCCAGTTCCGGGGCTTCCTGCGGGCCGTCCTGTTTCAGATACGTCAGAATCCGGTCTTTGGTTTTGGCCGGCTCCCTAGTGTTTCTCGGGGTGTTTCTCGGGGTGTTTTTTTGGGGTTTTGTGTTCATGGTTTATTTTTTAAAGAAAAATCTTTTTAAAGTAAAGAAAATATGCTATTTAGATTTGTAAAGAAAAAACTTTGGAAAAGGAGAAGAGCCATGACTGTTTCTTATTCTTATCGTTTTCAACATATCGCTTCTGGCTGGTGGGGAGATCTTGTGGATCGGGTTATTCGCGGTTTTCCTTCCCGTAATCCAAAAGATCTGGGGCCGTGGGATTATAGATAATATACTGGTAATATACTGGCAGCCTAAATGAGGACTGAACATGTCGCACGGCCAATGGACCAAGGTTGAGGATCTTTCGCCACTTCTGAAAACGGGGCGGATGGTATTCCGCGCCGCTTCCCGCCAGATTTTGATCCTGAAACAGGGGGAAAGGTTTTTCGCGGTCAATAACCGGTGTCCTCACGAAGGATACCCGTTAAGCGAAGGGCAGCTTTCTGCGGATTGCACCCTGACTTGCAACTGGCATAACTGGAAGTTTGATCTGAAGAGCGGGGAAACCCTTGTCGGTGGAGACCGTCTGAGATCCTATCCGCTGCGCTGGCAGGAGGGGAATCTTTATGTTGATCTCTCTGGACCTGCCCCTGAAGAGATGCAGAAAAAAGCGCTGGACAGTCTACAGGAGGCTTTTTATCGCTATGACTATGCCCGCATGGGGCGTGAATTGGCGCGTTTCAGAAAGGCGGGCGGAGAGTATTCGGCGGCGGTGGCGGAGGTGATCCGTCGGACCTGGGACCGGTTTGAATATGGTATGTCCCACGCCTTTGCCGCGGCCGCCGACTGGCTTTCCCTGATCCGTCGATATGAAGCCGAAGACCGCCCCGAAGCGGCGCTGGTGGCGGCGTTGGAATGTGTTAGTCATTTTGCCTGGGACAGCTTGCGTTACGGCCGCTTTCCCTATCCGGAAAAAGTACTTCCCTTTGAGGCGGAGGCGTTTCTTCAAGCGGTGGAGGAAGAAAACGAAGCCGAGGCCGTGGCCCGAATTCGCGGAGCCATAGGGGAAGGCATGACCTATGCCGAACTGAGACCCGTATTGGCCCGGGCAGCGTTGGCCCATTACAATGATTTTGGCCATGCGGCTATTTATGTTTACAAAAGCGGGCAGCTTCTGGCGGAGATTGGTGAAGACAGTCTGGATGTGGTGCTGCTTCCTCTGGTCAGAAGGCTCGTCTATGCCACCCGCGAAGACCTTATTCCGGAATTTCGGGCTTATGGTCCGGCGCTGGCGGGTTGGACCGTGGGGCAGAAAACGGACCTTGCGCCCGAAGAGATTCAGGACATGCCGGTCAACAGAATACTGACGCGAGTGGGGGGCAGCGGCAACAGTCCTGCCCATCTGTTTTCGATTCTGTTTCAGGTACTGGTTCGGAATTTGTTGCATTTTGATGTGAGGCTGGCGGCCCGCACGGACAACAAGGTGGCGGATAATGTGGACTGGCTGGATTTCACCCATGGACTGACTTTCGCCAATGCGGTCCGTCACCTGTGTCGGGAGACACCGGACCTGTGGCCAGCAGCCTTGTTACAGATGGCTTGTTTCGCCGGCCGGAATATGAAATATCTGGATAAAACGGTGTCCCTTGAGGACTGGCGGGTTCCGGACACTACCGCTTTTTTGCGGGATTTTCACGAATTCCTTTTGAATCACGGCCTGCCGGAACCGATCATTTCCTGTCATTATCTGAAAACCCTCTGTGCGGTAGAGGAAGAGCGGTCGGCCTTTCCCGACGCGTCCTGGCAGGCCGAGGCCCTGGCGGCGCTGAAGCGGTTCCGGGCCCATCCGGTGCGGCGCAAACACAGCCTGCGCACGGCGCGCCAGGCGCTGGACTTTACGAGCCGGGAGTAATAGGCCCAGAGTCCGGGCTCTGGGGGGGCGAATTGATAAACGCGTTATAGCAAACTCCCGAAAGGGGGCGTGCCGTCTCACGGGGGATGGATTGCGTCGCTTCCACCCGCAATGGCCGTTCCATGTCATCACAATTCACTCTAGGCCCGATGGCCGGCTGGCAGCGGTGGATAACGCTGCGCCAGAACACATCCCGCCAGCATCAGCGCACAACCGGTCAGCGCGAGAGGGGTAAGATATTCCCCGAAAAACATATATCCGGCAGCGGCGGCAAAGACGGCTTCCAGATTCATCAGCATGGCCGCCTGGGCCGGTGGTGCAACCGCCTGTCCTACCACCTGCAGGGTAAAGGCGATCCCCACGGCCAATATCCCGCTCAATAAAATCCATGTCCAGGCGGCAGCGGAGGTAACCGGGAGGGTTTCCCCTGCGAGAAAAGCGGCCAGACAGCTTAACAGGCCGCAAATCATAAACTGGATCATAGCGATCAGGATCTGGTCATACTGGGTGGTTAGATGGTCGATGGTCAGCACATGGGCGGCCCAGCACACGGCTCCGGCAAATACCAGCATATCGCCGTAGGCTGGCATCACCTGCCCCGCCCCGGAAAGAAGATAAAGCCCCACACAGGCCATCAACACCGCCCCCCAGATACCCGGGCGATATCTGTGGCCGAGAAACCAGCCCAGCACCGGCACCAGGATCATATACAATCCGGTAATAAATCCTGTATTGGTGACGGTGGTATGAACAATACCGAATTGTTGCAGGGCCGCGGCGGCGAACATAATGGTTCCGGCGAGCCCTGCGCCTCTCAGAAGGGGACGGGACAGGCGTGTGCCGTAGCGTTGTCTTTTGTGGCGCTGGAGGTAAATCAGCGGCAACAGGACACCGCCGCCGATCAGAAAGCGCAGCCCGTTGAACATAAAGGGGCCCATATGAGCCATGGCTTCCTTCTGGAACACAAACCCCACGCCCCAGATCAGAGCCGCCAAAGTCAACAGAAGATTAGGTCGTAAACTCATAAATATGCTCCATTCTGCGCGCGCGCTTTTGCTTCGCGAACAGGCGCCAGCAATAGCGGGGCTATTGGCAAGCCCTGTTCTTCGCACCGGTTTGACGTTATTTCCCTACAGAATTGCATCATATTTATGAGTTTACGACCTAGCCTGTGATCGGGTCATGTCATGCCTTTGGAGTGAACCGTGATGAGAGTGTCTCTAGAGTGAATTGTGAATAGGTTGGCTCAATTCATTCTAATATGGGGGCGAAGCGGTTGTATACACCGAAAAAGTGGTTTGAGGCTACCGCTTTTTCGGGGAGGGAGTGGAGACTTATTTGCTTTTTTTTAACTTCCTCGGAATAGCCTTGAACAGGAATTTCGAGGGCAGGGAAAATGAGCGAAGCCGTTTTGAACATATTAAACCGCCATATGGCACTGGATCGGGAAAACCTGTATCGGCATATGGTGTTGCTGACGGTGTTTCTTCTTCAGGCGGCAAGCATTTGGACCGTGATGTGGTGGCAGGGGCTGGCGGCACATTTTACCATCAGCCTGTATGTGGAGATTATTTATATCAGTCTGGCGGCGATTGTCTTTATCAAAACCACCACCTATTTGTTGCGGTATCTGTCCTATGACCGTTCGGAAAAAGGAGCCGGGCGCATCATTTCCGATTTCCGGGCCGGTTGGCTGAATGCGGATTATCTTCTGGCCTTTGCCGTGCCGTTCCTGTTTCTCCCCGGCTATATTTCCATTTTTTCCTCCCTGAAAAGTGTCATTCCGGCGCTCCAGCCTTTTTATCTGGATGAAGTTTTCATGAAACTGGACCGCCTGCTCCATTTTGGCGTTGATCCCTGGAAAATCACCCATGCCCTATTTGGCACCGCATTGATGAGCGGGGTAATCAATTTTTTCTATAATCTCTGGTTTTTCCTGATGTTCTCCTATGTGTTATGGCAGGTGGTGAATGTCTCTTTCGGGGCAAAACGGGCCCAGTTCTTACTGGCGTTTTTGTTGTGCTGGTTTGTGCTGGGCTCGGTGCTGGCGGTGATGTTGTCTTCGGCGGGGCCCTGTTATTATGGTGTATTTGTGGACGGGCCGGATGTGTTTGCGCCATTGATGGCCCGCCTGCAGGACTTTTATGACCAGCGCCAGGCTACCGGCGGCCTGTTTCAGCTTTATGCTCTGGACATCCAGAAAGACCTGCTGGCCTATTACCAGGATAATGCGACCGGCGCGGGCAGCGGCATTTCCGCCATGCCCAGCATGCATGTTTCCGTTGCCATGCTGCTTTACCTGTCCGGCCGCGAGGTCAGCCGCTATGTGGGATATTTTTTCTTCGCCTTCCTGATCATCATTCAGATCGGGTCGGTGCATCTGGGCTGGCATTATGCGGTGGACGGCTATGTGTCGATGTTGGGCACCTGGGGGTTGTGGCGGGTGTCCGGCTGGCTGGTCCAGTGCCGCGGACGGGGAACAGGCCATGTCGCAAGCTGAGTTGACAATGTCCGGCACAAAAGTCGGGGCAGACTCCGGGAAAAAATCCGGAAGAGAATCTGGATTTGCTCAGGCGGAACGGCTCACGGCAGTGCTGGCGAGCTATATGCCAATGACCGGCGTTTTCCTGGCCTATGTGCTGGGCGTCAATATCCTGTTGGCAGCCTATGGGGTGAACGATCTGGTCAGTTATGAAATTTACAAACTGCCCTTTTTGCTTTCGCTAGGATTTGTATTGTTCGTGAAATTGGCAAGTTATGTCCTTCGCCACGGCCGGTATGCGTTTTCCCGTAGGGCGCTGCGGGACCTTTATATATATGGGGTGCATCCGTCGGCGCTGGTGCGCATTTTCATTCCTTTTGTGATGATTTCCTTCTTTATGTCGGTGTTCAGCAGCGTCAAGACCCTGCTGCCGGCGATAAACCCTTTTTATCTTGACGAATTTTTCATGCAGGCGGATCGGTTTTTGCATTTCGGGGTTCATCCATGGCAGATCACGCATGCCTTGTTCGGGGATGTGACGTCGACCAGGGTTCTGGATTTCTTTTACCGGTTGTGGTTTCTGTTTCTGATGTTTCATACCCTGTGGATGATTGTTCATCACAGGCGTTTGGGGAAGATCCATCATCAGTATTTGCTGACCTATTTTCTGTCCTGGTCCGTTCTGGGATCGTTGATGGCCATTACACTGTCTGCGGCTGGACCCTGTTTTTACGGCAATATTGTGGACGGGCCGGATGTTTTTTCCCCGCTGATGGCCCGGCTTCAGGAAATCGCCGCCGCCATTGGCACGGCAGACGGAAAGATGGGTCTTTCGGCGCTTGAATACCAGAAACTGCTCTGGGACTATTATACGGACGGCGAATTGGGGCTGGGCAGCGGCATTACCGCCATGCCCAGCATGCATGTGGCCTTTGCCATGCTGCTGTTTCTTTCAAGTCGGGCTTTTAACCGGCCGCTGGGTTATGTGATGCTGGCCTATCTGATCATCATTCAGATCGGGTCGGTGCATCTGGGCTGGCATTATGCGGTGGACGGCTATGTGTCGATGTTGGGCACTTGGGGATTGTGGCGTTTCTCCGGCTGGCTTGTGGATCGTTATCAGGCTTACAGAACCCGGCGCGGAACCCCGCTGCCTCAGGATTCGCTCAGATAATCCAGACCGATATCCACGGCGGGGGCGGACTGGGTAATGCGCCCGACGGAAATATAATCCACGCCGGTCTCGGCGATGGCGCTGATGGTCTCAAGCGTCACCCCGCCGGAAGCCTCCAGTTCCACCTGTCCCTTGTAGCGTGAGACAGCCTCGCGTAACTGATCCAGCGTCATATTGTCCAGCAGCAGACGGTCAGCTCCGGCTTCCACGGCTTCGGCGGCCTGATCGAGGGTATCGCATTCCACGGTAATGCCAATCCGGCTGGCGCTGATGTCAAAGGCTTTGGCCGCGTCGATGGCCGCCTTGACGCTGCCCACCCGGGCGATGTGATTGTCCTTGATCAGCACGCCATCATCCAGCCGCATACGATGGTTCATGGCGCCGCCCAGACGGGTGGCGTATTTCGCCAGCTTACGGTATAGTGGCAGCGTTTTGCGGGTGTCCAGAAGCTTGCAGTCGGTATGGCTGATGGCTTTTACATACTGGCGGGTGAGGGTGGCGATGCCCGACAGATGTTGCAGAATATTCAGCGCTGTCCGTTCGGCGGTCAGAATCTTCTGAGCGTTGCCTTCCAGGCGCATCAGCGTGTTTCCAGAAGTCACTTCAAGGCCATCTCCGGCCAGCACCTCGATCTGTAATGAAGAGTCAACGGTCTTGAGGATTTCCACCGCCAGCGGCATGCCGGCCACCACCAGATTCTCGCGGCTGTTCATGGCCGCACTGAGGCGCAGATGCGTCGGAATAGTGGCCAAAGTGGTGATATCGCCACGGCCGATATCTTCATCCAGCGCATTTTTGACAAATTGGCGCAGTTCTTCCTTGAACAGGGGCAGGTCGCTCATCATATCCCCGTCAATAGGCCCGGCCGGTCATGGGAAAGTTCTGGGGCGGCCGCTGGTCTTTCGGTACCGGCGGGGACATTTCCAGCATCTTGTCCAGTGGGGCCAGGGCCTTGATGCGGGTTTCTTCATCCACCAGAATTTCCGGGGTCATGTCGCGCATGCAGATGTAAAGCTTTTCCAGCGTATTCAGCTCCATAAAGGGACAGTTATTGCAGTTGCAATCATCATCCATGCCCGGTGCGCCGATAAAGGTTTTGTGCGGCGCGGTTTTTTGCATCTGGTGGATAATATGCGGTTCCGTGGCGATGATGAATTTTTGCGCCTGGTTTTCCAGAACGAATTTCAGGATGGACGAGGTGGACCCGACATGATCCGCATGGCGCAGAATATGTTCCGGGCATTCCGGGTGTGCTGCCACTGGGGCGTCCGGATGTTCGGTTTTCAACCGGATCAGTTCCTGTTCGGAAAACCGTTCATGAACAATGCAGCTTCCCGGCCACAGCACCATGTCGCGGCCGGTCTTGCGGGACAGATAGGCACCCAGATGCCGGTCCGGCGCCAGGATGATGGGCTGATCCTCAGGAATCTGGTTAATGATGTATTCTGCATTGGACGAGGTGATGATAATGTCCGATAGCGCCTTTACGGCCGCAGAGCAGTTGATATAGGTGATGCATAGATGATCCGGGTATTTTTTGCGGAATTCCGCAAAATCCTCCGGCGGGCAGCTGTCTTCCAGGGAGCAGCCTGCTTCCATATCCGGCAGGATCACGGTTTTTTCGGGACTCAGGATTTTGGCCACTTCCGCCATAAAACGCACCCCGCAAAACACAATCACGTCCGCATCTGTTGCGGCGGCCTTGCGTGACAGGTCCAGGCTGTCGCCGACAAAATCCGCCAGATCCTGTATTCTGCCGTCCTGATAATAATGGGCCAGAATAACGGCATTTCTTTCCTTGCGAAGACGGTTGATTTCCGCAATCAGTTCGTCATCGCTCATACCGGTGGTCTTGGCGATGGGCGCCGTTAAAGGTATGGACATGCTCTTTACCCCGTTCCTTGACTGCATCTTCTTTAAAGATGGTGGTTTAGCGGCTGGAATCAAGCTTGGCAAGACTATAAATGCACCAGAAATGCAAGCGGCGGCCATCCGGAAAGCCACAATGAAAGTTACACTGAAAGGCTTTGGGGCTCATTCATGGAACTCTTCCCGCTCGGGAATGCGGGTAAAAGCAATCTTGGTGCCGGTAAAGCGGGCCAAGGGCTGCGGTAAGGAGCCGAGGACCACAGTGTCCAGTCCATATTTGGCATTGACCTTGTCCATGGCCTGGGACAGCCGGATGTGGCGTTGCTGTTTGGTATGCAGCGGATCGTGAAGCCGGTCAAACAGGTCGGGCATGATCTCCTGTTCCGGGGTCAGCCCGAACAGGCTCACAGCCACATGTTTGAGGCGTTTTGGACGGTCCTGTCGTATCATTTCGGCCCACAGTTTATTCAGTGCCTTAAGAAAGGTGAAATTATCCTGAGCCGCAGGAAATTTCAGATCGCTGCGCCAGCGGCCAGCACCTTCATAGCGGGCATACAGGCTCAGCGCACCGGCATAATACCCTTCGCGGCGTAACCGGCTGGCCGCTTTGGTGGTCAGCCGCCGGGCCACGAGCCGGGCCCGTTCCGGCGGCCGCATGGCGGGTTCCAGAACATGGCTGTGACCGACACTGCGGCGGGTGGTTTCCATCTCCTCGCCCAGATCCACCCCATGCAGCGCGTACCAGAACCGCTCGCCTTCCACACTGCCCCAGATTTTGCGGGCTTGTTTGGGGGCAATGTCCCAAAGCCCCTGAAGGTTTGTGATACCCGCCCGGTGCAGCCGTCGTTCCATGTTGCGACCGATGCCGGGCAAGTCGCGTAAAGACAAATGCAGGATTTTTTCCGGCAGGTCCCGTTTAGTAAGCAACGTTAGCCCGTCCGGTTTTTGCAGGTTGCTGGCGATCTTGGCCAAAAGCCGGTTGGGGCCAATGCCGATGGAGCTTTTCAGACTTTCGCCTACATTATCGTGAATGCCCCGTTTGATGTTCCGGGCCAGGGTCAGCGCCGCCTCCGGGGCCTGCACCGTGGGGGGAAGCCGGCAGGCTACCTCATCAATGGAGCAGACCCTGGTGATGGGTAAATGACGGTTGATTTCATCAAGAATGCGGTGGTGATAGTCCACATAACGGTCGTGGCGGGCGGGCACAATCTGAAGCGAAGGGCAGATTTTCCGGGCCTCATAAATCATGGTACCGGTTCGGATCCCCAACGCCTTGGCCTCGTAACTGGCGGCAATGGCGCAGGTCGTGTCCGTGTCGCGGATGGGCACCACGGCCACTGGCCGGCCTCGCAGGCGGGGCTGAAGATGCTGTTCCACGCTGGCGAAATAACTGTTGAGATCCAGATACAGCCAGCGCGGATGATCAGGGATGTTTCGCAGCAGGGGCAGATCAGAAAGCGTCGCACGCATGAACAGCCTTTCTTGAACAGAATATTTCCGATTCCCGATAAGCTAAATGATAAATCCATATGTAGAACAAATCAAGAACATTTGGGATGTCAACTAGGTTGGCTCAATTCACTCTAGGGCAGGCGGTAGACCGCTTGTTCATCGGTGTGGCCCGAGGTCACCAGACGACCGTCTTCCACCATGTGAATGAGATGTGCAAGCACGGAACGTGCCGCTGCCGGATGCAGATAACTCGGCACGTCGGCATAGATGATGTCCACCATTTCCGGGATGGTGGCAGCGCCGGTTCGGATGACCTGCAAGATCTGTTCTTCCCGATGTTGGCGGTGGGCGATCAGTCCCCGCACATAGTGTTGCGGGTTGGGAATCGGGTTGCCGTGGGTCGGGTAATAGATTTCATCATCCCGCGCCAACAGGCGTTCCAGACTTTGCAAATAGGCGCCCATATGGCCGTCCGGCGGGGAGATCACGGTGGTGGACCAGCCCATGACATGGTCGCCGGAAAACAGGGCCTTTTCTTCCCTGAGCGCAAAACACAGATGGTTGGACAGGTGCCCCGGCGTATGCAGTACTTCAAGGGTCCAGCCGTTGCCCTTGATCACGTCCCCGTCCCGTAGCAGATGATCCGGGTGGAAGGATGTATCAAGACCTTCTTCCGTATGGTTGTCGCTGTAGGTTTGTTGTGACGGGTCGAAGGCATAAATTCCGCCGCCAACCACTTTTTGGAACGGCCGGGCGGCCGGGGAATGGTCCATATGATTGTGCGTGATCAGAATGTGACTGACAACCTCGCCTTCCAGTGCCTGTTCAAGGGCATGAAGATGGCTCGGCATGGCCGGCCCCGGATCAATAACCGCAACCGTTCCCTGTCCCACGATATAGGTGCCGGTACCCATAAAGGTAAAAGGCGAGGGGTTATGCGCCACGATTCGCCGCACCAGCGGGCTGAGACGAGTCACCACGCCGTATTCCGGAGAAAAATTTTTATCAAAATTCAGCATCTAAAGAAATCTTTTTTCAGTGTTGCGGCAATGGTTATCCATCTGTCATCGAATTTTCAGGAAAGACGTTCAAACCATTGCGTTGTTCTCGTTTGACTTATTACACTTTGCCTTTGCAGGCAGGTTAAGACGTAAAGTAAAGGAGGGCCATCATGGCATTCAACAATAATAACAAAGGCTTCGCCACGCGGGCAATACATTTGGAAAATGCGGACCGAGATCCGTATGGCTCCCTGACCCAGCCCATTTACATGACTTCCACATTTGAATTCGATACGGCGGAACAGGGCGGGGCCCGGTTTGCCGGCGAGGAAGAAGGATATATTTACACCCGTCTTGGCAATCCCACGCTCACCCATCTGGAACAAAAACTCGCCGGTCTCGAAGGTGCGGATGCCTGTCTGATGACGGCCTCCGGCATGGGCGCCATTACTTCGGTGTTCTGGACCCTGATGGCGCCGGGGGAAGAACTGATTGTGGATAAGACGCTCTATGGCTGCACCTTTGCTTACTTCCGGCATGGCCTGTCCAAATTCGGGGTCAATGTGCGGCATGTGGACATGACCGACCCTGAAAACCTGGCGCGGGAAATCGGCAAGAATACAAAAGTGGTCTATTTTGAAACGCCGGCCAATCCCAATATGCGCCTGATTGACATTGCCCGGATCAGCGAGATTGCCCATGCGCACGGGGCCAGGGTTGTTGTGGACAATACCTATTGCACGCCTTATCTGCAAACACCGCTGTCCTTGGGCGCGGATGTTGTCGTGCATTCCGCAACCAAATATCTGGGCGGCCACGGGGATCTCATGGCCGGCGCGATTATGGGAGATCGGGAAACCCTGGATGAAATCCGTCTTGTGGGCCTGAAAGACATGACCGGGGCGGTGCTCTCTCCCATGAATGCCTTTTTGATTACCCGGGGCCTGAAGACCCTGGAGCTGCGCATGGAACGTCATTCGGAAACGGCGGAAAAAATCGCCGTGCTGCTCGCGGAGCATCCCAAGGTGGAAACGGTTTATTATCCGGGACTCAAGTCCTTTGCAGGATATGATATCGCTTGCAAACAGATGCGCCGGCCCGGGGGCATGATCGCCTGTGAACTGAAAGGCGGTATGGAGGCGGGGCTCGCCTTCCTCAATAATCTGGCCCTGTGCCGGATTGCCGTTAGCTTGGGGGATGCGGAAACCCTGGTGCAGCATCCGGCCAGCATGACCCATTCGCCCTATAGCCCCGAGGAACGGGCGCTATACGGCATTACTGACGGCCTGGTGCGTTTGTCCGCCGGGCTGGAAACGGCGGAGGATATTCTGGAGGATATTTCCCGCGCCCTGGATCGAGTATAAGAGAGCAAACGGAAAAAGACCGGTATTATTATATCTTTTGGGGTTATACCTTTTGGGCTACTGACAAAATTATTGTGTCTGTGCCACAATTCCTCTATGGCTTTTGATTCCACGATTTATGGTGGGATTTATGGCGGGTGAAAGAATGCCGGAGAGGGAGATGGCGAGGCAGGCGGACCAGAACAGCGGCCCAAATAACAGCCAGCAGCAGGCCGGGCATGAAACACGTATCGGCGCGACCCTGCCGGCGCAGCAGGTCACCCCCTGTCTGCTCAGGGAATATCCGACCCGGCATGCTCTGAATAACGAATTGCACAGTCGGCCTTTCATTAATGTGGACAGTCCGACCCGGTGTTCCCATATTGCCGTACTCAGCGGTGAAAACGGCGCGCGGGCAGACCGGGATCATCTGGCGACATTGTGCCGGCATTATAATCTGCCGGCGCCTCAATCAGGCAGCAGCCACCATATCTTTGATTTTGGAACATTTCGGCTGAAATGGGAACGGCATACGGAATTTTGTAGTTACACCTTTTTGCGTCACGGGGCGGCCCAGGGAGCGGGGGTGGAGTCGTTTCGGGACACGGCGCTCAGGGTGGTCCCCGAAGAATGGTTGCGGCAGATCCCCGGGGAAATGCTGGTGGGGGTGCATCTGTTTCTGGACCGGCCGCCGGAAGACGCCTATCAATCCGCCGGAGATCTGGAGCATATTTTCGGTGGCAATATGGTAGCGGGGGTCCGGGTTGCCGATGCCAGCGCCCTTGCCTGGACGGATTTTCAGATTCACAGTGATGGCTTTTCCCGCATTCTGGTCAATAATCTCAACATGTCCGCCAGCCGCGCCGGGCGACTGGTACAGAGGCTGCTGGAGCTTGAAACCTATCGTATGATGGCTTTGCTGGCGGTGCCGCAAACCCGGTGGATCGCCAAAAGCACCCGGCAGATTGAACAGCAGCTTGCGGAAAGCGTCGAACATATGACCCTGGCGCCGGAAGGGGGGAATGAGGCGGAAAAGGAACAAGAGCTGCTGGCCAAACTGACCCGGCTGGCGGCCACGGTCGAACATATGTCGGCGGAAAGCAGCTTTCGCTTCAATGCGTCCAAGGCGTATTATGCGCTGGTGAAAAAACGCCTGGAAAATATCAAGGAAGAGCCGCTGGAAGGGTTTCAGCGCATTTCCAGTTTTCTGGAACGCCGGCTGGAACCGGCCATGCGTACCTGTCTGGCGATGGAAGACCGGATTGCCATTCTCTCCCGCCGGGTAAACCGGGCCAGCACGCTGCTGCAAACCCGGATCAACACCACGCTACAGGCGCAGAACAAGCAATTGCTGGAAAGCATGAATCGTCGTGCGCGCGTACAGCTTCGTTTGCAACAGACCGTGGAAGGTCTGTCTGTTGTGGCCATCAGCTATTATGCGCTTGGCATCATCAATTACCTGGCCAAGGGGGGACAGGAATTCTGGCCGTTGCTCAACCCCTATGTGGCGACGGCGGGGGCGGCGCCTTTCGTGATTGGCGGGGTCTATTGGGGGCTCAGGCGTTTGCATCGTCTGATCCGGCGTGGGGATGAGTGAGAGGCGGCCTGTTATGAGCACCGGTTCTGAAGCACAACAACATGCGTTAAATCCGTATACCCCGCCCCGGAAGCCCTATCTGGATGTTCTGTATCAGGATGATGATCTTCTGGTGCTGAATAAGCCAAGCGGACTGTTGAGTGTGCCGGGGCGCGGGGCCCACCTCCAGGATTGTCTGGAACGTCGGGCACAGGAAAAATTCCCCACGGCCACCACAGTGCACCGGCTGGATATGGAAACCTCGGGGGTCCTGGTGATGGCGCTGAACCGGGCGGCGCACCGGCATCTGGGGTTGCAGTTTGAACGTCGCCATACGGAAAAGGTCTACCTCGCCCGGGTGGCGGGTCTGGTATCTGAAGACGAGGGTGCGATTGACCTGCCGCTCATATGCGACTGGCCCAACCGGCCCCGGCAAATGGTGGATCATGAACGGGGTAGGAAGGCGCTCACCCATTGGCGGGTGCTGGCCCGGGAAACAACGGCGACCCGTCTGGAGCTCAGGCCTGTAACCGGTCGCTCGCATCAGCTTCGTGTGCATTGCATGAGTCTGGGCCATCCGATCCTTGGCGACCCCTTTTACGCCCCTCCAGAGGTGGTTCGTATGGCGGATCGTCTGCAATTGCATGCCGAGAGCCTGACCCTGTATCATCCCACGGGGGGAGACAGAATCACCTTTACATCGCCTGCGCCATTTTGAATAAAGACCGGATGAGTGTGAATCTGGGTATGTCTTCTGGAAAAATCTTTCTCGCCCCCATGGAGGGCGTGGTGGATCATATCATGCGCGATCTGCTGACGGCCGTGGGCGATTATGATTTGTGTGTGACTGAATTTATCCGGGTCACCAATCAGCTGTATAAACCGGCGCTGTTTCACCGGTTCTGTCCAGAATTGAAACAGGGCGGACGGACCCCTGCCGGAACGCCGGTACGGGTTCAGCTTCTGGGGCAGGATCCGGACTGGATGGCGGAAAATGCGGTGCGAGCAGTGGAACTGGGTTCGCCCGGCGTGGATCTCAATTTCGGCTGTCCGGCCAAAACGGTGAACAGGAATAAGGGCGGGGCGGTGTTGCTGAAGGAGCCTGAAACACTGTATCGGATTATCTCGACTGTGCGCCGGGCCGTACCTGCCGATCAACCGGTCAGTGTGAAAATGCGCTTAGGTTATGACGACAAGTCTCTGGTACTGGACAATGCCCGGGCGGTGGAGGCGGCGGGGGCGGACCTGTTGACCATTCATGCGCGAACCAGGACGGAAGGATACCGTCCCCCGGCCCACTGGCATGTCATTGCCCGGGTACGCGAGGTGGTGCGTCTGCCGCTGGTGGCCAATGGCGAGATCTGGTCGGCCGATGACGCCCAGAGTTGCCGGCGGGAGAGCGGCTGTGACGATATTATGATCGGGCGCGGGGCATTGTCTCTGCCCAATCTGTCCCGTTGTATCCGCGCGGGCGCCCCACCGCTTGACTGGGACGGGGTGAAACGGCTCTTGATTCGTTACGCGGGAGAAAAGCGCCCTGAACATGGCGCTGGCTTTCTGCCGGCCCGCATCAAACAGTGGTTCACCTATCTCAGGCGCCAATATCCCGAGGCGGAACAGATGTTCGTCCGGCTCAAGAGATTGCAGAATCTGGAGGACATTGTGGCGTTGTTGCGCGACGGCGAGACCGTCTAGCACCTGCGCGCCCTAATATGCCCGGTCGATACAGAAGTCCACAATATCAATCAGCGCCTGGCGATAGGCGTTGTCTGGGAAGATGACCAGCGCATCCCGCGCCTTGGCGCCGTAATGGCGGGCCCGCTCAATGGTGTCCTTGAGCGCATTGTGTTTGTGGATAAGTTCGAGGGCCTGTTCTAGATCGCCGTCTTTCTGGTCAAGATCTTCCATGGTCCGACGCCAGAATTGGCGTTCTTCTTCGGAGCCGCGACGGAAGGCCAGCACGATGGGCAGGGTGATCTTGCCCTCGCGGAAATCATCCCCGATACTTTTGCCCAGCTTTTCCTGCTGGGCAGAGTAATCCAACACATCGTCGATCAACTGGAACACAATGCCCAGGTTGCGGCCATAACTTTGAAGCGCGTCCTGTTCCGCCGCCGGGCGTTCGGCGATGACCGCGCCAATCTCACAGGCCGCGGCAAACAGTGCGGCGGTCTTGGCAGCAATCACTTCCATATAGCTGTCTTCGGTGGTTTCGGTGTCATTGGCGGTGACCAGCTGAAGCACTTCGCCTTCGGCGATCACGCTGGAGGCATTGGAGAGGATACGCAGCACTTCCAGCGAGCCATCGGCCACCATCAACTCAAAGGACCGGCTGAACAGGAAATCACCCACCAGCACGCTGGCTTTGTTGCCCCAGACCGCGTTGGCGGTATCCTGACCGCGTCTGAGATCACTTTCATCCACCACATCATCATGCAGCAGAGTCGCGGAATGGATAAATTCCACACAGGCCGACAGTTCCACATGGCGCTCGCCCTCGTAACCGCACAGGCGCGAGGAGGCCAGCGTGAGCATAGGCCGAAGCCGTTTGCCACCGGAGGAAATCAGATGGCCGGCCAGTTGCGGGATCAGCGCCACGGGGCTTTGCATCTTATGGAGGATGGTCTGGTTGACCTTTTCCATATCCTCGCGCACCAGCGCCTGCAACCGCGCGAGTGCAGTTTCGCCCTTGTTGGCGTCTTTGCCAGCGGCGGCCGATTTTTCTTCTTCCAATTGTACGACTACACCCACGTTCTGTCTCTGCTACTCGTTTAAGCGTTGTTTTTAAGCCCTAATGCTTGTTATCCTTTAAGCGCGTTATATTTTATGTCCTGTCCGGCGCAGTGGGCCATAAAAATGCCTGAAATATATCAGGACAGAGAAATATGTCTCGGGCAAAATAGTCATGGCAGCACCATCAGGTCAAGCATACATGAACATACAGGTGGCTTTTAGAGGATCAAATTACCGTGAAATTTCTTTTCTCAACAAATGATATGGTGCTGATGTCGAGGATTTCTGCCCTTTTTGAAGGGGCAAACATCCCCTATACCGTTCTGGATGCCAATGCCAGTCTGTTTGGCGGCGGAATTGGGGCCATTCCCCGAAACATGATGGTGGAGACGGAATTTCTGTCCGAGGCCCGCCGCTTGATTCGGGAGGCTGGGCTGGAAACCGAAGTGGATTTTGCGGAAGATATCGACTGATTGCGTCCCGATCTCCTGAGTTATCCTGTGCCTGAATGATCCGATAAATGTTTGGCGAGTG